>NZ_SDWW01000016.1 GCF_004168625.1 Pengzhenrongella frigida
CCGCTGGCGCCGCCACCACGCCGGGCGCCGCGGCCGCCGGCTCCGCGCCGCGCGCGGCCCTGACCGGCCACGTCACCGCCGCGCGAACCCTGGTGCGGCACGGAGACGGGCGGGGCGGTCGGCATGACGATGTCGGCGACCTCGCCGACGAGCCCGGCGATGACCGGCGAACCGGGACCCACGCGCACCGGGGTGACGTTGATCTTGGCCTGGCGCGTGAGCGTCTTCACGTCGCCGGCCTGCTCGGGGAGCATGACGGTGACGACGACGCCCTCGTGGCCGGCACGCGCCGTGCGGCCCGAGCGGTGCAGGTACGCCTTGTGCTCGGCCGGCGGGTCGACGTGCACGACGAGCTCGATGTCGTCCACGTGGATCCCGCGGGCGGCGATGTCGGTCGCGCACAGCACCCGGACCTCGCCGGACGCGAACGCGGCGAGGTTGCGCTCGCGCGCCGGCTGGCTCAGGTTCCCGTGCAGGTCGACCGCGGGGATGCCGGCGGCCGTGAGCTGCTTCGCAAGCTTCTTCGCCTGGTGCTTGGTGCGCGTGAACAGCAGCCGGCGGCCGGTGCCGGACGCGAGCTCGTTGACGACGAGCCGCTTGGACTCGGCGTCGTGCACCGCCAGGACGTGGTGCGTCATCTTCGCGACCGGCGAGTCGGCCGTGTCGACCGAGTGGTGCAGCGGGTTCGTGAGGTACCGCTTGACGATCTGGTCGACGCCGTTGTCCAGGGTGGCCGAGAAGAGCAGGCGCTGGCCGACCTTCGGGGTCTGGTCCATGAGGCGCTTGACGCCGGGCAGGAAGCCGAGGTCGGCCATGTGGTCGGCCTCGTCGAGCACGGTGACCTCGACGCCCGCGAGGGACACGAGCCGCTGCTTGATGAGGTCCTCGAGGCGGCCGGGGCAGGCCACCAGGATGTCGATGCCGCCGTTGAGGGCGCTCACCTGCCGACCCTGGGAGACCCCACCGAACACGGTTGTGACGGACAGGCGCTGCGTGCGGGCGAGCGGCTCGATCACCTCGGCGATCTGGTTCGCGAGCTCGCGGGTCGGGGCCAGCACGAGTGCGCGCGGACGGGCGGGGCGGCGCTGGCCGGTCGAGGCGGCGAGCCGCGCGACCATCGGCAGGGCGAACGCGAGCGTCTTGCCCGAGCCGGTGCGCCCCCGGCCGAGGACGTCGCGGCCCTGCAGGGTGTCCGGCAGCGTCGCTGCCTGGATGGGGAACGGCGAGGTGATCCCGCTCTCCGTGAGGGAGCGGACCAGGGTCTCGGGCACACCGAGATCAGAGAACGTAGGCATGTAAAGGTCGCCTTTCCGGCGTTGGATGAGTCGGGGCTCGCCGCGTGAACTCGCAGGTGCTCCACGACGTCGGGGCTCGCAGAAAAGCGGCCCACGGTGCGCAAGTGTACCTGGCCGACCGATGAGCCTCGTTTTCGCCCGGTTCGCCCCACCCTCGAGCGCCGGGCGGCACCGGGAAGCGACCAGCGAAACCCGCACGTCAGCGGCGCTCTTTCACCCGCTGGGGGCGCTCATCTTCGCGCGCGCCTCGTCGATATGGACGGCAGCGGAGCAAGGGGGCGGCGCGGTGCCGTGTGCCCGCGGAAGGCGGACCATGATTCACCGGACGACGACGATCCTCGTCCTGACCCCGAGCACGGGCGGGTACTACTACGGCGGCGTCCTCGCCGGCATCACCCGGGAAGCCGCTGCCGCAGGCGCGCGGCTGGTCCTGGTCCAGACGCTCGATCCCGGAGCGCGCAACGACGACGTCGGCGAGCTCAACGAGTTCTCGATCCCGGTCGCGTGGTCCCAGGTGGACGGCGTCGTGTCGATCACCACGGCCGTTCGCGGCGCCTACCTGCAACGCGTGCGGGACGCCGGCATCCCGGTCGTGCTCGCGAGCACCCGGCTGGCGGACTTCCACGCCCCGGCGGCCCTCCCGGACAACCGCGGGGGGACCGCCGCGGGCGTGGAGCACCTGATCAGCCACGGACACACCCGGATCGGGTTCGTCGGGTTCCTCGGCAACTCCGACATCGTCGACCGGCATGACTCCTTCGACCGGACGCTCGCGGCCTACCACCTCGAGCCGGGGCGGCTGTTCGAGGCTCCGGACAACGCCGAAGGCGGCGGTGAGCAGGCCGCACGCGACGTGATCGCGGCGGCGGAACGCCCCACAGCCCTGATGGTCGCCTGCGACCGGAACGCGATCGGCCTCATGCGCGAGCTGACCTTCGCGGGTCTGCGCGTACCCGAGGACATCGCCGTGGTCTCGTTCGACAACATCGATGCCGCCGCCTTCAGCTCCCCCACCCTGTCGAGCGTCAACCAGCGGTTCGACGAGGTCGGCGCACTGGCGACCCGGCTGCTGCTCGCCCAGATGCGCGGCGAGGCGGTGCCGGTCGGCGCGCACACCTCGCAGGCGGGCGTCGTCGCGATGCGGGGCTCGTGCGGCTGCACGGCCGAGTCGGGCGCGCACCCGGCCGAACCGAACGGCGCAGCCGCCGACAACACGCACCCCGATTCCGCAGACGACCGGTCGCCCGACGCGTCCGGCGATCGGCGCCGAGCCGAGCTCCTCGAGGTGCTCGGCGGGGCGGTCCTCACCGGGAACCCCTCTCTCGACGCACCCCGCCGGGCCGCGACCCTCGCCATGGTGCTCCAGGCGGAGCACCTGCGGCAGCTGGGCGACTCCGCGACGACGGTCGAGATCCGGTCCCTGGAGGCGTCGCTGCGCAGCCTGTCCCGTCGTCCCGACGTGCTGCGTCGGATCACGGGCGCGGTGACCGAGCATCTCCAGCACGCGAGCCGTGGTGCCGGCGCCGGGACCGACCGGCTGACCACCGCCCTGTGGCAGCTGCAGGCGGGCGCGTTCCTGTGGCAGGCAGAGTGCAGCGAGAGCGCGCTCGAGGAGCAGTACGCCGTCGACGCCGGCCTGCACGACGCCGGTCACTCCGACCCGCGGGCCCTGGGCTGGCTCGCCGGAACGCATGTGCGCGCAGGGGTCCTGGCGATGTGGGTCGGCGACCCGTCGGCCGGTCGGCTGCGGATCGCAGGCACGTACGACCCGGCCGGCCTGCTGCCTGACCTCGTCGGCCTCGCCACGACCGCGCAGCAGTTCCCGCCGGAACCGTTGATCGACGCCGGCCAGCCGGCCGAGCGCCGCGTCGCCATCGTCGTGCCGGTGCGCACCAAGGAGCGCGACTGGGGGCTGCTCGCCGTCGTCGGCGACATCGACACCTACTCCGCCCGGGAGACGTACCACCACTGGGCCACGCTGCTCTGTGCGGCGTTCGAGGAGGAGGGGCTCCAGGACTCGGTCCGCGCGAGCGAGGAGCGGTACGCGCTCGTGGCGCGGGCGACCAACGACGGGCTGTGGGAGTGGGACGCGCGTACCGGCTCGATGTACCTGTCGGACCGGTGCGCCGCCCTGCTCGGCCTTGCACCCGGCCCGGCCGGCGGCCTCCTGGCCCGGTGGACCGACGTCGTCCACCCGGACGACCTGGCGCAGATGCAACGCGGGATGCACTCGGTCGCGACCGGCCGGCAGGAGGCGACCGACACCGAGTACCGGGTCCGGACCGCCGACGGCGACTACCGGTGGGTGCAGTCGCGCGCCCTGGGGGTGAAGTCCGCGCACGGCCCGGTCGAACGGGTGGTCGGCGCCCTCGCGGACATCCACGAGCGGCGCTGCCTCGAGGACCGCCTGCGGGAGTTCGCGATGTACGACGTGCTCACAGGGCTGCCGAACCGTCGGCTCTTCCTCGATCGACTGACGCACGCCCTCACCCGGGCGCACCGCTCGAACACGCCGTTCGCCGTGCTCTTCCTGGACCTCGACGGTTTCAAGGTCATCAACGACTCGCTCGGCCACCAGATGGGCGACCGGGTCCTGCGCACGATCGGCGCGCGCATCGAGCGGTCGCTGCGTGACGTCGACACCGGGGCGCGGTTCGGCGGCGACGAGTTCGCCGTCCTGCTGCACGACGTCGCACCCGGCGACGTCCTGGTGATCGCGCAGCGGGTGCAGGCGGCGCTCGTCGAGGTGATCGACCTCGACGGTCACCAGGTCTCGGTCCGGGCGAGCCTGGGGGTGGCGACCAGCGCGATCGACTACACGTGCGCCGAGGACGTCCTGCGCGACGCCGACACCGCGATGTATCACGCGAAGGCGGTCGAACGGGGCTCCGTGGCGTTCTTCGACGCCGAGATGCACGCCAAGGCGGTCCGGCAGCTGCTCCTGCACACCGAGCTGCGCCATGCCCTCGACGCCGAGGAGTTCGAAGTCCACTACCAGCCGATCGTCGACCTGGGCACGGGTCGGACGGACCGGTTCGAGGCCCTGGTGCGCTGGCGGCACCCCGAGCGCGGGCTGGTCCCGCCGGACGAGTTCTTGCCGCTGATGGCGGAGGTCGGGCTGATCGTCCGGCTCGGGCACCTGATCGTCGACGAGGTCTGCCGTCAGCTGGCGGCCTGGGGCCCCGCGGTCGCCAACGTCGCCGTCAACGTCTCGGACCGCGAGTTCTGGCACAAGGATCTGCTGTCCCACGTCCTCCGGAGCCTGACGCGCCACGGCATCACCGCGGACCGCCTCACCCTGGAGATCACCGAGGGCGTGATCATGCGGCAACCCGAGCTGGCCCTCACCCTGATGGGCAACCTGCACGACGCCGGCCTGCACCTGCACATCGACGACTTCGGGACGGGCTACTCCTCCCTGGAGATGCTGCACCGGTTCCCGGTCGACGCGTTCAAGATCGACCGCTCGTTCATCCGCGCCCTCGAACCCGGTGAGCGGACCGCCAACCTGGTCAGCGCGATCGTCGCCATGGGCAACGCCCTCGGGCTGGCCGTCGTGGCCGAGGGCATCGAGACTGCCGAGCAGCTGGCCTTCCTCAAGGGGATCGGGTGCGTCACCGGTCAGGGCTTCCTGTTCATGCCGGCGGTCGTGGGTACGCACGCCCCCCGCCTGCTGGGCCGAGACCTGGGATCGGAGAGCACCCGGAGCGGCGAGCCGCAGCCCGTACCGTAGGCGCCGTGGGTGGACTCCAGATCGCTGCGTTCGCACGTGAGGTCTGGGACCGGATCACGTCCACGCAGCCTGCCCCCTCGCCCACCGTGATCCTCGCCACGGCCGGCCTCGCCGCGCTCCTCGTGCTCACCCCGAGGGTCTGGCCGTTCGTGCGGCACGCGATCACGCTCGTGCACGAGGGGTCGCACGCCACCGTCGCCGTGCTCACCGGTCGGCGGCTCGCCGGGATCCGGCTGCACTCGGACACGTCTGGGCTGACCGTCTCGGTCGGGCGGCCACGTGGACCGGGGATGGTCGCCACGGCCGCCGCCGGGTACCTCGGTCCCGGCGTCCTCGGGCTCGGCGCCGCTTGGCTCACGTCCCGCGGGCATGCGGTCGCCGTCCTGTGGGTGCTGCTGCTGATGCTCGTCGGCGTGCTGATCCAGATCCGCAACTGGTTCGGACTCTGGTCCGTGCTCGTCACCGGGTCCGCGCTGGTGGCGGTCACGTGGTGGGCACCTGAGGTCTGGCAGTCGGCGACCGCGTACACGATCACCTGGTTCCTGCTGCTCGGAGCCACCCGGCCGGTCCTCGAGCTGCTCGCCCACCGTGGACCGGGGTCCGACGCCGACGTCCTCGCCCGGCTGACGCACCTCCCGGCGCTCGGCTGGGTGCTCGTGTTCGGCGCTGGAACGGTCGGCGCCGCCGTGCTCGGCGGTTCCCTGCTCCTGGCCGATCACGTGAGGTGACATTTGGGACGTTTCCGTTTCGCCCGTTCTGACCAGCACTATTCCCGTATTGTCTTGCGTACACCCTCGGGTGCGCGCCCTTGCCGGAGACACTCGAGATGCGATCCGCCGTGACCCCCACCGCACGCAAACGAACGCCGCTGACCAGGTACTTCTCGGTCGTCAGCGTCGTCTCCATGCTCACTCTCGGGGTCGCGCTCGTGGCCACGACGTCCCAGCTCAGCCGCGACCGCGCGATCGAAGAGGGCATCGAGACGGCACAGACCGTGCAGGCCTACGCGCAGGCGCCCGTGCCCCTCGACGCCCACACCCTGGGCACGCTCAGCCCGGAGCAGCGCGCAGCGGTCGTCGCCTCGGTCGACGGGTTCTCGACCCGGCTCGTCGCCCTGCGCCTGTGGGCGGCCGACGGCGAGATGCTCTTCGACTCGGCCGCCGCCGACCCGTCCGGGTTCCCGGACGGGCAACGGCTGGACATGGCCGTCCGCTCCAACACGCCGAACGCGCGCGTAGTCACCGACGTGCAGGGCGACCTGAACCTGCTCAGCAGCACGGGGACCGAGCGTGAGGTCCTCGACGTCTACGTCCCGATCGACTACGGGACCGTGGTGGTCGGCGCTGCCGAGGTCGTCCTCGACTACAGCGGCACAGCGGCCACGCTCACCAAGGGCAACCGCACCATCACCGGCGTCGTCGCCGTCGGGCTGCTGCTGGTCTGGCTCCTGCTGTATCGCACCGTGCGGAAGTTCTCGTCGCGACTGCAGTCCACGGCGCTGGACAACGCGCGGCTCGCCCTGCTCGACTCGCTCACCGGCCTGCCGAACCGGCGGATGCTCCTGGACCGGCTCGCCAGGGCCGTCGAGACGGCAGCCGAGGTCGGCACCGGCGTCGGACTGGTCATGCTCGACATCGACCGGTTCAAGGACATCAACGACTCCCTCGGCCACGACATGGGCGACGAGCTGCTCGCGCAGGTCGCCCTTCGCCTGCAGGCCGCCCTGCGCGACGACGACCTCGTCGCCCGCCTCGGCGGGGACGAGTTCGCCGTCCTGGTTCCGGCGATCCGCTCGGCCAAGGATGCCGAAGGGCTTGCCGAGCGGGTCCGCACCGTGTTCACCGAGCCGTTCCAGCTCGGCGAGATGGAGCTGCACGTCGAGACCTCGATCGGCGTGGCCTGCATCCCCGAGCACGCCACGGACGGCTCGTCCCTCATGCGCAAGGCCGACGTCGCGATGTACACCGCCAAGGTGCACCGGTTGGGCGTCGCGGTGTACTCCCCGCACGAGGACGACTCCTCACCGGCCCGGCTCGTGCTGCTCGGTGACCTGCACCGCGCCCTGACCCAGCCCGACGAGCTGGTGCTGCACTACCAGCCGAAGATCGATCTGCGCACCGGGGCGACCATCGGCGTCGAGGCGCTCATGCGGTGGGAGCACCCGACGCGGGGCATGCTCCCGCCGGGCCTCTTCGTGCCGCTCGCCGAGCAGACCGGGCTGATCAACGACCTGACGAGGTTCGCGCTCGAGAAGGCGATCGAGCAGATCGCGGCCTGGCAGGCGGACGGCTACTCGCTGGCGGTGGCGGTCAACCTCTCGGCGCACAACCTCACCTCGTTCACGGTCGTGGACACGATCGTCGAGCTCCTCGACAAGCACCAGGTGTCGCCGGACCTGCTCGAGGTCGAGATCACCGAGACGGCCCTCGTGGCCGACCCGTCGCGCATCCTGCCGGTCCTCACCAGGCTCGACGGCATGGGGATCCGGGTGTCGATCGACGACTTCGGCACCGGCACCACCTCGATCTCCCAGCTGCGCGACCTGCCGGTGACCCAGCTGAAGATCGACCGCCTCTTCATCTCCGACCTCGAGTCCAACCCGGACGTGTGCGGCTCCGAGATCGTGGTCAAGGCGATGGTCGACCTCGCGCACTCGTTCGGCCTGGTCGTGATCGCGGAGGGCGTCGAGGACGCGCGCACCGCGAGCCGGCTCGCCGCGCTCGACGTCGACCAGGCCCAGGGTTTCCTGTACTCCAAGGCCGTGCCACCCGCCGAGATCGCCGCCGCCCGCGCGGCCCTGGTCCCGACCCAGCGGCAGAGCCCCGAGGAGCTCGACCCACGCCATGCGATATCCGATCGGCCGAATCCCTCAAGTCCCCCGGCCGACCTGCCGATCAGGACCCCATGAGCCCTGAAGGAAGTGCGCCGATGGATGATCTGCTTCAGGAGATGATCCAGCCTGCTGGGCCGACGGGCCACGACCGCGCCAGGCGCCGACGCCTGGTGATGAGCGCAGCGACCGTCGGACTGGCGGTGATCGGGCTGACCTCGCTGACGACGTCGGCACTGTTCACCGACAACGAGTCGGCGGTTGGCGGCGGGTTCACCACCGGCTCGGTCAACGTGACGCTCACGCCGGCCGCGGACTTCCTCAAGATCGGCAACATGGCCCCCGGAGACACGGAGTTCCGCTCGATCACCGTGAACAACCCCGGCTCGCTGGGGTACCGGTACGCGGTCACCAAGGCGTGGACCGACTCGAACGCCGGGTACCCCCTCTCGGCAGTGCTGCAGATCGCCACCTTTGTGCTCCCCACGGGGGGCACGTGCGACGCCGCCTCCGCTGTGCCCGCGGCCCAGATCCGACCGCTCGGTGCGATCAGCGCCGACGGCGCGACGCTGATCGGGGATCCCGCCACCGGCGCACATGCGGGCGATCGCCCCATCCTCGCCGGAGCCGGCGAGCTGCTCTGCTTCCAGATCACCCTGCCGATCTCGGTCGGGAACGAGTACCAGTCCTCGACGAGCACGGTGTCGGTCCAGGTCGTCGCAGAGCAGACGGCCAACAACTAGTTCCGACACCACGACGTAGGGCAACCACCGCGCCATGCACACCCCCTTGACCGACCAGCCGGACCGTCGCGCCGCGCCGCCAGTGGCGCGGTCCGGTCGGCGGCGGCCGACGTCCGTGCGAGGCCGGATCGGATTCGGTCTCCTGTGGTCCGTCGTCGGGCTCTGCCTCATCGCGTACAGCGGCTCGCTGGTCGTCCCGCTGTGGTTCCAGCTCAACCACCAGCGGCTGCTGATCGTCACGTCGGGCTCGATGTCGCCCTACTTCGACGCCGGTGATGCGGTCGTCATGCGACAGATCACCGACCCGTCGCAGCTGCGCGTCGGGCAGGTCGCCTCGTTCTGGCCGTCGGGCTCCGAAACGCTCGTGACCCACCGCATCACCAAGCTGACGATGCTCCCGCTGATGGTGCAGGACGAGGCCACCGGCAAGATGGTCCCCCGGCTCGACGCCGCGACCGGCGAACCGCTCGTGCGGCCGTACATCCTCACCAAGGGCGACGCCAACGCGACGGCCGACGCGGACGCGACCCCGCTCACCCGGGTGCGCGGCGTGGTCCTCGAGGTCCACCCGCACTGGGGCGCGATCCTCGACTGGGCCAACTCTCCGGACGGCCGCTTCGCCCTGCTCACGCCGCCGCTCGCGATCCTCGCCGCCATGGAGCTCACCGCAGTCATCCAGATGCGACGGGCCCGGTCCGCCACGCCCGTCGCGGCCCCGACAAGGGCGGTCGTCGATGACATCCTCTTCATCTGAGCCCCTCCGGCACGCGGCACCCCGCCTCGCCCTGGTGGCGGTCGGGGCGCTCGTCCTGGCCGGGTTCACGACCGGGCTCGACACGACCGAGGCGACGCTGAGCGACTCGTCCGTGCTCACCTCGGCGATGACGACCCGGGCGGCGTGCGTCGCCGACGCGGCGCAGTACACCTCCACGATGATCACCGCCGCCGACCCCGTGCTGCGCCTGAGCTTCACCGACGGCCTTCCGCAGGACTTCACCCCGACCCCGGCAGTCGTGGCGGTGTCGGCGGCGGAGCCGGTGATCGCCCCGCTGGAGGCGATGGCAGGTCCGGAGGCGTCAGCGCCGGCGCCGCAGGAGCCGGCGGCAGCACTGCCGGACGCCGTGGTGGTCGCGCCGACGGACGAGGCCGCCCCGCAGGAGACCGTCGCTCCGCGCCGCTCCCGCTCACGTCAGAGGTCGACGGACCGGACCGCAGCCCCCGCCGCTGCCGCACCAACGAGCATGACGGAGCCGGTCGCCGCGGCGGTCCTGGTCTCCGCAGCGGTACCGGCCGCCACCACCGAGCCGGTCCCTGCCGCGGAGCCGGTCCCTGCCGCGGAGCCGGCACCCGCCCCGGCACCCGAGGCCGTCCCAGCACCCGCGGTCACCCCCGGCGGCCTGCTCGTGTGCGACCCCGCCCAGTTCACCGCGGCGTCGACGAACGCGCCGCCCACGGGTCCGCCGGCCGCGTCGCTCAGCCTGCCCGGCGGCACCTCGAGCGGCCTGCGGTCGAACGACCTGGCGCTCGGATCGACGTTCACGCTCCTGCTGTGGGTCTCGGCGAGCGAGTCGGCCACCGGCGAGCTCGTCTCCCTGATGAGCGCCGACAGCGGGTTCGTCGTCAGCCTCACCCCGGGGGCAGGGTCGTCCACCGTGATGCTCACGCCGCCCAGCGGCGAGCCGGTGACTGCGGTCCTGCCCGCCAACGGCAGCCACCTCGTGGCCGTCACGGTCAACGACACCGGCGCCCGGCTCAGCATCGACGGCACCGCGTCGGCACGAGCGAGCACGGCCCCGTACCCCGGCAACCTCTCGCTCACTCTCGGCGCCCGCACCGGCTTGACCAGCGCGATCGCCGTGATCGACGAGGTGACGCTGCTGACCAGCGCGGCCGACTCGACCTGGCTCACCCAGCTGGTCGCAGCCGACCGCTGGTAGCTCTCCGGCGCCATTCGACGCCGCAGCCGGTCAGACGAGCGCGCTGCGCCGCTCGAGCAGCACCAGGTCCTGCCACACCCCGCCGCGCTGCCCGAGGCGCTCACGCACCCCGACCCGGCGGAACCCGTGCCTCCCGAGCAGCGCCAGGCTCGCCGCGTTGTCGGTGAACACCCCGGCTTCGAGGGTCCAGACCCCGGCCGCCTCGGAGCTGTCGATCATCGCCGCCAGCAGCGCACCACCGACCCCCCGGCCCCGGCCGGCGGCCGCCACGTAGACGCTGAGCTCGACGACCCCCGCGTACACGCACCGCCCGCTCACGGGTGAGGCCGCGACCCAGCCCACGACGCCGCCGTCGTCGGCGAGGGCAACCAGGCGATGGGAATCCAGGTGCCCCCCGTCCCAGGCCTGCCAGGTCGGCGCGGCGGTCTCGAAGGTCGCGGTGCCGGCCGCGATGCCCTCCGCGTAGACGGCCAGGACGGCCGCGGCGTCGTCGTCGACCATGGGTCGGATCCGCACGGCGCTCACCGGGGCCCGGTCGTGGTCGCGGTCGTGGTCGTCAGGAGCCCCGCGAGCGCGTCGAGCGCGCCAGGGACCAGGGCGTAGTACGCCCAGACGCCACGCTTCTCGCGGGTGAGGAGGCCGGCGTCGACCAGCACCTTGAAGTGGTGCGAGACCGTCGGCTGAGCGAGGCCGAGCACGTCCGTCGCGTCGCACGTGCAGACCTCGCCGTCGTCCTGGGTCGCCACCAGCGAGAGCAGACGCAGCCGCGCCGGATCGGCGATCGCCTTGAGCAGGCGGGCCAGCTGGTCAGCCTGGTCCGCAGCGAGCGGTGCGCGCGCGATCGGCTCGCAGCACGAGGCGGCGTCGAGCACCGGGAGCAGGGTGGGGGCGGTCGGCACGGTGGTCACAGCACGAGTATGCCCAACATATTGACACCTGTCGATGTCTGATCCAGGATCAAGACATCGAGATCGATCAATGTCTGCGAGGAGCCGCCATGTCCGAGAACCTGTCCGACGCCGTCCGTGCCCACTACGCCTCCGCCGCCCGCGCGGTGCTGACGCCGGTGGCCGGCGCCGCGACCGCGTGCTGTGGCGGGCCGGTCGAGGGCACGACGAGCTGCTGCGCACCCGCCGAGCCGACAGCGGTCACCTTCGGCCGTGCGCTCTACTCCCCGGCCGACACCGCCACCCTCCCCGACTCCGCCCTCCTGGCGAGCCTCGGCTGCGGCAACCCGACGGCGGTCGCAGACCTGCGCCCGGGCGAGCGCGTGCTCGACCTGGGGTCGGGCGGCGGGATCGACGTCCTGCTCTCCGCGCGACGCGTGGGCCCGACCGGGTTCGTCTACGGGGTCGACTTCACCCCCGAGATGCTCGAACTCGCCCGGGCCAACGCTGTCGAGGCCGGCGCGACGAACGTCGAGTTCCTCGCGGGCCGGATCGAGGCGGTCCCGCTCCCGGCCGGGGTCGTCGACGTCGTCATCTCGAACTGCGTGGTGAACCTGTCCGTCGACAAGCCGGCTGTCCTCGCGGAGGCCTTCCGGGTACTCGTGGCGGGCGGACGGCTCGGGATCTCCGACGTGGTCGCCGAGGACCGGCTCACCCCGGCCGAGCGCGCCGAGGCGGGCGGGTACGTGGAGTGCATCGCCGGCGCCCTCGGTCGCACGGAGTACCTCGAGGGCCTCGCGGCGGCCGGCTTCGCGGACGCGTCGGTCACCTTCACCCATCCGGTGACCTCGGCGGACGGACGCCACTCGGGCCTGCACGGCGCAATCATCCGCGCGACCAAACCGCTCTCCTGACCACGCGGAGTCAGACCCGGCGCGCCCCGCGCCGGGTCTCACCCGTGCGGTGCCGGACTGCCTACGGTGGGCCCCATGCCCGACGACGCCAGCACGCCTCGCCTCTCAGCCCGGTCCGGTCGCACCCCCGCGGCGCTCGCCGGCCGTCCCCGCGCTCTCGGCCTCGCCGCGCTGCTGGGGCTCGCTGGTGCCACCCACATCGCCCGACCGCGCCTGTACGAGCCGCTGATCCCGCGCGCGCTGGGCAACCCGCGGGTCTGGGTGCTGGTCAGCGGGGTCGCGGAGCTCGCCTGCGCAGCGGCGGTCGCGGTCCCGCGCACCCGACGCATCGGAGCGCTCGCGAGCGCCGCGCTGTTCGTCGCGGTGTTCCCCGGCAACGTCCAGATGGCCCTCGACTCCCGGGCCGGCGCCGACCGGACGCGCACCGCGATCACGTGGGCGCGCCTGCCCGTGCAGGTCCCGCTGATCGGCTGGGCCCTGGCCGTCTCCCGGCGGAGCGTCAGGCCTTCTCGGGACGCTGCGGCGCCGTGAACAGCGCGCCCTGGGCGGCGCCCGAACCCGCGCGGCCGCCGCCCGCGCCGCGGAGCACGAACGCGAACCCCACCGCGAGCGCGGCACCGACGAGCGGACCGGCGACGTACACCCAGTACTCGCTGAAGTCTCGGCCGAGGAGGTCGGGCCCGAACGTGCGGGCCGGGTTCATCGACGTGCCCGAGATCGGGCTGCCCCACAGCCCGGCGAGCGCGATGTAGGCGCCCACCCCGAACGCGCCGACGATCCCCAGGTTCTGGGCGCCCGACGCGGTCCCCAGGATCACGCTCACCAGGCCGAGGGTGAGCACGACCTCCATCCAGAAGGCCGCCCACGCCGAGTAGCCGGCCGCCGGGTAGTTCGAGCCGAACGTGGCCGAGACCCCGATCACGGCCTGCAGGAACCAGGCGGCCAGGGCGGCGCCCGCCAGCTGGACGACGACGTACGCGGGTACGCGCCGCCACGGGAAGTCGCCACGCAGCGCGAAGGCGACGCTGACCGCCGGGTTGAGATGGGCCCCGGACACCCTGCCCATGAACAAGATGATGGCCAGGACCATGAGGCCCGGCGCCACCACCGCGGCGCTGCGGCTGATCGTGTCCGGGAAGGCCTGACCCATCATGCCGCCACCCGCTGCGACGAGGACCAGGAAGAACGTGCCGAGCAGCTCGGAGAACAGCCGGCGCCACTCCTGGCTGGGGTCGGCGAAGTCCTGGATCGTCTGGACCAGCTGGTCGACCTCGGACTCGAGGAGGTGTCGGCCCGAAGGCCCCCGATGAGCCCCCCGCGTATCGGTCGTCTCCGCCATGACCTCGCCCCCAGTCTCGTCTCGTCGGCCGCACCCGGACGGTCGCCCTCCTCGACGCTAGGACGGCGAGACCGCGGCACCCTCCCCTGACGCGGATGAGGTGCGCGCGATCAGGGCGGCGAGCCCGCCGCCGGCGGCGGCCACCAGCACCACGCCCACCAGCCCGGCCAGCCCGACGTCGATCCCGCTCGCGGCGCCGTAGCCGGCCAGCCAGGCACCCGACATCACCTCGGCACCGGCAGCGACCTCCAGGCCGAGGTGCTGCGAGACGAACGCCAGCCCGTCCGGGCTCGGCGAGGCGAACCGCGCCAGCGCGACCGCCACGATCCCGGCGGTGGTCGCCACGGCGACGACGCCGACCCGGGCCGACGCGCGGGCCGGCGTGGGGGAACCGGTCCACCGGGCGGCGAACACCAGGTTCGGGTTGACGGCCATCACCGCAGCCACGAGGAGTCCCGTGAGCAGCGCCTCGCCCAACCCGATCAGCAGGTGCCAGCCCACCATCTGGCCGGCGAGCGACCCGAGCGGGACCTGGGCCATGCCGCCGACGGCGTACAGCGCGACGAGCCCGGCCGCGGCCGCGACGACCGAGACGAGCCCGCCGACGGCGGCTGCACGTGCCACCGCGTTTCGACCGTCGTCGCGCTGACCGCGGTTGCCCTGGCCGTCATGGCGCCGCAGCAGCGCGCGCAGGACCAGCCACGCCGCCCCGACGCCGACGACCCCGATCAGCGCGACGTTCACCCCGAGCGACTGCAGGCCGCCGTCGGCGAACACCACGGCTTGGACGGTGAGCACGAGGGTGATCGAGAGCAGGCCGAGCCACGGCCCGAGCAGCACGGCCGCGAGCGCACCCCCGAGCAGGTGCCCGGACGTCCCGGCCGCCACCGGGAAGTTCAGCATCTGGGTCGCGAAGATCAGCGCGGTCACCGACGCGGTCATCGCGACCCGCGTGCGCACGTCGACGCGCTGCCCGTCCGGGTTCGGGGAGAGCAGCTCGCCGCGCGCCCGCCGCACGGCGACCAGGAGGGCCCCGGCGGCGAGGGCAGCGGTCGCGACCGAGGTGGGCTGACTGACGAAGTGCTCCGGGGTGTGCATGGCTCAGGCTCCCTCGTGCTCGGTCCCCCTGGATCTCAGGGTAGGACGGCGCCCCCGACCTCGCCCGCGCGGACGGCGCGCCGGCCTGGACCTCGACGGCGGCGCGTCACGAGCCCTCGCGGTGCGCGCGACCGGCTTCGGCGACCAGTCCCCCGCGGGCCGCCAGGGAGCCGGCCACCGCGGTGACCGCGATCGTCACGAGCGCACCGAGGATCAGCGCGGCCGGCTCGCCGGGTGCGAGCACGTGCAGGTCGGCACCCACCGTCGCTGCCGCGATCGGCACGCCGAGCTGGGCCGAGGCCATCGCTCCCATCGACAGCGGCTGGGCGAGCAGGCGCATCGCGACGTGTGCGAGGACCGCCCCGATCCCGAGGGCGAGCCCCAGTGCCGCGAACGCCGGGTTGCGCACCAGCTCGCCGAGGTCGAGCGTGGCCCCGAGCCAGACGAAGAACAGCGGCCCCAGGAACCCCTCGGTCACGGCGAAGAGCTGCCGGGCGAGCCGCCGGGGCTCGCCGACGAGCGCCACCGCCACCCCGAAGGCGAACCCGGCGAGCATGATCGACACCTCGGCCCAGACCGCGAGCGCCGCCAGACCGAACAGCACCGCCAGGTTCATCCGGAGCTCGAGGGCGAACTTGCGCTCGTCGGAGACCTGGTGCGCATGCTTGCGGATCCCGGTGCGCTCGAGCCAGCGCAGGAGCAGGAAGAGGGCACCCGTCGCGCCGAGCACGGCGACCGTGCCGAGGGCGGCGCGCAGGGCGTGCTCCGGGTCGATCACGAGCGGGAGCACCACGATGCACGCCGTGTCGGCGAGCGCGACCTGGGGGAGCATCTGGAGCACGGGGACCCCACCGAGCCGCAGGGAGCTCACGATCGGCAGGATGAGCGCAGCCGAGGACGACGCCATGAGGACCGCGTACAGGGCCGCGTGTCCGGTGTCGAAGATGTTCGCGATCACGACCCCGAGCACGGCGGCGATGACCCCGACCGCCACCGCACGGACCGTCCCGATCCGGAGCCCGGCCCGCAGCTGCGGGTCGTGCACGGGCACATGGGAACCGGCCACGAACATGACCAGGGCGAACCCGATGTCCGCCAGGAAGGTGAGGGTGACGTCGCCCGCGTCCAACCAGTCGAGCACCATCGGGCCCACCAGGATGCCGGCGAACAGCTCGCCGACCACGACCGGCACGTGCCAGCGCTGCGGCCACGCGAGCGCGGGACCGAGGACGCCGATCAGCGCAACCACAGCCAAGGTTCCGAAGGTCATGGGCGCGCCTCTCGCCGTGCGTCAGGCCAACCGGACCACCAGGTCGCGGGCGGACATGGGGTGCGCGAACAGGTAGCCCTGCGCGAGGTCGCACCCGACCTCGCGCATCTCGTGGCACTGCGCCTCGGTCTCGACGCCCTCGGCCGTGACCGTCATGCCGAGCTCGTGGGCCAGCCGCGTCACGGCCGAGACGATCGTCGACGTGACCGCGTCCTGCCCCATCCCGACGACGAACGTCTGGTCGATCTTCACGATGTCGACCGGAAACCGCTGGAGATAGCTCAGCGAGCAGTACCCCGTGCCGAAGTCGTCCAGGGCGAGCCTGACCCCGAGGGTCTTGAGGTCGTGCAGCACACGCATGCCGCGCCCGTTGTCCTCGAGGATCACCCCCTCGGTGACCTCGAGCACCAGGGCGGCGGGATCCATGCCGGCCGTGGCGAGCACGCGCGCGACGGCGGCGGGGAGCTGCGGCGCCATCAGCTGCCGGGCCGAGACGTTCACCGACAGGTCCAGCCGCCGGCCCGGGTGCCGGCGGTGCCAGGCGACCCAGTCCCGGCACGCCCGGGCGAGCACCCACTCCCCGACCTGGGTGATCTGCCCGCTCCGTTCCGCGACGGCGATCGCCGTCGCGGCCGGCACCGCTCCCTGGTCGGGGTGCGTCCAGCGCAGCAACGCCTCGGCGCCCACGACGGAGCCGTCCACCATGCGCACGATCGGTTGGTACACCAGGCTCAGCTGCCCGCGGGACCCCGCCGCGCGCAGCTCCTGCTCGAGCGCGTTGCGCTGGTGGTCCTCCTCGGCCGCCCGCAGGTCGATCGTCTGGTGGGCGCCACCGCCCTGCCGCTTGGCCTGGTACTTCGCCATGTCCGCGTCGAGCACCAGGTGGTCCGACACGGTCCGGCCCGGTCCCGAGAACGCGATCCCGATGCCGGCGGACGCCACCAGCTCACCGGAGCTCACCGCGAACGGGAGCTCGAATGCCGCGTCGATCCGCTGCACGAGGACGTCGACGTCGGCCGGGTCCGCGAGGTCCTCGCACAGGAACACGAACTCGTCGCCGGACACGCGCGCGAGGGTGTCCCCGGTCCGCACCAGCAAGGACAGCCGGTTCGCGACGGCGACCAGCAACTCGTCCCCGACATGGTGCCCGTAGGCGTCGTTGACCCGCTTGAAGTTGTCCAGGTCGATGAACAGCACCGCCGCCAGGCTCTGCGAACGCCGAGCGCGGCGGGCCGCCTGGTCGATCCGTTCTTGGAGGAGCACCCGGTTGGGCAGCCCGGTGAGCGCGTCGTGCAGGGCCCGGTCGCGGTACCAGTCCGCCGCGTGCTGCGCGCGCTCGCGTGCCTGCGCGTTCAGCAGGTAGGCGGCCGCCACGTCGGCAAGCGTCTGCGCCGCCTCCGCCGCCTCCGCCGCGTCACCGGTGTCCGAGGTGAGCGGGCCCTCGGCGTCCCGATACAGCGCGAGCGCGCCCAGGCTGCCGCCGTCGTGGCGGAGCGGGAAGGCGAACACGGCCCGCACCCCGGCGGTGATCGCCGCCGGGCCGAAGGCCGGGTACCGGTCGTCGGCGGCGACGAACGGGACCGCCACGGGTTCTCCCGTACGGAACACCGTCAGGCACGGTCCCTCGCCCAGGTCCGACTGGAGCTGCTCGACCTCGGGCGCCGCCTGGTTCGAGGCGGCGATGTAGCGCTGCGTGAGCCCGGGGCCGACCAGCGTGACGCCTGCTCCGGTGACCGGCAGGACCTCCACGATCCGCTCCACGAGGTGCTGCAGGATCTCCTGGACCGGGAAGTCGGTGAGCAGCGTCCGGGCAAACTCGCTGAGCACCAGCGACAGGCTGTCCTTGTGGACCACGATCCCTCCCCGGCGCCGACCAGGTCCCGCGGTGGTTCGGGCGGGCAGAGCGACGGTGCGACGCCTCCACGGTATCGAGCGCCCCGGCGGCCTGCACGCCCGCTCCGTCGATCCCCCGCGCTCCGTTCCCCCGCTTTGTCGATCCCCCGCGCTGCCCATCCCCCTGTCAGGCCCCCTGTCAGGCGGGGGTTGCGCGCGCCGATCGCCTCGCTAGGGTCGATAGCAAGAAGGGGACCTCGATGATTCCGTGGATTTCCGCCCATCGCGCGCGGTTTCTGGCCATCGTGGCGGTGCTCCTGGCAGGTGCCGTGATGGGGAGCCTGCTCGACTCCTTTCCGGCGCGCCTGGTCACCTTCCTGCTCGCCCTGGGGATCGCGACGGCCATCGGCGGGGTCGGCACGTCGCGGGGCTTCACCGCGCCGTCGACCTCGGCTGACGAGCGAGACCTGGCGGCGGAGCAGCGGGACCTGGCCGCCCGGCAACGAGATCAGGAAGCCGAGCACCGGGACTACGCGGCCGACCATCGCGACGAGGCGGCCGACCATCGCGACGACGGCGCCGACCTGCGCGACCAGGACGCCGCAGAGCGCGACCGTGACGCCGACCAGCGCGAGCGGCTTAGGTTGCGGGCGGTCGAGGCGTCGGAGACCGCCGGCCTCTCTCCGGGTTCGGTCCCCGACCTGGACCAGATCCAGGACACCACCGCGGCCCGCACGCGGGCGCTGCACGATCGCAGCTCGGGCTGGACCGAGCGCACGGCAGCGGAGCTGGACCGCGACGCAGCCCTGGCGGATCGCGGTGCGTCTGCCGGTGAGCGCAGCAACGCCGAACGAGACCGCGACGCGGCCATGGCTGATCGCGGTGCGTCCGCCCGGGAGCGCGAGTTCGCCTCGGTCGACGGCCTGACCGGAGCCCTGCTCCGCGGCGTGGGGATGATCGAGCTCGAGCACGAGCACGTGCGGGCCCGGCGGACGAACCAACCGCTCGCGCTCGCGTTCATCGACGTCGACCACCTGAAGGCGCTCAACGACTCGCGCGGCCACCCGGCCGGTGACCGGATGCTGCGCGAGGTCGCCGAGACGCTGCGCGCCTCGCTGCGCCCGTACGACCTGGTCATCCGTTACGGCGGGGACGAGTTCATCTGCGTCCTGTCGGGAATGGACCTCCTCGCCGCCGCGGCGCGGCTCTCGATCGTCAACACGACGCTGGCGAACGCCGACGAGCCCGGCTCGGTGACGATCGGGCTCGCAGAGCTGCAGCCCGGGGAGCCGGTCGACCAGCTCGTCGCCCGCGCGGACGCCGCCCTACTCAAGGAGCGGCAGCGGCGACGTACCGGGGGTCAGTCCTGACGATCACCCGCCGGTAGGCCGGGGGCAGCCGGTCAGTTCCGGCCGGGGAGCGGCCAGGTCATCGCCGATCGGCGCCACAGCGGCTCCGGATCGGGCCGGCCGAGCAGGAAGCCCTGACCGCCGACGAACCGGGCCGCACCGCTGACCGACTTCGCCGCACTGACGAGGTGCTGGAGGATCTCCTTCGTCTCGATCCCCTCGGCGATCACGACGGCGCCGCTCTCGGCCGCGTAGGCGACGATCGCCGCGAGCACGGCCCGCCCCGAGCCGCCCGTGCGCGCGCTGCTCACGACGTCACGGTCGATCTTGACGTACTCGGGGCGGACCCGAGTCAGCAGCCCGAGCGCGCCGTCGCCGGAGCCGAAGCCGTCGAGGGCCAGCTGGAAGCCGCGGTCTCGCAGGTCCTGGACGGGTCCGTCGACCAGGGCGATCCGCTCGTGGACGTTCTCGGGCAGCTCGATGACGACCTGGTCGGGCCGTCGGCCGGCGGCCTGGACCTCCCGCAGGATCTGTCGGCTGGTCTCACCGTCGTGGTCGAAGACCTCGGGGGCGATGTTGAGGAAGAGCAGGAGGTCGTCGGGCAGGTCACGGACCTGAGCGAGCGCCGACTCCCGGCACAGGGCATCGAGCTCGCCGACGCTGCCGAGCCGGGCCGCTCCCTCGAACGCGTCGCGCGGACCCGCGAGCCCGTACTCGGCCGAGGGCCGCGCGAGCGCCTCGAAACCGAGGATCCGGTGGGTGGTGAGGTTCCAGATCGGCTGGAACGCGGCCCCCATGTGCCGCCCGACGAGCAGCCGGCGCACGGCGGCGATCGTCGCCGCGGAGGTGTGCCACGGGGCAGACTCCGCCATCTCGGTGTAGGTCGCGACCTGGTTGCGTCCGCGTCGCTTGGCCTCGGCCAGGGCCCGTGCGGCCCGTGCACGCATCGCCGCGGCGTCGATGCTGGGGTCGATGTCGACGTGGGTGGGGTCGAACTCGGCGAGCCCGAGGCTGAGCGTGATCCCGGCCATCCGCGACAGCGCGGCCCGGCGGAACCGCTCGACCGGCCGCAGGGCGTTCTCCAACCCGGTGTGCGTCATGATCAGGGCGAAGTCGTCGCCCCCGAGGCGGAAGGCACGGTCGACCGAGCGGCCGGCCCGCAAGGCCCCCGCGAGGGCGACCAGGACCTTGTCGCCCTCGCCCCGGCCGAGGTTGTCGTTGACGAACGTGAAGTCGTCGACGTCGAGAAGCACGAGGACGAACGGCTCGCGGAAGCGGCGGGCGAGCGCGACCTCCTGCCGCAGCGCCTCCTGGAACGCCCAGTGGTCGCCCAGACCAGTGAGACGGTCGAGTGAGAGATCGGCGTCGGAGGCGGGTCGACCGACTCGGATCCGCCCGGTGAGACGGCGCGGCGGGACGCTGCGAGCTCCCAGCGCTAGCCGGTTGAGGTAGGTCGCCATCGGCTCTCGTCCCGTCTGGTCGAAGACCTGGGCTTGCGAACCAGCCTAGGAGGTGGCCGAACCGTGTCAACCGGCGGGGCTAATGACCCTTGACCCGCGCAGACCCCAACGAGCACGTTGGTGCTGTACGGCAAGGAGGAGTGGCTCGCCGAGGGAGGTGCCATGACCGTGTCAGCCGGAGAGCGCCACCCACCGCGGACGGAGGCGCGACTGGCGAAGGCGCCGTCGGGCATCCGCGGGTTCGACCAGGTCACCGACGGCGGGCTGCCCCGGGGCCGCCCGACCCTGGTGACCGGGGCGTCAGGCTCGGGAAAGACGATGTTCGCCGTCGAGTTCCTGGTGCGCGGTGCGCGCGACTACGGCGAGCCCGGGGTGCTGCTCACGTTCGAGGAGTCGGCCGACGACCTCATCGAGAACGTGGCCTCGCTCGGGTTCGACCTGACCCAGCTGGAGCGTGACGGGATGCTCGTGATCGACGCGATCCACGTCGACCCGGCGGAGGTCGTCGCGACGGGCGCGTTCAACCTCGACGGACTGTTCATCCGGCTGGCCGGCGCCGTGGAAGAGGTCGGCGCGAAGCGGGTCGTGCTGGACACGATCGAGGTGCTGTTCGGCGCGCTGGGCAACGAGGGGATCGTGCGCGGCGAGCTCGCTCGGCTGTTCCGCTGGTTGAAGAGCCGGGGGCTGACGGCGGTCGTCACGGGGGAGCGGGGACGGGCCGGACAGCTGACCCGGTTCGGAATCGAGGAGTACGTCTCCGACTGCGTGATCGTCCTCGACCACCGCGTGCTCGACGACGTCTCGACCCGGCGCCTGCAGGTGGCGAAGTACCGCGGATCGGCACACGGCACCAACGAGTACCCCTTCCTGATCACGGACCGCGGCGTCACGGTGCTGCCGATCACGGCCGCGGGGCTCCGGTACGGCGCCCCGACCGAACGGGTCTCGACCGGCCTGGCCCAGCTCGACCACCTGCTCGGCGGCGGCGTGTACCGCGGGTCGATCGTGATGGTCAGCGGCAGTGCCGGGACCGGCAAGACGACCCTTGCCGCGCAGGTCGTCGACGCGGCATGCGCGCGCGGGGAGCAGGCGCTGTTCGTCTCGTTCGAGGAGTCCCCCGATCAGCTCGTCCGCGACATGCGCTCGGTCGGCATCGACCTGGGTCGATGGGTCGATGCCGGGGTGCTGCGGATGTGGTCCGAGCGGGCCACCGCGTTCGGGCTGGAGTCGCACCTCGGCCGCCTGGAACGCATGTTGGAGGAGCAGGCCCCGCAGGTCGTCGCGCTCGACGGGATCGCCAGCCTCGGCCACGTCGGCTCCCCGAGCGAGGTGACCTCGGCGGTGACCCGCGAGCTGGATCTGGTCAAGGCGCGCGGGATCACGGGGGTGCTCACCACGCTCACGCACGAGTCGGACTCCGCGGCGAGCGCCCTGTCGGTGTCGTCGCTGATCGACACCTGGCTGCTCCTGCGCAACGTGGAGACGGACGGCGAGCGCAACCGGCTGCTGTTCGTGATCAAGAGCCGGGGCACGGCGCACTCCAACCAGGTGCGCGAGTTCGTCCTGACGGACCACGGCGCCGAGCTGCTCGAGGTCGTCGTCGGGCCCCGGGGCGTCGCGACCGGGTCGGCCCGCGCGGCGCTGCTCGCCGAGGAGCACATCGGGGCCGTCACCCGCCGCGAGGACCTCGACCAGCGCCGTGCCGCCCTGGCGCAGCGGGCGGCGGAGGTGGCGGCCCAGATCGCCGTCCTGCAGGCGAAGCTCGCCGCCGAGGGGGCCGAGGTCGACCGGCTCGCCGCTCAGGAGACGCACCGGGACGAGGCCCGCCGCAGCGCCCGGAGCGTGCTGGGCGCGGCGCGAGGGGACAGCACCGCCAGCGGGGACACCGCACCGGAGCACCCGACTCCGGGACCGGAGGAAGAGGTCTGAGGATGACCACCCGAAAGAAGGACCCGTCGGGCGCGGCGGGCGAGAACGGCGACCCGGAGGAGGTCTTCGAGTTGCGTCTGTACGTCGCCGGCCAGAGCCCGCGGTCGGTGCGTGCCATCGAGAACCTGCGGCAGGTGTGCGAGACGTACCTGCCCGGGCGGTTCACCATCGAGCTGATCGATCTGCTGGAGCACCCGAGGCTCGCGCGCGGCGACGAGATCATCGCGGTCCCCACCCTGGTCCGCCGGCTGCCGCAGCCGATCCGCAAGATCATCGGCGACCTGTCGGACACCGAGCAGGTCCTCGTGGGGCTTCAGCTGCGTCCCGACGGGCGCGACAGGAAGGACGGGCGCGACGCATCATGACCGCCGACGTCCCGGTCCGCTGGTATCTCACGCTGTATGTGAGCGGAGCGTCGCCGCGCTCGGCAGCCGCCCTGGAAGCCGTGCGCCGGCTGGCGGACGAGGACCTCGCCGGGCAGGTCGAGCTGGAGGTCGTGGACGTGCGCGACGAGCCGGCGCTCGTCGTGCGGGACGACATCCTTGCGGTCCCGACGCTCGTCAAACGGCTGCCGCCGCCGCTGCGCAAGCTCGTCGGTGACCTCTCGGACACGGGCCGGGTCCGGCTGGCGCTCGATCTGCGGCCCGAGCCGCCGGTCCGCACCGATCAGGAGGGATCATGAACCACGTCCCGCGAGCGCGCTCGAGCGGCGCGACGTCGCTCACGGACCGGGAGAGCGCGCTGCTGCGCGAGATCGGCGACCTGACCGCCGCGCTCGACGCCATCCGCACCGGCGGCGTCGACGCGGTGATGGTCCCGGGGCCCGACGGCGACAGCCTCTACACGCTGACCAGCGCCGACCGCCCCTACCGCGTGTTCGTCGAGGAGATGGGCGACGGCGCCGCCACGATCTCGGAGCGCGGGATCATCCTCTACGCGAACAACCGATTCGCCGAGCTGGTGCGCCGCGAGCGAAGTGCGCTCCTCGGGCGCGACCTCACCACCTTCGTGCGCCCGACGCAGGGCGACGTCCTGGCGAGGCTGACGAGGACCGCCCCCGCGACGACGCGCCACGCCGAGGTGGATCTCGTCCGGCCGGACGGCTCGACCATCCCGGTGCTCGCCTCCGTCACCGGCCTGGACCTCGACGGCGTCGTCGTCCGCTGTCTGGTCGTCAGCGACCTGACCGCCCGGGTGGAGGCCGAGGAGCGGTTCCGGATCACGATGGACAGCGCCACGATCGGGATGGCCCTGGTCTCTCCCGGGGGGCGGTTCCTCCTGGTCAATCCCGCGCTGTGCCAGATCCTCGGCCGCGACGCCGAGCGGATGAGGGCGACGACCTGGACCGAGGTGACCCACCCGGACGACCTCGACGAGGGCCGGAGCCTGATGGGTGAGCTCACGGCCGGGCGGGTCCCGTCGTTCCGCACGCGCAAGCGCTACCTGCGGCCGGACGGCTCGGTGGTCTGGGGAGACCTCACGGAATCGTGCGTGCGCAACGACGACGGGTCGGTGCGGTACTTCATCGCCCAGGTCATGGACGTGACCGACGCGGTGCGGGCCGAGCGCGAGCTCGTCCGCCGCGAGGCAGAGCTCCGGGCGATCGCTGACAGCTCGGCCGACATCCTGGTGCGAACGTCGCCCGAGGGTCGGATCGACTACGTGTCGCCCGCCGTCACCCGCATTCTCGGTTGGGACCCCCAGGAGATCCTCGGGCTCCCGGCAGCCGAGTTCGTGCACCCGGACGACCTGGCGCAGGCTGTCGCCCCGGGGCCGTCGACCGGGTGGTTCCCACCGCGCACTCGGCTGCGCCGCAGGGACGGGACGTATCGATGGATCTCCGCACGCGTGACCCCGGTCGGGGACCCGGGCAACCCCGAGGGCTTCGTGGCCGTCGTGCGGGACGTCGAGGAGCTGGTCCGGCAGGAGCGCGCGCTCGAGGAGTCCGAGCGGCACTATCGATCCCTGGTCGCGGGAGCGGCGGAGGCGATGTACGAGGCCGGACCCGACCGCCTCGTCACGTGGATGTCGCCGTCGATCACGGCGCTGCTGGGCTGGGCGCCCGACGAGCTCGTCGGCACGGCGATGTCCAACCTGCTCCATCCGGACGACAAGGATCGGATCGAGCCGCTGAGCGACGAGATCTATGGCGCCACCGACGCGTTCGCCCGGACCCACGCCCTGCGGATGCGCACGAAGGAGGGCACGTACCGGTGGGTGGCGGCGCGCGCTCGTACGGTGGTCGACGCCGACGGGCGCCTCATCCGGATCGTGGCCGGCCTGCAGGACATCGACGAGCTGGTGAGGACCCAGGCTCGGCTGCAGGCCACCTTGGACACCGAGTTCGACCCGCACGTGGTGCTGACCGCGGTCCGCGACGAGACCGGCCAGATCGCCGACTTCGTCTACACCGAGGCCAACCGGGCGGCCTGCGAGTACAACGGACTGCCCCGCGCGCAGCTCCTGGGGCGTCGGCTTCTCGACCTGATGCCGGGGCACATCGACTCGGAGATCTTTGAGGTGTATCGGGCGGTCGTCGCCACCGGTGAGCCACTGAAGATCGACGGCTTCGCGTACGAGAACGAGCTCAAGGGCGGCGAGGTGCGGCGCTACGACGTCCAGACCGCGAAGCTCGATGACGGCCTGTCCTACACCTGGCGCGATGTCACCGACCAGTACGCCGCGCGCGCCGCGCTCGCGGCCTCGGAGGAGATCCATCGGCTCCTGACGGAGAACCTGTCCGACGTCGTGGTGCATCTGCGGGCCGGGACGATCGCCTGGGTGTCTCCCTCGTTGACCGGCTCGCTCGGCTGGACTGCGCAGGACTGGCTCGATCATCCGATCGCCGAGTTCATCCACCCGGACGACCTGGGAGCTGTCGACGAGCACCGGGACGCCCTCGCCGCCGGGGGGTCCGACCTGTTCCGCCTGCGGATCCACGCCAAGGACGGCCGCAGCCACTGGATCCAGGTCCACGCCAAGCCGTTCTACGACCGGGACGGCGTCCAGGACGGGGTCGTCGCCTCCTTCCGGATCATCGATCCCGAGGTCGCCGCCGAGGAGGACCTGGAGGCGCGGGCCCGGTCCGACGAGCTGACGGGCCTGATGAACCGCCGCGAGGTGCTCGAGCGCGTGGCGGTCATGACCAGTCATCCGCGCCGCACCGGCGAGGAGGCGGCGGTGCTCTTCGGCGACATCGACGGGTTCAAGGCGATCAACGACGACTACGGCCACTCGGCCGGGGACGAGGTGCTGCACACGGTCGCCATCCGCGTCGCCTCCTGCCTGCGCAGCGGGGACATCGCCGCACGGATCGGCGGCGACGAGCTCCTCGTGCTGCTCGACGGCGTCCACGAGCTCGCCAATGCCGTGGACATCGCCGACAACATCCGCCGGGCCGTCGCCCATCCCATCGCGATCGACGGCGTGACCGTCACCGTCACGCTGAGCATCGGGGTGACCCTGGCCGTTCCTGGGGAGAGCGTCGACGACATGATCGCGCGCGCCGACGAGGCGATGTACGAGGCGAAGCAGGCGGGCGGCGACCGCGTCGTCGCGAAGCTGCCGCGACCCGCCTGACGTCGCCGTGAGAACCACCCGACGAACCCGACCGCACTGGCTAGAGTTGCCGCTGTCGCACGTCAACCCACAGCGCACGAGGTGACTCAATGGCCGAGCAGACCGACACGTGGCAGCTGCCCCAGCGGCAGACCGTTCCCGATGAGAGCGGGTTCTTCGGTGCGTTCGGCGGGCAGTTCTTGCCGCCTCAGCTCGAGGGCCCGTTCGCCGAGATCACCAAGGCGTACCACGAGATCGAGAACGACGCGTCGTTCATCGCCGAGCTGCGGTACCTGCGCAAGCACTTCCAGGGCCGCCCGACTCCCGTCTACCACGCCCGCACGCTGTCGCTGCTGAACGGTGGGGCGCAGATCTACCTCAAGCGCGAGGACCTCAACCACACCGGCGCGCACAAGCTGAACCACTGCATGGGCGAGGCCCTGCTGGCGAAGTACATGGGCAAGAAGAAGGTCATCGCCGAGACCGGTGCCGGCCAGCACGGAGTCGCCCTGGCCACTGCCGCGGCTCACTTCGGGCTCGAGTGCGAGATCCACATGGGTGCCGTCGACATCGAGAAGCAGGCTCCCAACGTCAGCCGGATGCAGCTGCTCGGAGCGACGGTCGTCCCGGTGACTCGCGGCCTGCAGACGCTCAAGGAGGCCGTCGACTCGGCCTTCGAGGCGTACATGGCCGACTACGAGAACTCGATCTACTGCATCGGCTCGGTCGTCGGTCCGCACCCGTTCCCGCTGATGGTGCGCGACTTCCAGCGCGTGGTGGGCATCGAGGCGCGCGAGCAGTTCCACGAGATGACCGGCAACCTCCCCGATGTGGTGGAGGCCTGCGTCGGCGGCGGGTCGAACGCGATCGGCATCTTCTCCGCGTTCCTCAACGACCCGGTGGAGCTGATCGGCGTGGAGCCGCTCGGCCGCGGGACCGCCGTCGGCGACCACGCCGCGACGATGACCTACGGCCATGAGGGGATCATCCACGGCTTCAAGTGCTACCTGCTCCAGGACGAGGCTGGCGAACCCTCACCGGTCTACTCGTGCGCCTCCGGCCTCGACTACCCCGGTGTCGGTCCGGAGCACAGCTACCTCAAGGACGCCGGCCGCGTGCAGTACGTGGCGGCCTCCGACGACGAGTGCCGCGACGCGTTCTTCCTGCTCAGCCGCAAGGAGGGCATCATCCCCGCGCTCGAGAGCGCCCACGCCGTCGCGCACGCGCTGGTGAAGGCACGCGAGATGAAGACCGGCACGATCCTCGTGAACCTCAGTGGCCGAGGCGACAAGGACATGGACTACGTGATCAAGAACTGGGGCACCGGCGGTCCGGTCTGACCGCTACGGCCGGTGTGAGTTCCAGCCCGTGAGGAACGCACCGGTCACCTGCGGGGCGTCGTCGCCGAACTCGTTGAACGGATCGACGGCCGCGTCCCGCAGCACCGCCGAGGACGTGAACCGCAGGGAGACGACGTCGCCCATCCGGACCGTCATCGCGGTGCCGGACGGGACGGTGGCCGCGAGCGCCTGACCGAGGGCCATCGCCTGCGGTTCGTCGTAGCCGGCGGTGCTGATGTCGAGGGAGCCGGTGCCGGTGCTGACCCGGCCGACGGTCTCGTTCAGCGGGGAGCTCGAGAGCACGGTGAGCGCGGCGGCGAACCCGTCTGCGGCGAGGGCGCCATCGACGATGAGGAAGCGCTCGTCGTCGGTCCGGTACCCGACGTCGACCCGCGCGCGCGCCGGCAGGGCACCCAGCGCAGCCTCGGCGGCGATCGCCTCGCTCACCGTCGGGTACGACAAGGACATCGACCCCGGTCCGGCGTCGATCGAGGTCGGGGTCCCGGCGGCCTTCGCCGCGACGACCAGGGCGTCGACGTCGTCATAGTTGCCCGGCACCCCCTTGGTGACGTTGCCGAACTGGATCGTGGCGGTGACCCCCGGCGCGGTGAACGACACGAGCTTGGCGACGGCCACCGACTCGGCCGCGTCCACCCGGACCTCCAGGACGTCGTCGTCGAGGTGGGCCGCGAGGACGGGGTACGCAGCGGCGACCGCGGCGAAGGCGGTGCGCGCATCGCGCTCGGCGCCGGGGCTCGTGGCCTGCACCGAGAAGGCCCCGTCGGCGGTCTCGGCCCGAACCGTCTCGAACGTCAGCGGGCGGTGGGCCGCGGCGATGCCGACCAGCGCGTCGAACGCGGCCAGGAAGTCCTCCGGCCCGGCGACGGCCACCGAGCTGGCGCTCGGGCCGGTCACGGCGAGCGTCTGCGCCTCGGTGTTCGTGTCCACGTCGACGACGAGCTCGACCGTCGCGGTGTTCCGGGCGGAGTCGTCCCCGTCCACGGGGAACGTCGCGGTGAAGCCGGTCGAGGCATAGGTCGCCGTGACCGACAGGTCCTGGTGGGTGCGGAACGCCTCCACCCGGCGAAGCACCACCGCCATCTCCGCCACCGTGAGGTCGGGCGCCAGCGCCACGTTCAGGTCGGCCGACCCGGAGAACGGCAACGCGTTGTTGCTGAACCCGTCGATGCTCTCGACGTTCTCCGTGTCGACCATCCACGCCTTGAAGTCGGCGGACAGCGCCGTGCCGGCATCGATCGGCCCGCACGCGGCCGTCCCGAGCAGCAGAAGGGCAGCGGCGACCGCCGTCGCGCACACGCGCATGTGTCGGTTCATAGCGGGGATCCTCATCGCTGGTCAGCCGGAAAGTGGAGGGGTGCAGGGCGGCGATCAGCGACCGGTCGCGCGGTCGTACCAGCTGACCAGCGGCGCTCCCGGACTGCCCGTCCGCCGCCGCATCGCCGAGCGTCGCAACCGCATCGGCCGGACGCTCACCCAGCTGGTCCGGTTCAGACCGGGGATGCCCGCGGGCACGCGCAGGTGATCCCGACGCGCACCCTTGTCCTGCGAGGTGAACCGGGCGACCGTGCAGGTACGGCCGTCGACCGCGAGCACCAGGACGGGGCGATCCTTGCTGCCGCTCCCCTCCTCGAACGGCACGTCGGCGAACCAGATCTCCCCCGTGCGCGGCCGCGCCCCGCGGCGCCGGAGCAGCCCAACAAGGACGACGACGGCCGTCGCGAGCGCGATCGGAAGCGACCGCGGGTCGTGCGCCACGTCCGCGAGCAGGGCACCCAGATCGATCTGGTCCATCGGATCCGGCCAACTCCCCCTCGGCGACGTGCGTGACCGTGCCGAGACTACGGCGGGCCGGGCGCAGGCGGGCGCATGCGCTCAGACCGTCGGTTCGACGACCCCGGTTGAACGGTGGCCCCGGAGCGCGGACGATGTCGATGGACGCGAACGCCCAGGACGAGAGGCTCCCCATGTCCTACCAGGCCTACCTCGACGCGATCGAGCAGAAGACCGGTCGCACGCCGCAACAGCTCCTCGACGAGGCCGCGAGCCGCGGCTACGGCCCGGGCACCAACGCGACCGAGTTCGTCACCTGGCTCAAGGACGAGTACGACGTCGGACGTGGCCACGCGATGGCTCTGTACGGGGTGCTCAAGAACGGCCCCACCGTGCCGGAGAAACACGTCGGATCAGCCGGCAGTCACCGGGACGAGACCCTCGAGCTCCGACTGGACGGCATAGCCGCCCGCTAGCGCCCGACTCTCGGGGTTCTCAGGGTGAGGTGCGCCGGTAGACGAGGTGGGTCACATGCGGCGTCGTCCGGCTCGAGGCCGGCACCATCGCCAGATCCTCCACGCCGTCGAAGACCCGCAGCCCGTCGCCGACGGTGAACGGCACGACGTGGAGCCGCAGCTCGTCGACCAGACCGGCACCCAGGTAGGCGTTCAGGGTGCTCGGGCCACCGGCGATCGCGACGTCGCCCTCACCGGCCGCGTCGCGCGCCCGCTCGAGAGCAGTCTCGATCCCCTCGGTCACGAAGTGGAACGTGGTGCCGCCCGCCATGGTCAGCGCCTCCCGGGGCCGCGAGCAGAGTACGAAGGCCGGCGCGTGGTATGGCGGCTCCGACCCCCACCAGCCCTGCCACCGCAGGTCCCACGCACCCCGGTCCGGCCCGAACATGTGCCGCCCCATGACGTAGGCGCGCGCGCGGAGGATCCCGGCGATCTCGTCCGGGCTGTCGTCGCCGTGCTCGAACATCCAGGGGTGCAGCCGGTCTCCCACGACCGGTCCGAACGGGTGCTCCAGCGACTGGTCGTGACCGGCCGCGACGAGGTCGAGCGAGACCGAGATGTCGGCGGTGACGAGACTCATGACTGCCAGGGTAGGTGCGAGGAGGTACGCGAACCACCCGGTTCGGATGGATTTGTCCCACGTGACGAGCCGTAGGTCGCCCGTCGGCGGGTCGAGCCCGCCGTCGTCAGGCCTGCGCGTCGGCCAGGTCGTCCAGGTTCGCGAGCACGCGGCGCAGGAGATCGTCTTCTTCTTCGACGTGCGCGACAACCAGCTCGACGAGACCGGCATCGACCTCCAGTCTCTCCTCGGCCGACAGCCCCCAAGCGAACACGCCGAGTGCGGCCGTTCTGCCTGTGCGAGCGCCTCTTCGAGAACCGATCGCCCGCACCGGGCGCGGGTGCGGATATCCGGCACGCATGGGACGGAGAACGCGAGGTTCGGAAAGCGGCGCGCGCAGCGACCTTCAGTAGGTTTGCCCGGGAGTCCCCTACAACGTTTCACACCACGCAGTCGTCAATAGGGTGAGCGCTGATTCGCACCGGCCAACAACCGGGCCGACGATGATTAGGCGGGGGGGAACCGAGAATGCCTGAGAGTGCCAGCGACCGACTGCTGGGCGAGCTCGCGCGTGAGCGCGGCGGGGCCCTGACGGGTTACGCGTACCTGCTCACGGGAGAAGCGGCGGCGGCGGAGGATCTCGTCCAGGACGCGCTCGTGAAGGTCTTCGTGCGGACCCGGTCCGGGTTCACCCCGGAGGTGGCCGAGGCCTACGTGCGCCGGGCGATCCTCACGCTGTACGTCGACGGGTTTCGGCGCCGGCAGCGGTGGGCGGCCGTGCGGCACCTGCTCGTGCGCGACGACCGCCGAGACGGTCCGGACGCCGCGGTGGCGGTGCGCCTGGACCTGCGAGCGGCCCTCGGAGTCCTGGCGCCACAGGAGCGCGCTTGTGTCGTGCTGCGGTACTACGAGGACCTGACGGTCCCCGAGATCGCGGCTCAGCTGCAGCTCGCGCCGGGAACCGTGAAGCGGTACCTGAGCAATGCGGTGCACAAGCTGGAGGCTCGCCTGGGGCCGACACCCTCGTTGCACCTGCCCGACGCCGTCGGCGACGTCATCGTGGTCGGCCGCACCGCCACGACGAGTACGGCGACCTCGTCGAACCGGACGAACCCGACGACCCGACGAGGAGCTGACCATGTCTGACGACTTCCGGCGCGACCTGCATGCTCTCGGTGACGACTCGACGGGCAACACACTCCCGATCGACACGATTCTGACCCGTGTGCACCGGCGGCGATTCGTGCGCACCCTCGCCTTCGGTCTGGCCGGTGCAGGCGCGGCGAGCGCGCTCGTGCTCGGCGGGATCACCGTCCTGGAGCACCGGCAGAGCGCGCCGGTCGCGCCGGTCGCGAGTTCGAGCCCGACCAAGACCCCCGCGCCAGCCCCGAGCCCGACGCCCACCCCGACGGCGCCGGTCGAGACTCCCCCCGCGACCGCGACCCCGCCTGGCCCCGGGTTCACCCTCGGTGCCGACGGCTCGATCGCCGACTTCCCGCTCAACGCGCCCGAGGCCGACGTCGTCGCCTATCTCGACGCCCAGCTCGGGTCACACACGGTGAGCGACCCCACCATGGCCTGCAGGATAAGCGCGACCCCCGGCCGGCTCCTGTCGTGGGACGACACGCTTTTCGTGAAGATCCAGACCGAGGTGATGACGTCGCCAGGCGATCCGGGCCCCCCGACCTACGCGCCCGCGCCCCCTTACGTCGCGGGGTGGAACCTGACCGACGCCGCCTTCGACCTGCGGACCGACGAAGGCCTCGCGGTCGGGGACTCCGTGGCGAGCCTGCGTGCGACCTATCCCGCAATGCCCGGCCAGCCCTCATGGGTGCCGTACTTGTGGATCTGGTACCAGGGGTCGCTCCAGGTCCTGACCGACGGCGGCGCCGAAACGGATGGCATCGTCCAGATCGCTGCGGGGGAAATCTGCCCGCTCGACTGACCGAAGACGTCGCGGGTGCGCACACCCATCGCGCCTCCTCTGCCGCGCTTCGATCGCTGCCGTGACGCACCGACGCCGCATCCCCCGCACCCTCCAGTAGGCTGTCCCGGCGGGGCGGAAGCACCCCGGGTTGTCCCGAAGGTTCTCCGGAGGGTTGTCCCGATCGTCTTCCGTATCCCCCGGGCCTCTAGCTCAGTTGGTAGAGCATCGGACTTTTAATCCGTTGGTCGTCGGTTCGAGCCCGACGGGGCCCACCCTTCGCAGCCCACGGTCGCGATGACCCGGATCACTGTCCCGCGCCACGGAGTCCGGGCGCGCAGCATCGCCGCCCGCAGCGATCCCGCCCGCAGCACTCCCGCACGCCGCAGGGCCGCCCGCAGCATGTGCTGCGGACGGCCCCGGACGTGGAGCGGCGCTCAGGTTTGCGGAACCACCCGGAAGCTGGTGGTCGCGTTGGCCGGATCGGCATCGAGCTGCTGATCGGCGAGGACCTCGGCCGCGGTGGGCTCGAGGAAGACCTTGGCGGTGCCGAGTTCGACGACGGCGTCGCCGGGTGCAGGCTCGGCGACGAGCACAAGGTCGAACCCGCCCTGCTCGGACGTGGAGGCCGCGATGCGCAACCCCCCTGTCTCGGGGAGTCCTGCGCTGTCGGTGAGCTCCTGGACGGTGGTGCGAGCGTTCTCGGTCAGGGTGAGCAAAACAGGCTCCTCCGGTTGCCGGGGTGCGGCGCCCGGGACCGTCGCCCTGGAAGGACGGCCGGCCCGCGAGCGCCTGCGGTCCCCTCCACCGTCACAAGCCCCGCGCCCGAATGCAAGCCTCCGGGCCCCATCCGTCCACTGGGTGGACACCGGGGGTCAGGGACACCAGGCGCCAGCGGCGCCAAGGTCAGTGGCGCGGAGTCTCGGTCGTGTCCGTCGGCTCCGGCTCGGCGAGGGCACGCTCGGCGGTGTGCTCGCGCTCGGCCAGCACCTCCGGGCCCGGGCCGGCGAACGCCTGGGCGCGCTCGACCGCGTCGAGGCTCCCGGTGAACAGCCGGGAGTCGGTCCGCATCGTGAACTGGACGGTGTCGTCCGGCCCGGGGGTCCGTCGGGTCGTGCGGCGCGTGGGCGGTTCGGCGCTCGCGGCCGCCGGGCTCGCCGCCGGTGGGCGCGGCTGGTCCGGCTGGTTCGAGCCCTCCGACGGCTCCCGCTGCAGGGACGGGTCCGCCGGAGCCAGTCGGCGGGTCCGGACCGGTGGCTCCGGCTCGACGGGCGGCGTCGGCTCGCGCGGCACGGCGACCGTCGCCGGCGCCTGCCCGACGGCGCGCGCGAGGTCGCCGTCGGGCAGGGCGGGCTGCGCGGCGGGCGAGGCGGCCGAGACGACGGGCGAGGAACCCTCGATCCGGGTGCGGGGCAGCGACTGCGGCGCCGTCCGCTGCACCCACTCAACGAGCCCCTCGCGCACGTAGCAGCGCAGGTCGAACAGCGTCGGGGCGTCGACGGCGCTCGCGAGGGCACGCACCTGGACGAAGCCGCCGGTCGCCTCGGTCACCTGCAGCACGCCGACCCGGTTGTCCCACAGGTCGCTCACCGCGAGCAGCCGGGTCAGCTCGGCCCGCATCGCCTCGACCGGGACCTCCCAGTCGAGGTCGAGCTCGACCGTCCCGAGCAGGTTCGCGTCGCGCCGGGTCCAGTTCTGGAACGGGGTGGTCGTGAAGTGCGTGGACGGGACGATCAGCCGCCGGTCGTCCCACAGGTGCACCACGACGTACGTCATCGTGATCTCCTCGATCCGGCCCCACTCCTGCTCGACGATGACGACGTCGTCGACCCGGATCGCGTCCGTGAACGCGAGCTGCAGGCCGGCGAAGACGTTGGCGAGCGAGCTCTGCGCCGCGAGCCCGGCCACGATCGTGAGCACCCCGGCCGAGGCGAACAGGCTCGTGCCGGCCGCGCGCGCATCGGGGAAGGTCATCAGGATCCCGGCGATCGCGCAGATCGCGAGGATGGCGACCGTGAGCCGGCGCAGCACGGTGATCTGGGTGCGGACGCGGCGGGCGCGGGCGTTGTCGGGTACGTCCATCCGGAAGCGCGACAGCGCGGCGTCCTCGACCACGAACGCGAGCGCGCCGATCAGCCAGGCCGCCGCGGCGATCAGCAGGATCAGGAGCAGGTGTTCGGCGATGAGCGTCCAGTGCGAGGTCTCGGTCGACAACCGCAGGGCGATCCACACGGCGATGATCACGAGGACCGCCCGCAGGGGGCGCCGGACCTTGGCCAGCAGGTCCATCGCGAGGTTCGAGCGCCGGGCGGCCGTGCGGACCACGGCCGAGATGATGGTCGCCAGCACGAGGGCGGCCACGACGGCACCGACGACTGCGCCGATCGGTCCGACGACGTCGGCCGTCTCGGTCGCGGTCACATCCACGGCGGAGTTCACATCGAGGAACATGCGGTCAGGGTAGGCGTCCAGGGCTGGGGTCCGACAGCCGCGCAGGTGCTCACCCCGCGCGCGGGGCCGACCACCGCGCGCGGAAGTCCGACGGTGCTGGCATCGCTGCGCATACCGCGACGCTATACCCCACAATCGGCGGTTCTGCCCGATGTGCGCATCGACCAGGGTTCGGCTACCTTCTCTCACCCTGGGGTCGTACCCGACTCCTTGAAGCGGAATGAGAGGCACTCGACATGACCGTCACCGGGTTCATCACCGCCATCGTCATCGGCGCCATCATCGGCGCGCTCGGACGCCTGTTCGCGCCCGGAAGGCAGAACATCTCCCTCCTGGTCACGATCATCGTCGGCATCGTCGCGGCCCTGCTCGGCACGGCGCTCGCCAACGCGGTCTCGTCGGCCGACACGTCCGGGATCGACTGGATCGAGCTCCTCTTTCAGATCGTGCTTGCCGTCGTCGGCGTGACGCTGGCGGCGCGACTGACCGGCAAGCGCGCGTGATCGCGATCTGATCGAGTCCTGATCCACGAGAGCCCGGCGGCCGTCGACGGCCGCCGGGCTTTCGTGACGCTGCTCACGGGCCGCTACGAGGTGAGCGCGACCGCGATCAGCAGCAGGGTCACGAGGAAGCCGGTCACGAGGTTGAGCCACAGGAACCGTCGCCACCCGGTGTTGGCGCGCTCGCAGTCGTCGTCGCGCACCGACCAGAAGGCGGCCGCGTTGGCCGCGTAGGGCAGCGGCAGCACCGCCGCGAGCCAGCCCGGCCACGGCACGAGCAGCAGCAGGGCAGCGGCCAGCAGGTACGCGACCGTCGAGGCGACCACGGTCGGGTGCGCCCCCAGCACGGTGGCGACCGAGGCGATGTTGCCCTCGCGGTCCGCCCGCACGTCCTGCACCGCCCCGAACGCGTGCGACCCCATCCCCCACGCGAAGAACGCGAGCAGCACCGGCCAGGCCGTGCGGGCCGAGAGGTCGGTGCCGGTCAGGACGAGCGCGTACAGCAGGGGCCCGACGAAGTGCATGGCCGACGTCGCGGAGTCGACGACGGGCCGCTCCTTGAACCGCAGCCTCGGCGCGGAGTAGGCGATGACCAGGAAGACGACGACGACGAGCGTGGCCGCCGAGGCCGCGTCGCCGAGGGTGAGCAGCCACACGAGCAACGGCACGTTCGTCACCGCGCACGCCCGCAGGATGCGGCGGTGGACCGCGCGCGCCGTCGTGGGGTCCGCGAGCGCACCCTCGATCCCACCCTTGCGCGGGTTGAGCAGGTCGGATGCGTAGTCGAAGACGTCGTTGACGCCGTACATCAGCAGGTTGTACGGGAACAGGAAGTAGATCGTGCCCACCACGAGCGCGGTGTCGATCCGGCCGCCGGTGGCCAGGAGGTACCCCGCGGCGAACGGGTAGGCGGTGTTGATCCAGGAGAACGGCCGGGATGCGGCGAGGATCTCCCTCACGAGTCCGCCTCGTCGGTGGCGGGCGCCGGATCGGTGCGCCGCGAGCGGGCGCGCAGCGTCACCCAGCAGGCGGGCATCAGCACCACCGCGGCGAGCGAGTAGGCGAAGTCCTCGATCGGCGCGCGCCACAGCAGCACGCCGAGGATCTTGTCGGGCGCGTAGTCGACGAGGCTCGACAGGATCATCACGTTGTCGAACACCGCGGTGAGCACGACCATCACCACCGCGGTCCACAGCAGCGGCCCCCGGCGCAGCCCACGCAGCCGCGGTGCGAGCACGACGACGAGCAGCACCAGCACGAGCCCGTTGAGCACGGCGTTCGTCATCGCGGGCCACCCCCGGCAGCCTTGCGGGAGGCCCGCCGGTCCAGCGCGAGCCAGACGAGCAGCGAGTTGTAGCAGAGCAGCGCGAGGAAGAACGCCTCCTCGATCGGAAGCTCCGGCGCGAGCAGCAGGCCCGTCATGTACGGGTTCTCACCGCGGGCGAAGATGCCCAGGGCGAGCCCGGCGACGTCCCACGCCAGGAACACCACCACCCCGACGCCGAGGCACAGCGCGGTCCGGCGCCAGTCGGCCCAGAACGCGAGCCGGAAGCGCCGGTCGAGCACGGCCAGGCCCCCGAGCGACACCAGCAGGGCACCGAGGTACGCGAGTCCGATCACGGCGCGAGACCCCGCGCGGCGGCGGGCCAGGCGTCCGGCGCACGTGAGGAGTCGAGGAAGCCGGGCCGCAGCGGGGTCGGCAGCGCGCGCGACGACGTCTCACCGAGCAGCCGCTTGGCCACGAGCTCGGCGCTGATCAGGCACATCGGCAGACCCACGCCCGGGATCGTGCCGCCGCCCACGTACAGCAGGTTCGGGACCCGGGGTGAGACGTTCGGCGGGCGGAACAGCGCGCTCTGGAGCAGGGTGTGCTCCATCCCGAGGGCCGTGCCGCGCCACGCGGAGAAGTCGGCGACGAAGTCGGACGGGCCGTACACGCGCCGGGTGACCACGCGGTCGCGCAGGTCGGGCACGCCCGACCAGGTGCCCACCTGGTCGATGAACCGGTCCGCGTGGGCCTCGAGCGCAGCGCGCCCTGCCGGACCTGCGCCCAGCGTCGGGTCGGCCGGGAACGGGACCAGGATGAACAGGTTCTCGTGCCCGGGCGGGGCGGCGTCCGAGTCGGTGGCCGAGGTGCGCGAGACGTAGATGGACCCCTCCTGCGGCACCCGCAGATCCTCGACGGGGCTCGTCGTGCCGTGGCCGAGCAGGGCCTCGAAGTTGCCCGGCCAGTCGCGGGTGAAGAACAGCGAGTGGTGGGGGAGCTCGGGCAGCTCGCCGCGCACCCCGAGCATGATCAGGAGCGAGGAGATCCCCGGCCCGCGCCGCCGCCAGGACTGCTCCGGAAGGTGGCAGTGCTCGGGGGCCAGCAGGACGGTCTCGGTGTGGTGCAGGTCCGCGCCCGAGACCACGATGTCGGCCGGGACCAGCTCGCCGTCGGCGAGGCGCACCCCGCGAGCGACGCCGGTCCGGCGCGGGGCGCGCGCGGTCCGCCCGGCCGGCTCGACCTCGATCGACGTGACGTCGCACCCCGTCCGGATCTGGACGCCGGCCGCCACCGCGAGGCGCTCGATCGCCTGGATGATCGTGTACATCCCACCGCGGGGAAACCGCACGCCGTCGACCAGGTCGAGGTGGCTCATGAGCGTGTACAGGCCGGGCACGCGGTACGGCGAGGACCCGAGGAACACGGCGTGGTAGCTGAGCACCTGCCGCAGGCGCGGGTCCTGGACGGTGCGCGCGACCCGGTCGGCCAGCGTCTCGGACAGCAGCCGCAGCAGCGTCGGGGTGCGCGCCACGATGTCGGCGCCGAGCACCTTGTCCGGGCGCGCGAAGGTCGTGTACAGGAAGTGGTCGACGGCCATGCGGTAGGCCTCGGTCGAGTTCGCGGCGTACGCGCGCATCCGCTCCCCGGCACCCGGCTCGAGCGCGTCGAAGCGGGCCCAGTTGGCTTCCGCGTCGATCCCGACGTCGAGGGTCTCGGCGACCTGGCCCGGTGCCGACTCGAAGAACACGCGGTAGGCCGGGTCGAGCCGCTCGAGGTCGAGGTGGTCGTCGATGTCCTCGCCGAACAGCGCGAAGAAGTGCGCGAACACCTCGGGCATGAAGTACCAGGACGGGCCGGTGTCGAACCGGAAGCCGTCGATCTGCAGGGTCCCGAACCGGCCGCCGAGCCGGTCGTGCCGTTCGAGCAGCGTGACCTCGGCCCCGCCGCGCGCGAGCAGCGCCGCGGTGGCCAGACCGCCGATGCCGCCCCCGATCACGACGACGCGCCGACCGTCGCCACCCGAAGCGGTGCGCGCCGGCGCGCTCGGCGCGGCAGCCGTCGCCGTGCTGGTCAGGTGGTCGGTCATCGCACACCCCTCGTTGTTCGCGCCTCGATGGCGATCTCGTGCCCGATCGACCGGGCGACGATGGCAAGTTTGGTGGGTCCGGGCACCCGCACGCGCCGCGCGAGCAGCTCGGCGGGCGGGGTCGCAGCGAGCTCGGTCGTGAGCCGGTCGTACAGCCCGAGGGTCGAGGCGACGGCCCACCGGGCACGGCGAGGCAGCCCCGGCAGCGAGGCACGTGCGGTCGCGATGTCCGCGGCGATCTCGGCCAGGATCTCGTCGAGGGCCGCCTGGTCGAGCGTGTCCGGCGTCACGCCGGGGAAGTAGCTGCGGCCCAGCTCGCCGTAGTCGGCCCCGAGGTCGCGCAGGAAGTTGATCTTCTGGAACGCGGCACCGAGCGCCTGGGCGCCCGCACGCAGACCCGCGTCGGGCGCCGCAACAGCGTCGAGCGGGCCGCGTTCCGCAACCCGGTCGCCCGGGCCGCGGGCCGCGTCGAGGAACACCGCGAGGCACATCAGCCCGATCACCTCCGCCGAGCCGTAGACGTACCGCTCGTAGCTCGCCCGGTCGTGCACGAGCACGGTGAGATCCATCCGCATCGAGGCGAAGAACGGGTCGATCTCCGCGTGGCCGATGCCCACCTGGTGCGCGGTCCGGGCGAACGCGTGGATCACCAGGTTGGTCGAGTACCCCGACTCCAGGGCGCGCGCGGTCTGCGCCTCGAACTCGTCCAGCAGCGGTCCGGCGTCCGTGCCGCGACGCGTGTCGACGATCTCGTCCGCGATCCGGACGAGCGCGTACACGGCCTCGATCCCGTGCCGGGCACGCGCGCCGAGCAGCTTGGTGCCCAGGCCGAACGAGGTCGAGTACCGGGACAGCACCACGCTGCTCGCGCGGGCGGCGGTCTCGTCGTAGAGCGCCTGGCCCGTGTCGGCGCCCATCAGGCGTCCCGGCCGGCGAGCTCGTCGACCAGGGCGCACAGGTAGTCCGCGAGCGGGGCGGGCAGGTGCAGCCGGGCCGTCTGACGAGCGGTGCGCGCCGCTCCTGCGGCGATCCCGCGCGTGCGGTCGAGCGCCCCGCTGTCGGCCATCACCGCCCGCACGCGCGCGGCGTCGTCCTCGTCCAGGTCCGGGTCGCCGACGTGCCGGTCGAGCACCGCGCGACCGGCGGCGTCGGCCAGCAGGTACGACAGCCGCAGCAGCTCGGTGCGTTTGCCCTCACGGATGTCGGAGAGCACCGACTTGCCGGTCTGCTCCGGGTCGCCGAAGACACCGAGCTCGTCGTCGACCAGCTGGAAGGCCACGCCGAGCGCGGTCCCGAGCCGTTCGAGCTGCGCGCGCGTCGCGTCGTCGGCCCCGGCCAGCAGACCACCGATCACCAGCGGACCGCTGCACGTGTACGCGGCGGTCTTGAGCTCGGCGATGAGGATGGCGTCCACCCGCGTGGGGCCGGTCAGCTCGGCCGCGATGTCCAGCAGCTCGCCGCCGACCGTCGTCGTCACGCTGCGCACGAGCAGCCCGACGGCGCCCAGCCGCAGCTCGGGGGCGATCGGGGCGCGCGCCACGAGGTCGAAGGCGCCCGTGAGCGCGAGGTCTCCGCCGAGCAGCGCCGCGGCCAGGACCTGGTCCTCGGCCGCCTTGCCGACCACGCCGACCGCCGCGAGCTCCGCACGTCGAGCGCCCGCCAGGTTGGGGCGGCCGCGGCGCATCTCGTCGTGGTCCAGCACGTCGTCGTGCACCACCATCGCCGTGTGCAGCAGCTCCTGCGCGGCGGCGATGGGTGCGACGCCGTCGATGTCGGTCCCGCCCAGTCCGAGGTAGGCCGCCAGCATGAGGCGCGGGCGCAGCAGCTTGCCGCCGCCGACCTGGTCCGCCAGCGTCGCCCACAGCGCGCCGTAGGCAGGGGCCATCGCCTCGGCGGCCGCCCTGCCGGCCCGCAGGTGATCGTTCAGGGCGCGCACCGACGCCTGCACGCCGAGCTCGACCTCGGTCGCGAGCCGGTCGCGAACCGATCCGGCCGGCGTCAGGCCATCGAGCCGACCGGCACGCGCGCCCGCGCTGGTGTCGGCGCTGGTGTCCGCGCGCTCGACGACGCCGGCCCGGGCACTGCCCGAACTCCCCGAACGTCCCACGTCGGCCATAGTCGTCCCCCGTCGGTCAGCGGATGCTCAGCATACTGAGTATTCGCCGGATACCGGGGGCCGGTCCCCGCATCGGTAGGCTCTGCACCATGACATGGCTGGTGACGGGCGGAGCGGGTTACATCGGAGCGCACGTGGTGCGCGCGTTCGCGGAGGTCGGTCTGCAGACCGTCGTCCTGGACGATCTTTCGAGCGGTTTCGCGGGCTTCGTGCCGCGCGACGTGCCCCTCGTCACGGGCTCGATCCTCGACACCGCACTGGTCCGCCAGACCATCGCCGAGCACCAGGTGACGGGCGTGGTGCACGTGGCCGGCTTCAAGTACGCCGGCGTGAGCGTCCAGCGCCCGCTGCACACCTATCAGCAGAACGTCACCGGCACGGTGTCGGTGCTCGAGGCGATGGCGGCCGAGGGCGTCGACGCGATCGTCTTCTCGTCCAGCGCGGCGACCTACGGCACGCCCCACACCGACCTGGTGACGGAGACGACCCAGACCGATCCGCAGTCGCCCTACGGCGAGAGCAAGCTCATCGGCGAGTGGCTGCTGCGCGATCAGGAGGTGGCCGTCGGCCTGCGTCACACGTCGCTGCGGTACTTCAACGTGGTCGGCTCGGGCACGCCCGAGCTCCCGGACACGAGCCCGCACAACCTCTTCCCGCTGGTGCTCGACGCGCTCGTCGCGGGCCGCACGCCGCGGATCAACGGCGTCGACTACGAGACTCCCGACGGCACGTGCGTGCGCGACTACGTCCACGTCGCCGACCTCGCGCTCTCCCACGTCGCGGCCGCCCAGGCGCTCGCCGCGGGCCGGCCGCGCGAGCCCGTCTACAACCTCGGCAGCGGCGACGGCGTCTCGGTCCGGGAGATCATGACGGCGATGGCCGAGGTGACCGGGATCGAGTTCACCCCGGAGATCGCCGCGCGCCGCCCGGGCGACCCGGCTCGCATCGTGGCCTCCGGCGCGCTCGCCGCCCGCGACCTCGACTGGCGCATGCGGCACACCCTGCGCGACATGGTCGCCAGCGCCTGGGAAGCCCGCCAGGCCACCTCGCCGACCCCGGCCTGACCTTCGGCCAGGCACCGTGACCGAGGTGGCGCAGGCTCAGGCCTGCGCCACCTCGGACACCGCCACCTCCGCCAGGTGCGGACGCAGCGCGCGCAGCTCGGGCAGGCGGGCGGCCACCTCGTCCAGGACCGCCTCGGAGCCCGCGTAGATCCCGTCGGCCCGCGGCCAGTGCACGACGACGTCCGTGAAGCCGAGCGCGGCCGCTCGCTCGGCCCCTTCCGCCAGCGTCGGATAGGAGTCCAGGGAGTACACCGGCGCCCCGTCGAGGTTGAGGTAGCGGTCGATCGTGCGCGGGTCGCGACCCTCGTCACGCGCGGCCTCCTCGAACTGCTCGACCATCCGCGCCAGCCCGGCCCACCAGCGCTCCTGCGCCTGACCGGGGCTGAGCTCCTCGAGGTCCTCGCCGGCGAGGGTCGGCCCGAACGTCGTCCACCCCTCGCCGTACCGGGCGGCGAGCGCCATCGCTCGCGGCCCGTTCGCGGCCACCACGAACGGCACGCGCGGGCTCTGCACGCAGCCCGGGTACATCCGCGCCCCGTGCGCCTCGTAGAACTCGCCGACGTGCTCGGTGACCGGATCCGTCAGGAGCCGGTCGAGCAGCGCGGTGAACTCCGCGAACCGCTGCGTGCGCACGCGCGCCGTCGGCGCCGGGCCCATGACCTCCGCGTCGACGCCGGTTCCCCCGGCCCCGATCCCGAGCAGCAGCCGACCGTCGCTGATGTCGTCGAGCCCCATCACGTCCTTCGCGAACGGCACCGGGTGGCGGAAGTTGGGGCTCGCGACCCAGGTGCCGAGCTTGATCCGCGTCGTGACCGCGGCGGCGGCGGCGAGCAGCGGCACCGTGGCGAACCAGGGCTCGTCCGCGAGCGTGCGCCACGCGAGGTGGTCGTAGGTCCAGGCGTGGTCGAACCCGTACTCCTCGGCGCGCAGCCACTTCTCTCGCGCGCCGGACCACCGCTCCTGGGGCAGCAGCACGATCCCGAACCGAACTCCGCCATCAGTCATCCGGCAAAACTACCCACCTTCGGGTTCGGCTAGCCGGCTAGCCCCAGCCGAGGGCGTGCAGGCGTTCGTCGTCGATGCCGAAGTGATGGGCGATCTCGTGGACGACCGTGACCAGCACCTCCTCGACCACCTCCGCGCGGGTCTCGCACATCGCGAGCGTCGGTCGGCGGAAGATCGTGATCCGGTCGGGCAGCGCACCCATCGCCCAGGAGTCGTCCCGCTCGGTCAGCGGCACGCCGTCGTAGACGCCGAGCAGGTCCGGGTCGTCGGCCGGGGGGTCGTCCTCCACGAGCACGACGACGTTGTCCATCTGCGCCGCCAGCTCGTCCGGGATCTCGTCCAGCGCGTCGCGGACCGCGTCCTCGAAGTCACCGCGCGTCATCGTCACCACGTGCCCATCCTGCCCTGCCGGACCCCGCTTTGGATCTCTCGGGAATCTGACCTATGATTTGCGAGGTCTTACGACGCCTGTAGACGTCAGGGCGTTGTTCTAGCCCCCATCGTCTAGCGGCCTAGGACCCCGCCCTTTCACGGCGGTAGCACGGGTTCGAATCCCGTTGGGGGTACGTGCACGTCAGCAGTTCGTTTTTGATCAGCAGTTCGATTTTTACAGGTACCTTGTTCACGCAAGGCCCCGTAGCGCAGTTGGTTAGCGCGCCGCCCTGTCACGGCGGAGGTCGCGGGTTCGAGTCCCGTCGGGGTCGCTAGATTTGCGCCCGGCCCACAAGGCCGGGCGCAGTCGGTTTGGCCATGTAGCTCAGTTGGTAGAGCGTCCGACTGAAAATCGGAAGGTCGGCGGTTCGACCCCGCCCGTGGCCACCACTTGCAGCCCCGTCCGGAACCCCGGGCGGGGCTGATCTCGTCGTCAGGTGCGCGACACCCCCACCGAACACGCCGCACGAGCTGCCGTGTGCCGACAGACTGGGGTCGCAGAGATCTCGCGATCAGTAGAGGAAGTGGTCTTTCGTGGACGACACGCAGTGGACGACGCCAAGCTCCGGTAGCCGCCCGACCGTGGGCGAGCTGTTCAGCCGGCTGTCGGCGCAGACGTCCGACCTGGTGCGCGCGGAGATCGAGCTCGCGAAGGCCGAGCTCGCCCAGAAGGCCAAGGCGAGCGGGATCGGGATCGGTCTGTTCGTCGGGGCCGCCGTGCTCGGGTTCTTCGCCCTGGCCGTGCTCATCACGACGGCGATCCTCGCGCTCGCCCTCGCGGTACCGGCCTGGCTGGCGGCCCTGATCGTCGCGATCGTGCTGCTCCTGGTCGCGGGGCTCCTCGCGCTGGTCGGCAAGCGGTCGCTCGACAGCGCCTCCGCCACGCCGGGGCGCACGGCCGAGAACGTCAAGCAGGACGTCGATGCGATCAAGAAAGGACTGCGCTCATGACGACGAGCCCCACGCCCGACTCCACCGCGAGCCCCGTTCCCCGTTCCACGCCGGACCAGATCGAGGCGCGGCTCGAGCAGAACCGGGCCGACCTCGCCGCGACCATCGACGAGCTGACCGAGCGGCTCGATCCCCGGGTCCGGGCGACCGAGACCGTCACGCGCGCGAAGCAGGTGCTGCACGACGCCGGCACCGACCCGAGCACGTCGACCGCGGCCCGGGACCACGCCCGCAAGCTCCTCGGGATCGGCGCCCTCGGCGTGGCCGGGTTCGTCGCGGTCGTCTCCGCGATCGCCCGCCGCCGCTGATCAGAGCTTGCTCTGATCAGAACCGGCTCTGATCAGCCGGCGACGTCCGCGGCGGCGGCAGTCACCGGCCGCGCGAGCCGCGGTCGCCGTCGGGCAGCGCCCCACTGCGTGAGGGCGACGCCGGCGAGCACGACGACGCCGCCGACCGGCTCGTACCAGTGCAGGTCCTCGTGCAGCACCAGGACACCGAGAGTCGTCGAGACCAGCGGGATGACGTACGTGACGCTCGCGGTCACGGTGGCGCCCGCGAGTTCCATCACGCGCCAGTACAGAAGGAACGCGAGCCCGGTGCCCCCCAGCCCGAGCGCGGCGAGCGCGAGCGCCGGTCCGGCGGCGACCGGGGCCACCAGAGGTGAGGTGAGCGCGAACGGCGCGAGCAGCACGGTGCCGACCGCGAGCTGCACGGCGGGCAACGTGACCGGCGACAGCCCGACCCCGGTCAGCCGACGTCGGCTCCACGCGTTGCCGAAGCCGTAGCAGAGCGTCGCGCCGACGAGCATGAGACCGCCGAGCAGGTCGATCGCCCCCGGGTTCCAGACCCCGAGGAGCACCGCGATCCCCGCGAAGCCCGCGGCGATGCCGACGAGCTGGACCCGGTCGGGCCGCTCGTGCGGCACGAGGATCGCCACGAACATGGCGGTGAACAGCGGCGTCGTCGCGTTCACGAGCCCGGCGAGCACGGAGCTGACCCGCTGCTCGGCCAGGGCGAAGAGCACGAACGGCCCCGCGGTCATCACCGCGCCCACGATCACGAGGTCACCGAGCCGGGCGCGCGGGATCGACGCGCGCTCCCGCCGCGCCACCAGGATCACCACGAGCAGCGCGAACCCGATCACGATCCGCCCGAACGCCACCTGGGTCGGCGCGAACGACCGCAGCGCGATCGCGATGAACAGGAAGCTGCAGCCCCACAGCAGCGCCAGGACGAGATAGGGGCCGAGCCAGCCCCGGGGACTGCCCGTCACCGAGAGCCGCTCGCGACGGGCGCAGCGGACAGGACGGGCGTGCTCACGGCGGGCGTGGTCACGGCGGCGGGCGTGGCCGACACGACGGGCGCCGGGGTCGGCGCAGGTGCCGCGGCAGGGCTCTCGTGGCCGACGACGGCGCCCTCGTGGGCCAGCAGCGCCCGCTTGGTCCCGAGCCCGTACAGGTACCCGCCGAGGCCCCCGCCGGTGCGCAGCACCCGATGGCACGGGACGAACGGCGCGAGCCGGTTGCGCGCGCACGCACTGCCCGCCGCACGCACGGCCGCGGGCCGTCCGGCCGACGCGGCGAGCTCGGCGTACGACGCCGTCTGCCCGGCCGGGATCGCCCGCATCGCGGTCCAGACCGCCTGGAAGAACGGCCCGCCCGGCTGCTCGGCGGCGATCGTGTCCAGAGCGTGCACGTCGCCCGCGACGTAGCGCTGCACGGCCTCGACGACGTCGGCCATCGCCGGGTCGGCGGTCGCCTGCGCGAGACTCAGCGTGCGCACCCCCCGCGCGCGCAGCTCGGCCGGGAGCCGGTCGACCGTGCGGTCGACGGACTCGAAGCCCGCGCCGCGCACGACGGCGTCCTCGGGGGAGACGACGAAGGCGAGGGGTCCGGCCGGGGTCGGCACGGCAGTGGCGGTCAACGGCGTGGTGTTCATCGGGAGCTCCGGTTGAGGGGGACGGCGGTGCGGCGGCCGCTCAGGGACATCCTCCCCCGCCGCCAGCCGCCCCCGCTCGCGGGTTTCGGACGCAGCGCCGACCTATCCGCTCGGTCTGGTGCGGACGGACCAGGCGGACCAGGCGGACCAGAGATGCTGGGCCGCATACCCGCGCCACGGACGCCAGGGCGCCGCGCTGGCCGTCGCCGCCCCGATGTCGACCGGTCGCCCGGCCCCGCCCGGCAGCTCGGCGAGGGCCTTGCGCAGCACCAGGTCCCCGGCGGGGAAGACGTCGGGGTCCCCCAGCGCCCGCAGCGCGATGTAGTCGGCGGTCCACGGTCCGATGCCGGGCAGGGCCAGGAGCCCCGCCCGGACGGCCCCGCGGTCGGCGTCCGGCGTCAGCGGCAGCCCCTCGGCGACGGCCTCCGCGAGCCGGGCCAGGGTCACGGCCCGCGCACCGGTCAGACCGATCTCCCGCAGCCGGTCGGGACCGGCCGAGGCGAGCACCGCGGCGGTCGGGAACAGGGACAGCCCGGCGCGGTCGGCTCCGTGCGGGTCGAGCCAGCTGGCGCCGTGCAGCGCGACCAGCCGCGCGGCGAGCGTGCGGGCGCCCGCGACGGACACCTGCTGGCCCAGCACGGCTCGCACCGCCAGCTCGAACGGGTCGGTCGTCCCCGGGATGCGCAGGCCGGGCCGCGCTGCGACCAGCGGCGCGAGAACGGGATCGGCACCGAGCGCGTCGTCGACCAGCCGGGGGTCGCAGTCGAGGTCGAGCCAGCGACGCAGGCGGGTCACGACCCCCGCGAGGTCCGTCAGGTCCGCCAGCTGGAGCCGCGCCAGGATCTTGCCCGGGCCCTCGAACGAGACCGTGACCAGGGCCGGGCCACCCGGAGCGCCGAGCAGCTTCGTGATCGCCGTCGTGCCCTCCACCCGCTCCAGCCCGGCGATCGCCCGCCCGGCGGTGTGCGCGAACCAGCTCGCCGCGTCGTACGGCTCGAGATGACGCAGGCGCAGCGTGAGCACGGCGCCGGCAACGGCCGTGCGGTCCGCCGTGCCCCGGGCGCTGCGTCCTGTCCCGCGGGCGGTCGCCGGATCGCGACGCAAGGTCGACGGCGGCGCCCCGAACTCCGTCCGCATGACGTCGTTGAACTGCCGCAGGCTTGCAAAACCCGCCGCGAACGCGACGTCGACCATCGACAGCTCCGTCTGATCGAGCAGCATCCGGGCGAGCTGTGCGCGCCGCGTGCGTGCGAGCTGGAGGGGAGAGGCGCCGATCTCCGCGACGAGGACCCGGTGCAGGTGCCGCGGGCTCACGTGCAGCCGGGTCGCCAGGCCCTCGACGCCGTCGGTGTCGACGGCGCCGTCGCCGATCGCCCGCAGCGCACGCGCCGCGAGGTCGCCGCGGCTGTCCCAGTCGCGTGACCCCGGCAACGAGTCGGGCCGGCAGCGGCGGCAGGCGCGGAAGCCGGCGGCCACGGCCGCGGCGGCCGCGGGGTAGAACCGACAGTTCTCCGGCAGCGGTGTCCGGGCCGGGCAGGACGGCCGGCAGTAGATCCCCGTGGACAGCACCCCGACGAAGAGGCGTCCGTCGAACCTCGGGTCGCGCCCGCTGATCGCGCGATAGGCGGCGTGCGGGTCGGGCCAGCCGACCGGGAGGGGGTGCGCGTTCACGCACCAAGTCTGCGGCCGGCCGGGTGCTCCGGCTAGCGGCTTTCGGACACGGCGGGCGTCCGACCGATCCTTCTCAGACCTCGATGTCTGGCGTCGGTGCAGCGGACGCGAACACGTCCGGGTGCATCGGGGAGATCAGGCAGGTCAGTCTGAGCAGGATCGGTCGGCCGCAGGTCAGGCCTCGGTCGGGCGCTGCTGCGGGATGCCGTTGAGAAGGTTGCGGACCTCGACCTCGTGGTAGCGGCGGTGGCCGCCCAGCGTACGGATCGAGGAGAGCTTGCCGGCCTTGGCCCAGCGCGTGACCGTCTTGGGGTCGACGCGGAAGAGGGTCGCAACTTCCGAGGGGGTGAGCAGAGACTCGGAGTCGGCGGCAGGGGTCGGCATGGTGTTCCTCCAGATGGGCGGAGCGGAATCGATCGGGTAGAAAACTTGCAGTCAACCGGCGCCCCGGCAGATCCGGGATCTTCGCCCGGAGGAAAAGTGATACCTACAGGTGTACCAAATCAACCGATCTCAGGCGGGAGGGCTTTGGTCCTAGACCCGAGACCCGGCATCCGTCCGCCTGCTGGACAGGGCCGATAAAACGTACCTTACTGGGGCGAAGGGGTGAAGTTCGGGGTTCGACCACCAAACAGAGCAAAACTCTCTTCACCCGAACGCCGTTCGCTGGCGGCTGAAAGTTGTCCACCATGCGAGATACCTCGAACTCGAGGTACCACTCATCAGTTGCCGGGCGCGCCCGTCGGCTGATCCCGGCCCTGCTCCTGGGTGTCCGCGCAGCCCTCGTGGTGGTCTGCGACACCGTCGACCAGCCGACGCGGGCGCCCCTGCGGGCCCGGCGGGACCTGCGCGTCCGGAGAGTGGTCGGAATGCCTGAGGACCATGTAAAGTTCACCAGGAACAGACATTTATCCAGCACCCCGGGGCCGCGCGTGTACGCACGAGCCAGCCCCGCTTCTACGTTAAGGGGGTCGGTGCCATGGGGCGCGGCCGTCAGAAGGCAAAGCAGACGAAGGTTGCCCGGGACCTGAAGTACTACAGTCCCGACACCAACTACCGAGCTCTCGAGCAGGAGCTCACGTCGCCAGGCCAAACGGATCTAGCGACGGGTATCCGGAGGCCTCCGGCAGACTCGAACGACGAGGTCGACCCGGACACGTACACCCGATGGGCCACGGACGACCGGTGATGCCTTCCCGGGTCGCCTCGCGCGACCCGGGTGCACGGCCCTTGACGACCCGGCCACAGCGGCCGGGTCGTTCTCACGTGGTCCGGTAGGCGCCGGTCATCCGCACGGCACCGCCGTGCACCCCCTTGGTGCCACGCACGATGTCCTGCCCCGCGGCGCCGTCGTCGGCCCCGATGGTCCCCAGCACCCAGGCGGGCAGCCCGCACGCCGCCAGGTGCCGCAGCGCCGCATCGACGCCGTCGGGCCCGACCACGGCGACCATGCCCACGCCCAGGTTCAGGGTTGCCTCGAGGTCGCTCCACGGGACGCCGCCCAGACCTCGCACGACGTCGAAGATCGCCGGCACGGTCCAGGTCGAGCGGTCCACCGTTGCGGCCAGGCCCACCGGGAGCACGCGCGCGAGGTTCGCCGCCAGACCGCCGCCGGTGATGTGGCTGTAGGCGTGGACCTGCGCGGATGCGTCCTGCGCGAGCGAGAGCAGGTCCGCGGAGTACACGCGGGTCGGCACCAGGAGCTCCTCGCCGAGCGTCCGCCCGAACTCGGGGACGTCCCGGTCGAGCTTCCAGCCGGCGACCTCGATGACCTTGCGCACGAGCGAGAAGCCGTTGGAGTGCAGCCCGGACGAGGCGATGGCGAGCACGACGTCGCCGTCGTGCACCTTGGCCGGGCCGAGCAGGTCCGCCGCCTCGACGACGCCGACCGCTGCACCGGCGACGTCGTACTCGTCCGGGCCCAGCAGGCCGGGGTGCTCCGCGGTCTCGCCACCGACGAGGGCGACCCCCGCGACCTCGCAGGCCGCCGCGATCCCCCGCACGATGTCGGCGATCCGCTCCGGGACCACCCGGCCGCACGCGATGTAGTCGGTCATGACGAGCGGCTTCGCACCGCACACCACGACGTCGTCGACGACCATGCCGACGAGGTCGAAGCCGATCGTGTCGTGGATGTCGAGCGCCTGCGCGATCGCGACCTTGGTGCCGACGCCGTCCGTGGACGACGCCAGCAGCGGCCGGTCGTACGACTTGAGCGCACTCGCGTCGAAGAGCCCCGCGAAGCCACCGGCTCCGCCGAGCACCTGCGGACCGTGCGTGCGCGCCACCGCGGCCTTCATCAGCTCGACGGCGCGGTCGCCTGCGGCGGTGTCCACGCCTGCGGCGGCGTAGGTGAGGCCTTCAGAAGCGAGCGGGGTGACGGCGTCGGGCATCGCGGCGCTCACGGCTGCTCGAGCGCGGACGCGCCACCGGTCGTGGCGACGAGCGTGTGCAAGCCGTCTTCGGGTGCGCCCAGGGGCAGCTCGTTCTGCTCGATCAGATGCTTGCCGAGTCGCGCTGACGGCGGCAGCTCGATCGGGTAGGTGCCGGTGAAGCAGGCGGTGCACAGCTGCGCGACCGGCTGCTCGGTCGCGGCCACCATGCCTTCGAGCGAGATGTAGCCGAGCGAGTCCGCGCCGAGGGATGCGCCGACCTCGGCGGGGCTGAGGCCCGTCGCGATGAGTTCGGCGCGGGAGGCGAAGTCGATGCCGTAGAAGCACGGCCACTTCACCGGCGGGGAGGAGATGCGCACGTGCACCTCGGCGGCGCCCGCCTCGCGGAGCATCCGGATCAGGGCGCGCTGGGTGTTGCCCCGCACGATGGAGTCGTCGACCACGACGATCCGCTGGCCGCGGATCACCTCGCGCAGCGGGTTGAGCTTGAGCCGGATGCCAAGCTGCCGGAGCGTCTGGGAGGGCTGGATGAAGGTGCGACCCACGTAGGCGTTCTTGGTCAGCCCCTGCGCGAACCGGATGCCGGACTCCGCGGCGTACCCGACCGCGGCCGGGGTGCCGGACTCCGGGACCGGGATGACGATGTCCGCCTCGACCGGGAACTCCCGCGCCAGCTGGCGCCCCATCTCCACGCGGGAGGAGTGCACCGACCGGCCGGCGATCGAGGTGTCCGGCCGAGCCAGGTAGACGTACTCGAACACGCAGCCGGCCCGGTCCACCGGGGCGAACCGCTCCGAGCGCAGTCCGTCGGCGTCGATGCAGATCAGCTCGCCCGGTTCGACCTCGCGCACGAACGACGCCCCGACGATGTCGAGCGCGGAGGTCTCGCTCGCGACCACCCAGCCGCGCTCGAGGCGGCCGAGCACGAGCGGCCGCACGCCCTGCGGGTCGCGAGCGGCGTACAGCGTGCGCTCGTCCATGAACACCAGGGAGAACGCGCCGCGCAGGCGAGGCAGGACCTCGCGCGCCGTCATCTCGAGGGTGTGGTCCGGGTCGCCCGCGAGCAGAGCGGTCACCAGGGCCGTGTCGGTCGTGTTGCCGCGGGCCAGCTCACCGCGACGCTGCGCGCCGTAGCGCTCCGCGACGAGATCGACGAGCTCGCCGGTGTTGGTGAGGTTGCCGTTGTGCGCGAGGGCGATCGTGCCGCCCGCCGTGGCGCCGAGCGTCGGCTGGGCGTTCTCCCAGGTGCTGGCACCGGTGGTGGAGTACCGCGTGTGCCCAATGGCGAGGTATCCGGTCAGCGCGTTGAGCGCGGTCTCGTCGAAGACCTGCGACACCAGCCCCATGTCCTTGTAGACGAGCAGCTGCTCGCCGTTGGACGTGGCGATGCCGGCAGACTCCTGCCCGCGATGCTGCAGCGCGTACAGGCCGAAGTAGGCGAGCTTGGCCACCTCCTCGCCGGGCGCCCAGACGCCGAAGACCCCGCAGGCATCCTGCGGGCCCTTCTCGCCGGGTAGGAGGTCGTGTGAAAGAAGTCCGTCTCCGCGGGGGGCCACGGGTCAATGGTTGCACAGGCCGCTGGTCGGTCCGGAACCCGCCCACGGTGGCGGGTCAGGGGACCGTCACGGGCGGGGATCGCCGCCGGGACGGGGCTCGCCGTCGGGACGGGGCTCGACGCGGCGGTCGGTGCGGCGGTCGGTGCGGCGCTGGCTGCGCCGGTCCACGACCACCGCGAGCCCGCCCCCGATCAGCGCGCCGACCACGGCGAGCCCGAGGGCCGTCAGCGCGATCACGGCGGCTCGCGGTGAGCCCTCGCTCGCGGGCGTGAGCGCCGCCGCCAGCACCCCGACGATCGCCCCGATCAGCACGCCGGCTCGGATGAACGCGCCGAACCGGGGCGCGTGGCGAACGACGGCGGTCTCCACGACGCGCGGGAGATCGTCGTCGGGCATGGGGGTTGGCTGCTGGCTGCTCACGCTGGCAGACGCTACGCGACGCGGTCCGTCCGCGCCGTCCGCCGGTGTCAGCAGCCGCAGCTGGTGCTGGAGGGGCGGCTGTGCAGGATGGGACGTCACGTGCACCCCACCCGCACCGCCCGTCACACGCGCGGCTGTGGGCACCGCGCGCACGCACGAAGCGCGCGATCGGTGGCGGCCGGACAGGTCAGCGGTCGCGGGTACGGGCCGCCTGGAGGGGGAGGTTCGCGGCCAGGTCGGCCCGCTCGCCGGAGGCCGAGACTCGCCCCTGCCCGACGGCGTCCGCCCAGCTCAGCAGGCCGCAGGCCAGGGCGAGCCACGTAGCGGGGTCCGTCTCGACGACGTTCGGCGGAGTACCACGGGTGTGCCGAGGACCCCCGAGGGCCTGGACAGCGCCGTCGGGCGGGACCCGTACCTCGACGGAGTGCCCCGGCGCGACCTCCGCCAGCTCCTCGAGCGTGAACCGCACGGCGGTCCGGATCACGGTGCGCGGTGCGGCCGCGGGATCAGCCCGCCAGGCTGCGAGCGCAGCTCGACCGTCGACGGGATCGGTACGGCGGCGCGGGGGCATGACGTCAAGGCTAGGCGTGCGCACACGCGCAGCGGGCACGGGCCCGGCTCAAGCGCACCCGGCGCTCACGAGGCCTCACGGCTCCGGGGGGGGGCGGGGGGCAAGGGGTGGGGGCTCGGAGCTCGGGTCTGGGGTCGAAGTCGGGTCTGGGGTCGGAGCTCGGGTTGGGCTCGGAGCTCGGGGGTCTGGGCTCGGGCGACGGGGCTCGGGGTCTGGGCTCGGGGTCTGGGCTCGGGGATCGGGGGGCAAGGGGTTGGGGCTCGGAGCTCGGGTCTGGGGTCGAAGTCGGGTCTGGGGTCGGAGCTCGGGTTGGGCTCGGAGCTCGGAGGTCAGGGCTCGGGGATCGGGGGTCAGGGCTCGGAGTTCGCGGGTCGGGGGGTCGGGGATCGGGGCTCGAGCTCGGGGCTCACCGGGCACGCATCTGGCGACGGTGCGACGCGGCCCGCTGCTTCCAGAGCGCGGTCTCCGCCGCAGCCAGCCGATGGTCCGCTCGTCGTGCCTGCCACGCCGCCTCGCGGGCGACCCGCCGCCAGCTGTCGAACCGGCGCGCGGAGAGCTCGCCGGACTCGAGCGCGGCCTGCACCGCACACCCCGGCTCTCGGTCGTGCGCGCAGTCGTTGAACCGGCAGCGCTCGGCGAGTGCCGTGATGTCCGCGAACGCGGCCCCGACGGCGTCCTCGCCACCGACGACCCCGACCGCACGCAGCCCCGGGGTGTCGATCAGCACCGCGCCGGAGTCGAGCACGACAAGCTCGCGGTGCGTGGTCGTGTGGCGCCCCTTCCCATCCGCGCGCAGGGCACCGGTGGCCATCAGCTCGCGGCCCACGAGGGCGTTGAGGAGGGTCGACTTCCCCGCCCCGGAGGTGCCGACGATCACCACGGTGATCCCGGGCGACAGCAGCGCGCGCAGGGGCTCGAGTCCGGTCCCCGCCGTCGCACTGACCACATGCACATCGACGCCGGGCGCGACTGCGGCCACCTGCGCCGCAGATCGCGCGCCGTCGGCCACGAGGTCCGCCTTCGTCAGGACGACCACGGGCCGGGCGCCCGACCGCCAGGCGAGCATGAGCAGCCGCTCGATCCGGCCGGGCTCGGGCTCCGGGGCGAGATGCTCGGCGACGAGGACGACGTCGACGTTGGCCGCGAGCGCCTGAGTGCGCGCCGTGCCGCCGGCCGAGTCCCGCACGAGCACGGTGCGGCGCGGCAGGAGCTCCAGGAGGGTGGTGCCACCGTCCGCCCTCGTTCCGGTCAGGACGTAGTCGCCCACGGTGGGGACGTGGCGCGCGCCGTCGGCGTCGGGGACGAGCCCGTCCCGGTCGAGCGCGACCCGGACCGGCGACGGGGACGAGGTCGAGTCGAGGTCGGGCGGCAGCGGGGCCGCACGCGCGACCGCGCCGGCCAGGGGCGCCCCGCCGGCCGCCGGAGCCGGAGAGCCGGACGGATCGCCGGCGGTCGCCGCGTCTGCCCCAGCAGGCAGGAGGAGCACAGCACCTCGGTCGACCCGAACGACCCGCGCGACGCACGCTGAGGAATCAGCCATGCTCCGACGCTAGGTCGGGTCGCCGCGGGTCGCCATCGAATATTCGGCCCCGGCCGACCACCCGCTACCGCGCGGCACCCGGACGTGCGGCGAGGGCGGCGCGCCAGGCTCAGGCGCGAGCCGCCTTGACCGCGGCCCGGACCATCGCGGCGTCGGTGACGTCGTAGTTGCCCGTCCCGCCGCCCGGACCGGCCGGGCCGGGGTCGACGGCCGCGCGCCGGGCGGATAGGTGCACGGCGTCGACCCCCGTGACGAGCAGCGCGCCGACGTGCTGCGTCCGGATCCGTCCGCCGGCCATGATCTGCACGCGGCCCCTCGTCGCCGCGGCGTGCGCGGCGGCCGCCTTGAGGCCGACGCGGCCGTCGATCGCGCGCGCTGCACCACCCGAGGTCAGCACCCGGGTCACCCCGAGCTCGGCGAGCTGGTCGAGCGCGACCAGGGGGTTTGCCACCACGTCGAACGCGCGGTGGAACGTCACGGTCGCCCCGTCCGCGGCGGCGACCAACGCCGCGATGGCGTCGACGTCGACGTCGCCGCAGGTGGTCAGCGCACCGACGACCACACCCGCAGCCCCGGTGCGCACGACCGCTCGCACGTCCCGGACCAGCACGTCGAGCTCCGCGGCGTCGTAGGTGAATCCCCCGGGGCGCGTGCGGATGAGTGCGTGCACGGGGATCCCGATCGCCGCGGCCGCCTCGACCAGGCCGATCGGCGGGGTGAGCCCGCCGGTCTCCCCGAGCGCCACGCACAGCTCGACCCGGTCGGCGCCGGCGGCCTGCGCGATGCACACCCCGGCGACGTCCTGCACGGCGATCTCGACCGCGGGCTGGGGCACCAGGACCCAGGTCACCCCGGGCCGCGGCGCCGCAGCGCCGGTCTCGTCCGGCGTCGAAGCAGCGTCACTGGTCACAGGTGGCGTCTCCCGTCTTCTCGGTGCGGGCGCCGGACCACGCGTCCAGCGCCGGACGCGTCATCCGAAGTACCTCGGCAGGGTCGCGTCCGAGGCCGCCCGCGCCTCCGCGAGCGGCACGGTGAACAGGTCGGCGACCTCGACGGCGGGCGCCGGGGCGTCGCCGTGGTGGTCGGCGCCGGACAGCGGGGCGTCGGCGGTGACCCCGAGCTTGAGCAGCGGGAAGCCGCGCGCACCGCACAGGTCGGCGAACCGGACCTCCTCCGAGCGCGGCACGGCCACGATCGCGCGCGCCGTCGACTCGGAGAACAAGGCCTCGAACGGCGTGATGCCGTCCCGGGCGCACAGCGCGTCGACGCTCACGCGCACCCCCGTGCCGTACCGCAGCGAGGACTCGACGAGCGCCTGCGCGAGGCCGCCCTCCGAGAGGTCGTGCGCGGCGTCGATCAGGTGGTCCCGCGAGGCGTTGATGAGAATCTCGGCGAGCGTGCGCTCGGCGGCCAGGTCGACGCGCGGCGGCACCCCGCCGAGGTGCGCGTGCGCGACGTCGGCCCAGGCCGACCCGTCGAGCTCGGCACGGGTGACGCCGAGCAGGTAGACCGACAGCCCGGGTGCCGTCCACCCGGAGTTCGTGGCCCGCGCGACGTCGTCCAGCACGCCGAGGACGCCGACGACGGGCGTCGGGTGGATCGACGAGTCGATCTTGCCGGCCTCCCCGGTGCCGTTGTAGAGCGAGACGTTGCCGCCGGTCACCGGGATGCCGAGCACCTGGCAGCCGTCCGCGAGGCCGCGCACGGCCTCGACGAGCTGCCACATGGCGTCGGGGTCCTCGGGCGAGCCGAAGTTGAGGCAGTCCGTGACCGCGAGCGGCCGCGCACCCGTCGTGGCGACGTTGCGGTAGGACTCCGCGAGCGCGAGCTGGGCACCGGTGTACGGGTCGAGCTTCGTGTAGCGGCCGTTGGCGTCGGTCGACAGCGCGACCCCCAGGCCGGTGACCTCGTCGACGCGCACGACGCCGCCGTCGTCGGGCTGGGCGAGCTTGGTGTTGCCCTGCACGTAGCGGTCGTACTGGTCGGTGACCCACGCCTTGGACGCGAGGTTCGGCGAGGCGAGCAGCGCGAGCAGGGTGGCGCGCAGCTCGGCGGGGGTGCCGGGCCGGGCGAGGCCCGCGGCCACGACGGTGTCGGCCACGAGGGCGTCCTGCCAGGCCGGACGCGCGAACGGGCGGTGGTAGACCGGCCCGTCGTGCGCGACCGTGCGCGGCGGGACGTCGACGACGGTCTCACCCTTGAAGTCGATGACCAGGCGGCCGGTCTCGGTGACCTCGCCCAGCACCGCGGTCTCGACGTCCCACTTCTCGGTGATCGCGAGGAACGCGTCCAGCAGGTCGGGGCGGACCACCGCCATCATGCGTTCCTGCGACTCCGACATGAGGATCTCCTCGGCGCGCAGCGAGGGATCGCGCAGCGGGACGAGGTCGAGGTCGACGTGCATGCCGCCGTCGCCCGCGCTGGCCAGCTCCGACGTCGCGCACGACAGCCCGGCACCGCCGAGGTCCTGGATCCCCTCGACGACCTTGGCCGCGAACAGCTCCAGGCAGCACTCGATGAGCACCTTCTCCTGGAAGGGGTCCCCGACCTGGACGCTCGGGCGCTTCGCGGCCGACTTGCCGTGCTCGTCGAAGGTCTCCGACGCGAGCACCGAGACGCCGCCGATGCCGTCGCCACCGGTGCGTGCACCGAACAGGACGATCTTGTTGCCGACGCCGGACGCGTTGGCGAGGTGGATGTCCTCGTGCCGCATCGACCCGACGCACAGCGCGTTGACCAGCGGGTTGCCCTGGTAGGACGGGTCGAACACGAGCTCCCCGCCGATGTTGGGCAGGCCCAGGCTGTTGCCGTACCCGCCGACGCCGGAGACGATCCCGTGCACCACGCGCGGGGTGTCCGGGTGGTCGATCGCGCCGAAGCGCAGCTGGTCCATGACCGCGATCGGGCGCGCGCCCATCGCCATGATGTCGCGCACGATGCCGCCGACGCCGGTCGCGGCGCCCTGGTACGGCTCGACGAAGCTTGGGTGGTTGTGGCTCTCGACCTTGAACGTCACGGCCCAGCCGTCGCCGATGTCGACCACGCCCGCGTTCTCGCCGATGCCGACGAGCAGGTGCTCGCGCATCGCGTCGGTGGTCTTCTCGCCGAACTGCGCCAGGTGGATCTTGGAGGACTTGTACGAGCAGTGCTCGGACCACATCACGGAGTACATCGCGAGCTCGGCTGCGGTGGGCCGGCGGTCGAGGATGTCGCGGATGCGCTGGTACTCGTCGGGCTTGAGGCCGAGATCAGCCCAGGGCTGTGGCGCCTCGGGGGTCGCGGTCGCGTGCGCGACTGTGTCGAGGAACGGGCGATCGGGTGCGGTGGTCATCGATTCCCTGCCGTGTGGTCTGCCGGAGACCGCTTCAGGTTACCGGCGCCGACCGCGGGGCGGATCGGGCGTCCGGCATGCACCGGCTTGATGGTTGCCAGAACCTCTGTTGGTCCTTGCGCGACCACGATTTGGACATTCCGGGTCCTCCGTGTGACCCTGATCATATGGAAGCGCTTCCCACCAATGAGGGTGACCCGGGGTCGACGTCGTCGTCGACGTCGGGTGCAGAAGCGGCCGCCGAACCCCACACCGTCACGATCTACGACGTCGCCCGGGCCGCCGGCGTCGGGATCGCCACCGTCTCCCGGGCCCTGCGGGGTTCGGCCCCGGTCGCCGACGCGACGCGCGCCAAGATCCTGCGCGTCGTCGACGAGCTGGGCTTCCGACCGAGCCACCTCGGCACATCCCTCGCCGAGAAGCGGCACGCCGCCGCCGGCATCGTCTTCCCGGACCTGTCGGGGCCCTACTACGCCGAGGTCGTGATGGGCCACGAAGAGGCGGCCTCCCGCCTCGGGCGCAGCGTGCTGATCCAGGGGACGAACGGCCGGACCGACCCGATCGCCGCGGCGCGCGACCTCGCGGGAAGGGTCGACGGGCTCGTCGTCCTGGGCCGCACGGTCCCCGACGCCCTGGTCGAGGAGATCCTGGCGCAGGGCGTGCCCGTCGTGCTGCTCGCCCGGCCGTCCGTCGGCAACGCGGACAGCCTGCGGGTGGACAACCTCACCGCGGCCCGCGCCCTCGGCGAGCACCTCGGCACCCACCACTTCGCCCAGGTCCGGTTCCTCGGGTCCCCCGACTCGTCGCACGACGTCGCCGAGCGCTGGGCCGGGATCTTCCAGGGCCTGGCGCGGTCCGCGACCCGCCTCGACCTGACGCCCTGCAACCTCGACGAGGAGTCGGGCACCCGGGTCGCCCGGGCCGTGCTCGCTGGGCCCGACCGACCGGACGCGCTCGTGTGTGCGAACGACGAGATCGCGCTCGGCGCCATCGTCGCGGCGGAGGAGGCCGGCCTCACGGTCGGCGTCGACATCGCGATCACCGGCTGGGACGACATCATGGCCGCCCGCCATGCCCGCCCCGGCCTCACCACCGTCCGCCAGCCCATGCGGCTGCTCGGAGCCCACGCGGCCGAGGTGCTCGACGAGCGCATCAGCCGAACCCGCACGACACCCCGGCACGAGATCCTGCCCGCCGAACTGGTGGTCCGGTCCAGCTGTGGTTCACACCCCCAAGGAGACAGACGATGAGCAAGATCCTGCGCGTCAGCGTCGCCGCGCTCGCGGTGACCTCGATGCTGGCACTGACCGGATGCGGACGCAGCGACGCCGCACCCGAAGGGGACACCTCGGCCGCCGCGGTCGCCGAGGGCGCGGCCACCGGAACGATCACCGTCTGGGCGATGGGCACCGAGGGGGAGAAGCTCTCCGACTTCGCCGAGGCGTTCAGCGAGGAGAACCCGGACGCCACCGTCAAGGAGACCGCGATCCCGTGGGACGCCGCGCACGACAAGATCGCGACGGCGATCGCCGCCGACCAGACCCCCGACGTCTCCATGGTCGGGACGACCTGGATGGGCGAGTTCGCGTCGACCGGCGCGCTCGACCCGACGCCCGACACCATCGCCGCCGACTCGTTCTTCCCCGGCGCCTGGGGCACGACCGTGGTCAACGACGTCGCCTACGGCATGCCGTGGTACGTCGAGACCCGGGTCATGTACGTCAACACCGCGGTGGCCGAGAAGGCCGGAGTGTCCCCCTCTCCGACCACGTGGGAGGAGCTGACGGCCACCTCCGCCGCCATGCAGGCGACGGGCGGCGCGGCGTCGGGCATCACCCTGCAGGCCGGGCAGCAGGGCGCGTGGCAGACGCTGATGCCGTTCGTCTGGCAGGCCGGCGGCGAGATCCTCGACGCTGACGGCAACCTCACCCTCGACACCCCCGAGTTCGTCGAGGCGCTGGCGTACTACCAGTCCTTCTTCACCGACGGCGTCGCGCCGAAGGACGTCCCCGTCGGCACGCTGGAGTCCGACTTCGTCGCCGGCAACATCGCGTCGTTCGTCTCCGGCCCGTGGCACGTCGGCATCCTCAACGAGGCCGGCTACGAGGACTTCACCCTGTCCCCGCTGCCCAAGGGCAAGCAGCTCGCGTCCTTCATCGGCGGGAGCAACCTCGCGGTGTTCAAGAACGCCGAGAACCGCGACGGTGCCTGGAAGTTCATCGAGTGGTTGAGCCAGCCGGACACGCAGGCCGCCTGGTACGAGGCCACGAGCGACCTGCCGTCCGTCCCGGCCGCCTGGGAGTCCGGCGCGCTGGCCACCGACCCGCAGCTCGCCGTCTTCGGCACGCAGCTCGAGACCGCCGTCGCACCGCCGTCGGTCCCGAACTGGGAGCAGATCGCGACCGTGATCGACACCGAGCTCGAAAAGGTCACCAAGAGCGGGCTCGACCCGCAGGAGGCCGCCACGTCCATCCAGCAGCAGGCGGAGGCCATCGGGACCGGGCTGTGAACCCCGGCACCCGAGACGAGACGACGGTCGTGTAGCTCATGTCCACGACGATCCTCCCGAAGTCCCCCGCGCCGGCGCAGCAGCCGGCGCGGGGGGCGACCCCCGCCATTCGACGCTCGACGCCGCTGCGCCGCCGCCGCAGCCTCGCCGCCTGGGGCTTCGCCGCCCCGTTCGTCCTGCTGTTCCTCGTCTTCACGGCGTGGCCGGTCATCTCGTCGCTGCTGATGAGCGTGACCGACATCAAGAGCCGGGACCTGCGGGATCCGTTCAACGTGAACTTCGTCGGGATCGACAACTTCTCCGCCGTGCTGTCGGACCCGCTGTTCTGGCAGGCCGCACGCAACACCGGCTACTTCGTGGTCGTCGGGGTCCCGCTCGTCATGTTCGTCTCGCTCATGATCGCGATGGCCCTGAACACCGGCATCACGCGCCTGTCCGGCTTCTTCCGGGTCGGGTACTTCATGCCGGTGGTGACGTCGATCGTCGCGGTCGCGGTCGTCTGGCGGTTCCTCCTCAAGGAGGACAACGGCATCATCAACCTCGCGCTCGGCTGGTTCGGGATCGACGGACCCAACTGGCTCGGGGACCCGAACTGGTCCATGCCCGCGATGATCATGATGGCCGTGTGGCGCAGCATGGGCACGCTGATCGTCATCTTCCTCGCCGGCCTGCAGGGCGTTCCCGCGTCCCTGCACGAGGCAGCCGCGCTCGACGGCGCGAACGCCGCCCAGCGCCTGCGCCTCATCACGGTCCCGATCATGCGGCCGACGCTGCTGTTCGGCGCCGTGCTCACCGGGATCGGGTACCTGCAGTTCTTCGAGGAGCCGTTCGTGATGACCAACGGTGGTCCGCTGAACAGCACGCTGTCGGTCTCGTTCTACATCTACCGCCAGTTCGGCTTCGGCAACTACGGCATCGCCTCCGCGATGAGCTACCTGCTGTTCTTCGCGATCGTGCTGCTGACCCTGCTGCAGTTCCGCCTGCTCAGCGAGCGAGACCCGCGGCCGCGCAAGAAGGCCCGCAAGGCGAGCACCACCACCGCGCCCGAGGGGAGCACCCGATGAGCACCAGGACGACATCGCCGGAGTCGACCTCGACGCCGGCCGTCAAGCAGAACAAGACACGAGCCATCGCGATCGGCGAGGCCCGACCCCAGTGGTGGCTCTACGTGACCCTCGGCCTCGGCCTCATCGTCGTGGTCACACCGTTCCTCTGGATGGTGCTGAGCTCGCTCAAGCCCGAGGCGGAGATCCGGCAGAGCCCGCCGACCTGGTGGCCGCAGACCCTCACGCTCGAGAACTTCACCGAGCTGTTCACGCGGCTGGACTTCCCGCAGTTCTTCACCAACTCGGCCGTCGTGGCCGTGTTCGTCACGCTCGGCAACCTGGTGTTCTGCTCGATGCTCGGCTACGCGTTCGCCAAGATCGACTTCTGGGGCCGCGACTGGCTGTTCCGGATCGTCCTCGCCACCATGATGATCCCCGGCGTGGTCATGCTCGTGCCGCTGTTCGTCCTGGTGAGCAAGATGGGCCTGGTCAACACCTACGCCGGCCTGATCCTGCCGTTCCTGGCGGGTCCGTTCGGGGTCTTCCTCATGCGGCAGTTCATCGGTGCGCTGCCCGACGAGCTCATCGACGCCGGCCGGATCGACGGGGCGGGCGAGTTCCGTATCTTCGCCCGCATCATCCTGCCGCTGTGCAAGCCCGCCCTGGCGACGCTCGGCATCCTCACGTTCCTCGGGTCCTGGAACAACTTCCTGTGGCCCTTGGTCGTCGCGAGCAGCGAGGACAAGTACACGCTCCCGGTCGCCCTCGCGCTGTACAGCGTGGGCCAGAACGAGAACCAGTACGGCCTCATGCTCGCCGGCGCAGTCGTCGTCGTCGTGCCCGTGCTGATCGTCTTCCTCATCCTGCAGAAGCACATCATCCAGGGCATCGCCACCTCCGGGATCAAGTGATCCGTGCCGGCACCCGACCCGAACCGTCACGCCCGCAGAACCAACCGAAGGACTCAACGATGAGACTCCGAAGCCTGCTCGCGGCCGCGAGCGCCGCCTGCCTGCTGACCGCCTTTGCCGCGCCCGCCGTCGCGGGGGGCGGGCGGGGCGAGGATCCACGCCCGGGCGGCACCGGCCTCACCCGGGCCGATCGCGCCCAGCTGCAGCGGTACGCCAAGGACACCTGGAAGTCGTTCGACGCGATGACCGACAAGACGACCGGGCTCCCGGCCGACAACATCGAGGGCGACCTCGACACCGCCTCGCGGTCCGGGTACACCTCGCCGACCAACATCGGCGCGTACCTGTGGAGCACGGTCGTCGCCGAGGAGCTCGACCTGATCAGCTCCCGCGAGGCCAAGACGCGGCTCAAGCAGACACTCACCACGGTCGCCGGCATGGAGCGGCACGAGGCGAGCGGCATGTACTACAACTGGTACGACGAGGCGACCGGCGCGAAGCTCACCACCTTCCCCGGCGGCGACCCCGTCGACCCGTTCCTCTCGAGCGTCGACAACGGCTGGTTCGCGGCGGCGCTCATGGTGGTCAAGGCCTCCGAGCCGTCCCTGGCCCCGCATGCCGAGGCGATCCTCGCGGGCATGGACTTCGGGGCGTTCTACGACCTCGACCAGTTCGGCGGGGAGCGCCCCGGCATGGTCTTCGGCGGCTTCTGGGCCGACCCGCCGGCCGGCACCGCCTGCCCGGGGACCCTGGCGGACGGCACCGAGGTGCAGTTCACCTGCCACCACTACGACATCCTCAACTCCGAGCCGCGCATCGTGACGTACATCGGCATCGCCCGGGGCCAGATCCCGGCCGAGGCCTACTTCGCCACCAGCCGGACGTTCCCGGCCAGCTGCGACTGGTCCTGGCTCGAGACCCGCCCGGTCGGGGAGATGCAGAACTACCTGGGCATCGACGTGTTCGAGGGCGCCTTCCCGTACCGCGGCATGAACATCGTCCCGACCTGGGGCGGCACCATGTTCGAGGAGCTCATGCCCGACCTGTTCGTCCCCGAGGCGACCTGGGGCCCGAAGAGCTGGGGCGTCAACCACCCGCTCGCGGTCCGCGCGCAGATCGAGCACGGGATGGACCAGGCCGGCTACGGCTACTGGGGCTTCTCGCCCGCGAGCGACCCGTTCGCCAACTACCGCGAGTACGGGGTCGACGAGATCGGCATGAACCCGGAGGGCTACTACTCCGACAACGAGAAGACGAACGTCGACAAGGGCTACGACGGCTGCCGCGAGGCGACCAACCCGCTGCCGGGAGCACCGGAGCCGACGTTCGGCGACGGGGTCGTCACCGCGCACGCCGGGTTCCTCGCGCTGCCGTACGCGCCGCGCGAGGCGATGGACAACCTCGCCGGCATCAAGAACACGCTGCAGGCCTACGGCCCCGGCGGGTTCTACGACTCCGTCGCGGTCCGCAGCAACACGCAGGCGCAGCGGTACCTGTCCCTCGACCAGGGCATCGTCATGGGCGTGCTCGGCAACGTGCTCGGCAAGGACATGCTCAAGACCGCGTTCAGCACGGGCGCGGTCGAAGCCACCGTCCGCCCGCTGATCGCGATGGAGGAGTTCGGCTCCGGCTACGCCGACGGCCGCGAGGTGAACCCCTGACCGAGTCCCACCCCGGGCGGACCCGCGACGTGGTCAATGGTGATCACGGCGCGAGTCCGCCCGTTCTCGTCCCCGCGGTCGGCGCCTCCCGGCTCGCGCGAGCGCCCGGCTGGTGGCGCACCGCGGTGGTCTACCAGATCTACGTCCGCTCGTTCGCGGACTCGACCGGCGACGGGGTCGGCGACCTCGCGGGCGTCACCGCGCACCTCGACGCGGTCGCCTGGCTCGGGGCCGACGCCGTCTGGCTCACGCCGTTCTACCCGTCGCCGCAGGCCGACCACGGCTACGACGTCGCCGACCATCGCGGCGTCGACCCGCTCTTCGGCGACCTCGCGGCGTTCGACGCCCTGGTCGCGCGGGCGCACGCGCTGGACCTCGGCGTCGTCGTCGACCTCGTGCCCAACCACGTCTCCGACCAGCACGCCTGGTTCCGCGAGGCGGTCACCTCGCCGCCGGGCGCCCCTGCCCGACGGCGGTTCCACGTGCGCCCCGGCCGCGGGCCGGGCGGCGCGCTGCCCCCGACCGGGTGGACGTCGATGTTCGGCGGCCCGGCCTGGACCCGCCTGCCCGACGGCGAGTGGTACCTGCACCTGTTCGCCCCGGAGCAGCCCGACCTGAACTGGACCCACGACGCCGTCCGGGCCGACTTCGCCGCGACCCTCGCGTTCTGGGCCGCACGCGGCGTCGACGGCTTCCGGGTCGACGTCGCCGGCGGGCTCGCCAAGGACCCCGCCTACGGCGAGGTGCCGGCCCGCCGCGACCCGCCGGCGGTGCACCCGCCCGCCGTGCACCCGCACTGGGACCGGCCCGAGGTGCACGAGATCTACCGGGAGTGGCGCAGCGTGCTGGACGACGCCGGCCCGGACCTGTTCGCCGTCGCCGAGGCCTGGGGCCCGCCGGAGCGGACCGCGGCGTTCGCCCGCCCGGACGAGCTCGGCCAGGCGTTCGCGTTCGGGCTGCTGGGCGTGCCGTGGTCGGCGACCGCGATCCGCCGCGAGGTCACCGCTCAGCTCGGCGCGCACGGCGCCGTCGGGGCCCTCCCGGCGTGGGTGCTGAGCAACCATGACTCCGCCCGGGTCGCCACCCGCCGCGGACCGGCGGCCGCCCTCGCGCTGCACCTGTTCCTGCTCGCGATGCCGGGCGCGTTCTACCTGTACGCGGGGGACGAGCTCGGCCTGCCCGAGGTCGACGTGCCGCGCGCCGCCTGGAAGGACCCCCAGGCCGTGCGCACCGGTGGCCGGCTGCCGAGCCGGGACGGCGCGCGCATCCCGCTGCCGTGGACCGCCGACCCGCCGGGGTTCGGGTTCACCACCGGCACCCCGTGGCTGCCGACCCCGCCCGGGTGGGGGACGCACGCCCGCGACCGCCAGGAGCGCGATCCCCACTCCCCCTGGGGCGTGCTGCACCGCGCGCTGACGGTCCGCCACGACGTGTGGGGCGGCGCCGACGCCGCCGGCCCGCTCGAGTGGCTGCCGTCACCGCCCGGGACCCTCGTCGCCCGCCGCGGGAACGCCGTCGTCGTGCTCAACGCGTCCCGACGGACGTGGCCGCTGGCGCGCCTGGTGCGCACCGGCGCCGCGCAGCTGACGGTGATCGCCGCCTCCGGCCCCCTGCCCGGACCGCTCGGATCGGCGGACCCGCCGGTCGTCTCGGCGCTCGTCCCACCCGCCACCGCCGTCTGGCTCGTCCCGTCGGGCTGAGCCCCCGCGACCCCCGCCCGATCTGCGGTGACCCCCTGAGCGGTGCGGCCCGAGCGGTGAAACGATGGCGGGGTGCGACCTCGCCTCGTGACCTACAACCTGGCCTCGCTCGACGGGCGGCTGACCCTCGCGCCCGGGGTGAGCCTGCTGACCGGTGACGCGCGCTGGACCGCGCTCAGCGCCCCGGTCGGCGACCCGTACGAGTGGGTCCGGGCGCAGCACGACCCCGAGGTGCTGCTCGAGGGCAGCGGGTCGTTCCTCGCCGAGGAGGACGCGCCCGCCGAGGACGGGCCGCTCGTCGGCGCGACGCACGCCGCTCCCGGTGCACCGATCCCGCACTTCCTGCCCGCGGCCGTCACCTCGGTGCCCGGTCGGCGCTGGTTCGCGGTCGTGGACGGTCGCGGTCGGGTCGACCTGCAGTTCACCCAGTGGCCCGACCCCGCCTGGGCCAACTGGCACGCGCTCGTCCTGACGAGTCACGCCGCCCCGCCTGCCCATCTCGCCCGGCTGCGCGAGCGCGGAATCCCCTACCTGGTCGTCGGCGACGGCCGGGTCGACCTGGTGGCCGCGATGGAGCTGCTCGCGAGCGTGCTCGGGGTGCGCACGGTCGTCTGCACCGGCGGCGGGCGGCTCGGTGGCGCCCTGCTGCGCGCCGGGCTCGTCGACGAGATCGACGTCGACCTGCTGCCTGCCGTGATCGGCGGCCGCGGCACACCGGCCCTGTTCGACGCGCCGCCGCTCGGCCCGGACGAGGTGCCCGTCGCGCTGGAGCTCCTGTCCGCACGCGAACAACCCGGCGGCTGGCTCCGGCTGCGGTACGCGGTCCGCCGCCCCGACCGGTGACTACCGCCCGCGCGCGCGTCGAGGTAGTCCTTCTGTGCCGAGATCGTCAGCTTCGATGGACTACCTCGGCACAGAAGGACTATCTCGGCGTTCGTCTCGGCGACCTGGGCACCGTGGGGGGGGCGATGGGGGGGTTTGCCCCGCTTTGTCCAGTGGACGCGCCTAGCATCGGCTCATGGAGCCGCTGACGATTGCGAGCCTGTTCATCCCGCTGCTGCTCGTGGGCGTCGCGGTCACAGTGGTCGTCGTGATCGTGTACTGGGTGATCCGGCGCGCGGTCCGCGACGGGATCCGGGACGCCCGCGACCTCGAGGTCGGCCTCTCCCCGGGGACCGAGGAAGCGACCTAGAGGTCGCGAGCGACGCGGCGGACCACCCCTCGCGGGTCAGGCGACCGCGGCCTTGCTCTTCTTCGCGCGCGCCACGGACTTCTCGGGCACCGGCGCATCGCCCGAAGCCCGCTCCGCCCGGTAGTACGCCCGCGCCTCGTCCTGGCGTTCGCGCTCGACCCCGCTCGCGATGGACGCCCGCACGTGCTCGGGCCCGTAGCCGAACGCGTCGACGAGGTCCTGCGCGTACGGCCGCAACCGCGTGAGCAGCCGGGCGATGTACGACGTCACCGTCCGCGCCCGGCCCGCCGAGAGCCGGCCGTTGATCAGGTACCAGGCGAGGTTCCGTTCGATGATGCTCAGCCCGAACAGGTCACGCACCCAGGTCAGCACCTGGCGGGTGCCCGGGTCCTCGATGCGCCCGAGCGCGGCGGTGAACGCCTGCCACTGCACCAGCTCGGCGTGCGCGCGCGCCGCCTCGATGAGCTCGTGCTGATGGGCGTTGAACAGTGCGGCGGCGTCCTCGCGGGACGACCGGGTCGCGGGCCGCAGCGCGTTCGCCACCTCGGCGACCATCGTCTCGACCCGGTCCGTGAGCAGCTCGCGCTGCGTGTCGGCGTCGCGCAGCTGCCCGGCGGACCGGCGCACGTTTCCGCCGTCGGACAGGGTCTGCACCGCGCGCAGCAGCGGGGTGCGGTGCAGGGCGGCGTCCGCGGCCCGGTTCGCGACGTAGCGGGCGACCCCGCCGGCGTCGACGTCCTTGAACTCGCGCGCGTAGTCGGCGAGCAGTCGCTTGGCGACGAGCTGCAGCAGCACGGTGTTGTCGCCCTCGAACGTGACGAACACGTCGAGGTCCGCCCGCAGCGACGTGAGGCGGTTCTCGGCGAGGAACCCCGCGCCGCCGCAGGCCTCGCGGGCGGTCTGGAGGGTGTTCAGCGCGTGCCAGGTCGACATCGGCTTGAGCGCGGCGGCCAGCGTCTCGAGGTCCTCGCGGTCCTCGTCGGTGTCCGCGGCCCCCGAGAAGACGGCGTCGAACATGTCGAGCAGCGTGTCGTGCGCGAAGTGCGCGGCGTAGGTCTCGGCGAGCAGCGGCAGCAGCCGACGCTGGTGCTCGGCGTAGTCCAGCAGCACGACCTCCTCGGTGTCCGACCCGCCGGAGAACTGCCGGCGCTCGTTGCCGTAGGTGATCGCGATGATGAGCGCGAGCTTGCTCGTGTTGACGGCCGCGCCGTCGAGCGAGACGCGACCCTGCACGAGCGTGCCGAGCATGGTGAAGAACCGCCGCCCGGGGCTCGCGATCGGCGAGCTGTAGGTGCCGTCCGGGGCCACGTCGCCGTACCGGTTGAGCAGGTTGGCCCGCGGGACGCGCACGTGGTCGAAGTGCAGGCGACCGTTGTCGATCCCGTTCAGTCCACCCTTGAGCCCGTCGTCCTCGCCGCCGATGCCGGGCAAGAACTCCATCGTCTCTGGGTCGCGCAGCGGCACGTAGAACGCGTGCACCCCGTGGTTGACCCCGCCCGTGATCAGCTGCGCGAACAGCACCGAGGCAGTGCCGTGCAGCCCCGCGTTGCCGAGGTAGTCCTTCCACGCCGCACGGAACGGGGTGTGGATCACGAACTCCTGGGTCGCGACGTCGTAGTGCGCCGTGGTGGAGATGCTCGCGACGTCGGACCCGTGCCCCGTCTCGGTCATGGCGAAGGCACCCGGCACGGTGACCGACATGGCGCCCGGAAGGTACTTGCGGTGGTGGCCGGCCGTGCCCAGGTGCAGGATCGCCGAGGCGAACAGGCCCCACTGGACCCCCGCCTTGATCTGCAGCGACGGGTCGGCGACGACGAGCTCCTCGAACCGCGCGATGCTGCCACCGTGGTCGTCGGCGCCACCGAACTCGGCCGGGAACGCCCGCAGCACGTCACCCTCCGCGGCGAGGGTCTGCACCTGCGTCAGCACGCGCGCCCGGTGCTCCGCCATCGACAACCCCTCGATCCGCGCGAATCGCGGATCGGCCGCGAACGCACGCGCCTCGCGCCGCACCGCACCGAACCGCCCGAGCAGCACGTGCTCGAGCCGGTCGACGTCGACGACGACGGCCGGCCCGTTGGCCGGGTACCTGGCGGGGTGATCGCTCGAGATGGTCATCGGGTCTCCTGTGCGGGTGCGGTCGTCGGATGGGGTGCGGTGGGACGAGGTTCGGTGGGACGAGGTGCCGTCGGGCGAGGTGCCGTCGGGCGAGGCGCCGTCGGGCTGGTGGTCGAAGGACCGGTCGCGGGCGGGCCCGCGCCGGGGGCGTCGTCGTGGGCGTCGTCGGGGGCGGCGGCGGACCGGCCCCGGGCGAGGAAGCCCACCGGTCCCGCCCACAGCCAGGCAGCCACCTGGGCGGTGAGCTCCTCGCGGGTGAGCACGTCCGGGTCGGCCCCGTGGCGCAGCCAGCGCTCGCCGGCGCCGCGTACGAACCCGACCGCACCCGATGCCCACGTCTCGGCCATGATCTGGCTCGCGGGCCCGGCCGGTGAGCCGGCCTCCGTCAGCGCGCGAGCGAACGGGGCCGCGACGAGATCGGTGACCGCGTCGAGGAACCGGCCTAGCGGGGACCCCGACTCGAGCGATCCCTCCCGGGTCACGAAGAAGTACACGTTGGGCGACGACTCGATCATCTCGAGGTACACCCCGACCATGGCCCGCAACCCCTCGCGCGGCGTGGCCGACGCCCGCAGGGCACCCTCGAGCGCGCCCTGGATCTGCAGGACCACCGACTCGGCGACCGCGATCTGCAGCCCGAGCTTGTCGCTGAAGTACCGGTACACGATCGACTTGGAGGTGTTGGCGGCCGCCGCGATCTCATCCATCGACGCGTCCGGGCCGCGCTGGTGCACCACCTTGCGGGCGATACGCACGAGCTCGGCTCGGCGCGCCTCCCGGTGGTCGACCCACCGGGTGGAACGACCGTCGGCGGACTCACCTGGCGGCGGCAGCGGGGGGCCCGTCCTCATCGACGGCCTCGGTGTGATTTGGCTCACGAAACGGACAGTATCAGGTACTGTCGGTTCTGGACATATCACGGGACTTCCGATCGACCTGGGTCGGAAGTCCCCCCTCCACGACCCGGCCCGATCCGTGACCACGCGAGAGGAACTGCCATGGCGGCATCTCCCCCGAACTCCCCCGACCCCTCCGGCTCCCCGACCAGCCCGGCGCAGCGACGCGCCGTCGTCGTCGGCGGCAACCGGCTCCCGTTCGCCCGCGCGGGTGGCCCCTACGCGGCCGCGAGCAACCAGGACATGCTCACCGCGGTGCTGGACGGGCTGGTCGCCCGGTTCGGGCTGCAGGGCGAGGTGATCGGCTCGGTCGCCGCCGGCGCAGTGCTCAAGCACTCGCAGGACTTCAACCTCACCCGCGAGTCGGTGCTGGGCTCGGCACTGTCGCCGCAGACCCCGGCGTACGACGTCCAGCAGGCGTGCGCCACCGGGCTCGAGACCGTCGTCGGGCTCGCGAACAAGATCCGCCTCGGCCAGCTCGACTCGGCCATCGCCGCCGGGGTCGACACGACGTCCGACGCGCCGATCGCGGTGAGCGACAACCTGCGTCATGCCCTGCTGAAGCTGTCCCGCGCCCGGTCCGTGGGCCAGAAGCTCAAGGCCGTCGCCGCGATCCGGCCGAAGGACCTCGCCCCGGTGCCGCCCCGGATCGTCGAGCCGCGCACCGGCTTGACGATGGGCGAGCACCAGGCGCTGACGACCGCGCAGTGGGGGATCACCCGCGAGGCGCAGGACACCCTCGCGCTCGCCAGCCACACCCGGCTGGCCGCGGCCTACGACGCCGGCTTCTTCGACGACCTCGTCACCCCGTTCCGCGGCCAGACCCGGGACCAGAACCTGCGCGCGGACAGCTCGCTGGAGAAGCTGGGCACGCTCGCGCCGACGTTCGGCGTGAAGCTCCCGACGCCGGCCACGATGACGGCCGGCAACTCCACCCCGCTGTCCGACGGCGCCTCGGCCGTGCTGCTCGCCTCGGACGAGTGGGCCGCCGCGCACGACCTGCCGGTGCTCGCCGTCGTCGTCGATGCCGAGACCGCCGCGGTGGACTTCGCGCACGGCCAGGACGGTCTGCTGATGGCACCGGTCTTCGCGGTGCCGCGGCTGCTCGCCCGGAACGGCCTCACGCTCGACGACTTCGACTTCGTCGAGATCCACGAGGCGTTCGCCTCCACGGTCCTGTGCGCGCTGGCCGCGTGGGAGGACGACGAGTTCTGCAAGACCCGGCTCGGGCTCCCGGGCGCGCTCGGGTCGATCGATCGCGACCGGCTCAACGTGACCGGCTCGTCGCTGGCGGCCGGGCACCCGTTCGCGGCCACCGGGGGACGCCTGGTGGCCACCGCGGCCAAGCTCGTGGCCGAGCGCAAGGCTGAGCTCGCCGGCACCGACGCCGACCGTCCGGTCCGCGTCCTGATCTCCGTCTGCGCCGCCGGCGGCCTGGGCGTCACCGCGATCCTGGAGGCGGCGTGACCGACACCTACCTGAACCTCGTCAACTCGGGGTTCACGAAGAAGATGGCCAAGCAGCTCGGGCTGCCGCGACCCGCGCCGCTCGTGCGGTTCCAGGCCGGGCAGCCGCTGGTGCGCGGCCCGGTGCTCGTCCTGGCCGCCGCGAGCAGCGGCACCGACGCGGACGCCGTCGGCAAGCAGCTGCTCGGCTGGGGCCTGGACGTGCGCCGGCACGCGTCGGCGGGCGACACGTTCGGCGCCGTCGTGCTGGTGCTCACCGCGATCGCGCACCCGGACGAGCTGGCCGAACCCGTGCTCGCCACCGGGGCCACCCTGCGCTCGCTCGCTCGGGGCGCACGGGTCGTCACGCTCTCCCGGGTCGCCACGGCCGACGACGCCCCCGCCGTCGCGGCCGCGCGCCACGGGGTCGACGGCCTGCTGCGCTCGCTCGCGAAGGAGCTGCGCGGCGGGGCCACCGGCAACGGGGTCCAGCTCGCCGACGGGGTGGGCGTCGACGCGCCCTCGGCGCTCGGCGCGCTGCGGTTCTTCCTGTCGGCCCGCTCCGCCTACGTCGACGGGCAGCTGCTGACCGTGGACACGACCGCCGGGACGCTCCCCGAGGACTGGGACCGGCCGCTCGCCGGCCGGGTCGCGGTGGTCACCGGGGCCGCCCGCGGGATCGGGGCGGCCATCGCCGAGACGCTCGCACGCGACGGCGCGACCGTCATCGCGGTCGACGTGCCGGCCGCCGGCGAGGCCCTGGCCAAGGTCGCCAACAAGATCCGCGGGACCGCCCTCCAGCTCGACGTCACCGCGCCCGACGCGGGCGACCGGCTGCTCGAGCTGGCCCTGCGCCGGTACGGCAGCCTCGACATCGTGGTGCACAACGCCGGCATCCTGCGCGACAAGCTGCTGGTGAACATGACGCCCGAGAAGTGGGCTGCCGTGATCGCGGTCAACATCGCCGCCCAGCTGCGGATCAACGAGCAGCTGCTGGTGTCCGGCGAGTTCACCCGCGCCCCGCGGATCGTCTCGCTCGCCTCGACCAGCGGCATCGCGGGCAACCGCGGCCAGACGAACTACGGGGCGTCCAAGAGCGGCGTCATCGGCATGGTGCGCGCCACGGCGCCGCTGCTCACCGCGTTCGGCGGCACGGCGAACGCGGTCGCACCGGGGTTCATCGAGACCGACATGACCGCGAAGATCCCGTTCGCGTCCCGCGAGATCGCCCGGCGCGCGAGCTCGCTGCAGCAGGGCGGGCAGCCGGTCGACGTCGCCGAGGCGGTCGCGTTCCTCGCCTCGCCGCAGGCCGGCGGCGTCGTCGGGCGGGTGCTGCGGGTGTGCGGCCAGAACCTGGTCGGCGCATGAGAGCCCCGGCGGTCCGGGCCCCGGGGGCCGGGGCTGGGGCTGGGGCCGGTCCTGGGGCTGGGGCCGGGTTGGTTGCCGGCGCGGCGCAGGACCGGCCGGTCACGCCCGAGCAGCCGACGCTGCGGGGACGGACCGAGGTGGTGCTCGCGGCCGTCCCCGGGCTCGGCGGGCTCTACGCGCGCGGCGTCGGGACCTCGGCCCGGCACGCGGTCGCATCCCGGCTCGGCCGGGCGAGCAGCACGCTGCCCGACGTCGTCTACGTCGCGCACGGCCTGCGGGCCGGAGCCGACCACCTGACGGCGTACCAGCACCTGCTCGGCGAGAGCGCCTCGGACGTGCTGCCCGCCGGGTTCGTGCACGTGCTCGCGTTCCCGGTGGCCACGGCGCTGATGGTCCGGCCGGACTTCCCGCTGCCGCTCGCCGGGATGGTGCACCTCGCCAACCGGGTCGAGCAGCTGCGCCCGGTGTCCCTCGGTGACGTGCTCGACGTGCGGGCCTACGCGCGCGACCTGCGGGCGCACCGCTCGGGGACCCAGGTCGAGCTGGTCACCGAGGTGCGCGTGGCGACCGGCCCGCACGGCAGCGAGCTCGCGTGGCGCGGCACCTCGACCTACCTCGCCAAGGGCACCCACCTCCTGCCCCGCGACGCGGCGGACCCCGGGCGCGCCCCGGGTCGCGCGGGGTCCGACCCCTGGGTGGCGCCGACAGCCACCGCGCAGTGGCGGCTCGCCGGAGACATCGGCCGTCGGTACGCGACGGTGTCGGGCGACCGGAACCCGATTCACCTGTCGGCCCTGACCGCGCGCGCCCTCGGGTTCCCACGGGCCATCGCGCACGGGATGTACACGGCGTCCCGTGCCCTGGCCGAGGTCGGCGCCGCGCGGACCGAGGCGTTCACCTGGACGGTCGAGTTCGCCGGTCCCGTCCTGCTGCCCGGAACGGTCACCGTCCGGATCGCGACCGACGGCGCAACGGGCGGCTTCGGGTACACCGGCTGGAACGCCGGCTCGGGCCGGGTGCACTTCTCGGGCGCCGTCGTACCCCGCTCCTGACCGAGGCGGCCGAGTCTGCTGCTGGCGGGACGACCGGCGCCCCGGCGCGGGACCGCCCGGCGCGTCGGACCGGGGCAACGGGGCGTCCGGCATGGCAGGGTCGGGGCGTGAAACGGCGCATCGGAGACGTGAAGCTGCATGACCTGGCCCCGTTCACGGGGGAGCTCGAGCCCGACGGCGACTACGACGGTCTCGAGCTGCGCGACCTGGACCTGAGCGGTCAGGACGCCGAGAACGCCCGCTTCCTCGGCTGCCGGATCGCCGGGTGCGCCCTGGACGATGCCAGCCTCACCCGCGCGCAGATCGCGGACACCGAGCTGACGGAGGTGCGCGCCCACACGCTCGGCGCGGTCGACTCGGCGTGGCGCGACGTCGCGCTCACCGGCTGCCGCCTCGGCGCGGTGACGGCCTACGGCGCCCACCTGACGCGGGTCCGGATCGCGGGCGGCAAGCTCGACTACCTCAACCTGCGCGACGGGGTGCTCACCGACGTCGTGTTCGAGGACTGCGTGATCGGCGAGCTCGACCTCATCGGCGCCAAGCTCATCCGGGTGTCCTTCGTCGGCTGCCGCGTCGGCCAGCTCGACGTGACCCGCGCCGCGCTCGACCGCGTCGATCTTCGCGGCGCCGAGCTCAGCGCGCTGCGCGGCATGGCGCACCTGCGCGGCGCCACGATCAGCCCCGACCAGCTCACCGACCTCGCTCCCCACCTGGCGGCTCACCTCGGCCTCACGGTCGAGGACTGAGGCCTACTCCTCTGGCGGAGGGTGCGGGAACCGTCAGGGGGCTGACGGCTGGAGCGGGGCGGGGGTGCATGCGGCCGCCGTGGCGGCCAGCCCGCTCAGGCCGTGGATCTGGATCAGGGGACGTGGGTCGTCGGCCACCGTCCAGCAGCCGTCGACGATCGTGTACCGGGCCGCCGGACCGGCGGTGACGTAGGTCCGCACCGCCGCGACCAGCCGATCCACCGCCTCGACCTCGCTGCCGACCCCGACGCTCGCGCGGATCGCACCCTCGGGCGCGCCGAGCCGGGCGAGCAGCGGATGCGCGCAGAACCGGCCGTCGCGCACGCCGATCCCGTGCTCGGCGGCGAGATAGGCCGCGACCAGGCCCGGGTCGTGCCCGGTGAGGCTGAACGCCACCACGCCGACCGGATCCGCGGAGTCCGCCCAGACCCGGAAGACTCGCACCCCGTCGATCGCCTCCAGGCCCGCCACGAGCCGGGCGCGCAACCGGCCCTCGTGCGCAGCGAGCGCACCGGCGGGCAGCGCGGCGAGGGCCTCGCACGCCTGCGCCAGCGCGATCGCGCCGATCACGTTCGGCGAGCCGGCCTCGTGGCGTGCCGGCGACGTCGTCCAGACCGTCTTGCCGGCGCGGACCTCGCGCACCGCACCGCCGCCGGCGAGGTAGGCCTCCCCGGCGTCGAGCCAGTCGCGGCGACCCACGAGCGCCCCCGCACCGAACGGGGCGTAGGTCTTGTGCCCGGAGAAGGCCACGTAGTCCGCCCCGCTCGCCTCGAGCGAGAACCCCCGGTGCGGCACCAGCTGGGCGCCGTCGACCACGATCCGCGCGCCGGCGTCGTGCGCGAGGCGGACGACGTCCGCAATCGGCAGCGCCTCCCCCGTCACGTTGGAGGCACCCGTGACCGCGACGAGCGCGTACGACGACGCCGCCAGCTCGCGCTCGAGCGCGGCGAGGGTCGCGACGACGGTGTCCTCGATCGGGAGCACCGTCGCGTCCAGCCGCTGCCACGGGAGGAGGTTGGCGTGGTGCTCGACGTCGAGCACGAGCACCCGTCCGCCGGCCGGGACGCAGCCGGTGAGCAGGTTGAGCGCATCGGTCGTGTTGCGCGTGATGATCGCGACGTCGTCCGGGCGCGCCCCCACGAACCGCGCGATCGTCTGCCGGGACGCCTCGTACAGCGCCGTCGAGACCTGCGAGAGGTAGCCCGCGCCGCGGTGCACGCTCGCGTACAGCGGCAGCACCTCGGTCACCCGCGCGGCGACGGACTCGAGCGCGGGCGCGCTGGCCGCGTAGTCGAGATTGGCGTAGGTGCGGGTCGTGCCGTCGAACAGCGGCACCTGGGTCGATGCTCCGACCACGGGCAGCAGCGCTGCACCGGGTGAGCGAGGGGTCGGCGTCGTCGGCCCGCAGGTTGCGGTCCCGAGTTCGGTGGTGACGGTCATGAGAGTCCTCCGGCGGATCCATCGGACCACCAGGCGGCAGTCCGCGCTTGCCTCGACCGAGTGGTCGGGGCCAGGTCGTCACCCGGGGCACCCCACCGCGGTTGGAGGGTTGCCGGCCAGCAAGCCGGGGCTATCTGCTGGCACTCGTGACCTGCATCGAGGATCGGCCCCCACCCGCCGGGCTGTCAACGCCGAGACGGAATGTCTCAGCAATCGGACGAATTGGTCCCACGGCTTGGTGAGACCCACCCCCGGCACGTACGCTCGCCGACACCATCCAGAGCGGCCGAGAGATCTGGCTCGACGACGCCGCAGCAACCCCCCGCAGCTCGCCTGTGGTCGAGGGTGCTACCGCCAGGACCGATGGAGGCGACATGAGCACCCTGACCACCCCCGCGACGTCGGGCAGCGGCGACCCGACGGGGACCGGCGCACCCGCGGCGGCCGACGTCCTCGCCGACGAGACGGTCCCCGCCCCCGAGGAGCGGCTGCGGTACCGGCTGCTGACCGGCCCCGATGACCGCGCCTTCTGCGAGCGCGTCAGCGCCGCCCTCGCGGACGGCTACCGGCTGCACGGGAACCCGACCGTCACGTTCAACGGCGTGCGGGTGATCGCGGCGCAGGCGGTCGTGCTCGACTCGTCGCCGGAATCCACCGTGCCGTCGTGGTCCGCCGTGACCGAGGCGCAGTCGTGAGCGGCTACGCGGGCGACCTGACCCCGGCGCAGGCCTGGGACCTGCTCGCCGGCGACGAGCGCGCGGTCCTCGTGGACGTGCGCACCGAGGCCGAGTGGCGCTACGTCGGGGTGCCCGACGTCGGCACGCTGGGCCGGGCGGCCGCGCTGGTCGAGTGGGTCGGCTACCCCAGCGGGGCGGTGAACCCGACCTTCCTCCCGCAGCTGACCGGCGCAGGCCTGGCCGTGGGCGACGGGCGACCGGTCCTGTTCCTGTGCCGCTCGGGCGTGCGCTCGGTGGCCGCGGCGAAGGCCGCCACGGCGGCGGGGTTCGGCCCGGCGTACAACATCCTCGAGGGCTTCGAGGGCGACCTGGACCCGGCCGCGCACCGCGGCCGGTCCGGCTGGCGAGCCGCCGGCCTCCCCTGGCGGCAGTCGTGAGCGACGTCGGCGAGACCGCCGGTCACGGCGCCGGGCCCGGCGCAGCGCACGTCCCCGGGCCGGGCGCCTGGGACGACGGCTCGCTGCCGCTCGAGCGGCTGCGCCCCGACACGCTGGCCGTGCGCGGCGGGCACGTCCGCACCCCGTTCGCCGAGACGTCCGAGGCCCTGTTCCTCACCCAGGGGTACGTCTACGCCCATGCGGCCGACGCCGAGGCGGCGTTCGCGGGCTCGACCGACCGGTTCCTGTACTCGCGGTACGGCAACCCGACCGTGTCCACGTTCGAGGAGCGCCTGCGCCTGATCGAGGGCGCCGAGGCCTGCTACGCGACGGCCACCGGCATGTCGGCGGTCTTCACGGCGCTGGCCGCGCTGGTCAAGGCCGGTGACCGGATCGTCGCCGCGCGCGCGCTGTTCGGCTCGAGCCTGGTGATCTTCGACGAGATCTTCGCCAAGTGGGGCGTGCGGACCGACTACGTCGACGCGCACGTGCCCGAGCAGTGGGTCGAGGCCCTGTCGACCCCCGCGACCGTCGTGTTCTTCGAGACGCCGTCGAACCCGATGCAGGACATCGTCGACGTCGCCGCGGTGAGCGCCCTCGCGCACGCGGCCGGCGCCGTCGTCGTCCTGGACAACGTGTTCGCGACGCCCGTGCTGCAGAAGCCCCTCACGCAAGGGGCCGACGTCGTCGTCTACTCGGCCACCAAGCACATCGACGGGCAGGGGCGGGTGCTGGGCGGGGCGATCCTCGGGTCGCGCGAGTTCATCTCCGGCCCGGTCCAGCTGTTCCTGCGCAACACCGGCCCGTCGCTGAGCCCGTTCAACGCGTGGGTGCTGCTCAAGGGGCTCGAGACGATGTCGCTGCGCGTGCGGGCGCAGACGGCGGCCGCGCTCCAGCTCGCGACCTGGCTCGAGGCGCAGCCGCAGATCGCCCGCGTGCGCTACCCGTTCCTCGCCTCGCACCCGCAGCACGATCTCGCCCGGGCGCAGATGTCGGGCGGCGGGACAGTGGTCACGTTCGACCTCGCCGTTCCGGACGGCACGGTCCCCGACGTCGCCAAGAAGGCGACGTTCGAGTTCCTCGACGCGCTCGAGGTCATCGACATCTCGAACAACCTCGGCGACGCGAAGTCGATCGTCACGCACCCCGCGACGACGACGCACCGCAAGCTCGGTACGGCCGGTCGCGCCGCGGTCGGCATCGCGGAGACGACCGTGCGGCTGTCCGTCGGGCTCGAGGACCCGCTCGACCTGATCGACGACCTGGCGCGGGCGCTCGGGGTCCCGACCGTCTGAGCTGGCGGTTGGCGGATGACCTCTGGCGGCTGACGGCTTAGTCGTCAGCCGTCAGTCGGCGGCCGTGACTGCGGCGAGGAGACCGGGGAGCGCGGCGCGCAGGTCGGCGTCCGCGGCCGCGGGCAACGGCGACCCGGCGAGCGCGAAGTCGACCCACGCGGTGACCACGGCCGGCAAGGTGGTTCGGTCGGCCGCGGTCAGCGTGACCCGGCTCGGCAGCCAGCGAGCGAGGAAGGTCGCGAGCTTGAGCGGGCTGAGCCGCAGCGGGCGGCCGTCGTCGTAGTCGAAGCCGTAGTCCACGAGCTCGCGCGCGAGGAGCGCGACCGAGTCCGGTGCCAGCCCGACCGGCGCCGAGGCGGGCTCGGACTCCGTGAACTGCCGCACCAGGGCCTCCCGAGCCGACGGTTCGGCGATCACGCGATCGTCGAGCGCCGACGGCGCGTGCAGGCCCGCCGCGACGAGCGCCGCGCGTACCTCGACGCTCGCCGCGGCGGTCGGGTCCGACGTCGCCGGGAGCAGGCGCAGCCGGGCGAGCGCCAGGGCGTGCATCTCGTCGAACGCCTCGGCCGTCGCGGGCGCTTCGGTCCGCTCGGTCGCCGCGAGCGCGCGCTCGAGCAGGAACCGCGCCGCGGCCAGGTCCAGCTCGACGTAGTGATGGACCGGGTCGGCCGCGCCGTCCCTGCCCATGGCCGCCCGCACGGCCGCGGTGTCCTCGATGACGAAGACCTCCGGGCACCAGCCGCCCAGGTGGGAGAAGTCGACGTGGGCCAGCAGCGCGTGCGTGCGACCCGTCCCGGTGAACTCCACCGCCACCGTCGCGGTGTCGCCGAACGCGTCCGCGAGCACCATCGCGCGGTCGGGGGCCCAGGTGTCGATCGCGCCTGTCCAGGCCGGCCGGAAGATCCCCGGCAGCTCCCGCAGGCGGTGTCGGGCACGCATCCGCGACGACTCGGCGGGCGCGAGGCGGGCGAGCGCGACCAGCGCGGCGGTCGCCGCCGGATTCGCCCGAACCGCGAGACCGTCGATGAAGGCGTCGACCGTCCCGGTCGGCGCGCCGGGCTCGTCGGCCTCGATGCCCCGCATCGAGCCGAGGACATCCGTGAGCAGGATCTCGGCCACGAACGGGTCTTCGCTGCGCAGCGTCTCCTGCAACGCATCCTCGAGGTCGCCATAGACCGCATCGAGGGCGGTCCGACCGGCAGGCTCGGCCCGGGACGCGGGCTGCGGCCGGTTCGAGGAGGGGTTCGGGCGGTGCTTCTTCTGGCGCTTACGGCTGACGGGGCTCACGACCGTCGAGTGTCACCGTTCCCCGGACCAGGCACAAGTCAACGCCGGCGACCCCTCGCCGCGCTGCCGCGGGCGGTGCTAGCGTCCAACCCCTCATGGCTGCCACCGAACCGCTTGCGTACCCGAGCTGGAACCCGGGCGGCGAGCTCGGCCTGGCCCTGCAGACCGCCGCCGACGCGCTCGAACGCAACGGTCTGCAACCGACCGGGACCCACCCGCTCACCGGCATGACCCGCCACCAGCGGGCCGCCCTCGGCGCGCTGCTCGGCTGCGGCATGGTCCGACCCCAGGTGCGGCTCGACCTCGAGGTGCTCGACGCGATCTTCCGCGGCAAGTACCACCTCGCGGGCGGTCTGGTCGAGGCGTGCGAGATCGCGCTCGGTCGACCGCTCGTCGCGGTCTGAGGATCTGGCGAGAGCTCGGCCGAGGACTCAGCCGACGAGGCTGTGCAGCACCGAGGTGAAGAACTTCAGCCCGTCGGTCCCGGTGCGCGGGCCCTGGACGCCGTCGGGGCCGTAGCCGACCTCGACCGCGTGCTCCGGGTGCGGCATGAGGCCGACGACGTTGCCGGCCGCGTTGGTGATGCCGGCGATGTCGCGGCGCGAGCCGTTCGGGTTCCAGCCCTGGTAGCGCACGACGACGCGCCCCTCGCCCTCGAGCTCGTCGAGCGTGTGCTCGTCGGCGACGAACTGGCCGTCCTGGTTCTTGAGCGGCACGGTGATCTTCTGGCCGGCGGTGTAGTCGCGGGTCCACGCGGTGTCGGCGTTCTCGACCGAGAGCACCTGCTCCCGGCAGACGAAGGTGAGCTGGTCGTTCTTGATCATCGAGCCGGGCAGCAGGTGCGCCTCGCACAGGATCTGGAAGCCGTTGCAGATGCCGAGCACCGGCAGGCCGCCGTTCGCGGCCGCGATGATCGAGCCCATCACGGGCGCGAACCGCGAGATGGCCCCGGCGCGCAGGTAGTCGCCGTAGGAGAACCCGCCCGGCAGGACGACGGCGTCGACCGCGCGCAGGTCCGCGTCCGCGTGCCACAACGGGATGGGCTCGCCGCCGGCCAGGCGCACGGCACGGGCGGCGTCCCGGTCGTCGAGCGTGCCGGGGAAGGTGACGACGCCGATGCGCATCAGGCGGTGGGTTCGGTCGAGCCGACGACCTCGGGCGCGACGGCGACCCGCACGACGTCCTCGATCACCGGGTTCGACAGCACCGTCTCGGCGGCGGCCAGCGCGGCCGCGAGCACCTCGGGCGTCACCTCGCCGTCGACCTCGAGCTCGAACCGCTTGCCCTGGCGCACGCTCGTGAACTGCGCGAACCCGAGCCGCGGGAGCGCGCCGGCGACGGCCTTGCCCTGCGGGTCGAGGATCTCGGGCTTCGGCATGACATCGACGACGACACGTCCCATGCGGGGATCACTCCAAAGGTGCGCGGGTGGTTGCGCGCCCAGGATACCGAGTGGATCGACCCGGCTGCTCCGCCCGCCACCCACCGGCCCTGGTCGGGCGTCGGGGCGACTCAGTCAGCGCCAGCGGCGGGTAGGGCGTACGGGTCCGGCCAGGTCCAGACCGCCACCAGCTGGTCGACCTCGAGCGGCCGACGGCGTCGTCGGCCCACCAGGTGCGCGACGTCGCTCAGGGCGAGCGGCGCGCCGCCGTCGTGCTCGGTCCGGCGTACGACCAGCCAGCCCACCAACGCAGCCGGCCCGAGCAGCGCGCCGAGGGCTACGGCGGGCACACCGACGGTGAAGTCGAACGCCGTGTTCGTGGCGATGAGCAGCGCCACCAGCAGGTTCCAGGCGACGAGCCCTGCGGTCACTTGGTGCGCGGTGCGTCCCCCGCCGAGGAGGGTGCGGTGCGGCTGGGCCGGCCGCCCGGCCGCTCGGCGGGAAAGCCCGACCAGGAGGACGGCGGCGACGGGGACGGTGAGCATGAGCGCGGCAACGCTGAGGGTCACCATGAGCGCCGTCGGGAACCCGTACTGAGAGAGCGGCAGCGTCAGCGTCCGGCCAAGCACGTCGTAGGCCGAACCGTGGTCGCCAGGGGCGGCGAATCTGCCCGCCGAGAGCATCGCGCCCGCCGCGGTCAGGCCGACCAGCGCGGTCGCCCTGAGCACCGGGCGCGCGGCGATCCGTGCCCGGGGGACGCGCCGGAAGCCCGACGGTCCAAGGACTGCCGCCAGCGACGGGTCCGGGTTGCGCGGGAAGTACCGGGCCAGGGCCGCGCGGCGGGTCGCGCCCCGCACCGCGAACCCGAGCAGGACCCAGACCATCAGCGCCACCACGCCCGGGTACGGTCCGTTGTCGATCCCCACGACCGCGGCGAAGAACAGCACCGGCCAGGTCTTCCGAAAGGGGTAGAGCCCCCCAGTCAGGTCATCCCAGAGCCACGCGTCGTACTGGGCGGGCAGTCGGCGATCGGTGAGCCGGAACGCGAGCCAGGGCCGGGCCGGCGGGTGCTCGCGCCACCGGGTCGCCCACCCGTTGCGGATGACGTCGACGGCGTCGCGCAGGCCCAACCGGGAGGCGCCGGGTTCGGCGAGGTCGGCGAGGACCTCGGTCATCTCGGCGGCGCGAGCGGCCCGCCAGCGGCGCGGGTACGCACGGAGCCAGAGCGCCGCGGACCGCGTGAACCTGGGGTTGGCCGGGGTCGATGCGTCGTCGGGCATCAGACCGCGCTCGCGACCGTGCGCCCCGTGAATCCGAGCTGACCGGCCGGCCGGGCCCGCAGCACCTGGTGCGCGCGGCGCGCGAGCGCCTGCAGCCGCGTGGTCTCGGCGGCGAGCGCGTCGCCGCCGGCGTCGGTGAGTCGGTAGTAGCGGCGCAGGCGGCCGTCGACGACCTGCTCTCCGGACGCCTCGGCGTACCCCTCGGCCACGATCCGGTCGAGGATCCCGTAGAGCGTGCCCGCGCCGAGGCGGACCGCCCCGTCGGTCAGGTCCTTGACCGCCTGGGCGACGCCGTATCCGTGCCGCGGCTGCTGCGCGAGCGCGAGGAGCACCAGATACGACTGCTCGGTCATCCGGAATGCCATCACCGATATATATCACTCAACGACCTATCGGCGCATCCATCCGGTCAGTCCGTCCGCGCGGAGCATGGCTGGCGGTGCCTGAGTGTCGAGCGCCCACCCGATGACCCGGTCCATCGTCAGGGCCGGACGCGCGTGCGCCCCGCCCGGTCCGGCCGCCCACCCTGCGGGCCGTCCGGGGCCGGTCCCCCGATGCTCACAGCCGCGCGTGGGGCTGGAGTGGCCTCCGGTGCGCGTGGTGCGCCCCACCGGCATCCGGAGCTGACAGGCGCCCCACGTGCGGCTGTCAGCACCGCCCAGTCAGGTTCGCCGAGGCCGCGCCCGCCGGGAGGCCTCGCCCGTCAGGGCGCGATGACCGTCATGCCGGACGTCGTCGGGGCCGCGCCCATCGCGGCCAGCGCGCCGGGAGCGGCGTCGAGGCTGATCACCGCTCCGACCAGCTGGTCCGGGCGCAGGTCCCCGGCTGCGATCCGGGCGAGCATCGCGGGGTACTCGTGCGCGGCCATCCCGTGGCTGCCGTACAGCTCGAGCTCCCACCCGACGACCCGGTCCATCGGCAGGGCCGGACGCGCATGCGCCCCGAGCAGCAGCCCGATCTGCACGTGCCGGCCGCGGCGCCGCAGGGAGAGCACCGACGCGACGGCGGTCGCCGGGCTGCCGAGCGCGTCGAGCGAGGCGTGCGCGCCGCCGCCGGTCGCCGCGTGCACGGCGGCGGCGATGTCGGCGGGCGATCCCGATCC
>NZ_SDWW01000017.1 GCF_004168625.1 Pengzhenrongella frigida
GGGTGGGGACTTCTACCTGGCCACCAGCGGGGACTTTCTACTGGCCACCTGCGGGGACTTTCTCATGGCCACGGACACAGGGCCGGGTGAGCGAGTATCTTGAGTTGACCACAGAGCCGACAAACAGATGGATGGCCATTGCCCGGAAAAGACGCGCCGAGTCAGTTGGGCCAAGTTGTCGACGCAGGAGTGAACGAAATCGTCCGCCCGAGACAGTTGCTTCGTCGCGACCGGAGGACGGAATCGCTGCGGAGGTTCGGTGACGCGGGCGTGATTGCGGCCGTGCTGACGGTCTTCCTCGTTCATTTCCGTCCGTGGCAGGGAGGGCTCCTGGAGGATTGGGGGCTTGCTCTCGCATGGGATCAGGAGGGTTTTGGCGGTTTCGTGTCTCGACTGCCCATGACTCTCGGTCGACCTCTTCACCTGTTGCCCCAATACATCGGCATGGCGATGTCGGACGGGGGCTTCGTCGGGCCGTATGCAGTTCTCGGCGCGGTCGCCGTCGGCCAACTCCTGGCCGCCAGGTGGGCGGTCGCTCCGCTCACCAGTTTGCGCAGCCTTCAGTGGACCTTGGCGCTGGCCGTCGCGCTGCACCCGTGGTGGGCGGCGGGCGACATTCTGAGGTTCCTGCCAGCGCAGGTTTCGGTACTTGCCTGCGTCGTCTGGTTCGGGGCGAGCATCCGCTACCTTGCGACTGGGAGGTGGTATTGGGCGAGCGTGGTAGTCGCAGTGCCCTTATTTGGCCTTCTCGCGTACCAGGCACCGGCCGGGGCGTTGGTGATGGCTGCGGTGCTGATCGCACTGCTACGTGACACCTCGATACGACGTAGGATCACACTCGTCGCGCTCACCACCGCAGTGGTACTTGCCGTGGTGACCTGGTCTGTCGTGCTCGCGCCGTTGTACTCCTCCGACTCGTACGAAGCGCAACTCGAGTCCCCGAGCATCGCGCTGGTGGCCTCCATCCGCGCGATCCTGCGCACCCTCGCTCTGAACGCACCCACCGCGGTGGCTGCCCTCATCCTGGTTGGTGCCGGCGTGATCGCGCTCGGCTTTCGGCAGTCGCTGTCGGCGGTGCACGCGTGGCTTCTGCTCTTTGCTCTGGCAGCGACACCGTTGGCTGCCTTCACCTACGCGTCCCAGCTTGCGCACCTCAACGATCCGGAACGTGTTGCCCTGCCCGTCGGCTTCATGATCTGGGTTGTCGCGTGCTGCGCACTGCCGGCACTGAGCAGAGACCGTCAAGTTCGCCTCGCGGGGGTAGTCGCCGCGCTTGCGGGCACAGCGCTCGCGACGGTTGTCGGCTACGGCACCTGGACCACCTACGCGGCGTCGCAGGCCGTGCTAGTTGACTCCGTGCAGACGGTTCGCGAAGCTGTCCCGGAGAGCGCGCGCCTCGTTGTTTCGGATCCGAGTGGTCACTTCGGCGACATCTATACGCTGCTGCCGCCCCACCTCAATCTGGCGCTCGATGCCGAGTACGGTCCAGGCGCGGACGTCGAGCTCTGCACGCCCGCGGGAGTAGTGCGGGACCATCCGACGGCAGCCGTGTACCCGATCCCGACAACTCCGGGCTGTGGCGCGCTCCTGGATGGCATAGCGGTCACCTCTTTGGGGGCGCTCAAGACCTCCGAGGGGACTTTTGATGTCTTCGAGTTGCCGGCGCCAGAATAGTCGGCGGACATGATGTCGGCCCTTTGGTGCTCGTCGAGGTCCCGATTGCGCACACACGCGGGCGTTTGGTGACCCGAGCCGTCTCGAGCTTTCGACCATTCAGACCGTCAGCTGGCGCCGAAAAATCAATCGATTGAGGAGAAGGTAGTTCCAGCAGGCGATGAGCACCATACAACTCACCTTCGCAATCAAGGGCCAGAGCCCCGCGGTGACTAGAGCATGGATGACAAGCGAGGATGCCCCGACGTTGACGAGCGCGAGGGTCGCGTATGCGCCGAACTGACCTCCGATGGGCAAGTCATGGTCTCCGGCGAATGACCAGAGCCGGTAGCCGACGAAGCTAGTCGTCATCCCAACGAGGAAGCTCAGAGCATTTGCCGCGACGGGACCCATTCCGGCAAGCGCGAGGACCTGGAAGATGGCGAGCTCCAACAGGGCAGCCCCGCCACCGACCACGAGGAATCGTGCGACGGGCGGCCCGTGCAAGAAACGGAGCACCCTGCTCCGGATCCACCGAGATGGGCTGTCTTTGTTGGTCATCATCGGTCACCGGACCTCTGCGAAGTGGTGCGGAAGCACATCATCTACGGCCCGCGTGCGTGGCTCGGCCAGGCTGTTCGGGCTCGCCTGCACTGTTGGCTCCGCTGCGCAGACGGTCATCGGACGGCGCGTGGGGGTCGCGGGACACGCGTCTGGGGAGGGTTTCGCCCACAAGGATCTGCGGGCGGCGTTTGGCCTCGTCGAAGACGACCCCGAGATAGAGCCCGATCAGGCCAAGGGTGATCAATTGCATGCCCGACAGGAGGGCAACCATTACGACCAGGGTGGTCCAGCCTGCGGGAATATCTGCACCCGACAACCTCAGAACAAGGGACACGAGGCCGCTCAGGAGCCCCAGCGCCCCGACGACCAGGCCCAGCACGATGCCCAGGTGCAGGGGAGCTTTGCTGAAGGAGACGATGCCCGACGCGGCGAGCGAAAGACTGCGACCGAAGGAGTACTTGCTTCGCCCCGCCTGGCGGGCGGGTGCCTCGAATTCGAGCGTCGCGGTAGGGAGACCGAGCCAGGGGATCAAGCCGCGAAGGAATCGGTCGCTTTCGACGATCTCGTTGGAGAGGATGTTCACGACTCGCGACGACATCAGACGGAAGTCTGCGCCACCCTGGACCATCTGAACCTTGGACAGGTGGCCCATGAGCCAGTAGAAGCCGCGTGACAGTGCTTGCGGCAGCCAACCTTGACCCTCTGTCTTCGATCGAATGGTCTGGACGACGTCGACCCCGGTCTCGAAGAGAGAGAGCATCTGCGGTATGAGTTCGGGCGGGTGCTGCAGATCACCGTCCATGGTGACCACTGCGTCGGCTGTGCTGCACTCCATACCGGCAATGAGTGACATCTGGTGCCCCGCACGTCGCAGGAGTAGCACGGCACGGACCCGATCATCTGCTTCCACAAGCTCCCGGATCAAGAGCGCGGTGCCGTCGGAGCCGGGATCGACCACATATATCACCGACCACGAGTATCGGTCTTGAAGCGACTCCAGCACCTCGACCAAGGCCTTGTGAAAATGCTGGATTCCCTCTGCCTCGTTGTACAGGGGCACGATGACATCGAGGGTAGCTCGAACCGGTGCCTGACCGTCGGGCGCTGAGGTTGTCATATCCGATCATCCAAACGACGGTCACTCGTGACGTGGTCAAATTCAGGAAGCGTGGCGTGAATGCGCTCGAGGAGGTCCTCGACGCTGGGTCCAGGCAGCTCGTTGCAGGCGCGTCCGATCCATTGGGCGACCTCGACGCACGCCCCTCGTGGTGGGGCGGCGGCAATGATATCTACCGAAGGCAACCACGCCGAGCGTTGCTCGGCCGCGCCGATGAAGGACTCGGCGGCCTTTTCTCCGGCTGTATCCCGTGCTGTAACGAGAATGCGGGCAACTGAACGGTCTTGATTCTGACCCTCCGCGTCGCTGGCCTCCACCTGACGCCAGGTCAGCCCCAACGCGCTGAGGATGCGCTTGAGTGCAACCGATAGCTCGACGGAATCGACCGCGCCGTCGGCCGGCACGACGATTGATCCTGGCGGAGCGACGGATGCGAGCATGCAGAGCTGCCCTGCCTCGACCGGTCGGACAAAATAGCGAGTGGTATCTGCGGGGACGGGCAGCGCGTGACCGCGTCCCAAGCGAATGAGCCAGCTCTCCAGGAGAGAGCCACTCGAGAACGCGACGTTGGCAAACCGGGTGGTGTTGACCATCGGCAGTTCATGCTTCACGTACTCTTCCATGACGCGCTTGCTCGCGCCCATCAGGCTCGATGGGTCTGCAGCCTTGTCGGTCGATACCATGAAGAGGCGGCATGCGGGATTACTTTCAGCGGCGGCGCTCAGCGCCCGAAATGTGCCGTTGATGTTGACGTTCAGCATGTGGAGCGCTGACACGGGCTCTCGTTCAGTGCGCACGTGCTTTGCTGCGGCGAAAGCAAAGACCGCATCAAATGGGCCATCGTCGTGGACCACTCGGTTGAGAAGCGGGCTCGTCACGTCAACCAATCGCGGCTCAAACACCGTTTTTGCCGAAATTGCGCCTTCGGACCGAAGGTCGCGCACCAGTTCGGCGAGCCCATTTTCCCAGGTGTCGGCGACGACGACCTTCGCCGGCTCGAGCGCCAAGAGCAAGCGCAATGTCTGACCGCCGATGAAGCCGGCTCCACCTGTTATGAGGATGCGAGATCCATGGTAAGCCTGGTAGATCTCGTCATTCATCGCAGACAATGCCGGCCCAAATACGGAGTCAGTTCGGCCGGTCACCGCCTGGCCGAGTGCGTTTAGGTCGGACGCTAGGGCTATCACTTGTGCTCACCTTCAACGGAGTTTGCAGATCCCGATTGACCGCACATCAATTTCGCCAAGTCCGAAGGGGTGACCTGTTCGCAAAGCTGTGACGCTGCGAGCCATCGCTCGGGTGCCCCGATCACCACGGTTGGTGGTGACCCACGCAGGTCCTTCACTCGAATTGGCGAGTCAAGAATCGCAATTGCCAACTCAACGGATTCGCCCATGCGGACTCCAATCCCCGAGCAGATGTTGAAGAGGCCGATCGGTCGATGTTTCGCTGCATACAAGATACTTGCAATGACAAAATCAGGGCGTACCCAATCGCGCACCGTGCCGGCCGACCATAGTTCGACATCCGTTCCTGACTTGCTTGCCAACGCCAACTTGTTTGATATTTCGGCAAGTGGGCTTCCCTGCTGTGGGGGATTCGCTGCGACATTAAAAACCCGAAGAACGCTCGCACTTCCGGCCTCAAGCACAAGCGTCGTACCCGTGAGTTTCGATCGACCGTAGTCTGACTCGGGTGCGGGGACGCTCTCCTCGCGGCATATGCCGTCCGGCTGATTCGTTCCGTATTCCGCGGCAGACCCAAGGTGCACCAGATGGCCCCCCGTGTTAACGACCTGCTCAGCGAGAAGCCGGGGGAGATCAACGTTCAGCCGCTGCATTGTGTCGTGGTTCCCCACCCGGGCTCCGGCGACGTTGACGACCATCCGGTTGCGCCCCGCAAGGAGTGGTCGAAGAATCTCGCCGCGACTTGCGAGTACATCTCTTGCGGGCACTGCGACCAGGTTCGGAGCATGGTCGAGCAACTGTTTCCCGAACCACCCGGAAGCGCCTACGAGAACGATCTCGGTCATATCAGGCCACGCTCTAGAAGGTCATTCGCGGCGGCGAGATCCTCGACCCGTCCAAGATCCATCCAAAGGTCTGGCACGGTCCGACAGACCACACGCTCTCCACCGGCGGCGAGGTTCATCAAAAAATCTGGCATATCGACGCGCCCGGTCGGCAGCTGTCGGAGTGCCTTCCCGCTGATGACGTTGATTCCTGTGCTGAGCGTATTGAGCGTCGAGGGCTTCTCTTGGATGCCGACCAGATTGCCCTGCTGATCTGCCATCACTACGCCGTAGTCGATTTTGACTTCACGCTCCACACACACCATCGCCGCGCTCGCACCACGTTCCTCGAACCAGTCCAGCAGTTCGCCCATATCGAGGGAAGTGAGAGTGTCGCCGTTGACGACGAGGACCGCGTCTTCGTCCGCGACGTCGAACGGAATGAGACGAAGTGCGCCCGCGGTTCCCAGCGGTTCATCTTCCCGCGTGTACTCGACGTGGACCCCATACTTGGTCCCGTCACCGATAACGGCTTCGACGAGGTGGCCTAGGTAGCCGAGACTGATCACCACCTTGTCGAGTCCCGCGTCGCGGAAGGATCTGAGGACGCGCTCGATGATCGACTCCGCGCCGAGCGGGATCAAAGGCTTGGGTAGAACGAAGGTGTAGGGGCGCAAGCGCGTCCCCGTCCCGCCCGCGAGAATGAAGCCGTACCGCATGTTTCCTCTTCGTCTCATTCGATTCCGCCTATCCCGTCTGGCATCCTTCAGCCCAGATCAAAGAGATCGAAGGCCAGGTCTGTGACGGCGTTCACGAACATGGGCTCCCGATTCAGTCCGAGTCTGCGCAGGCGTGAGCCAAGATCGGCGTTGAGGTAGGCAATTGGCTTTGCCGCAAGGGCTAGTTCACCCGCCTCAAGAAGGGCCTCCGCGTACTTTGCGCCGCTCCGGGACTCTCGAACGTACTCCCGTGCGCGATCGCCGCGGCGTCCTCGGTCGGCACCGTCATCCACGAGTATCCTGAGGGCAACTCGGACTCCCTCGAGCGCGTCCTGCGGGTCAACCTTGATCGCGACGTCATCCGGCAGTTCGGCGTAGTGCGCATGGTCAAAGACCACGACAGGGGTCCCCGAGATCAATTGAGTGAGCACTGAGGCTGATTGTCCCTCAAGGACCGGATCGCGGAGGGCTGCAGCTATGTCAGCGCGTGCGAGGATTTCCTGGAGCAGCGAGTCCGTAACGCGCCCGGTCATCGCGAACTGGTTCTGGAGACCAAGTGTCCGCGCCAGTCCGCCGAGCTCGGCGCGTGCGTCCTCCGTGGCTGGCCCAACCGCCCACAGATGGACATTCTCAGTGAGCACCGGGTCTTTGGCGATTGCCTCAAGAAGCAGATCGATCCGTCTATTGGCATTCGCCGCCCCCACGGTGACAAGTAGGAGCGCATCGTCCGGCAATTCGCTGATAAGTGCGGATGAGCTCGCGCGCTCATTCGACTCGAACCCGATGTGGGGTGAAGGCACAGGCAGTGGCGCGACCGTCACGTGGCCGAGCGTGAGCCCATCGACTCTTCGTGCATGCCAGACCGAGTGCACCACGGCGCCCAGACTTCCCTCTGCGGCAACATCGTCGAGGGGAACCTCCGCACAGAAGCGCAGCCACTCTGCCGCCCCACCGGGTGGAGACGCAGAGCGGAGGATCCCCGCTAGCTCGGGACCCCGCTCGAGCTCCACGCGCTCGACGAGGGCCTCAAGATCATTGCCTTCGATGGCCACGAAGCGCACGAGGTTGGTCAGGGATGCATCGTGGAGGACGACCAGCCCGGGCAGGGAATGCGCGAGCGGCAAGATCCGAGAGTGCCACGGACTATCGCCGAGGACGTAGACCACAAGGTCGAACGCAGCGAGGGCGTTGACGACATCGGTGTTGGCCTCGGCGTAGGGACGCAGTGGGACCGAACACGAGCGGTAGCTTTCTTCCGTAGGGCACCAAATCTCAAGGTCCCAATTCGAACGTAGTCCTGGAATCGCTTGGCTCATCACGTCCGCGATGGCGCTCTCGGGTGCCATTGGCATGACCATCGCGACCTTCACCGCGTCAACTCCTCGATAACGTGGTGCCAGGATAGATCAAGGTTAATTGCTAGATCGTAGGCGGTCCGTCCCATCGAGGCCGCGCGTTCTCGATCGAGGGCGATCTCGTCAAATGCCATCGCGAGGGCCTTCGGCTCGGGTGCCGCTACGAGCCCGGTCTCCCCGTGTTTCACAAGCGTGAGCGTGCCGCCTGAGTCGGTCGCTGTGATTGATGGCTTGTTTGACATTGCAGCCTCGTAGCAGACGTATCCGTACGAGTCCTCGTCGATTGGTAGGTAGACCGATCCGATGCAGCGGGCCAGGAGGTCGATCTTCTCGTCCTCGGTAATGAATCGAGGAATCAACTCGACGCGGTCTTGGATTCCCGCTTTGTCGATTTCCCGGCGGATCTCGTCGAGATCCTCCGGCCTATCGGGTGCACCCGCCACCACTAGTCTGTATCCGGCCTGGGCATGCTGCATGGCTTGTATCGCAAGCCGTTGCCTTTTTCCGTCCGAGATGCGCCCGAGCGCGAGGATGAAGTCCTCTGCGACCTGTGTCTGGTGCTTCACCTCACTATGTGGCGGCGTCATCAGGACCGTGGCCTCAAGCCCCGTGCTTCGCTGCAACCTGTCAGCGATCATCGGAGATATTGCATAAAGGCGCGTCGCACTGGCGAAGGCTGCACGATCGGCAGTGTGGATGGCCTCCACTACTGGGTCGAGGACGGGGTCCGGGGCCCAGCCGACCGGCGGTGGGTCGTATGCTTGCCGCAGTTGGTGGACCAGCCAGATCACCACGTCCGGGTGCGGTATCAAGTATGCCGGGAACTTCAGCCCGATAATTCGATCAACGTTCACCGCGTGTAGAAGCGTGGCTGCAATGATGCCGTCCCGAATCTGTTCGGGCGTGTCCCCAAGGGGGAGTCGGAGTAGCTCCGCCTCATGGCCAGCACGGCGGAGTTCGACAACCAACCGCTCAGCGAGGAGTTCCGCTCCTCCTCGGACGAATGGCGCAGCGTTGTTGGCGACGAGGATCTTCACTGGTCCTCCCCAAGGAGGCGATTGATGACATGGGGCCAGGCAATCTTCAGCTCGGCACGTCGCGCGTAGCTCTGTGTGCCCATCCGCTCCGCCTCTTCCTTGTCCTCGTACAGTCTGTCGAAGGCGAGGGCCAGATTGCGAGGGTTTGGTTCGGCGATGAGGCCCTCCTGTCCGTCTCGTACAAACTCGAGTGCGCCCCCGGAATCGCTCAGGGTAACGATCGGCTTCGCTGAGTGAGACGCCTCGAGCGACGGATAGCCGTAGGAGTCCTCATCTAAGGGCAGATAGGCAAGGGCAAGGCAGCGCGACAACAGATCGACTTTGACATCCTCGTGCAGCCAGCCAAGGAGGTCGACGCGGTCCTGCAACGAATATTCGCGAATGTAGTCGCGAATTTCCTTTCCGAACAGAGCCGAGTCGGGTTTTCCTGCGATGACCAGCCGAACCGGCGTCTTCGTGTAGCGCATCGCCTGCACTGCAAGGAACTGACGTTTGATCGGTGTGATTCTGCTCGGATAGAAGATGAAGTCGCCATAGCAGTCAGTGTGGAAGCGCGAAATATCGCCGCCAATGGGTGGGAAAAGTGGCTCGGGATCGAGGCCGTTGTATGTGCGGACGCGGTCCCTGACAATAAGGGAGTTCGTGAAGACGTCCCGGGACTCACCAAGGCCTTGATTGTCGATTCTTCTCAAGGCTTCACGGTACGCAATGCCCTCGGCATTTGCTGGAACTCCCCGATAGGGCGAGTCCCAGAGATCGAACAACTGTCGATAGTGGTGGATAAACCAGGTCGCCTTGTTCTCGTGCCTGAGGACATGCGCTGGCCAGCGGATCGCTATGAGCCTGTCTCCGGAGCCGGCAAAGGGGGTGGCTCGCAGTCCCACCATGGCCGCGAGCGATGGGCGGGGTTCGGTGGGGAAGGGTAGGTAGAACTCTTCCACCTCATGTCCAGCATCGCGCATAGCCTCGGCCGTCCAGCGCGCTATGAGTCGTCCGCCTCCGTCGATGTGCGGGACGGAGGTCGACGCGATGATGACACGCATTTTCAACGCTCCAATGCGATGCGGGTGCTTCGAGGCAGGTCGCCAAGAATCTGTGCGACTTGCCGCGCCTCGGCTTCGGTGACGAGCGCGCGGAACGTTTCCAGATGGCGCCGTCCAGTTCGCCATTGGCTGAGTCGTCCGCGGAGGGCCCCGGTTGGCTCGCCGAGAAGTCGGGATTTCACCGCGGGGTTGGCTGCGTATGCGCGGATGAGCCACTCGCGCCCTACTCCGCCGACCAGCTTGTTTACCTCGAACTGCACTTCATCTGGGGTGGGTCGGCGCTGTAGCGCTACTTCGTAAAGGGCTTCGATGAAGATCTCGTGGGAGACGGTGCCACGCGTGTAGGTGCGACCGGGGTGCCAGGCGGCGATGCCCAGTTCATTAAGTGCAATCAGGCTTTCCCAAGCGATGAGATCAGAGCGCACCCGCGCAATCCGCTCTTCGGGAAGAGTGAGAGCCTCGTCAGAGTCGGCCAGTTCGTGAGCGACCTCGAGGAGTGACCTGCCTGCCTCGAGCCGGTTCGTCCAGGCCGCAAGGCCCTCAGAGTCGGCCGTGCGACCCAAGATCTCCTGATAGAGCACCAAGACCGCATCTGCCGGCGCCCTGTCGCCCAGCGCGAGTTGCAAGAGGCGGTCGAGCGCTGGGGCAGGAGGTCGAGGCAAGGCAGCGGGCGCGCCCTGCAGCAGTCGAGAAAAGGAGATTCTGCGCCGGGCGGCGCGAGTCTCCGGGTCGAATGTGAGAGCTGAGGTGTCGGGCTCTGGGGGCAGGGGGCCGGGTTCGACACGAACGTCCGCGTCGCCGTCTGCGGGTGCCGGCAGCGGAAGATCGCTGCCTTCAGGCTTCGCTGGGACCTCATCTGCGGGCACATGATCCTCCGGCCCGACATCCTCGCGCGTTGCAGGACCGTCGAGCTCGAGATCTGCTTCAGGGATTGGAACGGGTGGCGCGGCATGGACCGCTCGCAGAACGAGATTCTCACCGGCTAGCGAGGCGATCGTGGATTGCAGGTCGTGGCGTTCCCGAAGGAGGCGATCGACCAGATCTGTTTGGTACCCGTCGAGAGGGTTAGCCGGCACAGACAGCGCAGACTCGAGCTCTGGATCGACCGTAAGATAGTGATTGAGGCCATCGAAAAGGCAGTGAACATAGCCTGCCTCGACTAGCAGACCCACCGCCTCGTCACCTGCAGTTCGGCCGATTCCGGGCGCGACGCCTTCGACCACGCAAATCAGTGGTCGGATCGGGCCGTCAAGAAGGCCTCGCACAACTGCCGGTTCCGCCCCCTCGACATCGATCTTAAGGATGTCCACGCGATCAACGCCGCGCTCGGCGAGTAGCGTGTCGAGGCGCCGGATCGGGACTTCCAACGTGCGAAAGCCCATTGCGTCGCTCCCTGTCACGGCGGGAGCCAGCAGGGAGGCCCAACCGGGGTTGTCAGGGAGTGTGAGGGTGGCGACACCGTCGCGGTCCCCAACGGCCAGGCTGAGGTTGGAGTCCTCCGGGCGCTCGCGCTCGAATGCTTCAAGACGCTCGGGTTGTGGCTCGATATTGATTCCGCGCCAGCCTCGTTCGTACAGGGCTCGGGTCACCGAATCGTACGAGGGATCGAAGGCGCCGACATCGACGTAGAAGCCCGCCGGGCGCTCACCTAAGGCACGCCAAAGGATCACATCCTCGCCGTGCTGGGAGTACGAAATGAACTGAGCGGAATTGGTCACGCGGGGTACCCCATGATCTGCCCTAGGCCTTCCGTGCTTCTCTAGCCGATCGCGTCACCCGACACGACCGGGATCGCGTCGATGCGAGGAACTCCCGATTCCACGGCTTGGCCGTTAGCGCTGATCAATCATAGTCAGCGCAGACGTGCCCCACGAACAATAGTGGACCGATGCTGGCCTCTCGGGCGTCAGCATTTGCGACCGCTCCCGAATCCGCGAGGTCGATGAGCGTGGGGCGGTGCCATCAAACGGGTTTGCGGCCTCTGCGCTCATGTGTCGAGCGCACCGCTGAGGGCCTCGCAGACGGTCGCGATGTCGTTCTCCGAGAGCCCCAGGTGGGTGGGTAGCGAGATCCCCGAGGCGCCGAGTCGCTCGGCGACAGGGAAGCTCGCGTCGGGTTGCAGGTAGGGAGGGAGGTGGTGAAGGGGGTGGAAGACCGGGCGCGTCTCGATGCCCTCGGACGCGAGGTCCACGATGAGCTGGTCGCGTTCGTCTGCGCTGAGGCCCTCGACGGTCACCGTGTAGAGCCAGTTCACCCGGCGAACCTCGGGGCGCGATTCCGGAAGCGCGAGCCGAGCGTTTCCGGAAAGCAGAGCGTCGTACTGCTTGGCGATCTGGTCACGCCGAGCCAGGCTCTCGTCGAACCGCTCGAGCTGAGCGAGTCCGATGGCCGCCGCGATATTGGTCATGCGGTAGTTGTAGCCGACGTCCGTGAACCAATAGCGACGCTCAAGATCCATGCCCTGGCCACGCAGAAGGCGCATGCGCGAGGCGAGCGCGGCGTCGTTCGTGGTGACTGCGCCGCCCTCTCCGGTCGTGAGGATCTTGTTCCCGAAGAAGCTGAACGCGGTCGCCAGGCCGAACGATCCGACTCGGCCACCGTTGATCTCGGCGCCGTGCGCCTCGGCGGAGTCTTCGATCACGGCGATGCCGTGCAGTTCGGCGATCGCCGCGATCGCGACCATGTCGGCGGGGTGGCCGTACAGGTCGACGGGGATGACGGCGCGGGTGCGTGGCGTGATGGCTGCCTCGAACAGGCGGGGATCCATGTTCATGGTGTCCGGCTCGACATCGACGAACACCGGCTCCGCCCCGCAGTAACGAACCGCGTTCGCTGTGGCGATGTAGGTGAGGACGGGGACGACGACTTCATCACCCGGGCCGATTCCGAGAGCGGCAAGCACGAGGTGGAGGGCCGTTGTGCCGTTGTTCGTGGCGATGGCGTGCTTGGCGCCGCACGCGTCCGCGAAGGCGCGCTCGAAATCGGTGATGAATCGACCTGATGACGAGATCCAGGTGGAGTCGAGACACTCGTTCACGTACAGCTTCTCGTTCCCGGACAACTCGGGACTCGCAATGTGGATCATGCCGTCAGTTCCTTCTCTTCAGTGGTCGGGCTGGCACCCCGGCGACAGCCTGGCCATCGGGAATGTCTGAGATGACGACGGAGCCAGCACCGATGACGGCGCCCGCGCCGATCTTGACTCCGGGGATGACGGAAGTTCCGACACCCAGCATGGAATGGGCGCCAACCTCGACGTTTCCCGCCAGATGGGTGCCGGGAGCGATGTGCGCGTACGGCCCGATGACACAGTCGTGGTCGATGCTCGCACCCGTGTTGATGATCGCGCCTTCACCTACGCGCGAGAAGGCGCCGACGATCGCGCCGCGAAGCACGGCGGCGCCTGCCTCGATACTGGCGGTTCGCGCCACCTGTGCGCTGCCGGCGACGAGGGCGTGCGCGACGTATCCCAGCTTGACCGCGTCGCGCTGGCAGCGTTCCCGCAACCTCGAGTCGCCGAGTGCGACGAAGACGCGCACGTACCCCTGGGCGAGCAGTCCGGGAAGCACGTCGTCGGTCCCGAGGTAGGCGACCTCGCTCCGCTCGTGGGGATCGAAACCGGTGCAGCCCAACGGCTGGAACGACGATGTGGGGTTCCAGGCATCGACGCAGGAGCGCGAGTGTCCGCCGTTGCCGATCACAACTACCGGAAGCGGAGGGGACAAAGCGCCCAAATCGCCCGCGAGCGGATCTGACTCATCGGCGGACCCGCTGTCAGAGGACGAGGCGTCGAGCATGGACTTCCCTGGTAGCCGTGACGATTTGTCGTCGAGTTTACCGGACGCGTGAGTCGAGTAGGCCTAGGTGAATCCCGTCCCGGTCAATTCGGGAAGCTGCGGCGCTCGAGTGCCGGCGAAGCAAGGGCGACCGGGCTCGTCCCGGTGAAGACCAGCCGCCGGTAGAACACGTACCGAAATGCGGTGCCCAACGCGAGCCCGACGACGTTCGCCGAGATGTTGTCCGCGAGCGGGGACGTCAGGTTCAGGGCGTAGTGCGAGAACGCCAGGCAGCCGACGCCGATCACCAGCCCACCGAGGTTCACCACCACGAACCCGGCCAGCTCGCGCCGGGGCGAGGACGTCCGGCGACTCGAAAAGGTCCAGTACCGGTTGCCGAGCCACGCCACCAGCGTCGCGACGGCGACCGAGATGACCTTGGCCGTCAGCGGCTTGTGGATCAGCAGCTCTCCGGGGCCGAAGCGAAGCAGGTTGAACAGGCCAAGGTCGACGACGTAGGCGACCGCGCCGACGGAGCCGAACCGGGCGAGCTCGGCGAGCCGCCCGCGTGCCGAGGGGAGCCAGGCGCGCTCGAGCGCGGATCGAGGCGGGCCGAGCCTGCTGGTGGTCACTCCTTGAGGCTAACGGAGGCGCCTGGGCGAGGGGTGTCCAATCCGCTGGGATCCGCTGCGCCGGGCGGCGAGGCGGACCGTCTAGGCTCACGCCTCGTGGCAGCTCCTGTGGTGGCAGTGGTCGGCGGCGGACAGCTCGCCCGGATGATGGCTCCGGCGGCGGCGGCGCTGGGAGTGCACCTGCGCGCCCTGGTGGAGGAGCCGACGTCGTCGGCCGCCCAGGTCATCTGCGACTCGCGGGTGGGCGCGGCGAGCGACGAGGCCGCGATCCGTGCCCTGGTCGCCGGGTCGCAGGCCACCCATGGCCGACGCTCGGCTGCTCCCGCCGCGGACACCCCCGAGGGCGTGAGCGCCGAGGCCCGCGCGGCCGATGTGTTGACGTTCGAGCACGAGCACGTGCCGAACGCGCTGCTCGAGCAGCTGGTGGCCGAGGGGCACCCCGTGCGCCCGGATGCCGCCGCGCTGGTGCACGCGCAGGACAAGATCGTGATGCGCCGCCGGCTCGGCGAGCTCGGCGTGCCCTGCCCGCGTTGGGTCGAGCTGCCGGATGCCGCCGCGCTCGAGGCGTTCCTCGCCCAGGTCGGCGGCACCGCCGTGGTGAAGACCGCCCGCGGCGGGTACGACGGCAAGGGCGTGAGGATCGTGCGCTCGGTCGCCGAGGCCGCGGACTGGTTCGCTGCATCGCAGGCCGACGGTGGCTCCGGCATCCCGCTGCTCGCCGAGGAGAAGATCCCGTTCACGCGTGAGCTCGCGGTGCTGGTCGCACGGCGGCCCTCCGGCCAGATGCGCGCCTGGCCGGTGGTGGAGTCCGTCCAGGTCGACGGGGTCTGCGCCGAGGTGATCGTGCCGGCGCCCGGGTTGGACCCGGCGGTCGCGCGCGCGGCGACGGTCCTCGCGCTCGAGATCGCCGAGGGCCTCGGTGTGACGGGCGTGCTCGCGGTCGAGCTCTTCGAGGTGCCGGGAACAGGTGGCGGTGCGCCCACGGTCGTCGTCAACGAGCTCGCGATGCGCCCGCACAACAGCGGCCACTGGACCATCGAGGGGTCGATGACCAGCCAGTTCGAGCAGCACCTGCGCGCCGTGCTCGACCTGCCTCTCGGCGAGTCCACGGCACGCGCGCCCTGGACGGTCATGGTGAACGTGCTCGGCAACGGTCTCGTCGACCCGGTCGATGCGCTCGCCGCGGTCACCGCGCTCGACGCCGGTGCCAAGGTGCAGCTCTACGGCAAGTCCCCGCGCCAGGGTCGCAAGCTCGGCCACGTGACGGTGATGGGCGACGACCTCACCGAGGTCCGGGCCCGGGCTGCTGCCGCGGCCGCCGTCCTGAGAGGCGCCACCTCGCGCTAGGCCTGCCGCGGACCCGGCGCCGCGGGCCGGTCACCGCGCGACTCTGACAGGCTGACTGCCGAAACATGTCGGCCCCTGCGCGGGTTGTACAGCGCGTTCGGTCTGACACATCTTCAGGACAATCGGGAGCGGTCATGAGTGCAGGGTTCTCCATCGGTACGCCGGTCCCAGCGAGCAGCTCGAGCGTGGCGGGACCGCTCGTGGGCATCGTGATGGGCTCCGACTCCGACTGGCCCGTGATGCAGGCTGCTGCGGACGCGCTGGCCGAGTTCGGGGTGAGCGTCGAGGTCGACGTCGTCTCCGCGCACCGCCAGCCCGAGAAGATGGTGGCGTACGGGCGCTCCGCCGCCGAGCGCGGCCTGCGCGTGATCGTCGCGGGCGCCGGGGGAGCGGCCCACCTGCCCGGCATGCTCGCCGCGGTGACCGTGCTCCCCGTGATCGGTGTCCCGGTCCCGCTCGCGCACCTCGACGGGCTCGACTCGCTGCTCTCGATCGTGCAGATGCCGGCCGGGGTCCCGGTCGCGACCGTCTCGGTCGGCGGCGCGCGCAATGCGGGCCTGCTCGCCGTCCGCATCCTGGCCTCCGGGGCCGACGACGACGCCGCTCGGCTGCGGACCGCGATGGCCGCCTTCCAGGTGGACCTGCGCGACCAGGCGACCGCCAAGGGTGAGCGGCTCCGGACCCAGTACGGCGAGGGCAAGCGCGGCCCGTCGATGGGCTTCAGCGCCTGACCACGTGAGCAACTGATCGCCTGTCCGCGCGGAGCATGGGGCACGTGACACTGGCGACGGCTCAGAGCAGGGTCGATGAGTGTGCTCCAGCCCCGCGCGTCACATGCTCCGCGCCAACGGTTCGGACTCACCGCCGCGAGGCAGCGTTCAGGGAGCGATGCGCCCCGGGGACACGCCGAGCAGGTCACCCGGCTGGCAGTCGAGAGCGTCGCAGATGGCGGTCAGGGTCGAGAACCGGACCGCGCGGGCGCGGTCGTTCTTGAGGACCGAGAGGTTCACCACCGTGACTCCCGCCCGCTGGGCGAGCTCGGTGAGCGTGAGTCCGCGTGCAGCGAGCAGCGCGTCCAGGTGGCACACGACCCGGTGCTCCGGGGCTCCGCCCTGGCCCGGCCCAGCGCCCGGGCCAGGGTCGGGCGCCTCGCCCGCCGAACGGCTCACACGAGCCCCGCGGTGTCCGCGCTGATCTGCGTCCCGCGCCGGAACGCCTCCGCGAGCACGAAGATCAGCGCGGCGATCCCGATCGGCGCGAGCCCGAAGCCGAACACGACCGCGAACGGGTTGGCGCCCTCGGCGGCGTCGAACCCGGAGTACACCGCGAGGGCGGCGAGGTTCGGCAGGGCAGGTGCGACCATCCCGACGACCCCGACGATCGCGCCGGTCCAGCCGATCCGGGCTGCATTGCCCGGGCGGAACGGGTCGCCCGCAGCGACCGCGTTGACGACCGGGACGAGCAGCAGCGCGCATGCCCCGAACGCGAGCCCGATCAGCGCCGCGTCGCCCCGGGCGAGAAACCCTGTCCACCGGCTGGCGCCCCCCTCGGCCACGAGCTGCAGCCCGCCCTCGGCGGCCTGGAGCCGGGCGCCGTCGGGCACCACGACGCCGTCGGCGTTCACGGGCACCGGGCCGCGCACCACGCCGTCCGCCGTCTCGATGCTGATCGGGACCGTCACGGACTCAGGCGCCTGGGTGGCGCCGTTGATCGCGTAGCCGACCCCGCCGACGGCGGCCACCAGTCCTGCGACCAGCAGCAGCCCGGCGATGGCCCGGCTGGTCCGCGGTCCGACGTACTCCGAGTCGCGCAGCGCCATCCGCCGCATCGATTTCATGGCTCCCCCAGGACGTGTGTACATATCGAGGATCGATACGTTGAGACCAAACTTACATATCGATCCTCGATATGTCCAGTCCTCCGGGTTGCGGTTTAACATGTCTTTACGCTTACAGTCGATCGATGCCCCTAGCGACTCTGCCGACCTCAGCCGCGCCGCCACCCACCCCGCTCGAAGCCCGTCACACCCCCCGTCCCGAACGCGAGAAGCCGGCTGCCCCGCCGCGCCGCGCCCGCCTCGGGGCCCTCGACGCGCTGCGGTTCTTCGCCGCGATGGCGGTGCTGATCTACCACTTCACGGTGCGCAACTCGCAGGCATGGGGCCGCCCCCCGGCCGAGGTCTTCCCGAACGCGGGGGAGTGGCTGATGTATGGCGCGCTCGGCCCGGAGCTGTTTCTGGTGATCAGCGGGTTCGTCATCCTCATGACCGCCTGGGACCGGAGCGTGGCCAACGTCGCGGCCTCCCGGATCGCGCGACTGTTCCCGGCCTACTGGTCGGGCGTGCTGCTCACCGGCGCCCTGCTGCTGTGGATCTGGCCGGGCGGCAAGAACGTCACCGCCGGCGAGGTCGCGGTCAACCTCACGATGCTGCAGTCGCTGTTCGACGTCGGCAACGTCGACGGCGTCTACTGGACGCTCTGGGCCGAGCTGCGGTTCTACGTGCTGATCGTCGTGTTCGTGGCGATCGGCATCACCCGCCGCCGGGTGCTGGCGTTCGCGGCGCTCTGGCCGGGCCTTGCCCTGGTCGCCGACGCCGCCGGGCCCGGCTGGCTGCGGACCGTGCTGGTCGCCGAGTACGCGCCGCTGTTCGCCATCGGCATGCTGCTGTTCCTCATCCGCCGCGAGGGCCACTCCGCGCGAGCCTGGTGGCTGGTCGCGGCGAACACCGCCGCGGCGGTCTGGCTCGTCGTGCCCGATCAGCTGGTCAAGCAGCTCCGGAACACCGACCATGCACCGTCGGCGCTCGTCCTCGGGCTGCTCGTGGTGGCCTGTGTCGCCCTGGTCGTCGTGGTCACGCTGACGCCCGTGTCGCGGCTCGACTGGCGCTGGCTGACCACGCTCGGGGCGCTGACGTACCCGCTCTACCTCGTGCACGAGCACTGGGGCTGGTGGATCATCTCGAACCTCACCGGCACGCTGCCGCCGTACCTGGTGCTCGCGCTGGCGACGGCGTTCTCCCTCGCCCTGGCCGCCGGGATCCACTTCGGGGTCGAGCGGCGGGTCGGTCCGCGGTTGCGGTCCACGGCACAGGCGGGGCTGGAGCGCGCGGGGGACGTCGCGCGCGGCCTGACGGCGGGTCAGGGGGTCGGCAGGCCGCCCACGGGTCCGGCGGGGAGGGTCCCTGCCAGGATCGCGGCAAAGAACGCCGGCGACGTGTCCGGGTCGAGCTGCACCGTCGAGCCGATGTCCCCCGGTCGGTAGTCCGGGTTGGAGATCGGCGGCGTGCCGCGGATCCCTTCCGGGCCGGTCGCCTTGCGGAACGCGAGCGCAAGGCGCCCCAGGTCGACGATGTCCGTCTCGTTGCTCACCTGGACCGCGCCGAGGCCGGTCCGGATCAGGCTCACCTGCTTGCCCGGGTGCAGCGCGAGCGACGGCGTCGCGATCGTCGAGGTCAGCGCCGAGATGAGCTGCTGCTGGCGCTTGGCTCGGCCGATGTCGCCCTCGCGGTCGGCCTTGCGCATCCGTGAGAAAGCGAGCGCCATGTTGCCGTCGACGACCTTGCAGCCCGGTGCGTCCCAGGCGAGGCCGGAGTCGACGTCGAACAGCGGGAAGTCGACATGATTGACCGCCGGGTCGAGGCACAGCTCGACGCCGCCGGCGGCGTCGACCACGTTCTTGACCCCGCCGAGGCCGACCTCGACGAAGTGGTCGACGTGGATGCCGGTGAGCTGCTCTACGGTCTCGACGAGGAGCGGCGCCTGCCCGAGCGAGTAGGCGGCGTTCAGCTTCGCCGGGCCGTGGCCCGGGATGTCGACGTACGTGTCGCGAGGCAGGCTGATCAGCGCTGCGGGGCCGCTCTGCGGTACCTGGAGCAGCATGATCGTGTCGGTGCGGGCGCCGGGCGTCTCGTTGTCCTCGATGGTGCCGTCTGCGCGCGAGTCCGACCCCGCCAGCAGGTACGTCGTGCCGGGCGTGTTCGCAGCGCCCGACAGCGCATCGACGTGCTGGATCTTGCCGTTCGCCCAGATCAGCAGGCCGACCGGCCAGGCGACCAAGGCGATGACCACGACGGCGGCGATGAGCCCGAGGCGCCTGCGGCGTGAGCCGGGCTGGCGCGGGGGCTTCGGGGGCGATGCGGCGGGCGGGCGGGCCGGCAGGCGGGTCGGCGGCGTGGCCGTCGGCCGGGGAGGGGTCGTGCCGCGGGATGCGGATGCCCCCGCAGGCAGCTGTCCGGCGCGGGGGCGCGGGGGAGCCGACGGGGTGGGTGGGCGGCGCGGGGTGCCGATCGGGGTCGCGTGCTCGGTGGCCGCCGGACGCCGGGTCTCGCCGCCGGGCGTGAAGCTCGGCGGAGGTGCCGAGGGCGTGCGACTGGCCGGCGCGCGCGGGGGACTCGGCCGTGAACCCTGCGCCGAGCGGTGGCCGGCATCGTCGACGGGTTGGGCGTTGCCGCCCGTGCGGGCGCGGCTGGCACCCGGTGGGCGGCGCGGCTGATCGTCCTGGGGCACGGGGTCCTCAGCCGCAGACCGCGGTGACGTCGTCGGCCGTGATGGCGTCCTTGCCCGGCTCCTTCGGCTCGGTCGGCTCGACCGGAGCGGGCTCGACGGCAGGTGCTGCCGGGTCCGGTGTGGCACCCGGGGTTGCGGCCGGTGTCTCGGCGGCCGGTTCTTCGACTGCCGTGATCGGCTGGTCTGCCGCGAGGTTCGCCCAGATGGCGTCGGCGGCGTCGGTCATCACGACCCGGTTCGGATCCGACGGCGCGGTGGCGAACGGGATGGTCATGAACGTGATGCTGCCACTCGCCGTGCCGCGCAGGCTGAAGGCGAGGCCGGAGAGATTGGGGATCGATGCCAGGTTCGGGCTGGCCGTGATCGACGACGTCGCTGCGCTGAGGAACTGCAGCAGCTCGGGCACGTCGGTGAGGAGGTTCTTCGACTGCACCGCGCGCACGGTGGCGGCGAGCAGCTCCTGCTGGCGGCCGATCCGGTTCGTGTCGGAACCATCGCCGACCCCTGTCCCGGTGCGGGCCCGGGCGAAGGCGAGCGCCGTCGTGCCGTCGAGGGTCTGCTGCCCGGCGGTCAGGTGCAGGCCCGCCTTCGGCGAGTCCATGTCGTTCGGCACGCAGATCGGCACTCCGCCGAGTGCATCGACCATGCGGGTGAAGCCGGCGAAGTCGATGACCACGAAGTCGTCCAGCAGGAGGTTGGTGTTCTTCTCGACCGTCTTCCACGCGCACGCCGCCGCGTCGGAGACCTCACCGCTCTCGGATCCGATCGAGAACGCCGAGTTGAACTGCCCCTTCTGGGCCTTCGAGCTGGTGCCGTCGGAGCGTTCGCACGCGGGGATGTCGACGAGCGTGTCGCGCGGGATCGACACCAGATCGGCACGGGTCCGGTCGGCCGAGAGGTGCAGCACGATCGTGGTGTCCGAGCGCATGCCCGACACCTCGCCGCCGATCTCGGCGTTCTCGCCGTCGCGCACGTCCGAGCCCATGAGCAGGATGTTGAGCGCCCGCCCCGCGTTCGGGTCGTTCGGGTCCGGCGTGACGGCCGCTGCCGGCCGGTCGTCGCCGAGCAGGTCGCTGATGTCCGCGGACTGGATGTTCCCCTGCAGCTTCGTGTACGCCGTGGCGACTCCGGTCACGCTGAACGCGAGCAGCGCCGTGACGGCGAGCGCCGTGCCGAACACGATCCGGTGGGTCTCGGGTCGGCGGGCGTGACGCGCGGCGTGCGGGCGCGCAGAGGTTGCGTGATGAGAGGGCACCTGAGGAGTTTAGGGTGCCGGGCTGGACGTTTGCTGGATCTGGGGGGTCGCGGCGTGGAGGACCTGTGCACATCCACCGCCGCGCGGGCCCGTCTGGCCCGCGCGGTCGCCTCGGTCAGCGACCGAGCTGCACGTACTTCGCCTCGGTCGCGTCCTTCTGCGGGCGCCACCACGCCTCGTTCGCCTGGTACCACGCGACCGTCGCCGCGAGCCCGTCGCGGAAGCCGGAGAAGCGGGGAGCCCAGCCGAGCTCGGTGCGCAGCTTGCTGGAGTCGATCGCGTAGCGCATGTCGTGCCCGGGCCGGTCGCTGACCAGGTCGTATGCGTCGCGCGGCTGGCCGGTGAGCTCGAGGATCAGCTCGATGACGTCCTTGTTGTTCATCTCGCCGTCGGCGCCGATGAGGTAGGTCTCGCCGATGCGGCCACCGTCGATGATCGCCCAGACCGCGGAGTTGTGGTCCTCGACGTGGATCCAGTCGCGCACGTTCTCGCCGGTGCCGTAGAGCTTGGGGCGCACCCCGTCGATCACGTTGGTGATCTGGCGGGGGATGAACTTCTCGACGTGCTGGTACGGACCGTAGTTGTTCGAGCAGTTCGAGATCGTCGCGCGGACGCCGAACGAGCGGACCCAGGCGCGCACCAGCAGGTCGCTCGCGGCCTTGGTCGACGAGTACGGGCTCGACGGGTTGTACGGCGTCTCGGGCGTGAAGCGGTCCGGGTCGTCGAGCTCGAGGTCGCCGTAGACCTCGTCGGTCGAGATGTGGTGGTAGCGCTTGTCGTGGCGCCGGACGGCCTCGAGCAGCGTGTAGGTGCCGATCACGTTGGTCTGCACGAACGGCCACGGGTTCTCAAGAGAGTTGTCGTTGTGCGACTCGGCAGCGAAATGGACGACGACGTCCGTGGCGGCCACGAGGCGGTCGACCAGGTCGGCATCGGTGATGTCGCCCTGGACGAAGGTGATCTTGTCGGCGACCGGCGCGAGGGACGCCTCGTCGCCCGCGTAGGTCAGCGCATCGAGGACCGTGATCTGCACGTCGGGGCGGTCGCGGACCGCGTGGTGGACGAAGTTCGAGCCGATGAAGCCGGCTCCGCCGGTGACGAGCAGACGCACGAGATTCCTCCAGGTTTGCCAGGTCGGGCCGTCCCGAGCGTAATCGTCTCGATCCGACTTTCTGAAACGCGGCACAGATCGGGCGCAATCGGCTCGACCAACTCCTCAGTTTGTCTTGATAACGTGCGATGGGGAAGAAAAGGTCTCGGACGAGCGTGGCGGTGCTTGACCACGGTCCGGCGCCGCTCGACACTGCCGAAGGTCGAACTTTCCAGAGGTCAGGATTCTCATGTATCTGCAGTTCGCACTCGTGGCACTGCTCGCGCTCACCGGGCTCGCGCAATCCGGCCCCTCGGAGCACGACGCGCGCGCCCACGATCGAGCGGTCGTCGCGTCGGTCGCCAGCCCGGAAGCAGAGGCACCGACGCTCGAGGAGCGCGACATCGTCGTCCCCCCGGTCGACGCGACGGGCGGGGTCGAGGCACCCGTCGAGCCGCTCGCGACCCCGTCGGACGTCGACCCGGTCGTCGCCGACCAGCTGGTCACCCCCGAACGCCTGGAGAGCGCAGTGGTCGAAGCCGCCGGCTTCCAGACGCTCGGGATGACCTGGCCCGAGGACTCCGAGGTGGGCGAGCTCGCCGGCCAGGTGCGGACGCGGGCCGACGGAACGTGGTCCGAGTGGATCGACCTCGTGCCGGCGGACGACGCCCCCGACGCCGGCACCGCCGATGCGGCACATGCCCTGCGCGGCGGCACGGACTCCATCGCGATCGGGGACGCCGACGCCGTGCAGCTCTCCTTCGCGGCCACGGCCGAGGGGGGACCGGACGGCCTGAGCCTGGCGCTCGTCGGATCGCCGCTGTCCGCCGTGACCGACGGGGTGGTCGGCACCTCGGCGAGCAGCGACGCCACGGTACGGACGGCGGCGTACTCCACCGGACTCGTCAAGGCGGTGCCCGCACCTCGGGTGATCTCGCGCGCCGAGTGGCAGGCCCCCGCGCAGGTGTGCGCGCCGGACGTCGCGTCGTCGCTCGTGGGTGCAGTCGTGCACCACACCGCAGGCTCGAACAACTACTCCTCCGTCGCCGAGGCGATGCAGCAGATTCGCAATGACGCCGCCTATCACATCAGCGGGCGCGGCTGGTGCGACATCGGCTACAACTTCATCGTCGACAAGTGGGGAAACATCTACGAGGGCCGCGCCAACAGCCTCAACCAGGCGGTCATCGGCGTGCACGCGGGTGGCTTCAACACCGGCACGGTCGGCGTGTCCATGCTGGGGACCTACGGCGCGATGCCGTCGGCGGCGACCCAGGACGGCGTCGCACGCATCATCGGGTGGCGTCTCGGGTCCTACGGGGTCAACCCGCAGGGATCGATGTCCTACAGCACCGGCGCCGGCGAGAACTCGAAGTTCATCAACCAGACGGTGAACCTGCCGCGGGTGATCGGGCATCGCGACGTGGCCTACACGGCGTGCCCCGGGGACGGCGGCTACGCAGCGCTCGGGTGGATCCGGGCGCGCGCCGCGTCCTTCGCCTACTCCGGGCCGCTCGTCTCGGCGCTCTACTCGGACATGCTCGGACGCGTCGTCGACCAGGGCGGGCTCGCTGCCTGGACCGGTGCGCTGAACAACGGGACGAGCGCTGGCCAGCTCGCCAGCACCCTGGCGATCAGCCAGGAATACGCGACCACCGAGGTGCGGCGGGCCTACGTCGACGTCCTGCGCAGGCAGCCCGACGATGCCGGCCTGGTCAACTGGACGAACGCGGTCATGGGTGGGGTGCTCCGCCCGGAGGACCTGCGCGGTGCCCTGATCGCCAGCCAGGAGTACTACAACAACGCCGGCGGTAGCGATCCCGCCTACATCACGGCGCTCTACCGCGACATCCTGTTCCGGGCACCGCAGGCCGCAGAAGCCTCCGGGTGGCTGTCGGTCATTGCGACCACGGGCCGCGGGACGGTCTCCCACGGGGTCTGGAAATCCATGGAGAGCGCCCGGATCCGCGTGGACGAGGCCTACCACCAGTACCTCGGTCGGTCCGCCGACCAGGCGGGGATCGGTGGCTGGGCGCCCGTCCTTCAGTCCCGGGGCGAGGGTGCGTTGCGCTCGGCGATCGTCGACAGTGACGAGTACATGCAGCGGGCCTTCGCCCGATTCTGAGCCCAGCGACCCCTCGCGAGACGTTGCACTGGATCGCCCTCGGCAATCACGCCGAGTAGACTGCCAGCGCTCCGGCGTGAAGCGTGGGGCTCATGGCCTGTTGAGCGGTCGTGCCATGTCGGAGAAGGGTGCTGTGTCTTGGCGGATGACCGGGGACGGAACGTCGATCTGAGTGTCGTGATCCCCGCTTTCAACTCGGCGCCCTACCTCCGCAGCACGCTGGACGCGTGCGCACTCGCGCTCGGTCGGACGGGATGGTCCGCCGAGGTGATCGTGGTGGACGACGGCTCCACGGACGGCACCGGGGACCTCATCGAACAGTGGGCGGGTGACTTCCCGGTCGAGCTTCGGGTGGTACGGCAGTCGAACAAGGGCCGCTTCCTCGCCCGGTGGACCGGCCTCGAGGTGGCGACCGGGGGCAACGTGCTGCTGCTCGACAGCCGCGTGATCCTCGGCCCCGACGTCCTGCGGCACATCGAGCGGTCCCTCACCGCGAACCCCGCGCGGCAGGTGTGGAACGGTCACGCGATCACGGACCCCGACGCACCCCTCGTCGGACATTTCTGGGAGGTCCCGGTCCATGTGTTCTGGGGCGACTTCCTCGGCAACCCGCGTCCGATCGAGTTCGGGGTCGACAACTTCAACCGCTACCCGAAGGGCACCGGTGTGTTCTTCGCCCCTCGGCAGGTCTTGATGGACGCCTGCCGCGACGCCTGGCCCGAGGGTGATGCGGCGCTGGCCAGCGATGACACCAAGGTCATCCGAGGCATCGCGGCGCGCCACCCGATCCAGCTCGACCCGGAGTTCTGGGCGACCTACCGGCCGCGGACCAATGTGCGCGACTTCGTGCGGCACAGCTTCGGCCGTGGGACCTTCCTGGTCGACAGCTTCGGTGGCACGTCCGCCGGGTGGAGCATCGCCCTGCTCGTGCTCGCCGTCCTTCCGCTCGCCCTCCTGGCCGCCCTCGTCGCGGTGGCAGTGGCAGCAGGCTGGTGGGCGTTCGGCGCGGTCGTCGCCGCGTGTCTGCTCGCCGCATGCCTGCCGGCCGCCGTGGCCGCCGTCCGCGGCTGTCCTGCGCGCGGGGTCCTGGCCTACCTCGTCTTCCTGCCCGTGTTCGTGCTGCCGTACTGGGCCGGACTGGTGCGCGGCCTCGTCGTGCACGGGGCACGGGTCTTCGGCCGCGCGCCTGTCCCGGTCGCGTCAGCACGGGGGGCGGAGAATTGATCGTCTTCTGCTACGGAACGACGGCCGAGGCCATCAAGCTGGCCCCCGTCATGCATCGCCTGACTCGCAGGGGCGTGCCGTTCCAGCAATGGGTGACCCTGCAGCAGGCGGGCACGGTCCTGGACGCGCTGCCCGCGCTCGGCATCCCTGAGCCCGACCAGATCCTCGCGGTGGGGAGGTCCGGTCGTCCGCTGGCGGGATCGGTCGACGTCGTCGTGTGGCTGGCGCAGATCGCCCGGTGGGCCGTGCGCAACCGCCGCTCCCTGCGCCGGTCGCTCGGGAAGCACTCGGTCGTCGTCGTTCATGGCGACACGATGACGAGCGTCGTGGGTGCCGTGCTGGCGAAGTTCTTCCGGCTCGATTCCGCCCATGTCGAGGCGGGCTTGCGATCGGGCGACTGGCGCAACCCGTTTCCCGAGGAGCTCGACCGGAGGATCGTCGGCCGGCTGGCCACGGTCCACTACGCGCCGAACGACCTCGCCGCCGGTCACCTCCGGGGCCGCCGCAACGTCGTCATGACCCAGGGCAACACGGTGGTCGACGCCGTTCTCGACGGGGCTCACGAGGTGGGCGCGGCGAGCGACGACCCGTACGGCGTGCTCCTCCTGCACCGCTTCGAGTTCCTGGGAAACGAGACGTTCGTCCGCGAGACCCTCGCCCGGGTTCTCGACGGTTCTCCGCACCGGCTGGTGATGGTGGTGGACGACCTGGCCCGCCACGCCCTCCGGGACGCAGTGACGGGGCTGCCGCCCGACAAGGTGACCATCGTCGACAAGATGCCGCACTCCGAGTTCTCGGCACTGCTCGCGGGGGCGGCCTTCGTCGTCACCGACAGCGGTGGCGTCCAGGAGGAGACCGCCCTGCTGGGAATCCCCGCGCTCATCCACCGTCGTGCGACCGAACGAAATGACGGGCTCGGCGCCAACGTGCTGCTTTCAGAATGGAAACTCGACACCATGGACAGATTCCTGCGCGATTTCGAGTCCTACCGGCGGGAGCCACTGACCCTGGTCGTCTCTCCGTCCGATGCCGTGGTCGACGACCTGGTGAGCCGCGGCTATGGGAACTGAGATGAACGCGGTCTCCGTCGTGGTGCCCGCCTTCCAGGAGGAGGCGAGCATCGTCCCCGCCCTCGAGCGGCTCCTCACCGTGCTCGAGAAGTCGGGCCGCACCTTCGAGGTCATCGTCGTGTCCGACGGCAGCACCGACAAGACCGCCCAGCTCGCACGTGAGCTGGATCGTGCCGAGGTTCGGGTGCTCGAGTACTCGCCGAACCGCGGCAAGGGCCACGCCCTCCGGCACGGCTTCGCGGAGACGAGGTTCCCCCTGGTCGCCTTCATCGACGGCGACCTCGACCTTGATCCCGTGGTGATTCCCGACTTCCTGGCGATGATCGACGCCGACCAGGCCGACGTCGTCATCGGCTCCAAGCTGCACCCGGGATCGACCGTGAGCTACCCGATGTCCCGACGCATCGCGAGCTGGGGATTCCGCCTGGCCACGCGGCTGCTGATCGGCCTCAACCTCGGCGACACCCAGACGGGGGTCAAGGCGATGCGCCGCGACGCCGTCGCGCCGTCGATCGAGAAGTGCACCGCGACCGGGTTCGCCTTCGACCTGGAGCTCCTCGCGCGACTGGTCGACCGCAAGCTCCGGGTCGTCGAGGCTCCCGTGGTGCTCGAGTACGAGTTCACCTCGACCGTCGGGGTCAGCTCGATCATCGAGGCGTTGCACGACCTCGTGACGGTTGCGCGGCACCGTCGAGGCTTCGGCCGGCGCCCGCAGTCGGAGCAGAAATGAACGAGCGTCGGGCGATGCGGCTCGGATACCTCAAGCGGCACACGGGGCCGCTGATGACGGTCGGCGCGGTCAGCGTCCTGGGGATCTTCGCCACGGCCGTGTTCCACGCGGTCACCGGCCGGGGACTGGGGCCGGAGGCCTTCGGCCTGCTCGCCGCGTTCCTGTCCATCGTCAACATCGCCGCGATCGGGGCCTCGGCGCTGCAGAACTCCGTCGCGGTCGGCACTGCGCGGAGCCTGGCCGAGACGGTCGAGGGCGGCGGGGTGGTCCGCCCGACGCGGCGGTGGGACAGCGCGACGATCGAGGCGCTCGTGCTCGGCGGCGTGGGGACGCTCGTCGTCGTCGTCTTCGCGCCGTTGCTCGCCGATCAGCTCGCGACGAGCGCGCTCGCCATCTACCTCGCCGCGCTGACGATCCTGCCGAGCTTCCTGTTCTCGGTCGCCCAGGGCCGCCTCCAGGCCGTCGGCCGGGCGACGTCCGTGGCGGGCTGGTCGACCAGCTCGCAGATCCTTCGGGTCGTGCTCGCGGCGAGCGCCCTTGCCGCAGGACTCGGTGCCGTCTCGGTCCTGCTCGCCGTGCTCATCGCCATCACCGCTGCGGCCGTCGCGGCTGGTTGGCAGGTCCGCGGCTCGCACCTGCGGACCGCGACCACCGCCTTCAGCTCGCACAGCATCGTCTTGATCATGCTCACGTTGTCGTTCGCATGGCTGACGAACATCGACGTCATGCTCGTCCGCATGGGGACGTCCGAATCACATGCCGGGATGTTCGCCGCCGCGGCGGTGCTCGGCAAGATGATCCTCATCGTGCCCACGACGCTCTCGCTCTACCTGCTCCCGAGGTTCGTGAACCGTCAGGGCGACCGTGGGGCCATGAAGTTCGGCGTGAACGTGATCCTCCTGACCGTGCTCGGTTCGGGCCTGGTCGCGGTGCTGGGCATGACCCTGCTCCGGGGCTTCCTGATCTCGCTCTTCTTCGGCGCCGGGTACACCGAGGCCGCGGACCTGCTGCCGTGGCTCGCGCTGGCCTACCTGCCCTGGGCGTTGGCGCAGGGGCTGCTGATCCGGCTCACCGCCGCCGTCTCGCGCCTCGCCCTCGCCGTCCTGATCGGCGCCGCGGTGATCCAGTGGGTCGCGGTGCGCATGGTCCTGCCCGACCTCGGCGCGACGATCGTCGTCGTCGGGGTGCTCGGTGTTCTCGTTGTCCTGTCCATGCTGGTCCTGGTATCTCGTCACTCCCGAAAGATGGTCGCCGCCGAATGACGAAGATCCGATCTGCTCTGTGGGCCCTGCTCGGCACTGTGCTGCTGGCCCTCGGTGCGATACCTGCCGCTCGCGTGCCCATCATCGGGGACGACTTCCACGCATTCTTCGAGTCGTACGCCATCGTCGACGGCAATGCGGGCTCCGCCTTCGCCTACGGCTGGAATCAAGGCCTGCTCGCGGGTCACTTCAACCCGGTCGGCCAGGCGATCGGGGCCGTCTACCACTTCGGCGCGTTCGCGGTCAGCTCCTCGCTGGGGATCAGCCCCCAGTACTACGACGTGTTCTTCGGCTCGGGACTCATGTGGCTGACGGTGGCCGGCGCGGCGCTCACCCTGACGTGGGGCCTGCGCCACGCGGGCGCCGTCGGGCAGGTCTCCTACTGGCGCAACTTCGCACTGCTGGCCGCCGTCGTGGCGTCGACCCTCCAGCTGCACCCGTGGTCGAACGACCCGGTGACCTCGTTCGGTCCCGCCGGGTGGGGTTCGGCCGCGATCGGGTTCGCCTTGCTCGGGATGTCTCTTCGCTCGACCGTGCCGGGGCGGACCTCGGTCGCTGACTTCTTCCTGGTCGGCGCCCTCGCCGTCGTCGCGGTGCTCTACTACGAGATGCTCGTCGGGATGATCGCGGGCACGGCCGCCGTCTACGTCGGCGTGGTCGTGCGGGCGCGTCTTCGTCGCAACACCGCCGATCTTCGCCGCGGGCTGCTCCTCGGCGTCGTCGGGGTCGTCCTGCCCGCCGTGATCTTCGTGGGCGGGAGATTCCTCGCGATCCCGTCGACCGAGAGCAACTACACGGGGACCACGCTGTCGGTCGGCTCTGCCGCCGCGGCCACGTGGTGGACAGCGATCGTCGGGGCGCTCCCCGGCGGCGGCTGGCGCTACCTCTCCGAGATGGCCGGCAGCGTCGAGCTCGCGCTCAAGCCCGTCGCCCTGGCGCTCCTGCTCTGCCTGGCTGTCGGACTGCTCGTGGTCGCGTGGATGCGTGCGCCGCGCCTGTGGGTCCCGTGGACCCGTGCCGCGCTCATCCCGGTAGCAGGAGTCGTCGCTACCTGGGCCTTGACGACCGCGACCCACACGACCACGCAGAAGTACATCGACGAGATCAAGGTTCCGGGGCAGGTCTACCTCTACTACGTCGTCGGTGTGGTGTGCGCCGCGATCCTGATCAGCTGGGCGATCATTGCGCTCGCCCCCCGCGCACCGTCCTTCGCCGGACCGGTGGCGCTGCTGCTGGTCGGAGCGTTCCTGATGATCCAGATGCCGCTGAACTGGCGCCTGGCGACGGTCAGCGCCGACGCGTTCGCCCTGAACCGGACGCTGGCGGGTGTGGTGGTGACCGATGAGGCGTCCGAAGACGAACGTTGCGCGGCCCTCGCCGCCTGGGTGACCCGGCCGTGGCCGGACTACTACCGCGAGGCCGTCGTCGGCGACGCGCAGGAGGACTTCGAGCGCGTCTTCGGCGAGCCGTTCTGCACCGACCCGGTGGTCCTCGAGCAGGCCGCGACACCGGCCGTCGTCGGCTAGCTCGCCCGGGCAGGCCGCCCGGGGTGTCCGCCCGGGGTGTCCCGGTCGGCTCAGCCGAGCGCCGCTGCGAGCTGCGCGCCGATCGGTTCGCCGAGGCTGCGCGAGTAGGTCGCGGTCAGATGGTTGCCGTCGCGATAGATCAGCACGCCGCCGATCACGACGGGGCACCGATCGGTGGGGCAGATCCAGTCGGTGAGGTCGAGCACGTGGACCAGCGGCATGCCCTCGGCGGCGGTGACCTCGGGTGCGTCGTCCCAGACGATCGCACTGCGGTCCATCGCGCACTGGGTGAGCGTCTGCTCGTTCTGCGCGACGCAGTCGGGGACGAGGACGTCCGGGCGGGGTGTGTCGCGGAACGTCACGACGGGAACCCCCTGGGCGACGAAGGGCTCCCACGCGCCCTGGAAGCCGCTGGCCATGCGGGTCTTGCTCGCTTCCAGACTCGGGCTGCCGCCCTGCTTGAAGACCTGGTAGCGGCTGGTCGCCACCAGCAGCAGGTCAGGCGGATCCGCGAGCAGCGCGGTGGTGACGTTCTTGTTGCGCTCGTCGCACGCCTCGTTGGCGCGCCCGTCGAGGTCGACCATGACGTCCGTGAACGGGCACGAGCCCCGCGTGTAGACATCGAGCCGCCAGCCGTGCGCGAGGGCCGCCTGCTCGATCCCCGGCACGAGCTGGTCGGCATGGGAGTCGCCCACGAGGGCGAGGGTGACCGCGCTCTCGAGGTTCCCGAACGAGCACGGGGTGGCGGCGGTCGACGCGAGGTCGATGGTGCAGCCGTGCCCGTCGATCTGCGGGGCGTCCCCGGACGCGGTGAGAGCCGACGGGACGATGCTTGCGAAGGCTTCGGCGGGGATGCCGGCAGTGGCGTCCGTCGCGAGCACGGCGGCGCCGGGATTCGTGGTGCTCGGAGGCGCGGGGGCCGTCGCCGTGCCGGGGGCCCCGGTGGTTCCGGTGGTCCCGGTGGGCTCGTTCGCGGTCTGACCCAGGACGTTCACCTGGAGGCCCAGGCCGGCGACCACCCCGAGGAGCGTGCAGATCGCCCCGAGCTGGAGCGATTTGGCGTTGTCCGACTTCAACGACGGTGCCCGGAGCGCCGGCTGCTCCACGAGGTGGAGGCTGAGCCACGCCGGCACGAGGGAGAAGAGTGCGACGGCGAGTCCGTAGCGGATCCGCAGCGTTCCCGTCATGGCTGTCGCGACCACGATCAGCGGCCAGTGCCAGAGGTACAGCGAGTAGGAGAGCCCGCCCACCCACACCATCGGGCGCAGGCCGAGGAGGGTGGCCGAGCCGCTCGAATGCCCGGACGCGCCCGCCCAGAGGACGGCGGTGGCACCCAGGGTGGGGAGCAGTGCGGCGTAGCCCGGGAACGGGACCGCTGCGGTGAACGTCAGCGCGGTCACACCGATCGCGGCCAGGCCGAGCCCGCCGACCACCCGGGCCGCGCGAGGTCCCGCCCGGAACCGCGGGTCGGCCAGGACGATGGCGAGGCCGGCGCCGAGCCCGAGCTCCCACAGGCGCGTGGTCGACACGAAGTAGGCGGGCCCCGGGTCGCTCTGGGTCAGGTGCACCGACCAGGCGAACGACGGGACGGCGACCAGGGCGAGAGCGAGCAGCAGGTACGACTGCGACCCCACGCTCCGCACCCGGCGCCCGCGGCGACGGCGAAACGCGGTGGCCACGGCGGCGGCCGCGAGGAGTGCGACCGGCCAGACCACATAGAACTGCTCCTCCACGGCCAGCGACCAGAAGTGCTGGAGCGGGGAAGCGGCCTGGTCGCGGGCGAGGTAGTCGATCGACCGGCCGGCGAGCTCCCAGTTCATGAGGTAGGTCGAGCTGCTCACCACGTCCTCGCCGAGCTGCAGCCATCGCGTGCTCGGGAGGAATGCGACCGCCAGGGCGACCGTGCCGAGAAGCGTGACCGTGGCGGCCGGGAGGATCCGTCGTGCGCGCCGCGCGTAGAAGCCGGCGAGCGAGATCTTGCCGCGCACGGCAAGCTCCTGCACGAGTCCCTGGGTGATGAGGAAGCCGGAGATCACGAAGAAGATGTCGACCCCGACGAACCCGCCCGGAAGCCAGGGCAGGCCCGCGTGGTAGAGCACGACCAGGCCGACCGCCACCGCGCGCAGCCCCTGGATGTCCCGCCGGTAGCCGGCTGACGTGCCCGCAGGACGCTGCGTCGGGAGAGCCGCCGGTCGGGCGGCCGTCTCGGCGCTCATCGAGCGGCCGGGGTCTTCACCGGCGGCGCTTCCCGTCGCACCCTCGCTACCCGATTCGAGGCAGGCGACGGGAGATCCCGCGCAAGGCACGGGTGACCCGCCAGGAACGGGAGCGGAAGACCGCGCCGAGCTCGGCGGAGCTGGCCTGCGCGTCCTGCTCGGCGCGGGCCGCGCGCGCGGTCAGCTCCGCGGTCTGCGCCCGCAGGCGGGCGACCTCGTCCAGGGCGGACTGCAGGTCGACCTCGAGCTCACCGAACAGGGATTCCTTCGCGCGTGCGTGGCTGACGGACACCGACATGTCCCGGTCGCGGTCGTCGAACGACACGGCGATGAGCCCGTCGCCGCTGTACGACTCGCCGACGGTGTGCTCGGCGATGACGTGCGCGCCCAGGGCGAGGAGCCGTTCGAGGACGTGCTGATGGGTCAGCGCGCTGCCGGAGATCTGATGGTGATGGGTCGAGACGATCATGAATCGCACGGCGCCGGCCGTGAAGAGCTCCGCCGCGCGTTCGATCAGCACGGTCTCGAACCCCTGGATGTCGACCATCAGCAGGCCGACCCGGGCGAGCCCGGTCTCGAGCATCAGGGAGCCCAGGTCGTACTGGACGACCTCGATCGGCTCCCCGGTGCTCTCCGCGACGAACGTCGTCGGCTGGCCCGGTGAGTCCCCGACGGCGCCGTGCACGAACGTCGCGGTCATCGCGTTGAGCGCCAGGTTGCGCCGGCCGATCTCCAGGTAGGTGGGATCCGGTTCGAGATCCACCACGCGGTTTCCGTGCGTCCGCTGGTGGAACCACATGCTGTAGTACGCCCAGAAGCTGCCGAGCTCCACCATCGCAGCGTCCGGCTCGGTCGCGACCAGGCGTTCGAGGAGCTCGTGGAAGACCACTTCCTCCTGGGGCTCGTGATGCCCCCGGAGCGACCGGATGATCTCCGTCATCCACGGGCCGAAGTAGCACCCCTCCCGGATCAGGACGCCGTTGTGCATGCGCTGGACGGTGGTGCCGTCGAGCTCGAACACCTCACCGGCGCCGTCGACCTTCGGCAGGTCGTCGGCGTCGTGGCACGAGATCGTCAGCAGGACGCGCTCTGCGGCCGCAGGTTCGAGGTGGTCCAGGCGCGGGGCGGGGGCGAGATCAGGCATGGTGCTCCTTCGGGGTGCAGGGGCGGCACCCGATCAGACGGTAGCGAACGACGCGTCGACGGCGATGGAGCCGTGCGCTCGGCCATCGCTGCGGACCTCGATGTGGGCCGCCTCGTCGAGTCGGTGGATCTCCTGGCCGTTGGTGCCCTCGATCGCGAGCCGCAGGGTGTAGCGGCCCTCACCGAGCCGGAGATCGGGGAGCAGGAAGTCGAAGGACGCCTCCCCGGTCAGCGGCGGGAGGCGAACTCCGAGCAGCTGGGTGTTCGTGCCGTAGACCGTGGTGCCGATCGGCGTGTCGATGGCCAGGCCCAGCATCCAGTCCTGCAGGAGCGGGGAAGCCGACACGGTCACCCGGGCCCGGATCGAGTCGCCCGGGCGGATGGAACCGATCGGCTCGCGGGTGCGCTCGTCGAGCAGGGCGACGGCGCCGACCTGGGCCTGCAAGGCGGGCTTGTCCGCGACGCCGCTGCGTGCAGCGGCTCGGTCGATCTCACCCTGCCGGGTCGCCTCGAAATCGGCGCGCAGGACGCGGAGCGCTTCCTGGGGGATGCCGTCCGCGGTGACGAGTCCCCGCTCGAGGACGATCGCACGATCGCACAGCTCTGCGACCTGGTCGAGGCTGTGCGACACGAGCACGATCGTGCGGCCCTCGTGCTGGAAGCCCTTGATGCGCTCCATGCACTTGCGCTGGAACGGCTCGTCGCCGACGGCAAGCACCTCGTCCACGAGCAGGATGTCCGGGTCGACGTGGACCGCCACGGCGAACGCGAGGCGGACGTACATGCCGGACGAGTAGAACTTCACCTGGGTGTCGATGAACTGCTCGATGCCGGAGAAGTCGACGATCGCATCGAAGTGCTTGTCGGTCTGCTGGCGCGAGAGCCCGAGGATCGAGGCGTTGAGGTAGACGTTCTCCCGGCCGGTGAGGTCGGGGTGGAAACCTGCGCCCAGCTCGAGCAGCGCCGCGAGCCGGCCCCGCACCTTCACGGTGCCGGAGGTCGGCTGGATGATGCCGCCGATGGCCTTGAGGAGGGTGCTCTTGCCGGAACCGTTCGGACCGACCAGCCCCACCGTGGAGCCCGACGCGATCGAGAGGTCGACGTCGCGCAGCGCCCAGAAGTCCTCTTTGTGGAGCTTGGACCGGCCGAAGTTGACCAGCCGTTCCTTGAGCGACTTCTCCTTGCGGATGATGAACCGTTTGGAGACGTTCTCGATCTCGATCACGTTGGGGTTGGTCATCACAGCTCCTGGGCGAAGTTGCTCTGGAGCTTGGCGAAGACGCGCTGGCAGAACCACAGCAGCACGACGCCGATCCCCAGCGCGATGAGCAGCCTGGTCCCCAGATGGTCGGGTATCGGTTCGCCGGCACCGGCCACCCAGAAGGTCTGCTGGAATCCCAGGACGGCCAGCGTCACGGGGTTGGCGAGATAGACGGCCTGCATCCAGGCCGCCGTGAGCTCCTCCTGGACGAGTGCCCAGGAGTAGACGATCGGCGACGCCCAGAACAGGATCATGAACGCGATCTCCACCAGGTACTGCACATCGCGCAGGTAGACGTTGACCGCCGAGAGCAGCAGCGCCATGGCCGTCGAGAAGACGAGGAGGACCAGCAGCGACAGCGGGAAGTACAGCCAGTTCGGACCCACCGGGAAGCGCCCAACCGCCACCGTGGCGGCGACCAGGATGGCGAGCTGGATTGCGAAGTTGAACAGTGCTGACCCCACGACCGCCAGCGGGAAGACCTCACGCGGCAGGTAGACCTTCTTGATCAGGCCGGAGTTGGCGACGATCGACCCGGTACCCGGGACAACGATGTCCGTCACCAGCTGCCATGCGGTCAGGCCTGTGAAGATGAAGATGGCGAAGTCGTCGATCTGACGCGCAGCGCCGAGGAACTTCCCGATCGCCACGTAGTACACCAGCAGCAGGGCGAGCGGCTTGAGCAGGCTCCAGACGAATCCGAGCGCACTGTCCTTGTACTTCGCCTTGAGCTCGCGCCGGATCAGCAGGTCCATCAGCTCGCGGTGTGCCGCGATGTCTCGCAGGGACGTCAGGGTCCCGGTCGCAAATCCGGGTACAGGGCCGGCGAACCGGAGCGGCTCCAGCGCCAACGCAGTGGCGCGTGCCTCGCTCGTCAGTGACATCTGTCTCCTAGTTCGGAGGCGCGATTCTGGTGGTCCCCGGTCCGCGCCGCGGATCAGTGTACCGACCAGTTGGCCTAGTGACCGGCGCGCCCTTGGCGTCGGGAGTCCAAAAGCCGGACACTCAAGGAGTGAATCCCTCTCCCGCCCGAACTCGTCCGCCGCGCGCCCGGTCCCGCTCGGGAGGCAGGGCGCTGTCCACGGTCCTCACCGCACTCCTCACCGTTGCGCTCGCCTCGGTCGGGCTGGTGGGTGTGGCCTCGCCGTCGAGCGCGGAGGACAGCACGCTGACGTTCGTGGGTCGCGGCTGGGGCCACGGGCGCGGGATGGGGCAGTACGGCGCGCTGGGCTACGCGGTCGACTACGGCTGGAACTTCCGGCAGATCGTCGATCACTTCTACGCCCCCACCACGCTCCAGGGCGGGACGCCCAACTCGACGATGCGGGTCGAGCTGACGGCGCTCACCGGGGCGCCCCTGATCGTGACCGCCCCCGGGCTGTCGGTCAACGGGGTGCCGCTGGGCCGCGGCGTGGTCCAGATCGCACGGAACGCGTCGACCGGGGCTTTCTACATCCTGACCTCGGACTCGTGCGGCGGCCCGTTCACGCAATGGGGGGAGATGCCTTCCGGCGTGACCCTGCGGTCCGCGGAGGACCCCACGAACCTGGACAGCTTCCTGCGGGTGTGCCAGTCGTCGATCACCCGCGGCTACCGCGGTGCGATCTCGATGGTGTCTGCCGGGGGCACGTCGTACGCGATCAACGAGCTGCCCGTGGAGGACTACCTGCGCGGCGTGGTGCCGCGCGAGTCTCCCGCTTCCTGGGGCGACCTGGGCGGCGGGCGCGGCCTGCAGGCGCTCAGCGCGCAGGCCATCGCCGCGCGGTCCTACGCCCTCGCCGGTTCGGCCCGGACCTCAGGGGCCCAGACCTGCGACACGACGGCCTGCCAGGTCTATCTCGGGGCCTACGAGTGGCCCTACTCGGGCGTCCGCAAGCCGCTCGAGGACTATCGGTCGGACCGTGCCATCCGCGAGACTGCGGGTCAGGTCATGCGGACCGCGGCCGGTGCGATCGCACGGACGGAGTTCAGCTCCTCCACCGGCGGCTGGACCACGGGGACGTCCTTCACCAACGTGGAGGACCTCGGAGATGCCACCTCGCTGAACCCGAACCGCGGCTGGGCCAAGGGCCTCACCGTGTCGGCGGTCTCGTCCGCCCTTGGCGTCGGGCAGATCGCGAGCATCGCGGTGACCGGTCGCAATGGGCTGGGCCCGGACGGTGGCCGGGTCACCGAGGTGACCGTACGCGCGACCGACGGTCGGGTCACGGCGCTGTCGGGTGCGACGGTGCGTGCCCGGCTCGGTCTGAACAGTGACTGGTTCTCCATCAGCGGGACGACCCCGGGCCAGGCGAGCGCGGTGGTCAAGGCCCTGTACCAGGACGTCCTCGGGCGTGCTCCGGACGCGGCCGGGCTGGCCGGCTGGACCAACCAGCTTCTCGTGACGGGCAACCCGCAGGTGGTCACCAACGGGATCGTGTACTCGCCCGAACGCATCGCGACCCTGATCGCCGCGGAGTACCGCGGCGCCCTGCACCGTGAGCCCGAGGCCGGTGGGCTGCAGAACTGGCGGCTGTACCTTGAGCGCGGTGCGGGGGTCTCCGACCTCCAGGTGGGGGTGTACTCCTCACAGGAGTCCCTCAACGTCCTCGGTGGTGGCGACACCCGCACCTGGGTCGGGGGGATGTACGCGGCGATCCTCGGGCGTCCCGCGTCCGACTCGGAGCAGTCGATGTGGGCGGACGTCGCGTTCCGGTCCGGTCGGGTGACGGCCGTGACCGGTATCGCCAAATCGTCCGAGGCCGGTCTCCGGCGCCTCGACGCGTACTACCAGACCTACCTCGGTCGTTCGCTGGACCCCGCCGGCGCCTCGGTGTGGCTCCCCTACATGAGCGGGGCCGGCGACTTCCAGGTGCCGGGCCTCATCGGCGGCAGCCCCGAGTACTGGGCGCGCGCACAGGTCCGCTACCCCTGACGGGGACCGCCGGCCGTGCGGGTCGGCCGCCGGGCTCCGACGGGCGTACCCGTCAGAGACCGGCGGCCGCGCTCACGTTCTGGTCGACGAGGTAGTCCCACGTCTCCGCGGCGTACTGATCCCAGGTGCGCTGCGGACGGCTGCGCGTCTCGAGGACGAGGCGCTCATGCAGTGCGCGGTCGGTGAGCAGCGACCGGAGCGCCGCTGCGAGGGAGTGGTCGTCGCGCGGGTCGACCGTCAGCGCGCCGCCGTCGCACGCGATCTCCAGCATGCTGCCGAACTGCGACGTGATCGCCGGGGTGCCGCTCGCCAGGGATTCCGCGACCGGAAGGCCGAAACCCTCGTTGACCGACGGGAAGACGGTGCAGTGCGCAAGGGAGTACAGGGCCCAGAGCAGCCGGTCGGACAGTCCGAGCACGGACTCCACCGGGCGACCGCTCGCGCGGAGCTCGGCGAGCCGCTGGGTGAACCCCTCGCTCTTCCAGGCGTTCCCGCCCACGAACAGCAGCGAGAACTCCACCCCGCTGCGCCAGAGCAGCTCGGCGGCGTGGAGCACGGCGAGGTGGTTCTTGCGCGGCTCATGGCTGCCGACGCACAGCACCATCGGAATCGTCGGAACGACGTAGCGGCAGCTCGCCTCGGCCAATGCTGCCGGCGAGGGCTCGGCGGCCTCGACCGGGAGGCTGATCGCCGCGATGTCCGGACCCGCCAGTCCCATGCTTCTCACCATGGTGCGCCATCCGAGGTACTCGGTGCCCGCCGCCTCGGAGATGGTCGCCACTCGGTCCACGTGCCGGATCGCGGCCAGCTCGAGCGCGAAATGGGGCGGCACGTCGGCGGCGGAGGTCTCGGCCGACGTCAATGGCACGGTGTCGAACCCGATCGCGGCCGTGCGTGAGCGGGAGAACCGGAACAGCGGTTCGAGTCGGCGGGTGCGGCCGGGCTCGAGCACGACCTCGGGGAGCACGTAGGTCGACTCCCACGGGACGATGACCTGCGGGCGCCGGACGGCGGGGGCCATCCCGACGGGTGCCAGGACTGCCTTGGTGTGGCCGAGCGCGACCGAGAGCTCCGGCTCGGTGAGCCGGCGCATCGCGGTGTGGTCGGTGAGCCAGCCCGCCGCGGTGATCTCGTGATCCTTCGCCCAGCGCTTGAGCGTCTCGCGGGTGACGCGCTGGATACCTGTTCCCAGCGAGGTGCGCGACAGGTGCTCGATGTCGATGACGACGGCACCGCTCGCGACCTGGACCTCGGCCCGCCCGCCCTCGATGCGGAGCGCCTCGAGAGCGGCCTTGAGGATCACCTCGGGGCCGTCGAGCTGCGCCGCGCGGCGGACCCGCTGCACGGTCGCGGTGGTGGGCAGCTGACCCGAGATCACGGCGAGAGCGAGCCAGGTGACGTCGTCGTCCGCGCCGGTCAGGAGGGTGAGCACCTCGGCCCGCGCATCGCCGGATGCCGTTCCCGGTCCGCGAAGTGCCGCGGCGAGCACCGGGAGGCGCTCGCCGAGCGCGCGGTCCATCATGCTCGGCGTCGTTCTCGTTCGATCACGCCTCATCTGCAGCACCTACCGTTGTCGTCACGAGCGCTTCCCAGAGCTCGCTCGCATACGCGCTCCAGGTCTTCGGCTCGTAGGCGCGCGCCTCCGCGCGCAGCCGGGCCAGGTCCTCCGGGTTCGTCAGGAGCCGCCGCATCTGCGCTTCGAGTGCGGCGTCGTCGCGCGGGTCCACGAGGACGCAGCCGCCGGCTGCGGCGATCTCCCGCGTGCTGCCGTAGTCGGTCGTGATGACCGGCGTCCCGCACGCGAGGGACTCGGAGACCGGCAGCCCGAAGCCCTCGTGGAGGGAGGGGAACACCGTGAAGGAGGCGTCCCGGCACAGGCGCCACATGTCGTCGTCCGGGAGGCGGCCGTGGTCGACGAGGGGTCGTCCCTGGCTGCGGAGCGCATCGGTGCGGCTGCGGAAGTCTGACATGTCCCACCCGTCGCCGCCGACGAAGTGAAGCTCGAACTCGAGGCCTGAGCGCCAGAGCATCTCGGCGCAGTGCAGCACCGCCAGGTGGTTCTTGTGGAGCTCGTGGCTTCCGATGCAGAGCACGCGGGGGAGGCCCGAGACGGGGGCGGACCCGGTGCCGGGCGCGATCTGGGTGGCCAGCATGACCTCGACCACCGAGGGCCCGGGCAGGCCCTGCGCGGCGAGCGCCTCGCTGAACCCGCGGAACTCGGACGCGGACGACGCACTGATGCCTGCGATCCGACGGGCATGCTTGAGGACCGTCAGGTACTTGACGAAGACGCCCGCGTCGACCACCGGCCGCAGCTCGGCGCTCGTGACGGGGATGGCGTCGTAGCCGATAGCGACGACGTCGCTCCCCGAGAACTCCGCGAGGGCCGCCAGGACAGCGGCCGCCGGCTCGGGCGGCACCTCGGTGAGGACGACGGTGCAGCGCCACGGAACACACAGGAGTGACGTCGGCTCCGGCATCAGGTGGTCGTCCGGCTCGACCGGCATGCCGTGCCGGAGCACCCGGAGGGTCTCGCGGCGGGTGAGCCGCCGGTGACCGTTGTGGTCCGCCGACCAGGCGAGCAGCGTGGTGGAGTGGTCCGCATCCCACAGCGCGCACACCCGGCGGGTCACCCGCTGGATACCCGTCTGCTTGTCGTTCTGCGCAGAGAAGTCGACGTCGACGACGACGCCCCCCTCGAGGATCTCTATCTGCACCGGTGGCAGCCCGTCCGCGGAGACCGTCGCCGCCATGTGGTCCATCACCATCAGCTCGGCGTCGGTGGCGTCATGGGTCAGCTCGAGAGCGCGCCGCAGCCCGACGACGTCGTCGGCGGTCGGGTAGGCGCCCGTCACCGCGGTCAGCAGCAACCAGGTGGGACCGGCCGTCGCGCTGTCCCGGGCGCAGCCGACCAGCGCGGAGAGCAGCTGGGCGGCGTCGCGCGCGGGATCGGGATCGACAGCCGGGGATTCGACGAGCAGCACGTCTCCGGCCGCACGCAGCCGCTGCGCGAGCGCAGCGACTGCTGTCGGTTCCCGGCGGGCGGCCACGGCCGTCACGCGCGCCACCGGGCGCGGACCGCGCGCAACGGTGCCGTCACTCGCCACGAGAGAGTTCCATGGATCGCCTCGAGCTCGTGGCGAAGCCGCTCGATCTCTGCCGTCTGCTCGGTCGAGCCGCGCATCCCGGCACGCTCGGTCCACCGCTCGAGCGCCGCCGCCCGCCACCGGAACACGTCCGAGACGAGCTGTCCCCGGGCCAGGCGGGCGTCGAGCGCGCTGCGCGTCTCGAACGCGTCGTGCGGGCAGGCGGGATAGGACAGGAGATCTTTGAGGTCCGCCGCGTGCTCGCTGCTGACGTAGAAGCGGGAGACGCCGTCGAACAGGCAGAACTCATAGCCGGCATCCAGGACCAGCTGTTCCCACTCGCCGTGCGTCTGCGTCTTGCTCAGGGGTGCGGTGGCTTCGACGACGAGGATCCACGGCCGCCAGACGGTGAGGTCGATGCTCTCGATCACCTTGCGCTCGGCCCCCTCGGTGTCGATCACCATGAAGTGGATGGCGTCGGCAGGGTCGAGATGCGCGTCGAGCAGGGCGTCCAGTCGCGTCGCGGGCACCGTGATGTCGGTGTGGGCCCAGCCGGACGTGCCGTGCCGGTCGCTGACGTCGTCCATCAGGGTCGACAGGCCCGTGCCCGGGATCTCGTGGAGCGTGATGGACGCGACGTCGTCACTCGTGACCGCAGCCTGGACGAGCGTGTCCCGGGGGCGCTCCGCCCGGTGCAGGTCCGCGAAGAACGGCACCGGCTCGACCGTGATCCCGCTCCACCCGCGGTCGTAGAACGACCGGGTGATGGACATGTCGCTCGGGTGGTTGGCCCCGACCTCGACGTACCGGCCGTTCTGCACCGGATGGAGGGACCGCCAGAGAACGACGTCTTCGCCAGTCTGGGCATAGGAGATGAACACCGAGTCGGACACCGGTGCAGCATAGGCGACGCGACCTTGCGTCGGCCGCGGTGCGTCAGCCGGACGGACAGCCACCGGTAAGGTGAACCGACCCCTGTCGCTCGACGTCTGAGGAAAAATGCCCCGCGCACTGATCACCGGAATCACGGGCCAGGACGGCCTGTACCTGTCCGAACTGCTCCTCGCGAAGGGGTACGACGTCTACGGCCTGATTCGCGGGCAGAACAACCCCAAGCTCGATCTCGTACGCGAGACCGTCCCCGGTGTGAAGCTCCTGACCGGCGACCTGACCGACATGTCGAGCCTGATCCGTGCGCTCAACGTCGCTCGGCCGGACGAGGTCTACAACCTCGGTGCGATCTCGTTCGTGGCGTACTCGTGGGAGAACGCGATGCTCACGACGGACGTGACCGGCAAGGGCGTGCTGAACATCCTCGAGGCCGTGCGGCTGTACTCGGGCGACGACCCGACCAAGGTGCGCTACTACCAGGCGTCGAGCTCGGAGATGTTCGGCAAGGTCCAGGAGGTCCCGCAGCGCGAGAGCACGCTGCTCTGGCCGCGTTCGCCCTACGGCGTCGCGAAGGTCTTCGGCCACTACATGACCATCAACTACCGCGAGTCCTACGGGATGCACGCGTCGTCGGGGATCCTGTTCAACCACGAGTCCCCGCGCCGTGGCTTCGAGTTCGTGACCCGCAAGGTCTCCCAGGCGGTGGCCCGGATCTCGTTGGGCATGCAGGACGGCATCACGATGGGCAACCTCGACGCCAAGCGCGACTGGGGCTTCGCCGGCGACTACGTCGAGGCGATGTGGCTGATGCTGCAGCAGGACACGCCGGACGACTACGTGATCTCGACCGGGGTCACCCACTCCATCCGGGACCTCCTCGAGGTCGCGTTCGAGCGCGTGGGCATCACGGACTGGGAGCGCTTGATCACCCAGGACCCGCGGTTCATGCGTCCGGCGGAGGTCGAGCTCCTCATCGGCGACTCGGCCAAGGCCAAGAGCGTGCTGGGCTGGGAGCCCAAGGTCGGCTTCACCGAGCTCGTGCAGATGATGGTCGACAACGACCTCGAGCTGCAGCGCGAGCAGAAGGACAAGTAGGCAGTGCCCCGCGCTTTCGTCACCGGGATCACGGGGCAGGACGGCGGCTACCTTGCTGAGCAGCTGCTCGCCGAGGGGGTCGAGGTGCACGGCATGGTCCGGGCGGGCGACGACGACGCGGTCGGCGCCCTCCTGGGTCGCTCTCCCGACGTCGTGCTGCACGAGGGTGACCTCGGCGACGCCGAACGGTTGGGGGCGCTCATCGCGCAGCTCAAGCCGGATGAGATCTACAACCTGGCGGGGATCAGCTCGGTGGCCTACTCCTGGAAGGAGCCGGTGCTCACCGCCCAGCTGAGCGGCGTGGCCGCGGCCGTCGTGCTCGGTGCGGCGTGGCGGCTGCAGGAGGACACCGGTCATCGGGTCGCGTGCCTGCAGCCGTCGAGCGCGGAGATCTTCGGTGACGCCGAACGCTCCCCGCAGGACGAGTCGACCCCGGTGCGTCCGATGTCGCCCTACGGGGCGGCGAAGGCCTACGCCCACCACATGAGTGGCGTCTATCGCGGTCGAGGCCTGCACGTGGCCACCTGCATCTTCTTCAACCACGAGTCGCCCCGGCGTCCGCTGGCGTTCGTCACCCGCAAGATCACGGCCGCGGCCGCGCGCATCGGCGCGGACGGATCGGGTGTGATCCGGCTCGGCAACCTCGACGCGGCGCGCGACTGGGGCTGGGCCCCGGACTATGTCGATGCGATGGTCCGTGCCGTACGGCACCCCCAGCCGGACGACTACGTCATCGCGAGCGGGCGGACGCACACCGTGGCCGACTTCGCTGAGGCCGCGCTGCGGCGGGCGGGGGTCGGCGACTCCTGGCGCGAGCACGTCGAGGTGGATCCTGCGTTCCTGCGCCCCGCCGACGCGTCGACGCCCGTCGGGGACGCGAGCAAGGCACGCGAGGTTCTCGGGTGGGAGCCGACCGTGCGCTTCGAAGAGCTGGTCGGGCGCATGGTCGATCACGACATGGAACTGCTGCGAAGGAGTGGGCGATGAGCGCGCACATGGGCGCCGAGCCGCCGGAGATCGTCCCCGGAGTCGTCTCGGTCGTACTGGTCAACTACCGCGGCGCCGAAGACACGATCACGTGCCTGAAGGCGTTCGACGACGTCGACTGGCCGCGCGAACAGCTCGAGCTCATCGTCGTCGACAACGACTCCGGCGACGGCAGCGTCGAGCGGATCCGCGCGGCGGTGCCGTCGGCCGTCGTGATCGAGGCCGGGGGCAACACCGGCTTCGCCGGGGGCTGCAACTTCGGGGTGTCCCACGCGAAGGGGCAGTACGTCGGGTTCATCAACAACGACGCCCGCCCGCACGCGCAGTGGGTGTCGGCCGCCGTCGCCGCGTTCGACGCCGAGCCGACCGTCGGGTCGGTGGCGTCGAAGGTGCTCGACTGGGACGGCAAGCTCATCGACTACGTCGACGGGTCGATGACGTGGTTCGGGATGGGCTACAAGCGCGAGGTCGAGAAGCCGGACTCGTCCGCCTACGACCAGCCCAAGGACGTGCTGTTCGGCACGGGTGCGGCGATGTTCGTGCGGACCGCGCTGTACCGCGAGGTCGGTGGCTTCGACGAGCGGTTCTTCATGTTCTACGAGGACGTCGACTTCGGCTGGCGCCTGAACCTGCTCGGACACCGCGTGCAGTACGTGCCCACGTCGATCGCGTACCACAAGCACCACGTGACGATGAAGAAGTTCGGCAGCTTCCGGGAGAGCTACCTCCTCGAGCGCAACGCGCTGCTCGCGATGTACAAGAACTACGACGACGAGTCGCTCGCCCGGGCGCTGCCCGCGGCGATGGCGCTCGCCGTGCGCCGCTCGGTGGCCCGGACCGGTCTGGACGCCAGCGTCCTGGACCTCCAGCGCTCACCCGGCGGAGACGACGTCGAGACCCTCGAGGTCCCGAAGATGGCGCTGACCGGACCGCTCGCGATCGACTACTTCGTCGAGCAGCTGCCGAGCCTGATCGTGACCCGCCGAGAGCTCCAGGCGACCCGGCGTCGCAGCGACCGGGACCTGTTCCCGCTGTTCCGCGAGTCGATCGAGCCGGCCTACGGCATGCCCAGCTACCTGGCCGCCCATGAGGTGCTGATCGAGGCGTTCGAGATCGTCGAGCACTTCAACGCCCGCCACCGCATCCTCATCGTCACCGGCGAGCCGCTCACCGAGCGCATGGCCGGGCCCGCCATCCGCGCCTGGGAGATCGCCAAGGCCCTCGCACCGGACCACGACGTGCGCCTCGTCTCGACGGCTGGGGCCAAGCGCGACGGTGCTGGCTTCTCGGTCGAGTACGCGGCCGGCACCGGTCTGCGTGAGCCCACCGGCTGGGCCGACGTGATCATCTTCCAGGGGTTCCTGCTGGAGACGGCGCTGTGGGTCAAGCCGAGCTCGGCGATCATCGTGGCGGACATCTACGACCCGATGCACCTCGAGCAGCTCGAGCAGGCCAAGGACCTCGGTCCCGCCGGTCGCCAGAACGCCCTGCAGGTGACCACGCACGCCCTGAACGAGCAGCTCCGCCGAGCCGACTTCCTGCTGTGCGCCTCCGACAAGCAGCGCGACTTCTGGCTCGGCCAGCTGGCCGGCCAGGGGCGGGTCAACCCGGCCGTCTACGACGAGAACGCCAATCTGGACAACCTGATCGCCGTCGTGCCGTTCGGGATCGAGGACACGCCGCCCGTCCAGAAGCGGCACGGGATCAAGGGCACGGTGCCCGGCATCGGACCGGACGACAAGGTCATCATCTGGGGCGGGGGCATCTACAACTGGTTCGATCCGCTGACCCTCATCCGGGCGGTCGACCGGCTCAAGGACCGCCACCCGGAGGTTCGGCTGTTCTTCATGGGGCTCAAGCACCCCAACCCGGGCGTCCCCGACATGCAGGTGGCCTGGGAGACCCAGGAGCTGTCCCGCACGCTCGGACTGACCGGCCGGCACGTCTTCTTCAACGAGGGTTGGGTTCCGTACGCGGAGCGTGCGGACTTCCTGCTCGACGCCGACGTCGGCGTCTCGACCCACTTCCAGCACGTCGAGACGGCCTTCAGCTTCCGCACCCGCATCCTCGACTACCTGTGGGCCTCGCTCCCGATCGTGGCGACCGACGGCGACACGTTCGCTCCGCTGATCCGCGAGCACGGTCTGGGCCGGGTCGTGCCCGCGCAGGACGTCGACGCCCTCGAGGCTGCCCTCGAAGAGATGCTGTTCGACGAGGCGGCGGCCGGTGCCGCGGTTGCGGCCGTGCGCGAGTTCGCCGGTGGTTACGCATGGGCGACCGTGCTCAAACCGTTGGTCGACTTCTGCCGGCAACCACGGCGGGCACCGGACCTCGCGGTGACGGCGGAAGCCGCTCCGCGTCGGGCCCGGGCCGTGCGGCCCCGCCCCTCGATCCGGGCGGACGCTGCCCTGGCTCGCGACTACCTCCGTGCCGGTGGCGTGCGCGAGGTCGGTCGGCGTGCGGTGGGGCGGCTCCGGCGGGTCGGCGGGGCGTCGACGAGCTGATCCGGCGGCTGCGTCGGGCCGAGCTGGCTCAAGCGGCGAACGAGCTCGCTCAAGCGGTGCAGCAGATCAGCGGAATGTTCGCCGCGCCGCCTGCGCGGTCTTGCGGAGCTGCGAGGCCAGCGTGAGCCGGGACCTGGCGCGGCGTTGCGCGCTGGTCTCCGCGAGCCGGGCGGTGATGTGGCGCGCCGCGGCCTGCGGTGAGTGGAGCGCGACGAGGTCGGCCACCGCGCGGGCGCCGCGGGCGGCTGCTTCGTCCGGCTCAGCGATCACCTGACGCATCAGCTGGGCCGCCACATCGAGGTCCGGATCGGCCCAGATCCCGTCCGCCGGGTACGGCTCGGCGCCCGCGCCGATCGCCGTCGGCCGCCACGGGACCAGGAAGCTGTTCTGCTCGGTCATGAACTGGAGATTGCCGCTGTACCCGGTGGCGATGACGGGTTTGCCCCACGCCATGGCCTCGGCCATGGTCAGGCCAAGTCCCTCGGACCGGTGCAGCGAGACGTAGCAGGTGCACAGGGCGACGAGCGCGTCCCGGTCCTCGGCACTGAGGTAGTCCTCGAGGAGCAGGACGTCGGTGGAGCCGGCGACGCGGAGCCGGAGCCGTTCGGCCTGGTCGGGGCGCTGCGCGGCGTTGATCGACTTGATGACCAGGAGCGGGCCCTGCCCGGGGCGGAACGCCGCCTCGAAGGCGTCGACCAGCCCCCACGGGTTCTTGCGCTCCGCGGTGCTCAGGTAGTCGAACGTGAACAGGAAGTAGGGCCGGTCGGGCAGGCCCAGGTCGGCCCGGGTCCGGTCGGGGGCGGCCCGGGGCTGCGGCAACGGAGGCGTGATGGTGCGCACGGGGACCGGCGAGTGCGGCTCGACCGCGCGCCGGACGAAATCGGTGGCCACCCAGACCTCGTCGACGTGGCGGAAGCCTTCGTGCTGGGAGAGCGGGAAGTCCTCGACCTCCCAGTACCACATGCCGATCCGGTAGCTCGTGGTCAGCAGCGACGGCACGGACGCGGCGATCGTCGGCGTCATGTCGGCGTTGACGCAGAGCAGGGTCGTGTCGAACGGCGCGCCGACCTCGGCGGCGGCGTAGCGGGCGCCCTGCCGGCTCTGCAGATGGGCGTCGACGGACGCCGTGGCGTGGGGGATGCCCCCGGCCGCCAGCGCGGTCACCATCAGGCGCGCCGATTCGCCGACCCCGAGCTCGGCCCGCAGATAGCCGACGACGTTGACCCCGGATCGTGCGGGGCCCCGACGCGGGTGTGGCCGCGGGGTCGCCCCCTCGGGTCGGATCGCGGCCAGGGTGAGGTCGATGAGTGCGGTGCTGTAGGTGGGTTCGTGGCGTCCGTGGAGGTCCGCCCACTCGAGGAACGGGCCCACGTGCTCACCGGGCACTCCCGGGTAGGCAGCGAGGAGGTCGGGCCGGGACCGGTACACCGACGCGAGGTAGCGACCCAACCCGCCGTCACGGCCACCCGGCGTCGGCTGCACGAGCCAGGCGGCGAACTCCGCACTGCGGTTCGGGTCGACCGGGTCGGGCAGCGCCTCGAGGCAGGAGTCCTGGCTCTCGCTGAGCGCCGCACGGAACACGGCCCGCAGCTGGGGGTGTACCGCGGCACCCAGGGACGTCATGGGGGTCACGTCGGTCTGCGCGATCGCGACGGGATCCTCCCGAAGCTCGTTCGCGTGCTCGGCAGCGAGGAGCGCCAGGCCGGGGTGCTCGCTGAGCAGGACGCGGGGTGGTCGGGGGGAGCGCGGGTCCAGGAGCCACGGGGCCTGGGGATCGAGAACCGTGAGGTCGACGGCGACGGCTGCGGTGCCATCCACCGACAGCGCCCCGGCGGCATCGGTGCCGATCCGGGATGCGGGGCAGGTCCAGGCTGAGACGAGGAGCCCGGGGGAGTGGACCGCGAGGTGCGGCAGTGTGCTCGCCGCCAGATCGAGCCAGCGGTCGCCGGACGTGCTCGGGTCGGCGGCGAGCCGCTCCCAGAGGCTCAGGAAGGCCGTGGCGCGACGGCTCACCGCGATGAGCCCAGGAGCGTACGAGCCCGCGTCGAGCAGGTCGCTGGGGCCGGGCCACCGGTCGTCGGTCGGGAGGGTCTCGACGGCCCGGGAGAGCAGGGCGACCTGATGCTCGGCCGCGAGGTCGGCGAGCTCGGCCGGGTCGCGCAGGAGCACGACCCCTGCGCCCACGGCGATCGCCGTCGGCCCCGACTCGAGTGCGTGGCGGAGGATCGCGGGCTGCATCCAGCGCACCTGGCCCGCAGGATCGAGCAGGACGGACCGCACATGGTGCTCGTGCGCGGCGATCCCGAGGTCGTCGGGAGTGACGACCTGTTCGTCGCGGACGGGGACGTAGCTGTCGTCGAGGTCCAGGACATGGACGTTCACGGCGGGCGCGCAGGCGAACGCCGAGCGGACCGTCGCGCGTGCCCGGGCGTGCGTCGGTGAGGTGCTCACCACCGCGATCTGCACTCTGGCGTGACCTCTCACCGGATGGGGACGACGCCCTAGACGGACAGCAGTCGGACGAGGGTGGCCAGCAGCATGCCGGCTGCTCCCAGCGAGACGAGCCAGGTCGCCTCCCGGGTCTTGAGCAGCCCAGCGGTCAGCACTGCCACCACGGGGACCAGCGTGGCCGCGTACCGCCCCGGCGGCGGGACGTAGACCCCCTGACCGTAGAAGCTGACCAGCACGAAGATGGGGCCGCCGATGATGGCGGTCAGGAGCAGGGCCTGCGCATAGGACCGGGTCCGGATCGACGGGGTCCAGAAGAGCGCGGCGCCGACCAGGCCGGCGACGAAGAAGGTCCCGATCGCTCGTTCGGTGATCATCTGCAGCAGCCCGTTGCCGACGGAGACGCCGCTCGCACCGAGGGGGTACAGGAAGACCCCGATCTGCTCGATCATGCCGCGCAGCGGGAAGGCGTCGACGGCGAACCGCTCGCTCATCGGGGTCACCGCGTTGCCGTGGGCGAGCGCACCCTGGATCGCCATCGTCGCGCCCAGGACGACGACGGTCGTCACCGACACGACGATCCCCCCGAGGATCCAGGGGGCGACAGCCCGGTCATCTGCGTCGTGGGACGCGTCGCGGGGCAGATCGGACGACCGGCGTTCGACGAGCGCCCGCACGATCCGGATCACGAAGTACAGGCCGACCGCGAGCAGCAGCATGACGTTGGTCATCTTGATCAGGAGCGCGACGGCGACCACGAGCGCCAGGACGGGCCATCGGCGACGCGGCGCGCCTTCCCAGTACAGGCACGCCAGAAAGATGCCCGCGCCCACGGCGAAGCTCGCGGCGTCGGGAGTGATCGTGGCGGACGGGTAGAGCACCGAGGGAGCGCACGCGAACGCGATCAGGACCGCCGCGAGAGGCACCCGGTCGATCCCGAGCCGGCGACCGGACGCGTAGGCGAGCAGCAGCCCGACCGCGAGCCACAGACCGCCCACCAACCGGCCCGTCGTGACGAGGCTGCCGATCCCGGTGACGAGCTTGAGGGGCAGCGCGAACACCTTGGTCAGCGTGTAGTAGACCGGGGTGTTGATCGAGGCCGTGTTGTAGCCGAGCTCCTGGAACACGCGGGGGTTGTACACCGCGGTGGTCGAGCAGGCGGGGGTCACGAAGCCGGCCGAGTCGATGCCGCGGCAGGCCTCCTCGCGCATCGCGTCCTGGCCGACGCTGTCGCCGGGGGCGACGATCGCCGGGCTCTTGTACAGGTAGTCGATGTGCTGGAGCTCGTCGACCGGCCCGACCTTCGCGTACTCGGTGACGTGCAGCCCGACCAGGATGAACGCGACGAGCACCAGGACCGCGGGTGCGCTCCAGTGGCGAAGGGTGGTCGGGTCGATTCGCCGTCGGGTCCGGGTGCCCAGATCGGCATCCGGGACTTCGGCAACCTGCGGAACGACGCTGGACACGCAACCACCCTCTTCGAGCGTCGCCAAGGGGGACGGACGCGTTTCGGGCGGCAGTCTAGCCGAGCGAGCCGCTAGGACCCGGTCGCCTGGGCGTACGCGGCGGCCGTCAGCTCTGCGGCATGTGCCCAGGTGAACTGCAGGGACCGGTCGAGCGACGCGGCCGCGAGGCGGGCGTGCTCCGGCCCGCAGGCCGCGCGGATCCCCCGGGCGATGTCGGTCGGTGAGGTCGGCTCCACGAGGATCCCGGCGTCGTCGCCCGTGATCTCCCGCATGGAGGTTCCGACCGAGGTGATCACCGGCAGCCCGAACGACATCGCCTCCAGCACGGGCAGGCCGAACCCTTCCCAGAGCGACGGGAAGCAGAACGCCGTGGCGTGGCGGTAGGCGACGCGCAGGTCCGCGTTGCTCAGGCGGCCGAGGTGGTGGACGCGCGCCGCCCACGGCCGCCCGGCGAGCAGGTCCGTGATGCTCACGTCGCCCCAGCCGGGCTGGCCCACGAGGACGAGGTGCAGGTCGGGGTCGTCACCGGCCACCAGGCCGAAGGCCTCGAGCAGGTTGCTGACGTTCTTGCGGGGCTCGAGCGTGCCGCACCACAGGACGTACCTCGCGGGCAGGGTGAGGTCGTGGGGTGTCCCGGTCGGCTCGCCGACGGGGTGCACGCCGTGCGGAACGACGTGGATCCGGTCCGCCTCGATGCCGGCGGCGATGCAGTCCTCGGCGGTGGCCTGCGACGGCACGATGACCACGTCGGCCTCGGCCCGGGTCCGCTCCAGCGCACGCGTGAAGAACCTCACGCCCCGGGGCGTGAAGTGCGTGGGATCGCGCAGGAACGCCACGTCGTGCACGGTGACCACGAGCGGCCGACTGGTCCGGGGGATCGCCCAGGTGGTGGCATGGACGACGTCGAGCCCGTGGACGGTCCACTCGGGGCGGGGGAACGGTGCCCGGTTCCACAGGCGGTAGAGCGCCGCGCGGGGCAGGCCGAGGGACCGGACCGGGATCGACAGCGAGAAGTCGGCGCCCGGGGGCGAGCGATGGGGTGCGGCGAGACCGATCGGTTCGACCCCAGGGTGCGCCATCAGCGCCGCGGCGAGCTCGACGATGTACGTCGCCGACCCTCCCGGCACGCGCTGCCAGCACTGCTCGACGGTGAGTCCCACGCGCATCATCGGGTGCCGCCGTCCGGCACGAGGTAGCGGGCCACGACCTGGCGCGGAACTCGGGCGGCCCGGTCGACGGCGCGACGTCGACGCAGCGATCCCGGCAGCCGCGCCGCGACGTCGCGCAGGACCAGCAGCCGCCGCCGGCGGTCCGGCCCGAGGAGTGCGCGTCCGGCGGCCCGCGCGGTCCCTCGCCCGACGACGGGCCAGGGTGCATGCATGAGGGCCACCGAGAGGCGGTTGCGCTCGTTGTTGTCGAGGAAGACCGTCGATCGCTCACCCGACGACGCCGCGTGGTCGTGCACCGTGCGCGCCTCGTCGACGTGTCGCACGGACCAGCCCCCGCGGCGCAGGCGCCAGGACAGCTCGGAGTCCTCGTAGTAGACGAACAGGGTCTCGTCGAGCAGGCCGACGTCGTCGAGCGCGAGCCGGCGCAGGGCGGCGCACCCGCCGTTGAAGCCGAACACGTCCGCAGGGGCTCCGGGGCCGTCGGACGGTGCCAGCCAGTCGCGGTCCCGCCCGTTCCCGCTGACGGTGACCTCGTTCCCGGTGCTGTTGAGCAACGTCACGCCCGCCCCCGCGTCGACCCGGACCCACCGCTTCCCGGCGGCGGAGACCAGCGCGGCCGGATCGGTGGGGGCCGCCGGCTCGAACGCGCCACTGAGCTGCACCCTGCCGGTGGTCGCCCCCAGCCGCGGGCCGCCGCGCTCGGCGTCGGCGTCGGCCAGGAGCGGGGCGGTGATCGTCCGGACGAAGTCGGGATCGGCCGTGGCGTCGTTGTTCAGGAGCACGACGACCGGGGTGCTGGTCGCTCGGATCCCGGCGTTCACCGCGCAGGCAAAGCCGGTGTTGTGCCCGAGCTCGATCAATCGGGCATCACGGCGCAGGCGCAGCGCCTCGACGGAGCCGTCGGTCGAGCCGTTGTCGACCACGACCACCTCGAACCCCACCTCGTGGTTCTGCGCGAGGAGCGAGTCGAGGCAGCGCAGCGTCAGCTCACGGGCGTTCCACGACACGACGATGACGCTGGCGTCGACGCTCACACGTCCTCGGAATCGGGTGCCTCGACCGGTGGCGAGGCGGCCGGTGGCAGCAGGAGGAGGACGGCCTCGCGGTCGCGCCGCGCCTCCAGCCGCTGCAGGGCGATCTCCTGCGCGAGGGTCCGGGTCTCCTCCTCGAGGTTGGAGATCTCGGTGCTCAGCTGGATGCAGACCGCGAGCAGGACGACGATGGCGATCGCGAAGACGAGATTGGCCGGCGTGCGCACCCCCACGAGGCTCGACAACCAGAACGCCAGCTGCGGAAAGGCGCCGATCAGCAGGACTGCCACGGTCAGCACGATCCAGATCGCCGCGTACTTCTCCCGGATCCGGCGGGTTCGCAGCAGGTAGACCAGCGATCCCACGAGCAGCAGGCAGACGAGCACCACCGTGGCGTAGGCGCTCATGCGGTCACCTCGGGAGGCAGCGGTTCGGTCGGTCGGGACAGGGCGATGAAGAGTGCGAGGACCGCGCGGGCGAGAAAGACCGCGGCCTTGAACGGTCCGTGGGACGGCTGCCCGCCGGCTCGCGGCCGCATGGACACACCGACCTGCCGGATGGTCAGTCCTGCGCGCGACGCGATCACGAGCGACTCCACCGTGTCTCCGAGGTATTCCGCCGGGTAGTTGGAGGCGAACAGGCGGATCGCGCGGGTGTTGGTGGCCTTGAATCCCGACGTCGTGTCGGTCAGATGGGTCCGGGCCACGCGCGACAGGACTCGAGCGAGGAACTTCATGGACCACCAGCGTGGGCCGCGCGTGGTGTAGGTGCCCACACCGGCGAAGCGCGCTCCGATCACGACGTCCGCGCCGTCTCGCGCGATCGCATCGAGGAGCCGAGGGATGTCGGCCGGATCGTGCTGTCCGTCGGCGTCCAGCTGGACGGCGACGTCGTACTTCTGGCGCAGTGCGTACATGTAGCCGGCCCGCATCGCGCCGCCTACCCCGAGGTTGATCGGCAGATCGAGGACGCGTGCGCCGGCCGCCCAGGCGACCTCCGCCGTGCGGTCGCTGGATCCGTCGTTGACCACGAGCACATCGGCGCTGGGTACGCACCCGCGCAGCTCGGCGATGACCGCGGGGAGGGTCTCCTGCTCGTTCCAGGCGGGGAGGACCACAAGCAGCCGCTGGGGTCGGGCGGAGGGCATGGCTGGCACTCTACCGTCGGCTCCTCAGGGTGGAACGGATCCAGGCGGCGTGGACGACCGTCCCGGCGACGGGTCCGACGGCGAGGCTCGCGATGACGCGAACCTCCAGGCCACCGGGCATCAGCAGGACGGCGGCCGACAAAGCCGTGGCGGCCAGCCAGCCGACCGCGTACGCGCGGTGGCCGTCGAGCGCGAGGCACGCCGCGCCGGTCATCGTGAGCAGCGCGAGCATCGCCGCAGTCAGGGTCAGTGCACCCAGGACAGCCGGCTCGACCCGGTAGCCGTCCCCGAGGAGGGTCTCCATGAGCCACGGGCCCACGAGGGCTGCTGCGATGGCACCGACGACGCCGACGGCGCCGATCATGGTCGCGAGCCGCAGCAGCGGCCGGGCCCCCTCGTCGCGGTGGTTGACGAAGTGGGTGATCGCCACGCCCTGGTAGGCGTTGAGGGGGATGAGCAGCGGGGCCCGGGTCAGCTGGACCGCCAGGAGGAGAGGGGCCGCGACCGCGAACGCCTCCGGTGGCGTGGAGACCCGCAGCAGGACCGGAAAGCCGACCACGAGCGCGGCGCTCGAGGCGGCCCCGATCATCGCCTGCCGGCTCGAGGCGAGGAACGCCTGCCGGGTGGCCTCGGTCCGCTGGCCCCACGCGTCACGCACGTTCGAGGCGAGCGACATCAGGAGCCAGGTCGCCGCCGCGGCGGCCGTGGCGGCCTGCAGCCCGACCTCGGTGGCCCCGGCCACCGCGACGCCGGTCACGAGCGCGAGCCGCATGAGGGCCTCGGCGCCGACCAGGCGCGAGTAAACCGTCCAGCGGCCCCGCCCGGCGAGCGAACCGGCGACCGCACTGTGCCCGCCGAACGCGATGACGGCGAGCGCGATGAGCATCACCGCCACCACCGGTTGCGGGCCGAGGACCGTGCGACCCCAGATCGGCGACGTGATCGCGATGGCCGCCGCGAGGCAGGCGCCGACGAACAGACCGAGCGGGAGGACCCGTGTGCCGCTGCCCGCGGGGGCGCCGGTCGTCGGGCTCGCGGTCCGCGCGACGTGCACCGACCGGGTGACCTCGCTCTGGAGCCCGCCGAGGGTGCCGAACAGGAAGAACAGCAGGCCCCAGAAGACGAGGAACTCGGCGTTCTGGGCCTTGTCGAGCACGTTGGCTGCGATGACGAGCACGACGTACCCCGAGGCGGCCGCGACCAGTGAGGCCACCCCGACGCCGGTGGCGCTGCGCGCCGAGATGCCGGTCACCCGGTCCGCCGTGCCGCGGCGAGGTACGCGTCCTCGTGCGCAGCCACACAACGCGCCCAGGTGAACCTGCGCGCCTGGGCGAGCCCGAGCTGCTGGAGCTCGACGCTGCGCCGGCGTGCCTCGGTGACGGCCGCGGCGATCGCGGCCGGGTCCTGCGCGTCGAACAGGACGGCTGCCTCGCCGCACACCTCGGGGAGCGAACCGGCGTCCGACGCCGCGACCGGGCACCCCGAGGCCATGGCCTCGAGCGGGGGCAGGCCGAACCCCTCGTACAGGCTCGGAAACACCAGGCAGGCGGCTGAGCGGTACAGCTCCCGCAGCTCGGTGAGTGGCACCAGTCCGCGAACGTCGACCCAGTCCGGCAGCGAGCCGAGCGACTCCAGTCCGCCCCCGGTCAGCACCAGCCGGAGGGTCGGGTCGTCCACGCGGAGCAGGCGCACGGCCTCGACCAGACGTGCGTGGTTCTTGTGCGCCCAGCCGCGGGCCGGGTAGAAGAGGAAGTTGCTGCGTTCGCCGAGGTGGGGCGAGTACGCGGCTGCATCGACACCGAGGTGCGCGACCGTGATGCGCCCGGGGTCGATCCCGAGCCTCGCGACGATGCTCGCCTTCGCGAACTCGCTGATCGTGATGACGGCATCGGCCCGGCGGGCCGCGGCGTCGTAGTAGTGGCGCCGGTAGAGCCGTTCGGCGCGCGAGAACAGGTGGGGCAGGTCGAGGTGCTGCACATCGAGCAGGCTCTGCACGAAGGCGGCGCCCGACGGCGGGCGCGGCACGGGAGCGGTGAACGGGTAGTGCACGACCTCCGCGGTGCCCATCGCGCCCACGATGCCGCGTCGGTGTCGGGTGGCCTGTGCCAGCGTCCGCAGGCGATCGGCCGTGCCGGAGCCCCCTGTCACGGCCGGGACCACGTGCTCGGGGATGCCTTGACTGAATCCCGCGCCGATCGATGCCACGTGGGCCGTGGCGTCGATCCGGGCGGATCCGGCGAGCCCGCGGGTCAGCTCACGCGCATAGGTCTCGCTGCCTCCCATGCCTCCCGGGACCAGGGTGAGCATGGCGATCGCAACGCGGAGCCGCTCGATGCCGCCTCGCTCGGGCTGGTCCGGCACGCGGGTCTCTCTCTGCTCGGGTCGGCCGGGCTCCTGCGCGGCGCACCTAGTCTGGCCTATGCAGCCCATCCATCACTCCCCGCGGAGGTCCCCGACCCATGCCCCTCGACATCCTCTTGCCGTTCTGGGGTGACCCTGCGCTCCTGCGCGAGACCGTCGCGAGCGTGCTGGCCCAGCGCAATGACGACTGGGTCCTGACCGTCGTCGATGATGCCTACCCCGACGAGTCCGTGGCCGACTGGTTCCGGGACCTCGGTGACCCCCGGGTGACCTACGTCCGCAAGCCGGTCAACGAGGGCATCACCGCGAACTACCGCACCTGTGTCGGCCTCGCGACGCAGGAGGTCGTCGTCATCCTGGGGTGCGACGACGTGCTGCTCCCGAACTACGTCGACGTCGTGCTCGCCGCGCACGCGGCGTTCCCGGGTGCCGCCGTGATCCAGCCGGGCACCCGGATCATCGACGAGCACGGGGCGATCGTCGAGCCGATGGCCGACCGGATCAAGCAGCGCGTCGTCCGGCCGCGTGCCAAGGGGCCGCGCCTGCTCGCCGGTGAGCAGCTGGCGACGAGCCTGCTGCACGGGGACTGGCTGTACTGGCCCTCGCTCGCGTTTCGGCGCGAGGTGCTGGTGGCGACGGCCTTCCGGGACGACATGCCGCTGATCCAGGACCTCGCCATCGTGCTGGACGTCGTGGCTGCTGGGGGTTCGCTGCTGCTCGAACCGACCGTCTGCTTCCACTACCGCAGGCACGGTGCGAGTGCGTCGTCGGCCGCGCTGCTCGACGGACGACGGTTCGCGGGCGAGCGCGCGTACTTCGAGCTCGCCGCCGGGCAGGTCGCGGCACTCGGCTGGCGCCGGGCCGAGTGGGCCGCGCGGCTGCACATCACCTCCCGACTGCACGCGCTGATGTTGATCCCGCAGGTCGTGCGCAGGAACCCCGGACGGGTCGGCATGCTCGTGCGCCACGCCTTTGGTCCGACCCGCCCGTGAGAGACTGCCGCGAGCCCGCCCGCCCGGACGCTCAGCGCTGAAAGGAAGTCCAGTGACCGCAGCTGACCACCGGAGTGCCCCCACCTCGCGGGGCACCTGCCTCGTCACCGGCGGTGCAGGGTTCATCGGTACGGCGATGTCCGCCGGCCTCGTCGAGCGCTTCGACCGGGTCGTGGCACTCGACAACCTCCACCCGCAGATCCACCCGACGCCCGAGCGTCCGGCTGCGCTCGCGGCGCAGGTCGAGCTCGTCGTCGGCGACGTCACCGACCCCGACGCGTGGGACACGCTGCTCGCGGACGTGACCCCGGACGTCATCGTGCACCTCGCCGCCGAGACCGGCACCGGGCAGTCCCTGGCCGAGTCGACCCGGCACGCGATGACCAACGTGGTGGGAACGACCCAGATGCTCGATGCGCTCCTGCGCAACTCGGCCCTGCCTCGTCGCATCGTGCTGTGCAGCAGCCGTGCGGTGTACGGCGAGGGCGCGTGGCGCCGCGAGGACACCGGTGAGCTGTTCTACCCCGGGCAACGGACCGCGGAGATCCTCGAGCGGCACGAGTGGGACTTCGCCGGCGCCGAGCCGGTGGCGATGGCGGCGTCGACGACGACTCCGGCCCCGGTCAGCATCTACGGGGCGACGAAGCTCGCCCAGGAGGCTCTGCTCACGGCGTGGGCCCAGTCCTTCGGGGTCGAGCCGGTCGTCTTCCGGCTGCAGAACGTCTACGGCCCCGGGCAGTCCCTGATCAACCCGTACACCGGGATCATGTCGCTGTTCTGCCGGCTCGCGAAGGCCGGAGAGTCCATCCCGCTGTACGAGGACGGTGAGGTGCGGCGCGACTTCGTCCTGATCGACGATGTGGCCCGGGCCGTCGTGGCGGCGACGACGGCACCCGCGCCCGGACGGCTCCCGATCGACATCGGCTCGGGTGAGGACCAGACGATCGCGACCGCGGCGGGGCTCATCGCCGCGTACTACGGGGCACCGGCACCACACGTGACCGGGCAGTACCGGCAGGGCGACGTCCGACACGCCTGGGCGGACGTGAGCCACGCGGCCGAGGTGCTCGACTGGTCTCCCCAGTACTCCCTCGCCGAGGGCATCGAGCTGCTCGCGTCGTGGATCGACGCGGAGCAGGCGCGCTGACCTAGTTGTGCGTGCGGCGTGCCCGGCGCATCACCGGGCGCTCCACCAGCAGCCAGCTCGCCGTGGCGAGCGGCACCACGCAGGCGAGGGCGACGACGTCGTACGCGGCCAGGCCGAGCGTGTGGACGCCGGTGAGGATGAGGAGCTGCTGGACGGGGAACGCGTAGATGTAGACGCCGTAGGAGATGTCGTGGCGCTGGATCAGGCGCGGACACGGCACCACCGACGCCACCCAGAGCAGCAGGTAGGCGATGAACGGTGCGGTCAGCTGGGCGCCCCAGCCGTCGAAGAGCCAGATCGCACCGAGCACAGCGCCGACGCTGAGCGCGGCCCCGGCCCAGCGCAGCGGCAGCGTGCGGCGTAGCAGCTGGACCAGGGCGCCGCCGAGGAACAGCGGCAGGAGCTTGAGGAGCAGCTGGGCGTCGCCGTTTCCGCCGAGGAGAGGACCGGCGATGCGAGCCCAGGTGGCGTGCGCGACGACCGAGAGGACGAACGCGATCCCGATGCCCCACGGTGACCTGCGCACCCACCCGAACACAGCCAGACCGCCGACGATCAGGTAGCACAGGAACTCGTAGTAGAGGGTCCACAGCGAGCCGTTCCAGGCTCCGGGGTAGGGCACCTCACCGGGAGTCCCAGCGATCTCGTACGAGCTCACCCGCAGCATCGAGTTGCTGAAGATGAAGTTGAGCGGGGTGGTCGGCCCGGCGGTGAGGAACCCGTCCAGGGTGCCGTGCAGGTGCAGGTAGCCGATGGGGGCGAACACGACGGTCATCACGACGAGGCACACCAAGAAGGCGGGGAAGATGCGCGCGATCCGGTGCACGAGGTAGGTGCCGAGCGAACCGGACCACCGGCTGCCGGTGATGAGGTACCCGCTCACGGCGAAGAATCCGAACACCGCCCAGCCGCCGAGGTTCTCGCCGTCGATGTGCGGCCCCACGCCCTGACCGGAGATGTAGTACGCGTGGGCCACCAGGACGAGGCTGGCAAGCACGAGCCGGATGAGATTGAGGCTGTTCCGCCGGGGATCGAGCTGGTGGCCACGCCAGCGCCACAGGTCCGCTGCGGGAGCTCCTGCTGTGCGCGCCTCAGGAGTGGGCGTGACCTCCTGCTCGGTGGCGGCAGTCATCGGTCTTCTTCCGGTAGGCGGGTGCGGATCGAGGACCAGTGTGGTGCATCGCGCCGGGATGCTCCATGAGCTCCCCGTTCGCTGCCGGTCATTCCTTCACGTTGAGCTCGATCGGGTCGATAGGGGAGACGACGGCGAACGGCGCTGCCGCCTCTCGGTGCGGTGCCAGGTGCTCGCTGTCCCCACGGCACCAGGAGCCCCCATGCCTATGAGAACGCCCTTCGCACGTGCGCGCGTCGCGGTCGCCTCCCGACGGTCCCGCCTCGCCGCGGCCGCGGCCGCGACTGCTGTCCTCGTGGTGCTGACCGGGCAGACGGCCTCGGCGCAGACGGCGGAGCCGCTCGTGACCGTCACAGTGACGGGCACGGTGCAGAACGTCGTCGTCGACGACGACGTCGCGGGGGAGGATGCGGGAGCCGCGACCGAGGTCGAGACCTTCCTGGACGTGGAGGGCGAGCTGTTCGACCTTCCGGACGGGGCACCCGTGCCTCCGTCGCCCACCGGGCAGGGCGTCGTGGTCACGTTGCTCGCACCGGCCGGTGCGACCGGGGCCCAGGCCTTGGAGATGGCGGCCGACGACGTCCCGGCCACCGAGGCGCGAGTGGTCGAGGTCCTGCCGGTGGACGGCGGGACGAACGGTGCGTCGACCCTGGACGCGGTCGCCGACTCCTCGACCGGTGCCCACACGCTGACGGTCCTGCCGGTGTACTGGACCGCGCCCGACACCTCGACGAGCGCCCTCACGACCATGGCGACCCAGACGGCCGACTACTGGCGAGAGCAGTCCGCCGGTCGGCTGGACATCACGCACTCGACCCGCGCCTGGGCGGCGATCACCGATCCCGGCTCATGCAGCGCCGACGGGCTCAGCGCGATCTTCAACGCCGCGATGGCGGCCAATCCGTCCGTCCCGGCGCCGTCGCAGACCAACCACGTGCTCGTCTACTTCCCTCGGTACGCCTCGTGCGCATTCGCCGGGCGCGCCACGCTGCTCGGCGGGTACATCTGGGCCAACGGCTACACGTACACCGACGTCGCCGCGCACGAGCTCGGTCACAACCTCGGCCTCGGGCACGCCAACACGCTCACCTGCACCTCGGGTGGCGCGCGGGTGTCGCTGTCCGGCTCGTGCAGCTCGACCGAGTACGCGGACAACGCGGACGTGATGGGCATCGCCCGGAACCAGGCGACCGGCAACCTCAACACGGCCATGGCGGACTACCTCGGCTACGCCTCCCTGACGACTGTCGGGTCCAGCTCACCGGCGCTCAGCATCGACCTGGCGCCGCTCGCGCAGGTGTCCGCCGTCCGTGGTGCGAAGATCGCCGTGCCGGGCGGGACGGTGTACGTCGACTTCCGGCCCGCCACCGGCCGCGATGTGCGCATGCCGACCTGGGCGGGCGTCCAAGCGCACCTGCGCACGACGGACGGGTGGGGTATCCCCACGAGCTATCTGCTCGACATGCGGCCGACCCTGTCCTCGCCGTTCACCTCGCCGGCGCTCGCCCCGGGGGTGACCTGGCTCGTGCCGGACACCGGCCTGGCCATCTCCGTGTCCTCGGTCGGCGGCACCGCGCGCCTCGAGATCGGCTCCAGCGGCGCGCTCGAGCAGTACGTCACGCATGTCTACCGGGACCTCTTCGGCCGGACGCCGGACCCGGCCGGCCTGACGAACTGGGCCGCGGCCCTCCGCGCCGGAACTCCCCGCGTGACGGTGGCCAACGCGATCACGTACTCGGCCGAGTACCGCGGCGGCCTGATCCACGCGTCCTACGGCCTGTACCTCGGCCGCACGCCCGAAGCGGCCGGCCTGGAGAACTGGCTCCTGCAGATGAACCGGGGCATCACGATCCAGCAGATGGAGGGTGGCTTCCTGGCCTCGCAGGAGTACTTCGACCAGTCGGGCGGAAGCGACGCCGAGTGGATCCGGCGGCTCTACAGCCACGTGCTCGGGCGCACTGCCGCCCCCGCCGAGGTGAACTTCTGGCTCTCGTACGTCGGCGCGTCCGGGGGTAGCCGGTTCCAGGTGGCGATGGGCTTTCTCACCTCGACAGAGCGCCTCACGACGATCGTGAACACGCAGTACCAGCACCTGCTCGGACGCAGCCTCGACCAGGGTGGGGCACAGACCTGGGTCGGCGCGATCCAGTCGGGTGTGCGCCTCGAGGCCGTCATCGGCGGGATCATCTCGAGCGAGGAGTACTTCGCCCGTCCCTAGCGCATCGCCCGCTCCCTGGCGCACCGCCCGCTCGAACCGGCGGCGGTGGCCACCGTCGGGGCGCGGGCGCTTACGCTACCGACCGTGCGAATCCTTCTCGACGCGACCGCCGTCCCCTCCGATCGTGGCGGCGTCGGCCGCTACGTGGACGAGCTGCTGCCTGCTCTTGCGCGCCAGGGCGTCGATCTCGTGGTGGCGTGCCAGGCCCGGGATGCTGCGGCGACGTCCGCGCTCGTGCCCACGGCAGAGATCGTCACCGCGCCGGCGCTCACGGCGCGTCGACCGGTGCGGATGGCCTGGGAGCAGGTGGGTCTGCCGCGTCTGGTCCGCTCGAGCCGCGCGCAGGTGCTCCACAGCCCGCACTACACCATGCCGCGCCTCGCAGGGGTGCCCGTCGTCGTCACGCTGCACGACGCGACCTTCTTCAGCCATCCCGACCTGCATCACCCGGTGAAGGCGCGCTTCTTCCGGTCTGCGATCCGCACCGCGGTCCGCCACGCGGCCGGGCTGGTGGTGCCCTCCGAGGCGACCCGGGACGAGGTCCGCCGGTTCGCCGGCGGGCGCGTAGACCAGTTCCAGGTCGCCTATCACGGGGTCGACGCGAACGTCTTCCATGTCGTCGACGCGGCCGCCCAGGGGCGGGTCCGGGAGTCTCTCGGGCTCGGCGACCGGCCCTACGTCGGGTTTCTCGGCACCCTCGAGCCGCGCAAGAACGTACCCGCGCTGATCCGCGCCTGGGTGCGCGCGGTCGAGGGGACCGTCGACCCGCCCGCACTGGTCCTCGTGGGCGGCCGCGGCTGGGACACCGGCGTCGACCCGGCGATCGCGGCGGTCCCGGCCGGCCTGACGGTCCTACGACCCGGGTACCTCCCGCTCGGCGACCTTCCGGGGTTCCTCTCGGGAGCGCGGGTGCTCGCCTACCCGAGCCTTGGGGAGGGTTTCGGGCTGCCGGTGCTCGAGGCGATGGCGTGCGGCGCCGCCGTGCTGACCACCCGTGAGCTGTCCCTGCCCGAGGTGGGCGGAGCCGCTGTCGCCTACTGCGGGACCGACGAGGCGAGCATCGCCGCCGGGCTCGGCGCGTTGTTGGCCGACGATGCTCGGCGCGCCGAGCTGTCCGCGGCCGCGATCGCGCGGGCGGCCGCGTTCACCTGGGACGCCGCGGCGGCCGTCCACGTCGCCGCCTACGCATCGGCCCGGCGGCGCGCCTGAGCGAGGGCCGAGGTCAGGGACGCATCGACGCCAGGTACGACGCGACCTGGTCGTAGTGCGGCAGCAGGTCCTGCGCGATCGCCTCCGCGAGGGTCGGTGCGGCGAGGTCCTTCTCGGAGAGCTGCGGGGTCATCGGGCTGCCGTCGCGGGCCGTCGTCGGCCATTCGATCGCGATCTGCTCGTCGAGCGGGTGGATGCCGTGCTCGCGTCCGGGGGAGTAGCCCGTGGAGCACAGGTAGAGCACCGTCGAGTCGTCCTCGAGCGACATGAACGCGTGACCGAGTCCCTCGCTGAGGTAGATCGCGCGCCGGTCGACGTCGTCGAGCAGCACCGTGTCCCACCGGCCGAACGTCGGGGAGCCGACCCGGACGTCGACGACGACGTCGAGCACGGCACCCTTCGCGCACGTGACGTACTTGGCCTGGCCCGGGGGCACATCGGCGAAGTGGATGCCGCGCAGGACCCCGGCCGCGGAGACCGAGCAGTTGGCCTGCTGCAGATCGAACCGGTGCCCGATCGCCTCGGCCAGCGGACCACCCTGGAAGAACTCGAGGAAGACCCCGCGTGGGTCGCCGTGCTGCTTCGGGGTGATCTCCCACGCTCCGGGGACCGTGAGCTCGCGGAACGTCATGGGGGCCTCTCGATTCGGCGGGTTGAGCCGGGCCAGCCTAGCGGCCGCAGCCGAAGGAGCGCCGTTCGAGGGTGAGCGTCAGGCTCGTGCTGGATGCCGGGTACTGCGGGCTCGTCTAGGAGTTCTGGACTCTCCCGTAGTACTCCTCGCTGGCGACGATGCCTCCGATGATGTCTTCGGACCGGGCTCCGTGCTGGATCGCGCTGACCCAACCCTGCTGCCCCGTCGGATCGATCGTGCGACCGAGCAGGTGGAGGTAGTAGCCGTTCACCACCGACGAAAGGCGTTCCGTTGAGATGACAAAGCCGATCGACACCGACTGCCGACTCGTTCCGCCGGCAAGCACGTTTGTCCACCCCCCGACCTCGGGCTCGTTCGCTTCGCGCCCGAGCACGTCGCGGTAGAGCTGTCGCACCCATCCCGAGTCAGAACCGCCAGCCCGGTCGTAGTACTCCTGCGACCCGATGAACCCGGACTCGAGCGCTTGGATAGTCAGACCACGAGCCATCCCGTCGAGCCAGGCGTTCATACCTGGGACGTCCGCAGCCCTACCAAGGAAGGCTTGGTAGGCACCGCTCACGAGCCCGCTTCGGTACTCGGTCGAGTAGGTGATCGCGTTCGCGACGGTGACCCGCGGGGTACCGCTGGTGAGAGAAAGGCTCCACCCCGACAAGCCTGCAGGGTCAGGACTGCGCCCGAAGAGGTCCTGGTACACGCGGGTCACATACCGTCGCGTCGTCGCATCGCTCGGGAGCGCGACCCCGGTCCACCAGGAGCTCCGCACGTTGGCGCCGGCCCAGCTGAGCGAGACGTGGACATGGTCCGTGTGGGGGCTCGCGCCGGTGTAGGCCCGCCACCCCGCGTTCGAGCTCGAGTTGCTCCAGATCTGCCGGTTCCAGATCACATACATGACGCCGAGCCGGCGGGCGTTGTAGCCCACCTTGTCGTCCGGACCAGGGGCGGTGAGCCAGTTGACGAACTGGTCGCCGGCGGCCTTCTCAGCCGGGTTGGCGACGTTCACGCCCCAGTCCAGCGCGCGGCCCTCCTTGTGCTCGCTGGTTCCGCCGACGCCGCAGGCCCGGCCGATCTCCGAGGCGCGTCCGCCGTAGTAGCCGACCGCCATGTTCAGGACGTACTGCGCCCCGGGCTTCACGCTCGGGTCGCAGGTGCTCTGGGCCTGGTATGACGCGTAGGCATCGATCGGGCTCGGCGCGGTGGCCGGTGACGTGGGGCCGGGCGGCAGCGTCGCCGCCTGAGCCGGCGCTGCCCCGACGCCCACGAGGGCCAGTGCCAGGGCGAGGACCGCGACGCGCAGGGGGCGTACGAGGATTGACCGCATGAGACTCCGAACGCGCTGGGCGTGCATGGCGTGAGGCGGCTCGCGGACTGCGACGTGTGCCGCGGCGAGCCACTCACACGACCCATCGACCGGCCCGGAGGGAAACTGAGGGACCAGCGCCCCGCGCGGGCCGCGCGACACACCTACACTTGCGCGGTCATTCGGTCGAACAGGAGAACAAGTCCATGCGTTGGTTGGTCGTCGGTGCGAGCGGGATGCTCGGTCAGGATGTCGTGGCGATGCTCCGCGGACGCGGCGAGAGCGTGCGGACGGCCGACCGCAGCGGGCCGGGCGTGACCGACTCCCTCGACATCACCGATGCGCAGGCCTGCCTCGCCGTGATGGCCGACGTCGATGTGGTCGTCAACTGTGCCGCCTACACCGCCGTCGACGAGGCCGAGTCCCATGAGGCGCTGGCCTTCACCGTGAACGCAGTCGGCGCCGGCAACCTCGCCCGCGCTGCCCACCGGGTGGGTGCGCGCATCGTGCACATCTCGACCGACTACGTGTTCGGCGGCGCTGCGACGACCCCTTACCCCGAGGACGGGGCGCTCGCCCCGCGCTCCGCGTACGGCCGGACCAAGGGTGCGGGGGAGTGGGCAGTGCGCGCTGAGTGCCCGGACCACCTCGTGGTGCGGACGGCGTGGTTGTACGGCGCCGGCGGCGCCTGCTTCCCGAAGACGATCGCCCGGGTCGCCACCGAGCGCGGCGGGCTCGACGTGATCGACGACCAGGTCGGCCAGCCCACCTGGACGAGCGACCTGGCTGACCTCATCGGCCGGCTCGTCGCGGCGAAGGCCCCGAGCGGGATCTATCACGGGACGTCGTCGGGGCAGGTCTCCTGGAACGGATTCGCCCGCGCGATCGTCGCCGTCGTCGGCCTCGATCCGCAGATCGTGCGCCCGACGACGACCGCGGCCTTCGTGCGCCCCGCGTCCCGGCCCGCGTACTCCGTGCTCGGGCACGACGCGCTCGAGGCCATCGGGATCACGCCCATCGGTGACTGGTCCGAGCGCTGGGCTGTCGCGTCGGGAGCGGTGCTCGGCGCGCGCTGATCCGCGAACGCCCGGACCTGACCTGCCCCCGGGGCGCAGGTCAGGCGTCTTCGAGCAGTCCGAGCAGGTACGTGCCGTAGCCGGACTTGACCAGCTTCTCGGCCCGCTGACGCAGCCCGTCGTCGGACAGGAAGCCCCGGCGCCACGCGATCTCCTCGGGCGAGCCGATCTTCAGGCCCTGGCGGTGCTCGACGGTGCGGACGTAGTCCGAGGCCTCGATCAACGAGTCGAACGTGCCCGTGTCGAGCCAGGCGGTGCCGCGCGGGAGGACCTCGACCTGCAGGCGACCCTGCTCGAGGTAGACCCGGTTGACGTCGGTGATCTCGTACTCGCCGCGGGCGGACGGCTTGAGGTCGCGGGCGATCGCGATGACGTCGTTGTCGTAGAAGTACAGGCCGGGGACGGCGTACTTGCTCTTCGGCTTGGCCGGCTTCTCCTCGAGCGACAGGGCCGTGCCGGCCTCGTCGAACTCGACGACGCCGTAGCTCGTCGGGTCGGCGACGCGGTACGCGAAGATGGCCGCCCCCTCGACGTCCTGGAACCGCTGCAGGCGCGTCCCCAGGCCGGGGCCGTAGAAGATGTTGTCGCCGAGGACCAGGGCTGCGGTCTCGCCGCCGACGAAGTCCGCGCCGAGCACGAAGGCCTGGGCCAGGCCGTTGGGTTCGGCCTGCACGGTGTAGCTGATCGAGATCCCGAACTGCGACCCGTCGCCGAGCAACCGGTGGAACTGCTCGGCGTCGTGCGGGGTCGTGATGATCAGGACATCGCTGATCCCCGCTGCGATCAGCGTCGACAGCGGGTAGTAGATCATCGGCTTGTCGTACACCGGCACGAGCTGCTTGCTGACACCCATGGTGATCGGGTGGAGCCTGGTGCCGGACCCGCCGGCCAAGATTATTCCGCGCATGGTCCCCTAGTGTGGCCTACCGGCGCCCTGCCCCATCCCACGCGGAATTGTCGAGGACTGACGTGATCCGGCTCATCAACCCGAACCAGCCCTACGCGTGGGGATCGGTGACGGCGATACCGGGCCTGCTCGGGATGCCAGTGACATCGCAGCCCGTGGCGGAGTCGTGGATGGGTGCGCACCCGAGCGCTCCGTCCCGCGTGGCGACGGGTGACGGCGAGGTGGGTCTGGACGCCCTCATCGCCGACGACGCCGACGTCGTGCTGGGTGCCGATGTCGTCGCCCGGTTCGGTCCGGCGCTCCCGTACCTGCTCAAGCTGCTCGCGGCCGAGGGGCCGCTCTCGCTCCAGGTGCACCCGCAGCTCGAGCAGGCTCGCAAGGGGCACGCCGCGGAGGAGGCCGCCGGGGTCCCGGTGGACGCACCGCACCGCAACTACCGCGACACGAACCACAAGCCGGAGCTCGTCTTCGCACTCACCCCGTTCGAGGCGATCTGCGGGTTCCGCGCACCCCGACGCGCCGCTGAGATCCTCGCCGGCCTTGACGCACCCCTCGCTCAACGGCTCTACCGCGTTCTCGCCGCCGATCCGACCTCGGAAGGGATCAGGGCGGTGTTCACGCAGCTCCTGGAGCCGGCGGCGCGGCCCACCCCTGCCGAGGTGCTCGAGGTCGCCCAGGCCTGTGCCGCGCGGCTGGCCGACGGGTCGACATCGCCGCGCGCCGACCGCATCGTGATCTCGCTGGCCGAGGCCTACCCGGGGGATCCGGGCGTCGTGACGTCCCTCCTGCTGAACCCCGTGACCCTTCAGCCGGGTGACGCGATGTTCATCCCCGCGGGCGGCGTGCACGCCTACCTTCGCGGCTTCGCCGTGGAGGTGATGGCCAGCTCCGACAACGTCCTGCGCGCCGGGCTCACTCCCAAGCACATCGACGTCGAGGAGCTCCTGCGCAGCATCGACTACGTCGCGGCGCCCCCGATCCGGATCGCACCGGAGGTCCTGCACGGCTCTACCCGGGTGTTCTACGCCCCCGTCGACGATTTCGAGCTCTCGGTCACCGAGATCGCCGACGACGCGAGGCACCCCGTCCCCGGGCGTGGTCCCCGAATCCTGTTGTGCCTCGAGGGTGAGCTGGACTTCTCCTGGGGCGGCGATGACGGCCCCGCAACCCTGACGCTCCGTCGCGGTCAGAGCGCGTTCGCCCCCGCGTCCGACGGGCCGCTCACCGTGAGAGGCAACGGAACCGTCGTGCAGGCCGACGTCCCGTAGCGCACGCCGATCGGCTCACGCCTCCGCCGTCACCCGCTCGCTGCCGACCAACCGCTCCCGGCGCGCGGGATCCCCGTCGAGAGCGACCGCGACCGCGGCGTCGAGCAGCACCGCGGACCCGTCTCGGGCGAGCATCCCGAGCACCGCCCGCAACACCCCGACGACATCGCCCGTCCGGTCCGCGCCGCTCGCCAGCAGCGTCCTGGCGCCCTCGGGGGCCCGAACCCCGTCGCCGGCCCAGCCCACCAGCGCACCGTGCAGCACGCCGTCGGCGGACGCGACGGCCACCTCGCCTGCGTCGACCTCCGGCGCCCACCCGATCTGGTCCCCGTACGTCATCACCGCCGAGGCCGCGTCGACCGCCCCCGCCGGCAGCTCCCCGTCGAACCGCCGCGCGAGCCCCGGCAGCGCCACGGCCACGAGCTGGTCGACCGCGGGGTACGCCTCCGGCCGATCGGTGACCACCACGTCGGCAGCAGAGACCCCGTCGCCGACCACCACGCACGCCCCGCAGCGCCACGCCGCCAGCGCCCAGACCACCGTCCGCCAGTGCGCGGGCAGGTCGAGCCCGACCTGCACCCCGGGGCCGGCGTCGAACTCCTCCACGAGGAGGTTCGTCGTCTTCGAGACCCAGTTGGCGAGCACGGCGCCGGACAGCTCGATCCGTTCGCCATCCGGGCCATACCAGGTCAAACGGGGACGGCCCGGATCGCGGGTCACGAGAGCGAGGACGTCGGCTACGGAGGTGGGCTGTTTCACCTGATCAGACTAGGCGTGCACAACCCTCTCAAATCGCTCGCACTTACCACCCGACCGCTTGACTTACGCGAACGACACGCGTGTAATTCTCCTATTGCGTTTTCCCTCCCCTACGCGAGCTGGAGGCACCACATGTGGAATCTGCTCGGCGCGGATGGACCCTTCCCGTCGGATCACGATCGCGCCGTTGGCGTCGCGCCCGTGCTTCCGCTGTTCGGCATGCCCGCTGACGACACTGCCGCCGGCTGGCAGGAGCGCGCGCTGTGTGCCCAGACCGATCCCGAGGCGTTCTTCCCTGAGAAGGGCGGCTCGACCCGCGAGGCCAAGAAGGTCTGTACCGGCTGTGACGTGCGTGGCGAGTGCCTCGAGTACGCCCTCGAGCACGACGAGCGGTTCGGCATCTGGGGCGGACTGTCCGAGCGGGAACGGCGCAAGCTCAAGCGCCGGGTCGTCTGACGCGTCCCCTCGTGGGGCGCTGACCTGCGCATGACTGATTCCCCCCTGACCCTCCTCGCCCCCGCACGCGCGGTGGCCCCGACAGGACCCCCGGTCACGGTGGTCGTGGTCACCCGGGGAGTCACCCGTTACCTGGGCGAGACCCTCGCCTCACTCGCCGCGCAGACCCGCGTCCCCGCCCATGTCGTCGTGGTGGATGCGCTGCGCCGGTCCAGCGCCGTGCCCGACGACGACGTCGCTCGGCTCGCCGCCCGCACGCTCGCCCCCCTGGGCACGCATCTGCGCGTCGTGGCAGCACCGGGTGCCCGCACGTTCGGGCACGCGGTCCGCAGCGCGCTGGAACAGCTCGCCACCGGCGCGGTCGACCATGACGGCCCGACCGGCTGGCTCTGGCTCCTGCACGACGACTCGGCCCCCGAGCCGGCCGCACTCGACGAGCTCGTCCGCGCGGTCGAGCACTCGCCGTCGGTGGCCGTCGCCGGCGTCAAGCAGCGCAGCTGGACCGACCCGGCGCTGCTGCTCGAGCTCGGTGTGACCACGTCCCGGCTCGGCCGGCGGATGACGGGCATCGAGATCGGCGAGGTCGACCAGGGTCAGCACGACGGCCGGGACGACGTGTTCGGCGTCGGGCTGGCCGGTGCGCTCGTGCGCCGCGAGGTCTGGGACGCCCTGGGTGGCACCGACCCCCGGCTCGGGCCGTTCGGCGACGGGCTCGACCTGTCCCGACGGGCGCGGCTGGCCGGGCACCGGGTCATCGTCGTCCCCTCGGCGGCCGTGCGGCACGCCCAGGCCTCGTACAACGGCCTGCGTGAGGCCGACGTCGGGCCCGACGGCGACCCGCTGCCCGACGGCGACCCGTCGGCCGACAGCGCCGCGCCGGCTGACGTCCGCCCGGCGGACACCCGTCCGGCGGACACCCGTCCGGCGGACACCCGCCCGGCTGACACCCGCCCCGCTGCGGCGCACGCCGAACCCGACCCGCGCCGCTCTTTCGGTGCCCGACGCCGGGCGTACGTGCATGCGCGCCTCGCCGCCGCGCCTGTGCTGCTGCTGCCGTTCCTCGGGATCGGCTACCTGCTCGCCGGCGCGTTCCGCGCGGTCGTCCGGCTGCTCACCAAGGACCCCGTCCTGGCGCTGGCAGAGATCGCCGCACCCGTGGCCGCGCTGCTCCACCCCGGCCGGATGGCCCGCGCCCGCGGCATCACCCGCCGGGCCGAGGTCGCTACCCGCCGGTCGTTGCGGCCCTTGCAGAACACCTGGCGCGACGTCGCGCGCGAGCAGCGCGACGGTCACCTCGCGCGGGTCGAGCTCCGGCGGGTGGGCTGGGCCCCGAGCGAGCTCGAGCTCTCCGAGCTGGCCGCGCTCGCGAGCAAGCGCCGGTTCGGGCTCGCCGCGCTCGGCGTCGTGCTCATCGGGCTCACCGCAGCGGTGCTCGGCGGGCTGGTCGGGGGAGTCCTCGGGGGCGGATCGCTCGTCGGCGGCGCACTGCTGCCGGCGCAGGAGTCGCTCGGCGAGCTGTGGCGCGCGGCGACGTCGGGGTGGGTCGCCGACGGGCTCGGCACCTCCGGACCGGCCGACGCGTTCCTCGTGGCGCTTCTGCCGTTCACGGCGCTGACCGGCGCGACCGCCGTCGGTGCGGTGGACCTGCTCTTCCTCGGTGGCCTCGTGCTCGCCGGGCTCGGCGCCTGGTTCGCGGCCGGTGCCGCGACGCGATCCGTGGGGGTGCGGCTCTGGGCGGCGATCGTGTGGGTGGCCGCGCCCAGCCTCACGCTCGCGCTCGACGGCGGCCGGGTGGGCGCCGTCGTCGCGCACCTGGCACTGCCGTGGGTCGCGCTCGGGATCGCTCGGGCGCTCGGCGTCCAGCGTCAGGACGTCGTGCTCTCGGGCCTGGTCGGCGCTCGCCGCGTGGGCGAGGAGGCCGACGGTGCGCCGGGTGCCTCCGCGCCGCCGATCGCGCGCGGCGCGCATGCCGGACGGTCGACCCGCGTGGCCTCGGCCTCCCTCGACGCGCTGCCCACCGCATCACCGGGGTCACTGACCGCGCGCGTCCCGTCGTCGTCGCGCACGGCGCAGGGCGAGGCGGACGCCGTCGCACGGACGACCTCGCTCATCGCGCCCGCCACGGGATCCATCGGGGCCGCCGCGGCCGCGGGACTCGCGTTCGCCCTCGCGGTCGCCGGTGCGCCCGTGCTGCTGCCGTTCGGCCTGCTCGCGCTGCTCGCTGTCGCCGCGATGGCGCCGCGCCGCCGCGGCCGACTCGCGCTGGTGGCGCTGCCCGCGCTCGCCGTTGCGGGTCCGTCGATCGCGCAGGTGGTGACCCGGGCCGGGAACGGCGGCTGGCGGCTCCTGCTCGCCGATCCCGGCGTGCCCGTGCCCTCGAGCGCAGCACCTGTGTGGCAGCAGCTCCTCTCCTGGCCGGTGTCGCCGCCGACCGCCGTCCTCGACCGGCTGCCCGAGCCGGTCGCCGGGATCGCCCCGTTCGTGCTGGGCGGGGTCGTGGCGCTGCTCGCGGTGCTCGCCCTCGTGCGCGGTGCGACCGTCGCCCGTGGCGTCCGCGCCGGCTGGCTCGTGGCCGCGTGCGGACTCACCGCCGCGATCGCCTCGGGCCGGGTCGAGACCGCGGCCGGGGTCGACGTCGTGGTGCGCGGATGGACCGGGCCCGGCGTCTCGCTGGTCCTGCTCGGGCTGCTGACCGCCGCCGTGCTCGGGACCGGCGGGCTGAACGACCGGATGGCCGGGTACGCGTTCGGCTGGCGGCAGATCGGTGCTGTGGTCCTCACGACGGTCGCGGTCCTCGCCCCCGTCGTCCCGCTCGCGGAGTGGACCGTGCGTGCGCGGACGGCCGACGTCGGCGCCCCCGGCGCGTTCCAGGTGGTGTCCCGGGACGGGTTCGTCGTGCCCGCCGTCGGGCAGCAGTCCCAGACCTCGCCCGACCGCTCGCGCGTCCTCGCCCTGGCCGCGGATCCTGCCGGCGGCGTCGCCCACCAGCTGCTGCGCGGCGACGGTCCCCAGCTGACCGAGACCGCGACCGCCGTCGACGCCCGCGCCCTGTCCGGCGCACCGGGCAGCCCGGTCCTCGCCCCGGCCGACCCGGCCGACGAGATTCTTGCCGACCTGGTCGCCCGGCTGAGCGCCGCCGCCGCCGGGAACGTCTCCGCCGAGCTCGGCGACCTCGGGGTCGCCGCCGTGCTGGTCCCGCCCGCGCTGAGCGCCGACGTCGAGGCCGCGCGCTCCGTGCTCGTCGGCCGCCTGGACGCGACGGCCGGTCTCGAGCGCATCACCGAGAACTCGACCGGCGTGATCTGGCGCGTCGTGGTCTCCACCGGCGACCCCGCCGCCGCCGCCGGCGCGGCCTGGGCGCGTGTGGTCGAACCCGCCCTCGACGGCGTTGCCGCGACGGCGCTCGAGGCGCTCCCGCTCGCCGTCGACACGCGCCTCGCCGCGGGCGACACCGGCCGGCAGATCGTGCTCGCCGAGCGCGCCGATCCGGGCTGGCACGCGTGGCTCGACGGCCGCCCGCTGCGGTCGGTGACCGCGGACTGGCGCCAGACCTTCGCCCTCGGGGCCGACGGCGGCCGTCTCACCGTGGGCTACTCCGCTCCGGACCGCACCCCGTGGCTCGTGCTGCAAGGTGCCGTCCTGCTGTTCACCGTGGTCGTCGCGGTGCCCGGCCGACGCCGCCGGGGAGGAACCCGATGACCACGCCTCCGACTGAGCCGACACCAGCCGAGCCGACACCAGCTGGGTCGACACCGGCTGAGTCGACCCCGCTCCCGGCGCCCCCTGCCGAGAGCCGTCCCGCCCGCGGACCGTGGCGCGGCCGGATCGCCCGGATCGCGGGGGCCGTCGGGGTGCTGACCCTGACCGCCGCGGTCGCCGCCGCCGGCTATGCCGCCCCCGTCCCGGCCGACGTCGTCGTCGCGCCGCGCAGCGTCGCCGTACCGCCGTCCCCGCGCGTGCTCACCTGCGCCGGCCCGCTCGTGCTGCCCGACGGCGCCGGCACCGGCGACTCGGCGTTCGATCGCGTCCCGGTGCCCGTGCGCACCGACGTCCGCGTGCTGACGGTGCCGGGCGCGGGAGCGCGCGCTGCATCGGCGGGCACGCTCACGCCGCTCGCCGGCGGGGAAGCGATCACGACGCTCGACCCGGTGGGCTCCGGGGCGGCGGCCGGACGCGCGACCGGCGTGACCGGAGCCACGTTGCTCTACGCCGCACCCCTCGATGAGTCCGCACCGCTGATCGGCGGCGCCACGGCCTCCGTCACGACCGCCGGTGATCTCCGCGGCCTGTCCGCCGCCTCGTGCCAGGCGCCCTCGGCGGACCAGTGGCTCGTGGGGGGCAGCACCGAGATCGGGAACACCTCCCAGCTGATCGTGACGAACCCGGGGGCGACCGCGGCGCAGGTGACCGTCGAGCTCTTCGGGCCCTCCGGTCGGGCCGGTCTCGGCGGATCCGGCAGCTTCCTCGTGGCGCCGGGCGCCGAGAAGGTCGTGGTGCTCGCGGGCGTGGCGGCGGAGCAGAGCCGGATCGCGGTGCACGTCTCGGCCGCGGGCGGACTCATCACGGCCCACGTGCAGGACAACCGGCTGGACGGCTTCACCCCGGCGGGCACCGACCTGGTCAGTGCCGGCACCGCGCCCGCCCGGCGACAGGTCGTCGGCGGGCTCGTGGTCCCCGAGTCGACGATCGACGGCCCCGACGTCGCCCAGCTGCGGCTGCTGGTGCCCGGCGATACCGGTGCGACCGCGACCCTCAGCCTGCTCGGCCCCGACGGACCGGTCGTCCTGCCGGGCGCCGAGACGATCAGCCTCGCGCCGGGGGAGGTCACCGATGTGTCCCTCGGAGGCCTGCCCGCCGGCGCCTACACCGCGGTGGTCGACGCGGACGAGCCGCTCGTGGCGGCCGTGATGATCACGCGCACCGGCCTGCCCGGCCAGCTCGACGACCTGCCGACCCTCGAGCGTGCCTGGGGTGCGGCGGCCGTCCCCGCGGCCGGTGGCGTCGTCGCGCTGCCCGCCGGTGTGTCCGGCACCGTCCTGCTGGCGGGCATCGGGCCCGACGACGGCGGCGAGGGCGGGGGATCGGCCACCGGGACGCTGCGCACCTTCGGCGACGACGGCGCACTGCTCGACGAGCGCGAGGTGAGCGTTCCCGCGGGAACGACGATGGCACTTCCCGTGACCTCCCTCGCGGGCGGCGTAGCGGTCGGAGGTCTTCAGCTGGTCCTTCCGGACACCACCTCGGCCACCGCGACCGGCGACGACGCGACGTCGGGCCCGGCAGTGCTGTCCTGGTCGATGCTGGGGTACGTCGCCGCGGCCGACGGCGAGCTGGTCTCGGTGCTCACCCCGGTGCCGGTCGCGACCGCCACGCCCTCGGTGGACGTGCGCGCGGCCCGGACGCTCGGCCTGCCCTGAGGGCCAGACCTGGTGGCCTGGCCCGGAGGTCGGGTGCGGCAGCGGCGGAGCTCAGCGCGCGGCGCGCAGCTCGATCCGCTCGCGGAGGCCGAGGCCGATCGTGATCGCGACCCGCACCGGCCATTCGAACCAGCGGTCGTACCGGTGATGGAGATAGTGCCGGGCGCTCGCGTGGTGCGCTGAGATCATCCGTGCGGGCTTGTCCCGCCAGGACGTCCCGCCGACGTGGACGGCCTCGGCGGCCGGGACGTAGAGGTTCTGCCAGCCGGCCGCGCCCAGGCGCTCACCGAGGTCGACGTCCTCGAAGAACATGAAGTAGGTGGCGTCGAACCCGCCGACCTGCTCGAACGCCTCGCGGCGCAGCAGCAGGCACGCGCCCGACAGCCAGCCGGCGTACCGCTCGGTCGACGTGGCCGACTCCTGGCGTGCCTGGTAGCTCCGCGTCCACGGGTTGTGCGGCCACAGGCGCGCGAACAGCGCGTGACCGACGCCCTGCGTGAGGGAGGGGAGCTCCCGGGCGGAGGGGTACACGGACCCGTCCGGGTTCAGGAGCGCCGGACCCAGGGCCCCGGCGCGCGGGTGACGCTCAGCCGCGGCGAGCAGCACGTCGAGCGCGCCGGGCTTCCAGACGATGTCGGGGTTCACCACGAGCAGCCACGGCTCGTCCCCGCCCATCGCGCCCAGGTTCGCGGCCCGGCCGTACCCGAGGTTCTCGCCCGCGCGCAGCACACGGCCGCCGTGGCGCGCGGCCACGGTCTCCGGGTACTGGCCGGCCGAGCCGTTGTCGACGAGGACGAGGTCGATCGGCAGGGCGGTCGCCGCGACGAGCGAGCGCGCAAGGTCGTCAAGCTCGGAGCCGGGGTTGTACGTCACGCAGATCACGCGGATCTGGCTGGGGCCTTCAGGGGTGGTCATCGCGGCTCAGATTACCGTCCGCACCTGTGTGCTCGGTGGCGGGTCAGTGCCCGTCGCGGTAGTCGGGGTCGACCTCGTCCGGGCTGCGGCCGAGCAGGTGCGCGACCTGCTCGACGACGACGTCGCGCACCAGGTCCTCGAGGTCGGCGGTGTCCATCGCGCGGGTCTCCACCGGGCGCCGGTAGACGACGATCCGGGCTGCGAGGCCGACGTCGGCGGGGAAGTAGCGCCCGAGCGGCACGCCGCCGTGCTCCCAGGGAGCGGGGTTCGACGGCGGCACGTCCTCGACCGCGAACTCGGTGCCGTCCAGCTGCTGCGACCACCGCTTCTCGAGGCGCGCCACGGCCTGCAGCACGAGATGGTCGAAGCGTTCCGCGCGGGTCCGATAGGCGGGGAGCCCGGCCGGAAGCAGGGGCCCGCGCGGACCGCGGCCGCGCCGGTCACGGCGCCGGACGGGGAGTACCGGCTCACGAGGCACGGGCAGCGGGCTCATGCCCCCGAGCCTAGTGCGCGGCCCTTCGAGCGGTCCGAGTCATTCGCCCATCGAACGGGCAAGGTGGGACCCGAAGCCGAGTAAGGTATTGGTGTGATATCCGTCCGGCAGTGTTCGCGCCCCGCCTGTACGCGTGGTGCCGTCGCCACGCTGACGTATGTCTACTCGGACTCCACCGCGGTGCTCGGCCCGTTGTCCCATCTCGCCGAACCTCACTCGTATGACCTGTGTGCGGATCATGCGGAGCGGCTGACCGCCCCCCGGGGGTGGGAGGTCGTGCGGCTGACTCCCGACTTCGTGGAGGTCGGACCGAGCCATGACGACTTGCTCGCGCTGGCGGATGCCGTGCGCGAGGCCGGACGGCCGCGTCATCGCGTCGCCGAACCGCTAGAGCTTGCCGAAGTCGGCCGGCGTGGGCATCTCCGCGTGCTGCGCGGGGATGGAAGCTGACAGGAGAGACCATGACCAGTCCCGCCACAGGGCGCTCCGGCGCGCCGATGCTCCCCACGACGTTCACGACCCCGGACGGCGCCGTCGCCGCGGCCCGGGCCGCACGGGCGACCGCCCAGGCCATCCCCACCCAACGTGCCCGCGGACGTCGCGCGCTGGCCGCCCCGCTCCCGCTGGGATCGATCGCCACGACGCAGTCGCGCACGCTCCCCGGCACGACGTCGTGCGGCGTGTGCGCGAGCACCGCCCTGACGCACCTCGAGATGACCCTGACCGACGGCACCCCCGTGGTCTTCGTGTCCTGCCACGCGTGCGAGCACAAGAGCTGGTTCGAGGTCGACGGCGACGGAACGGCCATGTCGCTCCAGGCTGTGCTCGGCAGCGCGACAAAGATCACCGCGAAGGCCTGACTGCCTGACCGGCGACCACGCTCCGGGTCGCTAAGGTGTTCTGCGTGCCAGTCGACAGCGTGACCCCGGACCTGACCGCGCTCATCAAGGCTTACGACGTGCGGGGTGTCGTCCCAGACCAGTTCAATCCCCGGATCGCCCGCGCGATCGGCGCCGCCTTCGCCGACGCCGTCGTCTTGGCTGACGTCGCGGCCGCCCACGTCGCCGCCGGCACGGAGGCAGCGCCCGACGCCGCCCGGCCCGTCGTCGTGATCGGCAACGACATGCGCGACTCCGGTCCCGAGCTCGTCGCCGCCTTCGCCGACGGCCTCGCCGCACGGGGGGTCGACGTCGTGCTCATCGGGTTGTGCTCGACCGACGGGCTCTACTACGCGGCCGGCGCGCTCGACGTGCCCGGCGCGATGTTCACCGCGAGCCACAACCCGGCCAAGTACAACGGCATCAAGCTGTGCCGGGCGGGTGCCCGCCCGGTCGGCCAGGACACCGGCCTCTCGGCCGTGCGCGAGCTCACCGGCTGGTACCTCGCCCACCAGATCCCCGAGGTCGACGGCGCGGCCCGCGGTGCGGTGACCGAGCGCGACCTGCTCGGTGACTACGCGGCCTTCCTGCGCTCGCTGGTCGACCTCAGCGGCATCCGCCCGCTCAAGGTCGTCGTGGACGCGGGCAACGGCATGGGTGGCCACACGGTCCCCGCCGTGCTCGGCACCGGTGGCGGGCTGCCCGCGCTCCCGCTCGAGATCGTCCCGCTGTACTTCGAGCTCGACGGCAACTTCCCGAACCACGAGGCCAACCCGCTCGACCCGAAGAACCTGGTCGACCTGCAGGCGGCCGTCGTCGAGCACGGCGCGGACCTCGGGATCGCGTTCGACGGCGATGCTGACCGCTGCTTCGTGATCGACGAGAACGGCGACCCGGTCACGCCGTCGGCGATCACCGCGCTCGTCGGGCTGCGCGAAGCCGCCCGCGAGCTCGCGGATGGTCGCACGCCGACCGTCATCTACAACCTCATCACCTCCAAGGTCGTCCCCGACCTGCTCACCCGCGCCGGGGCGACGGTCGTGCGCACCCGCGTGGGCCACTCGTTCATCAAGGCGGAGATGGCGCACTACGGCGCCGTGTTCGGCGGCGAGCACAGCGCGCACTACTACTTCCGTGACTTCTTCTTCGCGGACACGGGCATGCTCGCCGCGATGCACGTGCTTGCCGCCCTCGGTGGTCAGGCCGCGCCGCTGTCGGCGCTCGCCGACGCCTACCAGCCGTACTCGGCGTCGGGCGAGATCAACTCCCTCGTCGACGACGTCCCGGCCGCACGGGCTCGGGTCGTGACCGCGTACGTCACCGACCAGGGTGCCGGCCCGGTGACCGTCGACGAGCTCGACGGCCTGACGGTCAGCCACTGGGAGTCCCAGCCGCGCTGGTGGTTCAACCTGCGCGCCTCCAACACCGAGCCGCTGCTCCGGCTGAACGTCGAGGCCGCCGACGAGGACGTCATGGAGAAGGTCCGCGACGATGTGCTCGCGCTCGTGCGGGCCGGCGCTGGTGCTGGCGCGGGGAACAAGGAGTGACGATGCCGTCAGCCGCGACCCCGGTCCCGCCCCTGGAGCCTTGGCTCCGCGACATCCTGCGCTGCCCGGCGACCGGTGCGACGCTCGTCGACGGGATCGGACCGGACGGCCAGCCCGAGCTGGTCTCGACCGACCCGGACAACCCGCTCGCCTACCCGGTGCGTGACGGCATCCCCGTGCTGCTCGTGGACGACGCCCGACCGGTACGTCCCGGCGCCGTCGGGCACCCGGACCCGGCAGGGGCCTGATGTCCACCGGGGGGAGCAACCGCGCGATCATCGCCGCACTCGGGGCGAACATCGGCATCGCGATCACCAAGTTCATCGCCTTCCTGCTGACGAGCTCGAGCTCGATGCTCGCCGAGTCGGTGCACTCGCTGGCTGACTCCGGCAACCAGGCGCTGCTGCTCGTCGGTGGCAAGCGTTCGCGCCAGGCGCCCGACGTCGCGCACCCGTTCGGGTACGGGCGCGAGCGGTACCTGTACGCGTTCATCGTCTCGATCGTGCTGTTCAGCGTCGGTGGGCTGTTCGCCCTGTACGAGGCGTGGCACAAGTTTGCCGACCCGCACCCGATCGACGCCTGGGTGTGGGTCCCGTTCGTCGTGCTGATCGCGGCCATCGCGATGGAGAGCTACTCGTTCCGGACGGCCGTCCACGAGTCCAACCGGGTGCGTGGCAAGCAGTCGTGGGTGTCGTTCGTGCGCACCGCGAAGGCTCCGGAGCTGCCCGTGGTGCTGCTCGAGGACGCTGGCGCGCTCATCGGGCTCGTGCTCGCGCTCGGCGGCGTGGGGATGACCGTGGCGACCGGTGACGGGCGCTGGGACGCGGCTGGTACCGCGTGCATCGGCCTCCTGCTCGTCGTCATCGCGATCATCCTGTCGATCGAGACCCGGTCGCTGCTGCTGGGGGAGTCCGCGACCCCCGCCGACGTCGCCGCGGTCGCGGCCGCCCTGGTCGGTCCGGGTGTGGAGTCCGTGATCTACCTGCGCACCATGCACCTGGGCCCCGAGGAGCTGCTCGTCGCCGCGAAGATCGAGATCGGCGCCGGCGCGACCGCCGTCGGGATCGCCGCCGCGATCGACGACGCCGAGACCCGGGTCCGGGCCGCTGTGCCGATCGCCACCGTCATCTATCTCGAGCCGGACCTCCGCCGGTCCCTCGTGCCCGGATCCACCCAGGGAGTGCAGTCATGACCGAAGCCCGGATGAACGTCGAGAGCTTCAACCTCGACCACCGCACCGTCGTCGCCCCGTTCGTGCGGGTCGCGGACACCAAGACGTTGCCGCACGGTGACCTGCTCACCAAGTACGACGTGCGGTTCTGCCAGCCGAACGCCGACCGGCTGCCGATGCCGACGGTGCACTCGCTCGAGCACCTCATGGCCGAGCACATCCGCAACCACTCGGCCTCGGTCATCGACGTGTCCCCGATGGGCTGCCAGACGGGGTTCTACGTGCTGGTCTCCGGCGAGCACACGTACGACGAGTTCCTCGACCTGCTCGAGGCGACCCTGGTGGACGTGACGACCGCGACCGAGGTGCCCGCCGCCAACGAGGTCCAGTGCGGGTGGGCTGCCAGCCACACGCTGTCCGGCGCCCAGGCGGCCGCGCGTGTCTTCCTGGACGCCCGGGCCGGCTGGAGCCAGGTCACCGCATGATCGAGGTCGACGCCGTCGTCCTGACAGCCATGCGCGAGGAGATGGCCCCGTTCGAGGACCGGTCCGACACGCTCGGCCGGAGCAGCACGCTCGGGCAGGCGACGATCCGGCTCGCATCGTTCGGGCAGGCCCACGTGCTGCTGGTCACGAGCGGGATCGGCCTGGTGAACGCGGCGATCGCGACCGCCCTGGCCGTGACCCGGTCGCGGCCGGTGCGGGTGATCAGCGCCGGGTCCGCGGGCGGGCTGCACCCGACGATCCAGGTCGGCGACATCGTGGCCGGGTCGAACTACGTCTACGGCGGCGCGGATGCCCGGATGTTCGGGTACTCCCTCGGCCAGGTGCCCGGGATGCCCCCGCACTATGCGGGCGACGCCGATCTCCTTGCTGACGCGCAGGCACCTGCGGGTTCGAAGCTCCTGCGCGGCCCGGTCATCTCCGGCGACGCCTTCATCGACGGCACATCCGTCGACGCCGTGCGGGCGCGCTTTCCCGACGCGCTGGCCACCGACATGGAGTCGGCGGCCATCGCGCACACGTGCCACCTGTTCGGCGTGCCGTTCCTCGCGGTCCGAGCGATCTCGGACCTGTGCGGGCCCGAGGCCGGCTCGGAGTTCCACCTCGCGGTCGACGACGCCGCGGCGCGGTCCGCAGACGTCACCCTCGGCCTGATCGCGCGGACGGCCCGCGCCGCGCGCTGACCCAGGTCGAACTGCATGACGAGGGGCCCGGATCCACCAGGATCCGGGCCCCTCGTCGCGCTCTAGCCCGCATGGGGGTGGGGGTGGCGACGAGCGCGTCCCCACGGTGTCGTGTCAGGACGTCAGGACGAGGTGGCGTCGCGTCGGGTGGTGATGGCCTCACGTCAGGACGGTCGCGGCGCCGGGCAGGGGCGGCGTGGCGTCAGAACGGTGGTGGGGTGTCCCAGTCGAAGTCGCGGGTCAGGGGTGGTTCGTGTCCGGGTGGTGGGTCGGGTCGGTAGGGGTAGACGTGCCCGGTGGGGGTGGTCCACGTGTACGAACCCGGCACCTGGGG
>NZ_SDWW01000018.1 GCF_004168625.1 Pengzhenrongella frigida
ATCGTTCCAGGTCAGGAGCACTTTTCACGTCATCGACACGACCTCACGCCACCGCGCCATGAAAGCGCGAGGCTAGGGCGGGGCAGCAGACGTTGATCTGCAGCGGACGTTGATACTGGTGCGGTGTCCACGACCCGGTGCCCGTGCCTGAGCGGGCAGACCTACGACGAGTGCTGCGGACGGCTGCATCGCGGGGAGTCCACCGCGCTGACGGCCGAGCTGCTGATGCGGTCGCGCTTCAGCGCCTTCGCGGTCGGCGACGCCGACTACCTGCGCCGCACGTGGCACCCGACCACGCGTCCGCGCGACCTCACGCTCGACGCCGACCTGCGCTGGTACCGGCTCGACATTCTCGCGGCGTCCCTCGGCGGCATCCTCGACACCGAAGGCACCGTCGAGTTCCGCGCGTACTACCGGGGGCCCTTCGGCCCCGGATCGCAGCACGAGGTGAGCCGATTCGTGCGCACCGGCGGCGAGTGGGTCTACCTCGACGGGGTCGGACAGCCCGCCGACCGAGCGTGACGGAGGAGCACCGCATGGCCGAGGGTCCACCGTCGTCCGGCCGGTCCGACTGGGGGTGGCGGCGCGAGACCCCGCTGGGCCGGTTCCTGCGCACGGAGAGCGGCAGCGCGGCGGTGCTGCTCGCGGCCACCCTCGCGGCCCTGGTCTGGGCGAACGTCGCGGGCGCCTCCTACCAGGCCGTGTGGCGCACCGTCCTGTCCGTGCAGGTCGGGGGCTCCGGGGTGTCGATGGACCTCGTCGCGTGGGTGAACAGCGGCCTGATGACGTTCTTCTTCTTCGTCGTGGGTCTGGAGGCGCGCCGCGAGTTCGATGTCGGTGAGCTGCGCGAGCGGCGTCGGGTCCTGCTGCCGGTGACCGCCGGGATCGCCGGCATGGCGGTGGCCGTCGTGCTGTACCTGGCCGTCAACGCCGGCGAGGCGTCGGCGGCGGGCTGGGGCGTGGCGATGTCGACGGACACCGCGTTCGCTCTCGGGATGCTCGCCCTGATCGGCCCGCGGTTCCCCGACCGGCTGCGCGCGTTCCTGCTCACGGTCGTGGTGGTCGACGACGTCATCGCTCTGCTCGTGATCGCGACCGTGTACTCCGAGGCGATCCAGGTCATCCCGCTCGTCGTGGCCGTCGCGCTCTTCGGTGGCATCGTGATCCTGAGCCGGCTGCACGTGCGCCACGGCGTGGTCTACCTCGCGCTCGGGGTGGTCACCTGGCTCGCGCTGCACGACTCGGGGGTGGACCCGATCGTGATCGGCCTGGCGATGGGGCTGCTCACCTACGCCGCCCCTGCGGGACGGGAGGACCTCGAGCGGGCCACCGACCGGTTCCGCGACTTCCGCGAGCAGCCCACCCCGGAGCTCGCCCGCTCGGCCCGCGCAGGCCTGCAGCGGGCCGTCTCGCCGAACGAACGGCTCCAGGACTCGTTCCACCCGTGGACCAGCTACGTGATCGTCCCGCTGTTCGCGCTCGCGAACGCGGGGATACCGATAGAGGGTGAGTTCCTCGCCCGTGCGTTCCGGTCGCCGATCACCCTGGGCATCATCGTCGCGTACGTCCTGGGCAAGCCGCTGGGCATCCTGGCCGGGTCCTGGCTCGTCGCCCGGGCCTCCCGCGGCCGGCTGCGTCCGCCGGTGGGTTGGGCCGCCGTGGCCGGCGGCGGCACCATCGCCGGGATCGGTTTCACCGTGAGCCTGCTCATCGCGACGCTCGCATTCAGCGGGAACGACCTCGAGGAGGCCAAGCTCGGCATCCTCACCGCAGCACTCGGCGCCGCGGGGATCACCTGGGCGCTCTTCCGCATCACCGCCGCGCTACCCGTGGCACGACGGGCGCGCGCCCTGCTCGGGACCGCGGAGCAGATCGTCGACCTCGCGGACCCGGTGCATCCGGACCTCGACCACGTCCGGGGGCCGAGCCAGGCGCCGGTGACGCTGGTCGAGTACGGGGACTTCGAGTGCCCGTACTGCGGCCAGGCCGAGCCCGTGGTCCGCGAGCTGCTCGCCGACTTCGGCGACATCCGCTACGTGTGGCGCCACCTTCCCCTCCTCGACGTGCACCCGCACGCACAGCTCGCCGCCGAGGCGTCCGAGGCCGCCGCGACCCAGGGCGCCTTCTGGGCGATGCACGACCTGCTGCTCGGCCACCAGGGTGCGCTGCTCGTCCGAGACCTGGTGGGCTACGCCGAGCAGCTCGGCCTGGACGTCGCCCGCTTCACTGCCGACCTCGCCCGGCACGCCGGTGCACCCCGGGTCGCACGGGACGTCGATGGAGCGGACCGCAGCGGTGTCTCGGGCACCCCGACGTTCTTCCTCAACGGCAGGCGCCATCACGGCGCCTTCGACCTCGCGACCCTGTCCGACGCCGTCCGGGTGGCCCGGGCCACGGCCGGGATCACGAGCTAGGCCACGCTGCTAGTACCCCTTGTACACGGGCTCGCGCTCCTGGGCTGCGGCGAGGTTCTTCTCCTGGAAGTCCGAGCTCAGCGCGCCGAGGGCGAGGTAGTCGCCCTCGATCTGGAAGTACGTGTCCATGGAGTACTCGTGCAGCCGGTTGGAGATCTGCTTGATGTGATTGACCCCGACCGGTGACTTGGCCGCGATCGCGTCGGCGAGCCGGCGGGCGACGTCGTACGCCGACTCGGCCGGGGCCACCTGGTAGACCATGCCGAGCTCGGCCGCCGCGAGCGCACTGACCGGCTCGCCGAGCATGCAGATCGCCTTGGCGCGCATCGGCCCGACAAGTCGCTGCAGGGCCCACAGCCCGCCGGTGTCCGGGGTGAGGGCGTAGTCGACGAACAGCTCGTGGAAGTACGCCGCCTCGGAGGCGATCACGATGTCGCTCGACAGCAGCAGGTTGCAGCCCCCACCGAGGCACCCGCCCTCGGCGAGCCCGATGATCGGCGTCGGGATCGTGTACATCTTCTTGATCAGGTTCGAGATCTCGAACATGACCTCGCGCGCCGCGGTGAGGTTCTTGGCGAGCTTGGTCTTGATGATGCTGAGGTCGCCCGGACCGAACGACACCGGCCCGGTCCCGCGCAGGATGATCACACGGACGTCCTCGTCCCAGTGCGCCTGGTCGAGGGCCGCACCGTACTCGTCGATGACCTGCTCGGAGAACCGGTTGAGGTTCTCGGGGCAGTCGAACGTGATGGTGGCGACGTGGCCGTCCTTCTCGTAGGTCACGACGTGGTCGTACAGCTTTTCGTAGGGGTACATGAACGTGGCGCTCCTTCAGGGCTGGGCGTGCGGGACGGTCAGCGGGCGACGAGGGTCGGACGGGTGCCGGCGACGATCGCGGCGGTCCGTCCGGTGATCGCCGGGTTGTACGCGGGGTGGGTGAGGATGTAGAACGTGCCGTTCTCCATCTCGGTGATGATGGTCTCGACGGCGGCGTCGACGGGCAGGCCCGCGGGCATGGACTTGGTGACGACCTCGAACCGACGGAGGTAGTCCTCGGTCTGGTAGTACGGGTCGTCGGCGTCGTAGGTGGCCGGATCGCGGTGGCGCAGGCAGTTGTCCAGGTCCGTCTGCACGACGGCGGGACAGATCACGTGCGCGGTCACCTTCGTGCCGGCGGCCTGCAGCTGCAGGTCGAGCACCTCGGTCATCGACAGCGAGGCGAACTTGCTGGCCACGTACGCGGGGGAGTTCTCGACCGTGAGCAGCCCAGCGATCGAGGCGGTGTTGATGATCCGGCAGGCGGTGTCCTGGGCGATCATCTTCGGCACGAACGCCTTGATGCCGTGCAGGACGCCCTTGACGTTGACGTCGAGGAGCCAGTCCCAGTCGGCGAGCGGCTGCTCCCAGATCGTGCCGACCGCGATCACGCCGGCGTTGTTGAAGAACAGGTCGACCGCACCGTAGGTCGCGAACGCCTGGCGGGCGAAGTCCTCCATGGCGGTCGGGCTGCGGACGTCGAAGACGGCCACGACGACGTCGGCCCCCTTGCTCGCCAGCTCCTGCTGCAGCGCGGTGAGGTTCGCGGCGTCGATGTCCGCGAGGGCGAGCTTCGCGCCCGCACCGGCGAACCGGCGGGCAAGCTCCTTGCCCAGGCCGTTGGCCGCGCCGGTGATCGCGACGACCTTGTTGGTGTAGTCCTGCATGACGTTCCTCCTTGAACGAAAAACTGACGGGGTCGAACGGGTGGTGGTGGGGCCGGGCTACGCGAGCTTGCGCTTGATGAGCCCCGCGATGACGTCCATCAGGGCCTCGACCGACGCGCCCCCGATCGCCATGACCTTGGCGTCGCGCCAGTAGCGCTCGACGCCGGTCTCGACGACCGTGCCGACGCCGCCGAACAGCTGGATGGCCTCCCGGGCGACGTACTCGGAGACCTCGGCTCCCTTGACCTTCAGCAGCCGGCCCTGCGCGAGGCACAGCTCGCCGCGGTCGCGTTCGGCATAGGTCGCGTAGACGAGGGCACGCAGCGACTCGATCTCCCCGTACATCCGCACGAGCTTGTGCCGGGACACCTGGAACCGGTCGAACAGTGCCTGCCCCTGCTGCTTGCGCTCCAGGCTGTACTCGAGGGCCATCGCGTACGCGCCCTCCGCGATCCCCAGGCTCACCGGGCCGCAGCTGAGGAACTCCGCCGTCGCGCTGACGAACATCGCCGGCAGGCACCCGCCGAGCGGTCCGAGGAGGCTCTCCTTCGGGATCCGGCAGCCCGTGAACGAGATCGACCCGGTCGCGGAGCCGTGCCAGCCCAGCTTGTGCTCCGGTCGGCCCACGCCCAGGCCCGCCGTGCCGGCCGGGACGAGGAACGCGCTCAGGCCGGTCTTGGTGATCGGGTCGACGGCGTCGGCGGTGACCGCGACGACGACGTACATGTCCGCGACGCCGATGTTCGAGATGAGCACCTTGCTGCCGTCGAGCACCCACTCCTCGCCGTCGAGGACGGCCCGGGTGCTGAACTCGACCTGGTTGTCGCCGCCGACCGCCTCGGTCGACCCGCACGCGAGGATCATCTCGCCGGTGGCCGCGGGCACCAGGTACTGCTTCTTCTGCTCGGGCGTGCCGAGCATCTGGATCAGGCCGCCGGCCAGCAGGCTGTGCGCGCCCATCGCCACCGTGAGCACGGGCAGCGTCTTGGCGATCTCCTCGAGGATCAGCGCCAGCGTCGTCTGATCCGCACCCGAACCCCCGTACTCGGCCGGGACGGTGACTCCCAGGAAGCCGAGCTCGCCGGCCCGCTTGAACAGGTCCACCGGGAACTCGCTGGTCCGGTCGATCTCCAGTGCTACCGGCGCGACCTCCGCCCGCACGAACTCCTTGACACTGTTGAGGATGACTTCCCGATCCTCATTGAGAAACCACATCGTCGTGCTCCCTTGCACCGTCCGGCGAACTGACCTCTCAAGGCTCGCGGACCGCCGGTGGGCGGCCGTCCGCTCCGGTGGTGAGAACGAGACGGAACATGGTCGGTTCCCGACATGGCGCGGGTCCGGGCGCGTCGGTCAGGTCTGCCGGGAGGCGCGGTACGCGCCCGGGGACATCTCGGTGGCGCGCAGGAAGAACTTGCAGAAGTTCGCCGGGTCGACGAATCCCAGCCGACTACCGACCCTCGAGACGGGCAGGTTGGTGTAGGCCAGCAGCCGGCGGGCCTCGAGGACGAGGCGGCCGTCGATCACCTGCTTCGGGCTCAGGCCGGTGGCCTCGACGCTCGCGCGTTCGAGGGTCTTGGAGGAGTACCCGAGCGCGCCCGCGTACGCCTCCACCGTGTGGATCGTCGCGAACGACCGCTCGACCATCGTCAGGAAGGCCCGCGCGACCGGGTGGGGCTCGATCGTCTGCCCGGCGAGCAGGGCCGGTGCCTGGCCGATCCGGATGAGAAAGGCGCGCAGCAGCAGCCGCAGCATCGCCTCGCCCTGGGCCAGGTGGGGACCGGTCGGCCCGAACACGAAGCGCTCGTACTCGCCCTGGAGCACGGCGAGGTGCGCGCGCACGTCGCCGAGGTCGTCGGAGCCGAGGTTCCAGGACACCGGACCGGGGCTCAACGACGTCTCGCTGCCGACGAACGCATCGGTGAAGCAGACGACGGTGCCCTCCACCGCGGGCGGCAGCTCGTGGACGTGCCCCGGACGGATCCACACCAGGGCCCCCGACTCGTGGTGGTGACGGGCGAGGTCGACCACCTGGTCCGCCGAGCCACCGGAGCACAGGATGACGATGTGGAAGTCGGCCCGCACCAGGACCCCGGGCTCGGCCCGGTCCATGCAGCCGCCGGTCGGTCGGAGCGGCGCGACGCACACCCCGAGGTCGACGCGGTTCGGGTGCACGGCAGCGAGCCTGTTGATGGTCTGCTGCGACGCCGTCATTCCTCGACGTTAGGACGCTCACCTGCGCCGACGCCGGGACCATTGGCCCCAGCCGGCCGACCCGAGGTCACAGCCGGGGGAGCACCTGCTCACGCACCTGCTTGCGCAGGATCTTGCCGAGCATCGAGCGCGGGGTGTCGTCGATCTGCACGATGCGACGCGGGACCTTGTAGGCGGCCAGGTGGTCGCGGCAGTGGGCCCGCAGCGCCTCTTCGTCGAGGGTGGCGTTGGCCTCGAGCTCGACGGCCGCGACGACCATCTCCCCACCGCGCTCGAGGGGCTTGCCGACGACGGCGGCATCGGTGACGGACGGGTGCAGGCGCAGCACAGCCTCGACCTCGGAGGGTGCGACGTTGAAGCCGCCCGTGATGATGAGCTCCTTTACCCGGTCCACGATCGTGGTGAACCCGTCCGCGTCCACCGTGACGATGTCCCCGGTGCGCAGCCAGCCGTCCGGGAGGAGGGTCTTGGCGGTCTCCTCGGGGTTGTTCCAGTAGCCCTGGAACACCTGCGGACCCTTGAGCAGCAGCTCTCCCGGCTCGCCCTGCGGGACCTCGATGGTGGGGTCGTGCTGGTCGACGACCTTCATCAGGGTCGAGGGGAAGGGCACCCCGATCGTGCCGGTGCGGCGGGTGGGGTGGAACGGGTTGCCCAGCGCGACCGGGGACGACTCGGTCATCCCGTAGCCCTCGACGAGCAGGCCGCCCGACATGGACTCCCACAGCTCCACGACCGGGTCGGGCAGGTTCATCGCGCCCGAGATGCAGAACTTGCACGAGCGGAGCGAGATCCCCTTCTCCTTCGCGGCCATCGCGGTGCGTTCGTAGATCGGCGGGACCGCGCAGTAGACGGTCGCGGGCGACTTCTTCATCGCGTCGAGGATCAGGTCGGGGTCGAACTTGGGGAACAGCACGAGCAGCGCCTGCTTGCGGATGCCGTAGGTGAGGTACAAGGTCATGCCGAAGGCGTGGAACATGGGGAGGATCGCGTAGAAGATCTCCTTGCGGTACTCCGCCCCGTGCATCCAGGCCTCACCCTGCAGGGCGTTGCTGTAGAGGTTGAAATGGGTGAGCATCGCTCCCTTGGGGCGGCCGGTGGTGCCGGAGGTGTACTGGATCGCGGCCAGGTCGTCCACGCTCGGGCGGGGGTGGGCCGGGTCCAGGCGGCCGCGGCCCAGCAGCTTCTCCCACGCGATCGTTCCGGGCGCAGCGCCGGTCATCGCGTCGCGCGACTCGCGCAGGCTGCGCACCGGCAGGTGCAGGGCAAGGCGCTTGACGGTCGGGAACGCCTTGAGCAGGTTGACCGCGACGATGTGGTCGATCTCGATGTCGGCCGGGAAGGCTCGGATGGCGGGCACGGCCTTGTCCCACGCGATCACCACACGGGCCTGGTGGTCCTCGAACTGGTGGCGCAGCTCGCGGGAGGTGTACAGCGGGTTGTGCTCCACCACGACCGCCCCCAGGCGCAGCACCGCGTAGAAGGCCACGACGTGCTGGGGACAGTTCGGCAGGAGGAGCGCCACGCGATCGCCCGCGCGCACCCCGAGGTTGCGCAGCCCCTCGGCGGCCCGGTCGATCTGGTAGCCGAGCTCGGTGTAGGTCGTCCGGCGCCCGAAGAACTCCATCGCCGGGTGGCTGCCGGCCTCCGCGACGGACTGCTCGAGCATCGCGACGAGCGACTGCGTCGGCAGCTCGATCTCGGCCGGGACACCCGGCTGGTAGTTCTTCACCCAGGGCTGCTGGTCGGTGTTCGACATGGTCATATCCTCCCGCTCTCCGTACCTCCCGGTGGTAGGACGCGCCTGCGCCGTCCCGCGCGCGGCGGCCGGCACCTGCCGCCAGACTGGTCGTGAGCACGAGCGACATCCCGAAACCCGAGGTCCAGCCCATGACTCTCGTGACCCGAGGCGCTGCGTTCCGGCACCGGTTCGGTGGAGTGCTCGCCGCGACGGCTGCCGGCGCAGCCCTCGGCCTCGTCCTCGGCCTGGCCATGCCGCGCGGTCCGATGAACTCCCTCCAGTCGTTGTCGGCCCTCACCCTCGCCGTGGGTACCGGGGTGGTCGCCGGACGGGCGTGGCGGACCCGTTGGGCGGCCCTGCTCACCCCCGCGACCTGCGCGGCCGTCTTCGAGGTCACCCGCTCGGGTGCTCCCGGGCCGAGCGTCGGCGCCATCCGCCTCGAGAGCCTCTACGGCGTCGCTGTGTTCGTCGCCGGGCGCGGTTTTGACGCGTTGGTGATCGGAGCTCCGATGGTCGTCGGTGCGTTCTGGGGTGCGGCGCTCGCCCGACGCCAGCCGGCCGGCCGAGCCTCTCCCGCGCACACGCGGGCCGCGACGGCCGTGCGCCGCGCCGCCCTGGGGCTCGCGAGCGTGGGGGTGCTGGTGATCGTCGTCGGACTCGCGCGCCCGGCGGGGACCGAGGCGATCCTCGGGTCCGACGGCGAGCCGGTGCCGGGCAGCGTCGCCGAGCTCGTGAGCGTCCCGATCGGCGGGCACGACCAGGTCATCATGCTGCGCGGCAACGACGTCGGTGCGCCCGTGCTGCTGTTCCTCGAGGGCGGCCCCGGCGGAACTGCCCTCGGGGCGATGCGGTACTCCGGGCAGGGCCTCGAGGAACACTTCGTGGTCGCGACCTGGGACCAGCGCGGAACCGGCAAGTCGGCGGTCGCGCGCGACCCGGTGGACACCCTGACGGTCGACCAGGCAGTGAGCGACACCATCGAGGTCAGCGAGTACCTGCGGGACCGGTTCCGTGCCGCCCGGATCTACGTCGTGGGCAGCTCGTGGGGGACGACCTTGGGTGTGCTGGCGGTCGCGCAGCGACCGGACCTGTTCCAGGCGTACGTCGGGACCGGGCAGATGGTCGATCAGCAGGAGACGGACACGCTGATGTACGCCGACTCCGTGGCCTACGCCGAGCGCGTCGGAGACGACCGGTTCGCGGACCAGCTGGCCGACATCGGACCGCCGCCCTACACCGACCCGCTCGCCTACCCCCTCGCCCTGTCCTCCAACCCGGACTGGGACGCCTATCCGCGCGGGGCGGACTACGACAACCGGGGTGCCTACCCGACCAGCCTGTTCGTCGCCGAGTACACGCTCACGGAGCAGGTGCGCGCGACGGCGGCCCTCGCGGACACCTTCGCGGCCCTGTACCCGCAGCTCCAGGACATCGACTTCCGCCGCGACGTGCCGCAGCTGGCGGTGCCCGTGTACCTCGTCGAAGGAGCGCACGAGGCGCCCGGGCGCGCCGTGCTGGCCCAGACCTCCCCGTAGCCCGGTCTGCGGAGGCGGCCCGCTGCCGACCCCGGACGTGGGTGCCCGGGCGTGCACCGACCCCGGCACCTGTCGATCCGGTGCCGGGGTCGTGGCGTGCTGAGCTCGGGGCGTGCCGTGCTCGGTCAGGAGGCGGCGACGAACATCTCCGTCGCGTACCAGCCGTAGGAGACGGACCAGGTGCCGCCGACGAGCGAGTCGGACGGGATCGCGAACAGCAGGTCACCCGAGGCCTCGCCGCCCTCGTACAGGTCGCCGAGGTCCGTCGCGTCGTTCTCGATCGAGGCGAAGACGGAGTCGAAGGAACGCCCATCGGCGGAGACGAACTTGACCGTCGTCTCGATCCACGGGGTCTTGGCCTCCGTGGTCAGGTTGCGAAAGGAGACGGGGAGCAGGACATAGGTCGATCCGGCCGGAGCGACCTCGTTGTACTCGTCAGCGGCGATGATCGCGGTGGCGTCCCAGGTCGGCGCCCCGACGGAGGTCTCCCACTCGACGGCACCGCTCTCGTTGACGAACTGCAACCAGTCGCCGTACGCGGCGGGGGTCGTCCGGCTGCCGGGTGCATCGTCGGCCGGAGCCTCCGGCTCGGTGAGCGAGCCCTCGGTCGGAAGGGATTCGACGACGGTGTTGAGGGTGGTGACCGCTGCCGCGCTGAGGACGATCGTCATGATGATCACGATCACGGTCGAGACCGCGGCCACGATCGAGATGATCAGACCGGCGAGCGACAGCCCGGCGCCCTCACCGCCTTCTCGCTTGATCTTCTTGGACGCCAGGATCGACAGGACCAGCCCGGCCGGCCAGAACAGGAACGCCGTGACGAGCCCCCAGATCGCGAGCGGCTCGGTCGGCCTCTTGACCGGCGGCTGGCCGCCGTACTGCAGCGGCGGCTGGCCGCCGTACTGCAGCGGCTGCTGGCCGTACTGGGGCGGCTGCTCGCCGTACTGGGGCGGCTGCTGGCCGTAGGGCGACGCCACGGGCGGCTGGCCGTACGGCGACGCGACGGGCGGCTGCTCGCCGTACTGCGGGGGGAGGGGCTGCTCGCCGTACTGCGGCGGGACGGGGGGCTGGCCGAACGGCGGGACGGGGTGCTGATCGTGGGTCACTGGAAGCTCTCTTGGTTGGGAGGCAAAGGCAATAGATACCCCCTGCCGCCCTGCATCCCGCAAGCCGGCATTGTCCTCGACGTCTGTTCATCCTACCGAATTCGCGGGGATAGAGCGGACCTCGAGAATGCGTCCTGATTGCGTCGGATATGACGGTTGCTTTGTCGGAAATATCCGACACGCGGTTGTCCGAATCCCGTGCCGCAGGAATGCGCCGGAGAATTGTCCGGGCTTCATCTGACGCGGACGGTGACCGGGCAGCCCTCCGGCGGCGAGGCGCCGATCAGCCGATACCTCGCAGCCAGGCGAGCACGGCCAGCACCCGGCGATGGTCGCCGTCGGCGGGCGGGAGGTCGAGCTTGGTCAGCACGCTCCGGATGTGCTTCTCCACGGCGCCGTCGCTCACCACGAGCTGGCGGGCGATGGCGCCGTTGGACCGGCCCTCTGCCATCAGGGCGAGCACCTCACGCTCGCGCGGGGTCAACGTGGCGAGCGGATCGGCGGTGCGGCGTCGGGCGAACAGCTGGGCGACCACCTCCGGGTCGATGACCGAGCCGCCGGCGGCCACGCGGTCGAGGGCGTCCTCGAGCGCTTCCAGGTCCTGGATCCGATCCTTGAGCAGGTAGCCGACCCCGCCTCGCCCGTCGGCCAGAAGGTCGCGCGCGTAGGACTCCTCGACGTACTGGGACAGCACGAGGATGCTCAGGTCGGGTTGATGGCTGCGTGCCTCGACCGCGGCCCGAAGACCGTCGTCGGTGAAGGTGGGCGGCATCCGCACGTCGACCACCGCGACGTCGGGCCGGTGCTCGAGGACGGCAGGCACCAGGGCGCGGGCGTCGTCGACGGCGGCCACGACGCAGTGGCCCGCCTCCTCGAGGAGGCGGACCAGGCCCTCGCGCAGCAGGACGGAGTCCTCCGCGAGGACGATCCGCAGGTGGGGGCTCATCCGTGCGCCGGCCTCAGCATGGGAGCTCGGCGCGGAGCCTGGTCGGTCCGCCCGCGGGGCTGTCCACCGTCAGGGTGCCGTCGAGGCCGGCCACCCGGTCCGACAGCCCCGCCAGCCCGTGACCCTTGGCGAGGTCCGCGCCCCCGACGCCGTCGTCCTCGACCTCCACCCGCAGCACCCGCGTGCCCGACGGCGTGGTGGTCGCGTGGATCCGGACGGAGATCGACGTGGCCGAGGCGTGCTTGGCGGTGTTCGTCAGCGCTTCGCAGACCACGAAGTACGCGGCATTCTCGATCGCGGCCGTCGGGCGTGCCCCCGCACCGAGGTCGACGTCGAGCGTGGTCGGTGAGGCGGAGCGGGCCGCGATCGCCGCCAGGGCGGCCTCGAGCCCGCGGTCGGCCAGGATCGGCGGGGCGATCCCGCGCGACAGCGCCCGCAGCTCGGCCAGGGCCTCGGCGGCCTGGATGCGTGCCTGCCCGAGCAGCTCTCGTGCGGCTGCCGGATCGCGGTCGAGCCGTCGCTCGGCGACCGAGAGGTCCATCCCCAGTCGCACCAGGCGCTGCTGGGGGCCGTCGTGGAGGTCCCGTTCGAACCGGCGCAGGGACTGCGCCTCGGCCGACGCCGCCGCGACGCGTCGGGCGGTGAGGTCCTCGACCTGCAGGGTGAGCGAGCGGCGCGAGGTCACGGTCAGCAGCGTCTGGGCCCACAGCACGTGCAGGTTCGCGCAGCCGCGGAGCACGGGCACGAGCGTCACGGCGAACAGGATGCCGAACAGGAGATTGAGCTGCGACTCGGTGATCGGCAGGTTCAGCAGCTCAACCAGCGTGACGTTCGCGTCGTCGGGGGTCGACGTCGGCAGCCACCGCGACCAGAACCAGTACGTCACGCCGCCGAGCGTGCCCGCCCACCAGGTGACGGCCACGGACCAGGTGAGGAGCGCCAGTGCCAGCAACGAGATCCCGTGCAGCACCTCGGCCCACCGGTCGCGTTCGGTCAGCAGCGCCAGCATCCCGCGCAGCCCACGGTCGCGCCGGCGAGGGCGGGGCGGTCGTGGCGGGGTCAGCGGTGAGCCGCGACGTTCGAGCCGCCACCGCTCGCCGGTGGCCAGTGCGGACGCCGCCGCCAGGGTGGCGACCGCGACGGGGATCCCGATCACGGTGATGAGCAGACCTGCGGCGAGCGACAGCCCGGTGACGAGGACCGTGAACGAGACCAGTGCCACGGGCAGGGACACCAGAAGGAAGACCGTGTCGCGGCCCAGCTGGGCGAGGACGGACGTGGCGGGCGCAGACACCGGTGCCACGGCGAGGGGGTCGGGCGCGGCCGGGCTGAGCGTCGCACCCGGAAGGGCGGCCGTGGGGTTCTGGTTCATGCTTCCGATCCTGGTCTCTGGAGGCCGGGCGATCGATCCGGTGAGCAGGCCTCCTGACGGTAGTGCCAGCCCCCCCCCGCCCCGCCCCGAGCAGCGACGGCGGATTGCCCCGACTACCGCGGATGCGGACGCTCCAGCCGGTCGAGGAGACGGCTGGCCGCGAGCGCGAGCCCGCCGCCGAGCAGCGCCCCGGCCACCACGTCCCCGGGGAAGTGCACGCCCGTGCGGACCCGGGAGTAGCCGACCAGGGCGGCCAGGCCGGTCAGCGGAACGGCCGCCGTCGGCCACTCGTGCGCGACCCCGGTGGCGAAGGCCACGGCGGCGGCCGTGTGGCCGGACGGGAACGAGGTCGACCGCGGCGTGGTCACGATCCACTCCGTGGCCCGGACGGGCTCCGGTGCCCGTTCCGGGCGGCGCCGATGCGTCAGGGGTTTGATCGCGGTGTTGGCGACCAGAGCCGTGAGGCCGAGTCCCGCCAGGCCGTGCACCGCCGACCGCCGCCCCCGGGGGCCACCCGCCAGCGCGAGGGCGGCGGCGGCCGCGAGCGAGAGCTTCGAGTAGTCCGCACCCCGCGTCAGGGCGAAGAGCGCCCGGTCGAGGAGAGGGGCGTTCGGCCTGGTGAGCGCGGCATACGCGGCCTGATCGACCTGACCGGCCGCCGACTGGACCTTGCGCATGCGCCGCTTCACGCACCGCAGACTAGTGGGCGGGCGTCCACTCCGCAGGGTGCGCGGCCTGCGGCGAGGAGGGGCGTTCCACTGGCCGCGACGATCGGGCCGTCCTACGTTTGTCGTCATGGACGCACGTCGCTGGAGCGCCGTCGGAGCGGTGGTGCTGATCGGGGCTGCGGTCGTGGCCGCAGCGGTCACGGCGGTGCAGAACTTCCCGCGCGGGATCATCCTGGTCGCCCTTCTGGCGGGTGCGGTGCTCGCGGCGTATGAAGCCGTCTGGCGCCGCGGCCGGTCCCGAACGCTGCTGCTCGGTGCGGCGGGGGTGCTGCTCGTCGCGGCGGTCGTCGCCACGTTCGTCTGGCAGTTGTGGCTGGACCTGGCGGTGGTGGGCGTGCTCCTGGCGCTGGGGCTGACGCTCGCGAGACGGGCCTTTCGTGCCTCCGTGCGGCTCGACCCGGCCGTACCGCCGCGCCACGCGGTCGTGGTGTGGAACCCCCGCTCGGGCGGCGGCAAGGCGCTCGCGGCGGGCCTGGCGGCCGAGGCGCAGGCCCGAGGCATCGAACCGATCGAGCTGCGGCCGGGGGACGATCTCGAGCGTCTCGTGCGCGACGCCGTCGCGCGCGGTGCCGATGCGCTGGCGGCTGCCGGCGGTGACGGGACCCAAGCCCTCGTCGCCCGGATCGCGGCCGAGCACGACCTGCCCTTCGCCTGCATCCCGGCCGGTACGCGCAACCACTTCGCGCTCGACCTCGGGGTGGACCGGGACGACGTCGTCGGTGCGCTGGACGCGTTCGTCGACGGCGGGGAGCGGCGGGTCGACCTCGCCGAGGTCAACGGTCGCACCTTCGTCAACAACGTGTCGCTCGGGGTGTACGCCAGCGCGGTCCAGGAGGCCGGCTACCGCGACGCGAAGCTGCGCACCCTGCTGGAGACCGCCTCCGCCTTCGGCGGCGCGGGCGGCGATGGCGAGGACCCTGACGGGGCCCAGCGCGAGCTGAGGTGGATCGGCCCGGGCGGCGAACCGCAGAGCCGCGCCGCCGTCATCCTGGTCTCGAACAACCCCTATCGGCTGGGTGAGCTCCTCGGGGCGGGCACGCGCCCGGCGATCGACCGTCACACCCTCGGCATCGCGGTGATGACGGGGCCGACCGGTCGCACGACCGACGGGAGGGCTCGGCCGCCGTGGGAGCAATGGCAGGCAGAGCAGTTCGTCATCGACTGTGCCGGGAAGGTGCCGATCGGTGTCGACGGTGAGGCGCTGGTGCTGTCCGCCCCGCTGGAGTTCACGATCCGACCGGCCGCCCTGCGGGTCCGCCTCGCCCCGCAGCACCCGGGTGCCTCACCCTCGGCCCAGCTGCCCGACGGCCCGGCCGACGGCGTCCGACGGCTGGTCTCGATCGCCGTCGGTCGCCAGCACTGACGGCCCCGGCGCAGCTCAGCCGGGCGCGATGCTCAGGCAGGTCGACCTCCGCCGTCGTCGGCCTCGGTGGACGGCCGCGCCAGCAGCTCGACGAGCGCGATCAGGAGAGCGGCGACCACCGCAACGGTGACCACCAGGGTGGGCGTCGGTGCCGCGGCCAGCACGATCACGAGGCCGGCCAGCGAGACGATCACGACGCGAAGGAACGCCCGGTGCGCATAGAGCCAGGTCCCGACCGGCCCGGTCGTCGCCCCGCGCCCTTCGGCCCACCCCCGCGCCGACCCGAAGCCACGCCCGATCGTGGCCCGCAGGCTGCGTGCAGAGTCGCTGCTCCCGCCGAAGTAGGCCGCCGCGGCGACGACCAGACCGGCGACGGCGACGGTGCGCAGCGAGATCCGGATGAAGCCGACGATCTGGTCGAACACGATCTCGGCGGCGTCGAGGCGGGCCACCTTGCCGGTGAGCGCGCCGAGGTAGAACGTGCGCCCGAAGTACAGGCCGAGCCCGAGCACGAGCATCGAGATCGCCAGCGCGAGGCCGGCGAGGACCAGGGCCCGGGAACGGCGCACCGCGGTCAGCACGCCGCCCGCGATCAGCGCGAGGCTGAGCCACGGCAGCCAGGTGCCGACGACGTCGAGCAGGTTGTAGGCGTTCTGGATCTTCACGAGCTGGGTGGTCTGCACGAGCGTGAACGAGGCGTTGATCGCGGGGATGTTCGCGGCGATCCCAAATCCGCTGTCCACGAGCTGCTGCTTGAGCTGGTCGATCATCCCGGCGAGCTGGATCGTCAGCTGGCCCTGGTCGCCGATCTGCAGGGCCTTGCCGGGGTCGCCCTGCATCACCGCCACGAGCTCCTGGTGCGCGACGCGATTGGCGTCGACCCATGCGGTCTCGAAGGCGTCGGACTCCACCACCGTGGTTGCGGCACGGTGCACGAACGACTCGATGCCGTTCGTCAGCGGCTGTTCCAGGGCGCTCAGGGCCTGGGTCACGCGCGGCGGCAGGTCCTGGTCGCCGAGAGCGCTCAGCGCATCGTTGACGAGGGTCTCGACATCGATCTGATCCATCACCTCCTGGGTCAGGCGGTTCGCGATGGCCGACTGGATCACCGGGTCGCTGGCGAGCGGGCCCACCGTGGCGACGTACCGATCGGTCTCGGTCAGCTCGCGCTGCGCCCAGTGGGCGACCACGGCGACGGGCGCCAGCAGCACCCCGAGGAGGATCAGCAGGACGGAGACGACCGCCCGCACCCGGTGCGGCCGGGCTCGCGCCGGGACCGGGACCTGTGCGCCGGTCGCGGAGGCCGCGCCGGTCGCCGAGATCGCGGCCATCCGCGAGCGCAGGGCGGCGTTCTCGCTCTCGAGCGCCCGGAGGCGTCCGGCGGGGTCCTCGGCAGCGGGCTCCTGGGCAGGGTGCGGGTCGTTCTCTGACATGGCTGGCGTCCCTCCGCGGCGGTGGCACACGTGCGTACTGGGCATGTTTCCCCGTCCGCTCCGGGTGAGCCTCACCCGGAGCGGGCGAGGTGGCGCGTGCCCGGGGTGCGGGTACAGGCCCGTGGGGCGCCCGCACCCGTGGGGCGCCCGCACGCACGTCAGGTGGCAGGCCGGTGGTCGGCGGGGCAGGCTTTCGCCCATGACGACTCACGGTCGGATCCGCACCGGTGGCCTGGACATCTCCGCCCGAGCAGGCTTCCTGCTCGGAGCCTTCGCCACCGGAGTCTCGTATCAACCCAACCTGTTGTCTCGCGCCACCCGTGATCAGGCGCTGATCACCGGGGTGGCGACGGCGACCGCCTTCGAGTGGGGGACAGCGGCGCACTCCTTCCTTCGGTCCACCGCCGACCGGCTCCCCGTCGGCGGGGAGCCCCTGAGGAATCGGGCGGTGACCGGGGCGATCGTGGACGCGTCCGCGCTCGCGGCCGGGATCGCGGTGTGCCGGGGCGCGTCCCCCCAGGAGCACGAGTCCACCCGGCGGGCTCTGGTCCGGTTGCTCGGCACCAGCACGCTCGCCGTCGCGGCCGGCGGTCTGGTCGCCGATGCGCTGGAGCTGCGCCGGGGTGCTCGCACCGGGCGGCTGGAAGCGGGGGCGGTCGCGCTGCTCGCGGGGGCCGCCGGGTACCTGTCCACCCGGCCGCGCAAGACGAGGGCGGGGTCGTTCGACCCTGACCCCGACGAGGGCGAAGGCGGGGTCGAGGACGTCCACCGCGAGGTCTCCCCGGCGAAGGCGGTCACCTCGGGCATCGTCGTGACCCTCGCCCTGGTGGGCGTGGCACGGGCGGAGTCCGTCGTCAGCGGAGCGTTCGCCCGCGGCGCCGCGATCGTGCTGGGTGGGTCGGCCCAGGACCGGCGGACCGCCGGCCGCGTGGCCACCTTCGGGGCGCTCGCGGGGGCCGGCTGGGGCGCGATCACGGCCGTGAACGCGATGCTCACGAAGCCCGGCGGAGCCGTCGAGGCGGCCCACCGCCGGCCGCCGGAGCGGGCCGAGGTGACCGGCGGCCCGGGCTCGGCGATCCCGTGGACGGACCAGTCCCGGGAGTCGGCGCGGTGGCTCTCGATGGCCCTGACCGCCGACGAGATCACCGGGGTGATGGGGGAGCCGGCCCTGCAGCCGATCCGGGTCTACGCCTCGCTCGACAGCGCCGCCGACGCGCAGGGACGTGCCGCCTTGCTGCTCGCGGAGATCGACCGCACCCGTGCCCTGGACCGGGCAGCGTTCGCGCTCTTCTCCCCGACGGGCTCCGGCTACATCAACTACGTCGCCTCCGAGACGTTCGAGTACCTCACCCGCGGGAACTGCGCCTCGGCGGGCATCCAGTACTCCGTCCTGCCGTCCGCGCTGTCCCTGACCCGGGTGGACCTGGCCACCCACCAGACCCGGATCGTCGTGAACGGCGTCGTGCAGCGACTGCTGGCGATGGCGCCGGAGCGGCGACCGAAGTTCTACCTGTTCGGGGAGAGCCTGGGCTCTCAGGTCAGCGAGGAGATCTTCCGCGGCCAGGGGATGACCGGCCCGACCGGCATCGGGCTCGATGCGGCCCTGTGGATCGGGACGCCGGCGGCGACCGAGTGGCGCCGGGAGCTGTGGGGCACCCGCTCGGTGGTGGACGTGCCCGACGTCGGGCCGGGTGCCGCGTACCTGCCCCGCGGGATCCGCGACTGGCACGGCCTGCCGGCGGCGGAGCGGACCCGGGTGCGCTACCTGCTGCTGCAGAACGGCGACGACCCGGTCCCGAAGTTCAGCTCCTACCTGCTGTGGAAGCGCCCGGACTGGATGGGCCGCGGCGGCGCGCGCCCGCCCGGGTCGCCGCGAGGGACCCGATGGATGCCGGTGACGACGTTCTTCATGACCTTCCTGGACCTGCAGAATGCGCTCTCGCCCACGCCGGGCGTGTTCGACGAGGGCGGGCACGACTATCGGCGCGAGGTCCCGCAAGCCCTGCGTGAGGTCTGGCAGCTCAAGGCGAGCGACGACCAGATGGTCGCCGTGCAAGCCGCGCTGCGCCGCCGCGAGCTGGCTTGGGAGGTCAAGCGCCGGTGGGCTGTCACCGAGGCCGTGCCCACCCCGGTACGCGCCGCCGCGCAGCTCAAGCTCGCCGAGACGGTGTCGCGGTGGACCGGCCGGACGCTCGACACCGCCGCACTGGCAGAGATCGTCGCGACCGACGCCGGCTGACCTGGGGCCGGCCTCAGGATCCAGGTGGTCCACCCGGGCGGGGTGGGCCGGCCGGCGTGGGGATCGGTGGCAGCCATTGTCCGGCGACGAACGCGACCACGACGGCGACGATCACGAGGGGCACTACCGTGTACCCGTCGCTGGTCAGCAAGACGGTGGCCAGCAGCGCCGAGGTGAACGGGAGCTTGAGCATCGAGGCGCACATCGCGCCGATCCCCATCCCGACGGCCGGGACGAGCGACAGGCCGGGCAGGTTCGCCGCCATCACGCCGAGCGCGGCTCCGATGAACATGCTGGGGAAGACCGGGCCACCGCGAAAGGCGCTCAGCGACAACGAGTACGCGAGGACCTTGCAGACGACGAGCAGGGCGAGGGCACCGATCGACCAGGTCGCGGACTGGGTGATCAGCGACCCGAGCGCGTCCTGCCCGGAGAACAGGACCTGGTCGATGCCCTTGCCGGTGACCTGGGAGAAGGCGATCGCGAGCCCGGCGACGGCGAGGCCGAGGAGGGTCGTGACCGGTACCCGGTGGGCGTGCACCGCGGGACGCACCGCCCGGGCGAGGGTGATCGTCGCCCACGCGAGGAGCGGTGCCGTGAGACCGAAGAGGATCGCCCACCCGAACATGGCGCCGGTCAGCGTGGTGAACGGGGGGAGGTCGGGAATCGCGAGCGAGAACGTGCCGAGCCCGGTCAATGAGTCGATCCCGACGAACACGAGCGACCCGATCCCGGCGGCGAGCAGCCCGGGGAGCAGCGCGACGGCCAGCATCGCGCCACCGAGACCGGCGGCCTCCATGAGCAGGAACGCTCCGAGCAGCGGCGATCCGAGCAGGGTGCTGATCGCCGCGAAGCTGCCGGCAGTCGCGATGAGGGCGATCGCGGTCGGGGGCGCGTCCTTCTTGACCACCCGCACGGCAAGCCCGCCGAGACCGCCGCCCAGGGCGATCAACGGTGCCTCCGGGCCGAGGACGGCCCCGAGGCTCAGGGTGGCCAGGGCGGCGAGGAAGACTCCGGGCAGCTCGATCGGACGTGGCGGTCCGCCGGTCGCGAAGCCGTCCGCGGGCGAGTGTCCCGAGTTGCCCGGCAGGTACCGGATGCACAGCGCGGTGAGGAACCCCGAAAGGCCCACCAAGGGCAACGCCCACCAGATCGGGGCGGTGGCGAAGCCCAGCTGGACCGGGAGGTCGGTGAACAGGTACTCCTGCAGCCACGCGACCAGGGCGAGGAACCCGTACGCGACGGCGGCGACGGGAACGCCCACGAGCGCCGCGAGCACCAGCGCTCCGACGTAGGCGCGCGATCGGACCATGGACAGGGGATCGGCGACCGCCGCCGAGTGCGGTGCGGCCCCCGTTCGCGGCGCAGGCGACGTCTGCTCAGCGGGTTGTCGACCGAGGTCTGGGTCCACAGATTCCCCCCTTGGGCTTTCCCGGTTCGCTTGTCGAACCTAGCGGCGAATCGTGAGCGGGGCACGTTGATCGCCCGCCGCGGATGAGTCTGGCCGCCCCAGGCCGACGCCACGATGGACGGGGTTGACGATCGAGGGAAGGAACGTCGATGGCTGAGACACGCAGGCAGACCCGCGGGACGTCGCGGCAGGCCGAACCTGCTCCGACCGGCTGGGTCGGGTGGATCGCATTCGCGGCCACCATGATGCTGATGCTCGGTTCGTTCCATGTGTTCCAGGGCCTCGTCGCCCTCTTCCAGGACGAGTACTACCTGGTCGGCCAGAACGGACTGGTCGTCCAGGTCGACTACACGGCCTGGGGCTGGACCCACGTGGTCCTCGGCGTCCTGGTCGTGGCGACCGGGATCGGCCTCATGGTCGGGCAGATGTGGGCGCGAGTCGTCGCGGTCGTCCTGATGGTGGTGAGCGCCATCGTGAACATCGGGTTCCTGGCTGCCTACCCCGCCTGGTCCGCGATCATGATCGCGTTGGACGTCCTGGTGATCTGGGCCGTGACGGTTCATGGTCGAGAGATGAAGTCCGTCGAGAGCTGACTTCGGGGGTTCTCCTCACATCGCGGGTCCGGGGGCCGATCGGTGGGAGCCAGGACGAGTTGCACCACGCCATGCGTTTTTCCCCGGGGGATGATCGATGCTGATTTCCGAGGTCGGTTCCGACCCCGCGGCCGACCGCGAGTTCGCTCTCCTGCTCGACCGTCGGCACGTGCAGGTGGTGTTCCAACCGCTCGTCGACCTGCACTCCGGGGAGATCGTGGGCCTCGAGGCCCTCGCGCGGGGCCCGGCCGGCACCCAGTTCGCCTCCCCGCTGACCATGTTCGCCGCCGCGCGGCGCGCCGGGCGGGTTGCTGAGCTCGACTGGGTGTGCCGTGCGGCCGCGTACCAGGCCTTCCTCGACGCGGACCTGCCGCCGGCGATGTCGCTGTTCGTGAACGTCGAACCGGAAGCGATCGCGCAGCCGTGCCCGTCGGACCTCACGGGTGTCGTCGCGCGGGCGGAGTCCGTCCTGCGGGTGTTCGTCGAGATCAACGACCACGCGCTCGCGGCCGATCCGGCCGGTGTCCTGGCCGCGGTCGTTCGCGCCCGCGACATCGGCTGGGGCGTCGCGATGGACGACGTCGGGGTCAGTCGCGCGCCGATCGCCATGCTCCCGATCGTGTGCGCGGACCTCGTCAAGCTCGACCTGCGACGCCTCGCGGACGCGAGCGTCGTGGATGCCGCCGCGGTCATCTCCAGCGTGCTGCGCCATGTCGAGGCGATCGGCGCCACGCTGCTCGTCGAGGGGATCGAGACCGAGGAGGACGCCATCTGGGCGCGCGCGCTCGGGGCGACCTATGGGCAGGGGCACCACCTCGGGGTTCCGGCGCCGCTGCTCGACCACTACCCGGCGCCGCGCGTCCCGGTGCACCTGGTGACCCCCCTCGTCGCAGATCAGCCGTTCGACTCGCCCTTCGAGCTGCTCGGTGGTCGGAGCTACCAGCGGATGGACCTCGACGTGCTGACCCGCCTGATAGCGGTGATGGCACTGAGCCCGCGTTCCCTCGGGACGTGGCCCGCCTACCTCGTCGGGATGAGCCGGGACGCGGAGCTCCCCGCGAGGTTGACCGACCACATCGCCGTGATGCACTCGAGCGCCCTGCTCTGGGTGGTGTTCGGCACCGCCATGGCGGCCGAGCCGGTCCCCGGCGTCCACGGTGTTCGCCTGCACCTCGACGACCCCCTCGCGGACGAGCGGTTCTTCATCGTGCTCAGCGACCAGGCCCCGACCGCGGTGTTCGCGCGGCTCTGCCCGGACGGCCTGTACGACGTGGTCGTCACGCAGGACCGCGACCTGGTGCACGCCGTCGCGTACCACCTGATCCGGCGCATGCCACGACCGGGCGGCCCGAACTTCGCGTTGCCCGTCCACAGACGCGAACCCACGGCCGACGACGCCGACTCCACCGTGGCCAAGCGCGGCTGGCGCGGGCGCCTGTCGGCCAAGGGCTGATCGACGGCGGGTCGGCGCCGCGCCGCCGCGCCGCCGCGCCGGATCCCGAATGGGGTGGAGGTCACCCCAACCGTGGCGCAGTCGTGGAAATGTAGGCGTCATGGCTCCCGACCCGCGTGAACTGTTTCCCGGCAAGCAGTTCATCAGCACGATCCTCGGGGCGCTCGAGACCAAGACTGCGATGTCGGGGGAGCTCACGCGGCGATACCTGCAGCGCGCCGGGATGGCGGGCGTGATCATCGGGCTCTTCTACGGTACGAACTATGCGGTCATCGCGGCGTTCGACGAGGTGACCTTCGTCGGCGGAGATCTGCATTCCCTCGGCCGGATCGCGGGTGCGCTGGTCTTCGGCTGGGCCCTGGTGTTCATCTATTACTCGAAGTCCGAGCTCCTCACCTCGAACATGATGATCATCTCGATCGGTGCGTACCACCGTCGGACCACGTGGGGAAAGTCGCTGCGCCTGCTGGGACTGTGCCTCCTGGGCAACTTCCTCGGCGGGCTCTTCATCGCGGTGCTCGTCCGGTTCAGCACCCTCATCGACGGCGGCGCGCTCCTGGTGATGGAGGCGTCGGTCGACCACAAGCTCGAGTTCATCACCGCCGGCGCCGCAGGGTGGACCGACCTGTTGATCCGCGCGATCCTCTGCAACTTCATGATCAACATCGCCATGCTGCTGGTCTACAACGGGTTGATCAAGGATGACCTCACCAAGAGCCTCGTGATGATCATGTCGGTGTTCATCTTCGCGTTCCTCGGGCTCGAGCACTCGGTGGCCAACACCGTGCTGTTCACGATCGTCGGCCTCAAGGAGGGCATCGACGTCGGCCTGGCCGCAGCGAACGTGGCCATCGCCCTGGTCGGCAACTTCATCGGCGGCGGTCTCCTGATCGGGTTCTACTACGCCTATGTCAACGACGACACCCGGTACCTGCGGGAGAAGCCGCAGGCGGACTGATCAGTTCCCGTCCCTGCCGTCACCGCCGCCGGGGCCGGGGCCGGGGTCCGAGTGCGGGTCGATCGCCGGCGCGGGGGGCGCCTCGGGCGACGGTGGCGGAGCGGGCGGCTGCCCGTTCGACAGGGTGAGAGTCACGGTGGAGCCGTACGGGACGCTCGCCCCGGCGCGCGGCGACGTCGACACCACGGTCCCGGCAGGCGAGTCCGCCGCAACCTGTTCGCCCGCGACCACCGTCTCGAAGCCGGCCGCGCTCAGGATCGCTCGGGCGCTGGTTTCGGACCGGCCGACCACGTTGGGGACGGCCTTCTGGGCGCCGAAGATCTCATCGGTGCCCGCCGGCGCGAAGTCCTGGACCGGCATGCCCTCGATCGCCTGCTCCATGAAGCGCTTCCAGGTCGGTCCGGCGATCGACGAGCCGAACACGTTGCGGTAGTACTTCCCCTTGATCGTCACCCGTTGGACCGGGATCATGCCTTCCGCGTGGCCGACCCAGACGGCGGTCGCCAGCTGCGGGGTGTAGCCGACGAACCAGGTGTGCTCGTTCTCGGACGTCGTGCCGGTCTTGCCCGCGGACGGCCGGTCCAGTGCGCCGACGGATCTGCCGGTGCCCTCGAACACGTGACCGAGGGCGAAGTTCATGGCGGCCGCGATCCGCGGTTCGATCGCCTGACGGCAGTTGCTCGCCGGGACAGCGAGCTCGTTGCCGTTCGGATCTGTCACCCGCGTGATGGCGATCGGCTCGCAGAAGGTGCCGTTCGTCGCGAAGGCGGCGAACGCGGCGGCCATCGTCAGGGGAGCGAGCGACTCGCTCCCGAGGACGTTCGGCGCAAAGACGCCCATGTCCTTGCCGGTGGCCTGGTGGATCCCGACCGACTTGGCCCCCTGCATGATCGCGCAGAGGTCGAGCCTGCTGGCCATCCGGACGAAACCGGAGTTCACCGAGTTCTTGGTCGCGTCGAGCACGGTCATGACACCGGCGGGGCCCTCCGCGTTCCCGAACGTCCACGGCTTGCCGGTGAGCCTCGTGCACGGCGCGCGGAACGCGCTCATCGGGTACGACATCTGCCGTGCGTCGATGACCTCGCTGAGGTTGTGACCTTCCTTGAGCCACTCCATGAGCGTGAACGGCTTGAAGGTGGAACCGGGAGAGAACCCGGTCGATCCGCCGAACGCCGCGTCGGCGTTGTAGTTGACCGACGTCTCTCGGTCACCGGCGGTCTTCGTGCTGTTGAAGCTCCGGTTCTGGGCCATCGCGAGGATCTTGCCGGTGCCGGGCTCGACCACGGAGATCGCGGAGGCGACCCCAGACGGGTCGTCCACGGGGATGCCGGCCTTTACCTGGTCGTCGGCGATCTGCTGCATCCGCGGGTCGAGGGTCGTGGTGATGGTCAGGCCGCCGCGGTAGAGCAGCTCCGCGCGCTCCTCCTTCGTCTCGCCGAAGGCCTCGTTCTTGGTGATCACCTTGGTGACGTAGTCGCAGAAGTACCCCGAGCCTGCGAAGGCGCTGCCGGCCATGCACCCCAGGCTGGTCTTCTGGATGCTGAGGTAGCCGCCGTCGGCCACGCTGGCGACCGGGACGAGGATGCCGGCGTCGTACTCGGCCTGGGTGATGATCTTCTGGCCGAGCATGAGCCCGAGGACGACGTTGCGCCGGCCCTGGGACAGGTCCGGGTTGACGACCGGGTCGTAGCGGGTCGGGCTCTTGGTGACCGCGGCGAGGGTGGCGGCCTCGAGGTAGTTGAGGTCCGCGGCGGACTTGGTGAAGTAGAGCTGGGCGGCGGCCTCGACCCCGTAGACCGAGGCGCCGAACTGCGCGATGTTCAGGTAGCGCCCGAGGATCTCGTCCTTGGTGTACTTCTGCTCGAGCGCGATGGCGAGCTTCGCCTCGCGCAGCTTGCGGCTCAGGCCCGCCGCGCCGGCGATCTCACGCGCCGCGGCGATCCCGGCGTTGTCGTTGTTGCGGGCCGCGGCTTCGATGAGCACGTTCTTCACGTACTGCTGGGTGAGGGTGGACGCGCCCTGCAGGTCCGAGGTGAGGGCATTCTTCAACGCTGCGCGGACCATCGCGGTGGAGTCGATTCCGCCGTGCTCGTAGAAGCGCTTGTCCTCGGTCGCCACGACCGCCTGCGCCATGATCGGTGCGATCCGGTCGAGCGGGACGACGATCCGGTTCTCGAGGTAGAAGGTCGCAAGCACGGTGGTTCCGTCGTTGGCGAGCACCACGGACTTCTGCGACAGCGGCTGTTCTTTCAATTCGGTCGGCAGGTCGGAGAAGACGGACGTCGTCGCCCCCGCGACGACGCTCATGCCCGCGACCGCTGGCATGAGAAGGCCCGCGGCCAGCACGCCACCGAGACCCGCGATCAGGAGGAACGCGAGGAGAAGGGCGAGCACCTGGACCGCGGTGGCCTGGCGCCCGCGGGCTTTCGCGGGGGGAGCCATGGTGTCCAGATTAGGGCGTTTCGCCACTGGTCGCCCGGCAGGGAAGCCCGAAAATACTGCCTCAGAACGTCCGTCGCCGCGCCGTTCGTCTCATCCGCCGGGGGTGATCTGCCGGCATTTCTTCAGGGCCCACCGTGCGGGCCTCGTCCGGGGTAAAACAATGCCCCTCCGCCTCCCCGCAATAGCGGGGCCACCCGGCCGGTTCCCCGCGGACGACGGCGCCGTTGACAGCGCGCACGAGCGGGCGCCGAGGAGTAGAGGTAGAACCAAGGAAACACGCGGGCGGCGGCGCCGCGCTCGTGGACCAACGACACGGGGAAGTGGATCGTGAGCAACGAGCAGCGCGAGCAGGTCAGGAGCGGGAGAGGGTTCATCGCTGCTCTGGACCAGAGTGGTGGCAGCACCCCGCGGGCGTTGAAGCTGTACGGGCTCGACGAGTCCACATACTCGAGCGAGAGCGAGATGTTCGCGCTCATCCATGAGATGCGCAGCCGGATCATCACCAGTCCGGCGTTCACCGGCGACCGGATCGTGGGCTCGATCCTCTTCGAGATGACGATGGACCGTCAGATCGGCGGCACGGGTGCGGCGGAGTACCTGTGGGAGGAGAAGCGCGTCGTCCCCTTCCTGAAGGTCGACAAGGGGCTCGCCGAAGAGGTCGACGGCGCCCGGGTCATGAAGCCCATCCCGGACCTTGGTGCCCTGCTCTCCCGCGCGAGGTCTCATGGTGTGTTCGGCACCAAGATGCGCTCGGTCATCAGGCTCGCCGACCCGGCTGGGGTGTCCGCCGTGGTGGGTCAGCAGTTCGCGGTAGGGAAGGAGATCATCGGCGCCGGGCTGGTGCCGATCATCGAACCCGAGATCGACATCCACAGTCCCCAGAAAGCCGCGGCCGAGGAGCTGCTCAAGCCCGCGATCCTCGCTGAGCTCGGACGGCTCGACGCGGATCAGGTCATCATGCTCAAGCTCACCCTGCCGGACGAGGCAGACCTCTATGCCGACCTGGTGGAGCATCCCCGGGTGCTACGGGTGGCTGCCCTGTCCGGCGGGTACACCCGCGAGGACGCCACAGCGCGCCTCGCTCAGAACCACGGCGTGATCGCGAGCTTCAGCCGGGCCCTGACCGAGGGCCTGACCGCCCAGCAGAGCCAGGCCGAGTTCGACGCGGCCCTCGAGCTCGCGATCGCCAGCATCTATGCGGCGTCGATCACCTGACCGTCCGACGTCAGGTGTCGTGGAGCCACGGGGTGAAGCAGATCCCGACCAGGAGACCGTCCGGGGTCTGCAGCCGGGCGATGATCTGGTGCCAGGGTTCGGTGCGGGCGGGGTGCAGCAGCTGGTAGCCCTTGTCCACGAGCTCGCCGGCCGCCGCCTCGACGTCGTCGACCTCGAACTCGATGCACGCCTGCGGCACCGGGTGCGAGTCGGGCCACTGCGGCTGACCGAAGCAGGCCGTCGCCGCCTCCGTCAGCGGCCAGACACCGAAGTGCTTCACCCCGGCGAGGCCTTCGAAGAAGACGTACTGGGAGTCGACCGCGGTGATGGCCGAGCGGAGGGGGAGCCCCAGGGTGTCGCGGAACAGGCGACGGTCCTGGGTGGGGTGGCCGGTGATGACCGTGAAGCTCGCAACGAAACGGACGTCCATGCGGCCCAAGCCTAGGCCGTAGCCTTCTCGGCATGAGCACCCTTGATGAGGTCGGCGAGCGGGATGCCTGGCGATGCTGGCTGTGCGACGAGCCGGTCGACCCCGACGCCTCCGTCAACGCCGACCGCGGTCCCAGCATCGATGGCGGCGCCGCACCCAAGGGCAAGAAGGCGACCCCGGGCGCGGAGCGACTCGCGCACCGGGCCTGCAACACGCGCAAGGGTGCGGTCACGCCCGTGGTGGCCTGGTCGCCCGACCTGTTCGTCGTGGAGCCGGCACCGATCGTGTCGACCGTCGAACGGCTGACCCGCAAGGGTGGGCGGGAGCTGGTGGCGCGCTGTCCCAGCCGGGCGGACGCCGAGGACGCCGGCGCCTGGCTGGTGGACCGGCTGTCCCGGTTCGCGCCGGGGCTGGCCGTCACGACGCAGGTCGAGCCGGGCGGCGGGCAGTTCCTGCTGATGCTGCGCGCCGGCTGAGCGCTGATTGAGCTCCGGTTGAGCGCCGCGCGGTCAGACCGGCTCGGACAGGCCGAGCAGCACCCCGGGGATCGTCTCGCCCAGCACCTGGTCGGCGGGTAGCCCGGCCGGATCGGTGATCGTCCGGACGGCGACGCTCCGCAGGTACAGCGAGCACAGGATCTCCGTGAGCTGCCCGATCGGCATGGTCGGACGACGGCCGAGCCGGCGCAGCGCCTCGGTGATCACCTCGGCGACCTCCTGCTCGAACCGGTTGCGGTGCGCCAGGTACTGCCGTCCGGCATCCGGATGGCGCAGCGCGGCCAGCAGGTACTCGGTCTGGATGAGGTACCAGGTCCGCGCGTGCGGCCGGATGCGGTCGAGGATGGTGCCGATGCCGCTCAGGTCGAGCTCGGGGGCCAGTTCGACGCCGTCGCGCACGAGGCCGACCATCTGCTCCGACAGCTGCTCGAACAGGGCGTAGAACAGGTCGTCCTTGGTGGAGAAGTTCGAGTAGAAGGCGCCCCGGGTGAACCCGGCGGCCGCGGCGAGGTCGTCGACGGTGGCGGCGCCCAGGCCCTTCTCGGCGAACACCTCGGCGGCGGCGTCGAGCAGGCGCGCCCGGGTGGCCGTGCGACGGCGGCTGGGGGCGGGGGCGGGGGTGGCGATGGTCATGGCGGAGTCCAGGGTAGCGATGCGGAGAACCCCCGAGCGCGAACTCGCGGATACAGAAACGTATTGGATACGTTAGTGTACGGAAGTCGTCCCACGAGTTTGGGCGACGCATGCCGTCGCACGTCGGGAGCCCGTGAATGTCCTCGCAGCTGTATCGACTCGGCCGGGCCATGGCGCGGTACTGCCGGTCCGTGCTCATCGTCTGGGTCCTGCTCCTGACCGCCCTGGGCGGCGCGGTCGTGGTCAGCGGGGGAGAGCTCGAGGACAGCCTCTCGATCCCGGGGACCGAGGCGCAGGACGGTCTCGACGTGCTCGCGCAGCGCTTCCCCCAGGTGGCCGGCACGAGCGGGCAGCTGCTGTTCGTCGCGCCGGCCGGTGAGTCGATCGCCGAGCACACCGACCAGGTCACCGCGGTCCTGGATGCGGTCCGCGAGGTGCCCGACGTCGTGGCGGTCACCGACCCGTTCGACCCCGCGAACGCGCTCGACGTGTCCGCCGACGGCGCGCACGCGATCGCCACCGTCCAGCTGAGCGCGCGGCTCGGGGACCTGGACCCGGCGACGGTGCCGGCGCTCGAGACGGCCGCCGTGCCGGTCGGTTCGGACCTCGAGGTGCACATCGGCGGGGCGGTCTTCACGCAGACCAGCGTGCACATCTCCCCGTCCGAGGGGCTCGGGCTGGTGGTCGCGCTGCTGGTCCTGGTGATCACGTTCGGCTCGCTGCTCGCCGCGGGGCTGCCCCTGCTCACCGCCGTGCTCGGGATCGCGGTGGCGATGACGGCCGTGCTCACGATCGCCGCCGCCACGCCGGTGAGCAGCACCGCGCCCACCCTCGCGCTGATGATCGGGCTCGCGGTCGGGATCGACTATGCGCTGTTCGTGCTCTCGCGCCACCGCAGCCAGCTGGCGACCGGGATGGACGTCATCGAGTCCATCGCCCGCTCCGTGGCCACCGCCGGGAGCGCCGTCGTCTTCGCCGGGGCGACGGTGATCATCGCGCTGTGCGGCCTGTTCGTGGTGCAGATCCCGTTCCTCACCGTCATGGGCCTGACGGCCGCCCTCGCCGTCGCGATCGCGGTCCTGGTCGCCCTCACGGCCCTGCCCGCCCTGCTGGCCGCGTCCGGGGAGCGGCTGCGGCCGCGACCGGGATCGCGCGCGGCGGCCCGGGCCCTGGTCGAGCAGAGCGGCGACGAGCCGACGCAAGGGGGCAGGGTGCGGCACACCCTGGGCGCCCGGTGGGTCGCCCTGGTCACCCGCGTGCCGGTGCTCACGGTCGTGCTCGTGGTGGTGGGACTGCTGGCGATGGCCATCCCGGCGAAGGACCTCGAGCTGGGCCTGCCGGACAACGGCACGGCCGACGTCGGCACCCCCCAGCGCGAGACCTACGACCTGGTGGCCGACGCCTTCGGGGCGGGCTACAACACCCCGCTGCTCGTCACCGTCGACATCATCCGGACCACCGACCCGGTCGGCGTCATGGCGGACCTCGCCGACGACCTGCGCGGCCTGGACGGGGTGGCCGCGGTGGGTCTGGCGACCCCGAACGAGACCGCCGACCTGGGCATCGTCCAGGTGATCCCCGAGACCGGTCAGGCCGACCCGGCCACGGCCGCGCTGGTGGCGGAGATCCGCGGTCAGCGCGACGTGCTCGAGGAGCGCTACGGGATCACCGATCTGCGGGTCACCGGTCAGGTGGCCGTGACGATCGACGTCTCGGACCGGCTGGCCGACGCCCTGCTGCCGTTCGGCCTCTTCGTCGTCGGGCTCTCCCTGCTGCTGCTCACCGTCGTCTTCCGCTCCATCGCCGTTCCGCTCAAGGCCACCATCGGCTACGTGTTCTCCGTGCTGGCGGCGTTCGGCGCGGTCGCCGCGGTCTTCGAATGGGGGTGGGCGGCAGACCTGCTCAACGTGTCCAAGGTGGGGCCGGTCATCTCGTTCCTGCCGATCATCCTCATGGGTGTGCTCTTCGGCCTCGCGATGGACTACGAGGTCTTCCTCGTCTCGCGGATGCGTGAGGCCTACGTGCACGGATCGACCGCCCAGCGGGCCGTGCGGAGCGGCTTCCGGGCCAGCGCCCGGGTCGTCACGGCGGCCGCGATCATCATGATCAGCGTCTTCGCCGCCTTCGTCCCCACCGCCACCTCGACCGTCAAGCCCATCGCGCTCGGCCTCGCAGTCGGCGTGTTCGTCGATGCCTTCCTCGTGCGGATGACCCTGGTGCCGGCCGTGCTCGCGCTGCTCGGCGATCGCGCCTGGGCCCTGCCCGGGTGGCTGGACCGCCGTCTGCCGTCGCTCGACGTCGAGGGGGCGGCCCTCGAGCACCACCTCGCGCACGAGGCCTGGGTGCGCACCCACGGCGAGGCGGACGTCCGGCTGGACGAGGTCACCGTGCACGACGACGCAGGCGCCGTCGTGGTCGGGCCGGTCAGTGCCGTGGCCCGCCGGGGGCAGATCCTGGTGGTCGCCGAGGCCGACCCCGTCGCCCGGCGGGCGTTGCTCGCCGTCGTGGCGGGCCGGCTCGCCCCGAGCTCCGGCACGCTCGTCGTGCTCGGCCGGGTGCTGCCCGACGAGGCGGCCGCGGTGCGGGCGCGGGTGCCGTACCTCGCCGGCCCCGGTGCCCCGGCGCTGTCCTCGGTGCACGGACGCAGGCTCGTCGTCGTCGACGACGTGGCGGAGGACGAGACCGGCGGGCCGACCGGCACCACCTGGGCCGAGCTGGTCGCGCTCGCCCGTGCCGGCACGACCGTCGTCGTCGGCTGCGCCGGGCGGACCGCAGCCCTCTCCCAGGTGCCGGCCTATCTCGTGGTCGCACCCCGGCGACCACACCCGTCCGTCCTCGAGGAGGTGGCGCCGTGAAGCGCCCGATCACCCGTGCCGCCGCCGTCCTGCTCCTGCCGACCGTCTGCGGTGTGCTGGCCCTGTGGTCCCTGAGCGGGCGGGCCGACAACCTCGCCCTGCTGCCGGCCGCCGTCGTCAACCTGGACCAGATCGTCACCTCGTCCGAGGGCGACGACGAGCAGACCATCGCCGCCGGTCGCCTGCTCGCCGGGGCCCTGACCTCGCCGCAGACGCCGGCCGAGGAGACGCTGGACTGGCAGCTCACCGATGCCGGGGATGCCGAGAAGGGACTCACCGACGGCACCTACCAGGCGGTCCTGACGATCCCGGCCGACTTCTCCGCCACGATCGCCGCACTGTCGAAGGCGGGCCGGGGCGAGGGCACCGCCGAGCCCGCCACGATCCAGGTCCGGAGCAACGACTCCGCCAGCGTCCTGGTCGGGCTGCTCACCGACCAGGTCGCGGACGCGGCCGCGGCGAGCGTGGGCCGCCAGATCACCACCGGCTTCCTCGTCTCCACGTTCGACGGTTTCAGCGAGCTGAGCGTCGGGCTCGGCGAGGCCGCGGACGGTGGGGCACAGCTGCGGGACGGCACGACGGCCCTCGCCGCGGGAGCGGGCACCCTCGCGGCCGGCGCGGGGGAGCTCGCGGTCGGGACGGGCGAGGTCGCCGCCGGGGCGATCGACCTCGCCGCCGGGGCCGACGACCTGGCCGCCGGCGCCCGGCGGGTATCCGGCGGAGCCGCGGACCTGGCTGCCGGAGTGACCACGCTCGGGACCCAGGCCGCCACCTTGCCGCAGAGCACCCAGACCCTCGCCACCGGCGCCACCCAGGTCGCCGGCGGCCTCGGCGAGCTCGCGACCGGCCTGGCGGCGCTGGCCGAGCAGTGCTCGCTCGTGACGCCGTCCGCGGAGTTCTGCGGCCAGCTGGGCAGCGCTGCGTCGTCCGCCGGGTCGCTGGTCGCGGGGGCCGACCAGGTCGCAGCCGGTACCGGGAGCCTCGCCGCCGCAGCACCTGCCCTGCGGGACGGCATCGGCACCCTGGGTGCCGGTGCGACCGCGTTGGCCCAGGGAGCGGCATCGGTGCATGCGGGCGCGGGCGCCTTGGCCACCGGCGTCGGCACCCTGGCCGACGGTGCGGGGCAGGCGGCCGACGGGGCCGCCGCGTTGAGCACCGGGGCGACGGGACTCGCGACCGGCGCCACTGACCTGACGGTCGGGGCGCAGGATCTTGCCGCCGGACTGAGCGACGCCGCCGGCGGGGTGCCCGACCTCACGGGGGCGGACGGCGCGGTGCTCGCCGACGTCGTCGTGCAGCCCGTCGTCGCGCAGTCCTCGCGGATCAACGCCTCGCCCGGTGGGGCGACGGACTCCGCCCCCCTGGTGGTCGCGCTGGTGCTGTGGCTCGGGGCGTTCGCCAGCCTGCTCGTCCTGGAGGCGCTGCCCGCCCGGAAGCTCGCGGCGCCGTCCTCCGCGGCCGGGGTCGCGCTGCTCGGCTGGCGCCGGTCCGCGGTCTGGGGGCTGGTGCAGGCGGCCGTGCTCGGGGCGAGCCTGCCGCTGCTGGGGATCTCGCTGGTGTCGCCGGTGGCTGCCGTCGGTCTGACGGCGCTCGCGGCGGTCGTGTTCGCGGCGATCAACCAGGCGCTGGTCGCCCTCTGGGGACGCACCGGGTGGGTGGTGTCCATCGCGCTGCTCGGCGCGCAGGTCGCTGCGCTCGGCGGCATCGTGCCGATCGAGACCGCACCGGCGGTCTTCCGCGCCCTCAACGGGGTCCTCCCGGTCCCGCTCGTCGTCGACGGGCTGGCCCACCTCACCCTCGGTGGGCAGGTCGGCTCGCTCTCGACCGTGGTCGCCAGCCTGCTCGGATGGCTCGTGGTCTCGCTCGGCGTGAGCACCCTCGTGGCCCGAGGCCGGCAGCAGACCTCGGTGGCGCGGCTGCGGCGCGACCTGGTCGCCGTCCCCGCCTGACCGTCCCCGCCTGACCCGTCGCGGCCGCGGCCACGGCTGTCCGGTGAGGGCCGCGGGGCACCATAGACTCATGTTGTGTCTATGTTGCCCACGAGTCCCTCCGCCGCCGACGTCGCCTACCGCTACGTCAAGGAACTGGTCCTCGACGACCGTCTGCCGGGCGGCAGCATGATCAGCGAGGGGCAGATCGCCGGTCAGCTCACGGTGAGTCGGACCCCTGTCCGTGAGGCCTTCCTTCGGCTGGAGGCCGAGGGATGGCTGCGCCTGTACCCGAAACGCGGCGCGGTCATCGTGCCGATCGCCGCGGGGGAGGCGCGCGCCGTCGTCGATGCGCGGCTGCTGCTCGAGGTGCACGCCGTCGAGTCGCTGGCCACCGCCGACGACCGTGCGCGGCTGCGCGCCGCGCTCGAGTCCTCGATCGCCCGGCAGAGCGCGGCCCTCGACGACGGCGACCTCGAGGCCTACTCCCGACACGACACGGAGTTCCATCTCGCGATCGTGGCGGCAGGCGGCAACGCGCTGCTCACGAGCTTCTGCGTGTCGTTGCGCGAGCGTCAGCACCGGATGACGGCACGGTCGCTGTGGCGCGACGTCGAGCGCGCCCGGGGCTTCGTGCGCGGACATGCCGAGCTCGCCGTCCTGGTCGGCGCCGGGGACGTCCCGGGTTTCGGCGCCGCGCTGCGACGCCATCTGCGCGACGCCCACCTGGTCGAGCGCGCGGCCGACGCGGCGACGCTGTGACGCGTGGCCGGTGGCGGAGCCCGGGCGGGACGCGCGCGAGGTGGTGGGCCGCGCCCTGGCTCGCCGTCGGCAGCTCGATCTTCGCGATCGCCTGGGGCGGCAACGAGTTCACGCCCCTGCTCGTCCTGTACCGCGACGTCAGCCATTTCTCGGCGGTCACCGTCAACCTGCTTCTCGGCGCGTACGTGCTCGGCATCGTGCCCGCGCTGCTGGTCGGGGGGCCGCTGTCCGATCGCTACGGCCGGCGCCCGCTGATGCTGCCCGCGGCACCGCTCAGCCTGGCCGGGTCGCTCGTGCTCGCCTTCTGCGCTCCGTGGCCGCTCGCCCTCTGCCTGGGGCGGGTGCTGTGCGGGCTCGCCCTCGGTCTGGTGATGGCGGTCGGCACGACCTGGATCATGGAGCTCTCCGCGGGGGAGTGCGACTCCGGTGCGGGTGCTCGACGCGCGTCGCTGTCCCTCACCCTCGGCTTTCTCGCCGGCGCCGGGGTGGCCGGCGTGCTCGCGCAGTGGGGCCCCTGGCCCACCGAGACCGCCTATCTGGTCCACGTGGCGCTCACGGTCGTCACCGGGCTGTGGCTCCTGCGTGCCCCGGAGACCCGTCGCAGCGAACCCGCGCGGCTGGGCGGCACGCTTCGTGCCGACCTCCGGGTGCCGTCCGTGGCGCACCGGCGCTTCCGGCGCGTCGTCGTCCCGCTCGCGCCGTGGGTGTTCGGGTGCGCCGGCAGCGCGTACGCGGTGCTGCCCGGTCTCATGCGCGCCCACACCGGCGGCCTGCCCATCGCCTTCTCCGCTCTGCTGACGGTCCTCACCCTCGGGTGCGGGGTCGGGATCCAGGTGCTCGGGCGGGCCATCGACACGTCCCGGAGCGCTCGGGCGTCGGTGCTGGCGCTCGTGATCATCGTCGCCGGCATGGGTCTCGGGTCAGCGGCGGCGGCGGAGCTGACGCTGGCGCTGGCACTCGCGGCTGCCGCGGTGCTCGGCCTGGGCTACGGCCTCGCGCTCGTCGCGGGGCTGAACGAGGTCCGGCGCATCGCCGGCCCCGACGACCTCGCCGGGTTGACCGCCGTCTACTACTCGTTCGCCTATCTCGGCTTCTTCATCCCGGCGGTGCTCGCGCTCCTGGCCCCGCGCTGGAGCTACCCGGAGATGTTCGGTGCGGGATTCGTCATCGCCGTCGGCTGCCTCGTCGTGGTCGGCTCTGGATGGCGCGCGCACCTGCCGACGGTCGCCATCGGGTCGACGGCGGTCGCTCGATAGGTCCCGGACCGGCCGTGGGGTACCGGCCGCGCCGGTCATCCCCGATCGGCTCGGGCCAGCGCGTCGAGGATCACCGGGACGAGCTCGGGATCGCCCAGGGCCCGGAAGTGCCCAGGCGTCCTGAGCTGGACGTCTGCGGCGCCGGCGAGGCTGCTGCCGCCGGGGATGTGGGGATCGAACCGGCTGGAGACCGAGGTGATGCGCGCGTTCACCGCATCGTCGGCCGAGAGGGCGGCGAGGGTCGGGTCGGTCGGCGCGAACGCCTGCACGGCCGGGAGCGGGATCCAGCGCGCGTACCGCGACCCCGCGAAGGGCGTGTTGACGGCGACCAGGGCCCGGATCCGGTGGTCCGGGTCGAGATGGACCATCGCGTACCTGCCGATCAGGCCGCCCTTGCTGTGCGCGACGAGGACCACGCCGGTGAGATCGTGCCGGACGAGGTCGGCCGCGACCACCCGCGCCATGTCGGGGATCGGGCCGGTGTTGAAGCCGAGAGCGGGGACGAGATGAACCGGGCACCCGCAGCGGTGCAGCCGGTTCGCCAGCGGTCGCATGAACTGCCAGCTCTCGAACACCCCGGGGATGAGGACGACCGTCGGGTTCGGGGGAGAGCCGGCGCTCGCCGGCGGGTCGAGCTCTCCGACGGCGCGCCAGCGCGTGACGGCCACCAGCTGCCAGCGCACGACGTACGCGTAGTCCATCGCCCACCATGCCGCTCGGCGCAGCCAGGTCGTCATTGCGGCGTCCCCCTCCGTGCGGCCTCGGTGCGGCGTCGACCGGCGCCAACCTACCCAAGCTCCGTGGTCCGCGCTCCCGGGGAGGTCCGTGCTCCGCGCAGAGCGGGCCCGGACGGGTGCCGACCCATCCGATCAGGATGAGGCGATCGGCGCGGCACCGGGCTTGCCTGGGGTGCAGAGTCCACGAGTCGCGGCCCGGCCCGGGCAACCCGCAGTCGGCGCCGGACAGGCACCGAGGAGACCCACCATGACGTCGCGCCGCCAGGGGCCAGCAGGTCGTCCGTCCCGCCTGCGCAAGTCCGCGCCGCCGCCGGCCGCCGCTGCCGGGGATGCTCCGGTCGCTGATGCCGACGGCTGGACCGACCAGCACGTGACGGTCGACGGCCGGAGGGTCTTCTACCGTCGCGGCCCGGCGGTCGAGGGCATCCCGATCGTGCACGTTCACGGGTTTGCGATCTCGGGCTCCTACCTCATGCCGACCGCGCGCAGGCTGGCTCACCTGGGGCCGACGGTCGTACCGGATCTGCCCGGGTACGGTCGCAGCGAGCGCTGGCAGCACACCCTCGGCATCCCCGCGCTGGCGCACGCCCTGGAGGCGATCCTCGACGCCCTGGGGTTGGCCAAGGTCGTCTTGATCGGCAACTCGATGGGCTGCGCGGTGAGTCTCGAGGTCGCGCACGCCGCGCCGGAGCGGGTGCACCGCCTCGTGCTCGTGTCGCCCGCCGGGGGCATGTACAACCAACCGTTCGGGCGCGCGTTGCGTCAGCTCGCGGTCGACGGGACGCGTGAGAACCCCCGGATGGCTCGGGTCGCGGTGCCCGACTACGTGCGCTTCGGCCCGGTGAGCGCGCTGAACCTGTTCGGCGAGCTCACCCGGTTCCCCGCGCTCGAACGCCTGCTGCGCACCCCCGTTCCGACCCTCGCGGTGCTCGGCGACCGGGACCCGCTCATGCCGCCCCCGCACCGGGTCAGGGAGGTCAAGGCCCTCGCACCGGAGCACGTGACGGTGGCGCTCATCGAGGGCGCGGCCCACGCGATCAACTTCAGCCATCCCGGCGAGCTGTCCAACGTCATCGAGGAATGGCTCGAGGGTCGTGACATCGTCGACGACCCGGACCAGCCCGGTCACGCCCGGGCCCTGCGGTTCGAGCAGGACTGACCGGGAGCAGCGGAAGGGTGGCCCGACGGTCACGACCCCGGCGGTGGAGCGCTCCAGTGTCCGGGGGCCTGCGCGCGGAACGCCTCGACGGCGGCCTCGAGGGTGGGGAAGAAGCGGTCCGGGGCGGGCGGCCGCGCCAGGCCGTATCGCTCCAGCTTCGACCGGACGGGGTCCTTGAGCTCGGCGAAGACCAGGACGACGCCCGCCGTCGCCAGCAGCGCATCAAGCTCTTCGAGCACGTCCGCCGCGGTGGTGTCGACGTCGGTGATCGGCTCAGCCGCGACGACGATCCACCGGGGGCGAGGATCCGTCGAGGCGAGCCTGCGAACCTCGTCGCGAAAGGTGCGCGCGTTCGCGAAGAACAGCGGGGCGTCGAACCGGTACAGCACGAGCCCGTCGAGCTGCTGTGCCTGCGGGTAGCTCGTCACGTCGTGGTATCCCGGCAGGCCGGCCACCCGGCCGAGGCGGGTCTGGTACGGCCACCAGGCCCGCCGGAACACGTTCAGGATGGACAGGGCGACCGCGACCGCGATGCCGGGCAGGACGCCGAGCAGGGCGACGCCGCCGAAGGCCGCCAACGAGATCGAGAACTCGATCCGCCGTTGGTGCCACAGCCGGACCGTGCCGGCGATGTCCGCGAGCGACAGGGCGGCCGCGATGACGACCGCTGCCAGCGTGGGCTGCGGGAGGTTCTGGAGCAGACCGGGCAGGAACAGCAGGATGACGGCGATCGCCGCGCCGCCGACCAGCCCGGTCAGCTGGCTCTTCGCGCCGGACTGCTCGGCGACCGCGGTTCGTGAGCCGCTGGTGCTGACCGGGAAGCCCTGGAAGAAGCCGGCCGCGATGTTCGCCGCGCCGATGCCGATCATCTCCTGGTTCGCCCGGATCTCCTGCCCGCTGCGGGCGGCGAAGGCCGAGGCGGTCGAGATCGTGTCCGTGAGCGACACCAGGGCGATCCCGAATGCTCCGGCGGCGAGGAGGGCCAGATCGGCGGCCGACACCTGGGGAAGGGTGAAGGCCGGGAATCCTTGGGGGAGCATGCCGATCAGGTCGACCCCGCGCTCACCCAGCGCGAGGGCCGACGCGGCGGCGATGGAGAGCACCACCGCCGCGAGCACCGCCGGCACCTTCGGGAGCCAGCGCTGCAGGACGAGGATGATGACCAGGCCCGCGAACCCGACCGCCAGCGCGGGCACGACCGTCTCGCCGGTCGCGACCCCGTCGATGAACCCGACCAGCTCGGGGATCAGGCTGTCCGCATCGACGGAGAAGCCGAAGAGCTTCGGGAGCTGCCCGACGAGGATCGTCAGCGCGAGCCCGTTCATGTAGCCGATGCGGGTCGGCTTGGACAGCAGGTCGGCGATCAGCCCGAGCTTGGCGGTGCCGGCCAGCACCATGAACGCACCGACGAAGATCGCCAGCATCGAGGCCAAGGCGACCGCCCGAGCCGGGTCCCCACCGGCGCCCGCCAGCGGCAGGATGGTCGCCGCGATCATCGGGCCGAGCGACGAGTCCGGACCCAGCACGAGGATGCGAGACGGGCCGAAGACCGCATAGCCGATCAGGCAGAGGATCGAGGTGTACAGCCCGGTGACCGCCGGCAGGCCGGCGAGCTCTGCGTAGGCCATCCCCTGGGGGACCAGCAGCGCGGTCAGGACCAGGCCGGCGACGAGGTCCTTGGGCAGCCAGGCACGTTCGTAGGTGCGCAGCGTGACGATGCCGGGAACCACCGAGGACATCAGGTCCGCCTCGGCGTCCCGGTCGCGTCACCCGGCGAACCGCGCGAGAACACGCAGCGCCCTAGAACGGGGTGGGGATGCGGTGCAGCGGGAAGACCGGTTCTCGGTAGCCACCGGGCTTCTGTCGTTTGGGCAGGCTGGTCGCGGGTTCCGGCGCGGCGGTGTACGGCACCTGGCTGAGGAGGTGGCTGATGATGTTGAGCCGACCGCGCTTCTTGTCGTCGGTGTCCGCGATGTACCAGGGGGCCCAGGCCGTGTCCGAGGCGAGCAGCATCGCGTCCCGCGCCCGCGAGTAGTCGTACCAGCGGCTGTAGGACTTCAGGTCCATGGCCGAGAGCTTCCAGGTCTTGCGTGGATCGTGGATGCGATTCTCGATCCGGCGCGTCTGCTCGTCTGGCCCGACCTCGAGCCAGTACTTGATCAGCAGGATCCCCGAGTCGACCATCGCCTTCTCGACGCCCGGGACCGCGTCGAGGAACTTGCTCGTCTGTTCCGGGGTGCAGAACCCCATGACGCGCTCGACGCCGGCGCGGTTGTACCAGCTGCGGTCGAAGATGACGACCTCGCCGGCCGCAGGAAGGTGGGGAACGTACCGCTGGATGTACATCTGCGACTTCTCGCGCTCGGTCGGGGTCGGCAGCGCGACGACGTGGAACACGCGGGGGCTCACCCGCTCGGTGATGCGCTTGATCGTGCCGCCCTTGCCGGCCGTGTCCCGGCCCTCGAAGACGATGCACACCTTCGCGCCGGACGACTTGACCCACTCCTGCATCGCCACCAGCTCGCCCTGGAGAACGGCCAGCTCTCGTTCGTACGCCTTGCGCTTCATCTTCGCCGGGGGCTCCGGTGCTGCTGCCAGGTCGTCTGACGTCGCTTTTGCCATGCCGATCACCTCGAGTTGACGCGGCCGCGGGAGTCTTGCCGGACAGGGACCGATCAACTCCTATCACCGCAGCGGCCGGCAGGCGACCCCAGGCGAACGCGCCGGCCGGCGGTGGCACGTCCTACCCCACGGCCGGCGGTCCTCCGGCCCCTCCGTCAGTCCTCGGGCACCGCGGCCAGGTGCGCGGGCTCGACCTCGACGGTGTGCCCGGCGAGATCGGGGTTCCGGCCGATGTAACCGCGGATGTAGCTGCAGACCGGGACGATCTTCATCCCTGCGGACACGGTGTCCTGCAACGCGAACGCGGCGAGCATCGACGCCAGGCCGCGACCGCCGTACTCCTCGTCGACCGAGGTGTGGAAGAAGATGCGCTGGGGTCCGGACTCGGCGTCGAAGGCGACGTATTGCGTCTGGCCGATGACCCGCCCGTCGTCAACGAGCTCGTAGCGCTGGGCGACGGCATTGTCGCGGGCGGTGATGGTGGCGGAGGCGGCGTCCATGATTCTCCCGAGTGTCGATGACGCCGCGAGCGTGGCGCACGCGGCGGTACGCCACGGTACTCAGTCTCCGACGCGCTGCTGACGCGCCAGCGATGCGTCCACCTGGTCGGGCGCCACGAACTCGCACGAGTCCGGGTGCCCGTGCGGCAACGTGCACATCCGCCCGGTCGGCAGATGCAGCTGGGCGCACACACCGGCGTGGCGTCTGCCCTCATCGACCGACACGTTGTGTGCGGCGCTCAGGTTCTGCGCCGTGACCGAAGCGCCGTAGACCAGCCGCGCGGCGTTGGGTTCCATGGGTCGTCACCTTTTTCGGAGTTCTCCCTCTGCGAGAGCCCTCCTTCCAGAACCAGGTGAAACGCTACCCGCCGGACCGCCCCCACGGGTGGTCTTCGCCTTCGGGGGCGTCAGTAGGTGAACGCCGCGATGCGAGCGCGGAGGTCGGCTGACATCCGCGCGAGCTCGGTCACCGACTCGCCCATCTGTCCCATCACCTCGCTCGAGGTCGCCGCGGTCTGGGCGACCTGCGTGATGTTCGACGCGATCTCGCCGGACCCCGACGCCGCCTCCGCGACCGAGCGCGACATCTCGTTCGTCGTGGCGGTCTGCTCCTCGACCGCCGACGCGATCGTCAGCTGATAGTCGTTGATCGAGGCGATGATCCCGCTGATCTCCGCGATCGCGGCCACCGCGCCGGTGGTGTCCACCTGGATGGCCTCGACCCGGCGGGTGATCTCCTCCGTTGCACGCGCGGTCTCTCGGGCGAGCTCCTTGACCTCGCCCGCCACCACCGCGAAGCCCTTGCCCGCCTCACCCGCGCGGGCCGCCTCGATCGTCGCGTTCAGCGCGAGCAGGTTCGTCTGCTCCGCGATGCTGGTGATCGCCTTGACGACGTTGCCGATCTCGGCCGACGACAGCCCGAGCTTGGCGACCAGGTCGTTGGTCGACGACGCCACCCCGGTCGCCCGGTTCGCCACCTTCGCCGCGTCGTTCGCGTTCTGCGCGATCTCCCGGATGGACGCGCCCATCTGCTCGGCGCCCGCGGCGACCGTCTGGACGTTCCTGCTGACCTGATCAGCGGCTGCGGCCACGACCCCGGCCTGGGTACTCGTCTGCTGGGTCCCCGCAGCCACCCGTGTGTTCGCCGCAGCCAGCTCCTCCGCTGCTGCCGCCACGGTCTGCGCCGTCTCGCCGACACCGGTGAAGGCCGCCCGCAAGGCGCGCTGCGCGACCTCGAGCGCGTGGGCCATCTGCCCGATCTCGTCCGTGCCGCGCACCTGGGCCGGAACGGTCAGATCGCCGGACGACATCGCGTCGAGCGCCAGCGTCACCCCCTTCAGCCGCCGCCGAAGGGCCTGCGCGATCATCAGGCCGAGCGTGACCACGACGACCAGCGCGACCCCGAGGACGATGACGAGCAGCCGGATCGTCGAGGTGGAGCTCGTGTGCGCACCGGCAACGACGGTGCCGGCGTAGTCCGTGATCTCGGCGTTGAGCGAGTCCAGGTCGTTGACGTACTTGTTGATCAGCGGCTGGCTCGCGATGTCCAGCAACGACTCGTACGCCCGGGGGACATCCGCCACCGCGGCGGGCACCAGCTTCGTGTCTCGGGCGGTGATCCACGCCTGGTAGTCCACCAGGAACGGCTCCCAGCTCGGGAAGGACGCGCCCACGCTCGCGGCGAACGCGTCCATGTGGGTCTGCATCGCGGCGTCGTTGTCCGCCTGCTTGGACAACCAGGTCTCTTCGGTCACGTCGCCCTGGATCGCCGCGAGCTGGGCGACGATCATCCGTGCCTTGAGCTGGGTCTGGTGGATCTGCCCGAGGTTGTTCGCCACGTCGCTCTGGACGAGCGCGATCTCGTCCGTGTTCGCCACGACGGCTTGCAGGGAGACGATCGCGAGCACCCCGGTGCCGACAGCGGCGACCGCCAGCACGGCGATCAGCGAGAGGATCTTGGCCCGGACGGACTGGTCGACGATCCAGCCGATGACGCCTGGCCGGCGCACGAACGGGTCGACGGCAGCGTCAAACGTCACGTTCTCAGACATGGCTGGTCCTCGTGGTTCTCGAGAGGTGGGCACAGCGCCGCGGCGCGTGCGGGAATCGACGTCGACCCGGATCGAAGCGTGCGAGGTGGTGCGCCAGGTCGGCACTGCCGAGGCGCTCGTGGGCGCGCGAGGACGCGCTGGCGATCCCTGTGGTGTCGTCCATCGCAGCCCCCTGCTCCGAGTCCCCTGATGTCCCCTTGATCGGCAGGGCGGACGCGGTCGTGAGAGGAACGTGTGGGTGGTGTCGACGACAATGCAACGTGCCCTTCCTCGTGCTCACCGACGACCCCGTACGCCCGGACGGCGGCGTCGTCGTCCAGGACGTCACGGACGAGGGTGTGGCCGGCGAGCGGACCGCGATCGACCGGAGCGGGCTGCCCGGGCTGGTGGCCGCGCGGGAGCAGGCTCGGCCGCGTTGGGTGTGGGACGACACCGCCCGCTGGTACCCGCGGCTGCTTGCTGCCGGGGTGCGCGTCGAGCGGTGCCACGACCTGCGGCTGTGTCACGCCATCGTGCGTCGCAGTGCGGCGTGCGAGGGTTCCGCGCTCTCGCTCGCTCCGCCGAGCCAGTGGGACGAACCTCAGCGGGGCGAGCCGGAGCGGGCCGCGCTCACCTTGTTCGACGACCCGGCAGGACCGGCACGCGGAGCGCGGCTCGTCGATGACCTGGCCGAGCTCGGGCGGCAGCTGGCCGCCGTCGCCGGGGCCGCGTCGTCGGGCCGACTGCGACTGTTGCTCGCCGCCGAGTCGACCGGGGCGCTGATCGCCGCGGAGATGCAGCACGACGGGATGCCGTGGAGCACGACGGTGCACGACGCGTTTCTCACCCGAGCGCTCGGGGCGCGCCCGCGCGGGGGCGGTCGGCCACCGCGGCTCGAGGCCCTGGCCCAGGAGGTCCGCGCGTCGCTGGGGCACCCGTCGGTCAACCTCGACTCACCGCCCGAGCTCTTGCGTGCGATGCGGTCGGCCGGCCTGGACGTCACCTCGACGCGGACCTGGGAGATCCGCACCCTCGAGCACCCGGTGGTGGCCCCGCTCCTGGAGTACAAGAAGCTCGCGCGCCTGCTCAGCGCGAACGGCTGGTCCTGGATGAACACCTGGGTCAGCGATGGGCGGTTCCGGCCCCAGTACGTTCCCGGCGGGGTGGTGACCGGGCGGTGGGCCACCAGCGGTGGCGGGGCGCTGCAGCTGCCGGCCAGCGTCCGGTCGGCCGTGCGCGCCGATCCGGGGTGGCGCCTGGTGGTGGCCGACGCCGCGCAGCTCGAGCCGCGGGTGCTCGCCGCGATGTCCGGTGACCAGCACATGGCCGCGGCGGGCCGACGGGCCGACCTGTACCAGGGGGTCGTCGACGCGGGGATCGTGGCGACCAGGCAGGAGGCGAAGTACGCGATGCTGGGCGCGATCTACGGCGCCACGACCGGCCCGAGCGCGGTCCTGATGCCGCAGCTGACCCGCGCCTTCCCGCACGCGGTCAAGCTCGTCGAGGACGCGGCCCGCGCGGGGGAGCGCGGTGAGATCGTCTCCACGTGGCTGGGACGGTCGTCGCCGCTGCCCGGCCAGCTCTGGCAGGACGTCGTGCAGCGTGCCGCAGGCGAGGACGCCCGGCCGGACGACGCCCGTGCGGCGCGCGGTCGGCGCCGGGAATGGGGGCGGTTCACCCGCAACTTCGTCGTCCAGGGCACCGCAGCGGAATGGGCCCTGTGCTGGATGGCCGCGCTGCGCCGCAGGCTCAGGGCCCTCGACGGAGGCCCCCACCTGGTGTTCTTCCTGCACGACGAGGTCATGGTGCACGCCCCTGCCGCCGTCGCCGACGAGGTGGCCACCGCGGTGCGCGAGGCCGCAGCCGAAGCGGGGCGGCTGCTCTTCGGTGACTCGCCCGTCGACTTCGCGCTCGAGGTCGCCGTCGTGGACTCCTACGACCAGGCCGGCAAGGAGTACCCGGCGACGCCACTGCCTGTACTCACCTTCGGGCCGGCCCGTACCTAGGCGGACTTCCGTTGGGACGTCGGTCCCAGCGGTCGGCCCAGCGGGCGGCTGATCCTTGGGCGCGGCTCCAGCGTAGGAGCGTGCAATCCCAAGGAGGGGCAAATGCGACGTGTCGTGACTGACGAGAAGAATCCCGCGGACCTGTCAAAGGCTCGGCGGTGGTTCCTCCTCATTCTGGTCAGTATCGGTAGCTCGATCATCTACACGCCGGCGTATCTGAAGAGCGTGTTCTACGACCCGCTGATGGATTCTCTGGACCTGACCAACGCACAGCTGGGTGCGCTGCTCTCCGCGTACGCCATCACGGCGACCATCTGCTACCTCCCCTCGGGCATCATCGCCGACAAGGTGCGCGTCCGGACGCTCGCCTCGGTGGGATTCATCAGCACCGCGTTGCTGACCTTCGTCTATGCGGCCCTGCCCTCGTACGGCACGTTGGTCGTGGTCTTCATCGGCATGGGCATCACCACGATCCTCATCTGGTGGGGAATTCGCTACAAGCTGGTGAGGCTGATCTCCGAGGAAGCGGAGTATGCGAAGAACATCGGGCTGAGCTACGGGTTCTACGGTGCCGCCGGTCTGGTGGTCGGTTTCGTCAACCTCGGAATCGTGAACGCCTTCGCGGACAATGTTGACACCGCCGTGACGGTGCTGCTCGCATTCCTTGGTGCATTGATCCTGGTGCTCGGCATTCTCTCGCTGATCTTCATCCCGAAGTTCGAGAACGAGCTGGCGGGTGGCGGCGAGTCCTTCAAGATCTCGGACTCCCTCGCGGCGCTCAAGAGCCCCGTCGTGTGGATCAGCGCCATGACCATGTTCTTCGTCTACTTCTACTACACCGGCGTGACCTACACGACGCCGTACCTGACGGACGTCTTCTCGGCGTCGTTGGTGATCGTCTCGGTGGTCGGCATCGTGCGCACCTACGGCGTGACCCTGCTGGCCGGGCCCGCGTTCGGTGGTCTGGCGCACAAGGCGCACTCGCCGGCACGCGTGATCTGGATCGGCTCGATCGCCACCGCGGTCGCGCTGGTCGTCCTCGCGGTCATGCCGGTGAACTCCGGGATGATCATGGTCGCGGCTGGGATCGCGGTGCTCCTCGGCTTCATCGCCAACGGAGTCTTCGGCATCGTGTCGTCGCAGCTCACGGAGGGCAAGGTCCCGCTCGGGATGTTCGGCGCTGCGACCGGCATCCTGTCCGTGGTCGGCTTCCTTCCGGACACGTTCTCCAGCGCCTGGTTCGGCGGGATGATCGACAACGAGGGAAACGCGGCCTACCCGAAGATCTTCCTGATCCTGGCGGTGAGCGGAGTTCTCGCGGCGGGGTCGTCGGTCCTGCTGCGCTGGTACATCAAGCGGTACCCGGCGACCGACCCCGAGCTCGAGCGGGTCCAGGCGGCGAGCGTCGCAGCATGAAGACCCCGGACGTCCTGGCGCGCGTGACCGTGCAGATGCGGGCTGTGCTCGACCGGCAGACCGCGCTGTCGGACGACGCGTTCGAGACCGACGTGGCCCTCGAGGAGATGCGCCGGCGCTACGCGCTGGAGCGGGTCTTCTGGAACGAGGGCGGGCCGGTGATGGTCGCGACCGTCGATGACCTCGTGCCAGGACCGTCCGGGAACATCCCGATCCGGGCTCATCGTCCGTCGGGCGCGAGCGGCCGACCGTGCATCGTCTACCTCCATGGCGGCGGGTTCGTCGTGGGCAACCTGGACACGCACGACCGGATCATGCGCACGCTCGCGGAGCGCACCGGTTCCGTGGTGGTCGGGGTGGACTACAGCCTCTCGCCCGAGGCCAAGTTCCCGATGGCCGTGCGCGAGTGCGCGGCGGTCGTCCAGCACCTGAGGGCGGCCGGCGCCGCGCTGGGCATCGACGGGAACCACATCTCGTTGGCCGGCGACTCCGGTGGAGCAAACCTGTGCCTGGCGACGACCCTCTACCTGCGAGACGAGGCCCCCGGCCAGGCCATCCGGTGCCTGATCCTCTACTACGGGATGTTCGGTCTGCGGGACTCCCTCTCCCAGCGGCTCTTCGGTGGGGAGTGGGACGGTCTTGCCCGGGCCGATCTCGACTACTACCTGCGCTGCTACACGACCGGGCCGCTCGATCTCGAGAGCCCGTACCTCGACTGCCTGTCCGCGGACCTGTCCGCGGGTGTGCCTCCCTGCTACATCGCGGCGTCGGGTCTCGACCCGTTGCGTGACGACAGCCTGGCGCTGTCGGCGTTGCTCCAGGAGGCGGACGTGCCGCACCGCCTGCGGGTCTTCCAGGGAGTGCTGCACGGCTTCCTGCATCACTCGCGGATGCTCCCCGAAGCCGGTGAGGCGCTCGCGGACGGTGCGGACTTCTACTGCGGCCTGCTCGCCGCGACCGCGCGCTAGCGACCCGCTGCGCTGTGCGCCCGTGCGCCCGCAGCACCCCAGAACCACACGACACAACGAAGGGCAACACAATGGATTTCAGCCTCGACGAGGACCAGCAGCTCATGGTCCAGACGGTCGCTGAGCTCATGGCTCAGGAGAATTGGGAAGCGTACTTCCAGCAGTGCGAGGAGGCCCACCAGTACCCGGAGCGGTTCGTCGCGCAGCTCGCCGCCCTCGGTGTCGACTCCATCCTGCTGCCGGAGGACCGCGGCGGCATGGGGTCCGGGTGGGTCACCCTCGCCGCGGTGTGGGCGGAGCTCGGTCGGCTGGGTGCGCCCACGTACGTGCTGTACCAGCTCCCGGCCTGGGACACGATCCTGCGGGAGGGCACCGCGGAGCAGATCGACAAGATCATGGCCTACCAGGGCACCGGCAAGCAGGTCTGGAACTCGGCGATGACGGAGCCCGGCGCGGGCTCGGGCCTGGGTGCGCTGCAGACCACCTACACCCGGCGCGACGGCAAGGTCTACCTCACCGGCCACAAGACGTTCATCACGTCGAGCGCGCACGTGCCCTACCTCGTGGTCATGTCGCGCGACTCCGCGAACCCCGACACCTTCACCGAGTGGCTCGTGGACATGAGCCTGCCCGGGATCACCAAGGAGCCGCTCGAGAAGCTGGGGCTGCGCATGGACAGCTGCTGCGAGATCTACTTCGACGAGGTGGAGCTCGCGGAGACCGACCTGTTCGGCACCGAGGGCCGGGGCTTCGCCCGCGGGGTCGACGACTTCGACTTCGAGCGGTTCCTCGTCGCGTGCTCCGACTACGGGATGGCGTACTGCGCGTTCGAGGACGCCGCGCGCTATGCGAACCAGCGCGAGCAGGGCGGCGAGAAGATCGCCCGCTACCAGCTCACCCAGGAGAAGTTCTGCAACATGCAGATCCGGCTCACGAACATGCGCAACATGCTCTTCGAGATCGCGTGGAAGTTCGACAACGGGCTCATGGGCCGGGGCGACTGCTCGATGGCCAAGTACTACTGCGCTCGGGCGTCCTTCGAGGTCGTGGACGATGCTCTGCAGGTCTTCGCCGGGATCGGCATCACGGGCAACCACCGGGTCGCACGGTTCTGGCGCGACCTCCGCGTGGACCGGGTCTCCGGCGGCACCGACGAGATGATGATCCTCACCTCCGGCCGGGCTGTCCTCAAGGCATACCGCTGACGGCGCGAAGAGCCCGATAGACACGGCGCGCAGCGCGCGATGAACACGGCAGCGACGAGCCCGATGAACACGAGGGAAGAAGCGAAGATGGCGAACGAGTCAGCGGTCCCGGCCTTCGGTGTGCTGGAGGGCGTGAAGGTCGTGTACTCGGCGGTGGAGATCGCCGCGCCGACGGCGGCCGCCCTCATGGCCGAGTGGGGCGCGGATGTCGTGTGGATCGAGAACGCCCGCACGGGGGACTCGATGCGGGACACCGCCTACGTCAAGGAGATGGAGCGCCGCAACCAGCGCAGCATCGCGTTCAACCCGTTCTCCGAGGACGGCCGCGAGGTGCTGTTCCGGCTCATCGAGGGTGCCGACATCTTCATCGAGTCGAGCAAGGGCCCGACCTACGCGCGGCGCGGCATCACGGACGAGGTGCTGTGGGAGCACAACCCCAAGCTCGTCATCGTCCACGTGTCCGGGTTCGGTCAGACCGGGGTGGAGGACCGGATCCAGCGCGCGGCCTACGACCTGACGGTCCAGGCGTACAGCGGCTACCTGTCCCAGAACGGGACACCGGATCAGCCCATGGCCCCCGCACCGTACGTCGGGGACTACTTCACGTCGCTCATGGTGGTCGGATCGGCGCTCGCGGCGCTGCAGAAGGCGCAGCGCAGCGGGGTGGGGGAGAGCGTCGACGTCGCGATGTACGAGGTGATGCTCCGCGTCGGGGCCTACTACATGATGGACTACCTCAACGAGGGCATCACCTACCCCCGCGCCGGCGCGCGGCACCAGAACCTCTGCGCGATCGGCGAGTACAAGTGCCGCGACGGTTTCCTCGGGCTCTGCGCCTACGGGGTCAAGCAGAACAAGTACCTGCTCGAGCGCATCGGCCTCGGTCACCTGTGGGGGACCGAGGACTACCCGGAGGACACCAGCGCGCTGTGGTTGAACGGGCCGCAGGCTGAGCTCATCGAGCGCAAGCTCGACGAGTTCCTCCTGACCCAGGACGCCGCGGAGGTCGAGAAGGAGTTCTCCGCGGTCGGCATCGCGGCGAACGCGATCCTCGACTTCGATGCGCTCACGCACGAGGAGCACGTGCAGCAGCGTGAGGTCTTCGTCGAGTGGCAGACGCAGGCCGGGGTCCCGGTCAAGGGCGTCGGCATCTTCCCCAAGTTCAGCAGGAACCCCGGCCAGATCTGGCGACCCATGCCGACCCTCGGCATGGACACGGACGTCGTCCTCGCCGAGGCCGGCTACACGGCCGAGCAGATCGCGGAGCTGGCCGAGCGTGGCACGGTCAGGCGGGACTGATGGAGGTCGGGCTCGGGCGAGGCGCCGAGGACAAGGCGGACCCCGTGGGGAACCGCACCCTGCGGGACCTGTGGGACGACCTGGGTGCGCAGTGCGGTGAGCGCACGTTCCTGGTCTTCGAGGACCGTGCCGGGGTCGTCGTCGAGTACACGTACGCACAGTTCAACGCGTTGATCACCCGATCGGCCAACCTCTTCCGGTCGCTCGGTGTCGGGCGGGGCGACGCCGTCGCCGTGCACCTGCGCAACAGCCCCGAGCTGCTCATGTGCATGTTCGGTCTGACCGCGATCGGCGCGGTGATGGTGCCGCTGCACCCGAGCAGCACGCGCGCGGAGTGCGCCGACATCATCTCCCGGGTCGGTGTGCTCGCGGTGGTGTTCGAGGCGGACTCCCTGGCCCTCTACGGTGCCGGCGGTCCCGGCACCGACCACATCGCCGTCCCGCACGCGCTGCTCGCCCGGAGCCGGGAGCCCGTGCCGGGAACGATCTCGTTCGAGACGGCGCGTGACGCGCAGCCGGACCGCCGGACGGAGTCGTTGCCGCTGGGCAGCGATGACGTCGCCGGAATTGTCTTCACCTCCGGGACGACCGCGCGGTCCAAGGGCGTGGTTCTCACGCACGCCAACCTGCTGTTCTCCGGCATCTTCGTCCAGTGGCAGGCGAACCTCACGTCCGGGGACCGGCTGCTCACGACCATGCCCGCCTGCCACGTGAACTTCCAGCTCAACGCGCTCATGCCGGTGCTCCATACCGGCGCGACGTTGATCATGCTGGAGCGGTACAGCGCCAGGTCGTTCTGGCGGCAGGTGTGCCACCACGAGGCGACGGTGGTCCAGAGCATCGCCATGATCGTACGGACGATGCTGCTGCAGCCGCCGGGGGACTGGGAGGCGGACAACCGGGTCCGTGAGGTCCTGTACTACCTGCCGATCACGGACGAGGAGAAGGTTCGCTTCGAGAAGCGCTTCGCGACCCGCATCCTCAACTCGTACGGCACGAGCGAGACGCTCGTCGGAGTGATCACCGACCCACCCGTCGGCGAACGCCGCTGGCCGTCCATCGGGCGGATCGGCCGGGGCTACGAGGCCAGGATCGCCGACGACGACGGTCGCGAGGTGCCCCCGGGCGTCGTGGGCGAGATCCAGGTGCGCGGTGTCCCCGGCCGCACGCTCATGAAGGAGTACTTCCACGATCCCGCGGCGACCGCGGCGGCAGCCGCCGGTGACGGGTGGATGCACAGCGGTGACCTCGGCTACGTCGACGCGGAGGGCTGGTTCACCTTCGTGGAACGGCGCACGCACCTGATCAAGCGCGCGGGGGAGACCATCTCCCCGGCCGAGGTCGAGGCCGTCCTCACCGACTGCCCGGGTGTCTGCGAAGCGGCGGTGATCGGCGTCCCCGATCCGATCCACGACGAGGCCGTCAAGGCGTTCGTCGTGCTGGCCCCGGGCGCCGCGCTGACGGCGCAGGACGCGCAGGACTACTGCCGGACCCGGCTCGCCGGGTTCAAGGTGCCCACCGTCGTGGAGATCGTGCCAGCCCTGCCGCACACCAGCAGCTACAAGGTCGAGAAGAGCCGCCTTGGGTGAGGCGCCGGCGAACGCGGTCAGGACGGCACGAGAACAAGTGAGAGGTACGGCAATGGCGATCAACACGGAGATGGTCGGGCAGACGTTCGGCCCGTTCGAGCGTGAGTACGACTACAAGGACCTGATCCTGTTCGCGCTCGGCTGCGGCTGCGGCGCCGATGGCCGGACGGATCTGGAGTACGTGTACGAGAAGGACCTCAAGGTCCTGCCGATGTTCGGCGCGATGCCGATCGTGGACAGCGAGGTCACCAAGACGATCGACTACGGGTACAACTACGCGGGCTCGCTCCACTGGGGCTTCGACCTCACGTTCCACCGGCCGATCACGAAGCTGTCCGGCAAGCTGAGCACCTCCGTGCTGCTCAAGGGCCTCTTCGACCGCGGCGAGGGGCGTGGCCTGCTCGCGCAGCACGTCGGTGACACGTACGACGAGGAGGGCAACCTGCTCTTCACCAACGAGAGCTGGGACTGCCTGATCTACGACGGCGGCTGGGGCGGTCCGGCCGCACCGAAGGACGTCGTCGAGATCCCCGACCGGGAGCCCGACTTCGAGGTCGAGGAGCGGGTCCCGGAGAACCAGGCCCTGATCTACCGGCTCTCGGGCGACTTCCACCCCCAGCACGTCGACTGGGACTACGCCCGCGCCAATGGGCAGATGAAGCCGATCCTGCACGCGGTGAGCTTCGCCGGCGTGGCGAGCCGGCACTTCATCCAGAGCGTCATCCCCGGCGAGCCCGAGCGCCTGACCCGGTTCAAGACCCGGATCACCGCCTCCGTGCTGCCCGGTGCGACGCTGAAGACCCAGATGTGGGTCATGGGCGAGGGTGTGGTGCACTTCCGTGTGATCGACGCGTTCGCCCAGGCCAAGCCGTACCTGAACTTCGGCATCATCGAATGGTCCTGAACGCGGTGAGCTCTCGTGGCTGAGCGGGTGCTGCTCGACGACGTCGAGATGACGCCCTTCCTCAAGAAGGTGACGCTGTTCTCCAGCGGCGGTCCGTTCCTGGACGGCTACGTTCTGGCGATCATCGGGGTCGCGATCGACCAGATGGTGCGCAACGACGAGCTGGCGCTCGACGGCGGGTGGATCTCGGCGATCAGCGCCGCGGCCCTGGTCGGGCTGTTCCTCGGGACGTCGATCGGCGGCTACATCACCGACCGCATCGGCCGCAAGCGCATGTTCCTCATCGACGTGGTGGCGATCCTGCTGCTCTCGCTGGGCACGGCCTTCGTCACGACACCGCTGATGCTGGTGGTGATGCGATTCGGGATCGGTCTGGTGATCGGCGCGGACTATCCCATCGCCACCTCGATGGTCGCCGAGTTCACCCCGCGTCGATACCGCGCGATCTCGATGGGCTTCATCGCCGCGATCTGGTACGTCGGCGCGAACGCCGCGTACATCGTCGGGTACCTCCTGGCCGACGTCGATGGTGGCTGGCGCTGGATGCTCGGCAGCGCCGTCGTCCCGTGCCTGGTCATCCTGATCGGCCGGTGGGGGATCCCGGAGTCGCCGCGTTGGCTGGCGAGCAAGAACAGGATCGCCGAGGCCGAGGCGATCCTTCGGCAGATGTTCGGTGCGCACGTCGAGCTCGAGCCCGGACCGTCGACCAAGACCCGGTACCGCGCGCTGTTCGAGCCGCGGAACCTGTCGAAGGTGGTGTTCGTCGGGACGATCTGGCTGTGCCAGGCGGTGCCGATGTTTGCCATCTACACCTTCGGTCCGCGCATCATGGCGGCCTTCGGCCTGAGCGAGGGGCGCTTGAGCGTGCTCGGCGAGGTGCTCATCGGCACCTTCTTCATGATCGGCTGCATCCCGGCCATGTTCTGGGCCAACTCCATGGGTCGGCGTCGGCTGCTCATCGGCAGCTTCGCCATCATGACTCTCGCCCTGGCCGTCCTCGGCGCCCTGCCGGTGGCCGGCACGTGGGTCGTGATCGTCTGCTTCGCCGTCTATGCGTTCTTCTCCGGCGGGCCCGGCAACCTGCAGTGGCTCTACCCCAACGAGCTGTTCCCGACCGACATCCGGGCGTCTGCGGTCGGCGCCGCCATGGCGCTCAGCCGCATCGGCACCGTCGTCGCCATGTACGTGCTCCCGGGATTCCTCAGCACCCACGGCACGCGGGCGACGATGGTCGCCGGAGCGGTGATCTCCGCGGTCGGTCTGCTCGTCGCCATCCCGTTGGCTCCGGAGACTCGTGGCCTCACCCTGGGCGAGTCGAGCCAGCTCCGCCTCGGACGGCGCGAGCCAGCCGGCGACCAGCACCCGTCCCCGGCCCGGCGCGCGCCCGCGGGACTGCGCTGAGGCGCGCGGCGGGACCCGTCAGTCGACGGCGCAGGAGAGCCAGGTCTGGGCGGCGTGGGCGAGGCTCTCCCGGTTCTTGACGCCCACCTTCCGGCAGGCGCTGAAGATGTGGTTCTCGACCGTGCGGACGCTCAGGACCTTCAGGGTCGCGATCTCCTGCGAGCTCATCCCGCGCGCGACCAGGATCGCCATCTCCCGCTCGCGAGCGGTCAGGCAGACGGCCTTGTCAAACGGCCGGAACAGTCCGCACAGGTCCCGACCGCGCAGACCTGCCGTGTGCCAGGCGGTGTCGGCATGCGCGGCCGCCGCGGTGACGTCACCCGCGGTGAGCATCCGCACGGACCGGGCCACGGCGGTGCGCACGGCGTAGAGCCGCATCCCCGCGGCGAGCAACCGGGGCTCGAGCTCGGCCAACCGATCCGGGTCCGACGAGGCGATCGCCACGGCGTAGTCCCCGAGATGTGACAGGAGCGGCGAGTCGCAGCGGGCCGCGGCGTCGGCGAGCCGAGCCGCCCAGACGGCGTCGGGTCGACGCTCGACCGCGGAGACGCCCGCGATGATGCCGGCGGGGATGAAGCCGTGCTCCAGCCGCTCCTCGGCGAGCGCCCAGAGCTCGTCGGCGGACGCAGCCGGGTCCTTTCCTCGCAGCTCGGCCGAGATGCCGTCGGACGTCATGCCGGGGTGAGGTCCTCGACCGTGCCCGTACGCGCTCGACTGCAGCGCGAGGGAGTGGGCATACGCCGTCCGGCCCTGCCAGGCAGCGGCATCCGCGGCGAGCCAGAGCAGGCCTGTCTGGACATGGGTCCGGTGGGCGGGCATGGGGGCGAGCGCCAGGACGAACGACATCAGTGCGTCCAGCTCGAGGAGGCGGCCCTGGAGCGCCAGGCCCAGGCCGGCCACGTACGCGTGAGCCTCGACCCCACCGGGGTCGAGGTGGCCCGTGCTGCGCCCGACCCGGGCGCGGGCAGCCGTCACCGCACCCTCGAGGTCGCACATGTAGAGCAGGGCGAGCTCGCGGGTCGCCTCGGCCGACTCCTCGAGTGCGGGGAACGGGGTGGTGAACCCCTCGAGCAGCGTGAGTGCTGCGGGTGCTTGACCGGCCGCGACGAGAGCCTCGGCGCGGGCGACCACGACGCTGTCCGTCGACAGCTGGTCCTCGTCGTGCGCCGCGGGCGCGAGCAGGGCGGCCGTCGGCACCGAGCCGGTGACGAGCTCGAGGTGCGCCTCGGTCGCGCGGAGCAGCCCGTCGAAGCCCTGGAGCGCGGATCGCCGGTCGTGCAGCAATGCGCGTGCGGCGTCGACCCTGCCGAGCACGAGGCCCTCATAGAGGGCGTGCCACGTGACGAACAGGGCGAGTGCCCGCGGGTCCGCCCCGGGAACGACGGTCGCCGCCAGGACCGCCTCGACCTCGTGCGGGCGCGCCCTGGAGACCAGGAGAGCCCGGATGAGCGGGACGGCGTTCGACGGGCTGGCGTCCGCTTCCCACTCGCGCTGTCGAGCCTGCACCTCGTCCCGCCAGTGCCCCGCGAAGCGTCGGCTCAGGATCGGGTCGGTCCCCGGCAGGTGCAGCGACCGGGGCGCGAGGACCGGACCCCGCGAGTCCTCCACGCCGGCCGGGGCGAGCTGGCCGCAGACCAGCATCCGGCGCGTCATCGACCCCTCGTGCGTGAAGTACTCGGCGACCAGCGGTGGGAAGACGCCCACCACGGTGTCGTGTCGCTCGCGGACGACCCGGAGCAGGCCGACGTCGTCGAGCCGGGCCAGGGTCTCCGGCGCGATGGCGTGGAGGGCAGCCTCCATCGTCGGGGTTCCGGCGGACGACACCAGGGCGATCGCCTCGAGGCTCGCCTCGTCGAGATCTGTCAGGAACTGCTCCGCCGCGGGTGCGAGGGCTGTGGTCCAGAGGTCCCCCCGGGCGACCCAGATCCCGCCGCGCGGCGCCAGGCGCGAGGCGCGCCGTCCCGTGGCGACCATGGCCGACACCAGACCGGGCAGCCCGCCGGACTTCGCCGCGATCCGCGCCACCGCGGTGGGGTCGACGGGGCCACCGAGCAGAACGTGCACCAGGCGGTGCACCTCGTCGAAGCGCAGGGGAGGGAGGGCGACGCGCACCGCGGGGCGCAGCTCGTTGGTCAGGCCTGGCGCGTCGGACCGTCCGCGCGCAGCGGGCAGCGTCGCCGCCACGATCGGGATACGCAGTCGCAGGCGGACCGCGGCGAGGGCGCCGACGGTGGTCGCGTCGAGATCGTCCGCGTCGTCGACCACCAGGACGGCGGGCCCCGACGACAACAGGTCTTCGAGCTCGTCGACAGCGGAGGTCAACGACTGCAGGCCCGACGACAGTGCGAGGTTGATGCCCGTGACGGCGAGCGCACTCAGCGGCCGGTCGCGTAGGGCCCGGACGCCGGCGATGCGGGTGATCGAGAATCCCTCGGATGCGAGCTGCTCGCTCACGCGCGTCAGGACGGCGGAGCGCCCGGAGGAGCGCATGCCCACGACCTCGACGCTCGTCCCCGCCCGCAGGTAGCCGGCGATCTCGTTGGTGATGTCCGTGCGGAGCGGGCCTTCGTCGGTCACCTTGGCACGGTAGCCGGGGGATCGAGGTTCGATCCGGGACGTTTGGAGGCAGCGGACCCGGTCCGCGCGAGTAGCCCCGACCGGTTGGCTCAGTCGAGGGAGCAGGGGTCAGTCGAGGGAGAAGGGCGGGTAGCGGTCGGTCACCAGGAGGAACGCGTATGCCTCGACACGCAGCCACCAGCGGGCGACGCCGACCACGAAGTCGAACAGTCCCCGCGGATAGCGCCCGGTGAACAGGATCGCGAACCACGCGATGATGATCGCGAAGAAGGCGCCCACGGACAGCAGGATGAGGACCACGAGGTGGGGGATGGCGAGCAGCCACTTCACCAGCGGGAGCCAGCGGTTGAGGTCGTGCTCGACGTCGGGGTAGTCGATCTCGAGGTGCACGCTCTGCTCCTCGACGGTCGAGGGGTAGTTGTCGGTGAGCAGCGCGACGTACGCACCGATGCGCGTGCCGAACCGGGCGAGCTCCCGGGCGAAGTCGAACCACCAGCGCGGGTAGCGCTGCCGGAAGAGGATCATCAGCAGGGTCGCGGCGAACAGGCCGGCGGCGATGCCGCCGCTCGAGGTGCGCACCACCTCACCGGCCGAGTCGTAGACGGTCTCGGTCGTGCCGGCCGTGAGGACGGCGCTGACGATGGCGATCGGGATGACCAGGAAGATGCGGAACAGGGTGGTCACCCGGTCGTGCTGGTCCACGTAGTCGACCTGGAGGCGTGCGGGGTAGTCCCAGGCCGCGGGCTGTGCCGTCATGTGAGCTCCAAGATCAGATGGCGGCCCGCCGTGGCCTGACAGGGCTCTCCCCACACTCTGTCACTGCAACTGGGACGCGTCGCTGCGACCGGGGCAGGCGAGGGGTCGCGGGCCATGCCTCCCGGGCAACAGCCGGCCGAGCGAGTGCGTGCCCTCCGGTTGCGAGGAGCGAGGACGGTGCCTAGATTCGGCGCCGTCCACGTCTGGGGAACTCTGTCGATTCCCGCACTGCACCTGGAAGGAAGTCCCATGGCCCGCGCCACGCATCTGCCGAAGTTCACCGTCCCCTCGCTGTCCCTGGAGGAGGGCTCCCAGGTCGCGAAGGTGCTCCAGGAGCGCCTGAACGCCCTGAACGATCTCGCCCTGACCCTCAAGCACATCCACTGGAACGTCGTGGGGCCCCACTTCATCGCCGTGCACGAGATGTTGGATCCGCAGGTCGACGCCGTCCGGATGATGGTCGATGCGACCGCGGAACGCATCGCGACCCTCGGCGTGGCACCGCACGGCACGCCGGGTGCCCTGGTCGCCGAGCGCACGTGGGACGACTACTCCATCGGGCGAGCGGGCGCCATCGAGCACCTGGGGGCGCTCGACGAGGTGTACGAGGGTGTGATCACCGCGCACCGGAAGGCGGCCGCGGACACCGAGGAGAGCGACTCGGTCACCAACGATCTCCTGATCGGGCACCTGCACGAGCTGGAGCTGTTCCAGTGGTTCGTTCGCGCGCACCTCGAGTCCTCGAGCGGAGCGCTGAGCACGGACGGCGCCACGACGGAACGGGGTGCGGCGCGCAAGGCCGGCGCAGCCAGCTAGCACTAGCAGGGAACCAGAGGCCGTCGGCACCGGGGCCTACCCCGGTGCCGACGGCCTCGCCGCATCTACGGTGCATGGTGCAACGCTTCCCCGTATTCGCGCCTCCAACGCTCCCCGGACTCCGCGGGTGCGGGTAGGGTGCTGGCATGGCCCTGATCCGGATCCTGCAGGCCGCCGCGCTGCTCGGCGTCAGCGACGACACGGTTCGCCGGTGGGTGGACGTCGGCCGGCTGGAGAGCACCGCCGACGCCGCCGGGCGCCAGGCGATCGACGGGGCGGTGCTCGCCCGGTTCGCCGAGGAGCTCGCCGCCGAGAGCCCGCTCCGGTCTCCGCGGATCAACCGCCAGTCGGCCCGCAACCACTTCACCGGGCTGGTGACCAAGGTCGTTCGGGACACGGTGATGGCCCAGGTCGAGATCCAGGCCGGACCGTTCCGGGTGGTCTCCCTGATGAGCCGCGAGGCGGCCGACGACCTGGGGCTGGAACCGGGGGTGCTCGCCGTCGCGAGCGTGAAGTCGACGAACGTCGTCGTGGAGATCCCCGACAGCTGAGCCCGTCGGCTCGTCTCGTCACCCCCGATCTGTCGTGCCCCGAGTTCCCTGGAGAGCCCCATGCGTCGCCTTCCCCTGGCCCTGACCGCCGTCGGCGTGGTCTTGATGGCGTTGGTCGGGTGCGGGGTGTTGCCCAACGGCGATCCTGGCGGCGCTGCGCCGGCGCCGTCGGCGAGCCCGGGCCTCAGCGGCGAGATCATGGTCTTCGCCGCCGCGTCGCTGACGGGGACGTTCACGACGCTCGGCGAGACGTTCGAGGCGGCCAACCCCGGCGCGTCGATCACGTTCAGTTTCGGGCCGAGCTCGGGCCTGGCGACCCAGATCACCGAAGGGGCCCCGGCCGACGTGTTCGCCTCCGCGTCGCAGAAGAACATGGACGCCGTGGTCGATGCCGGGGGCGCCGACGAGCCGACCGTGTTCGCGCAGAACGCCATGGAGATCGCCGTGCCCGCGGACAACCCCGCGCACATCACGGCGCTGACCGACTTGGCACGCCCGGCGGTCAAGGTCGCGCTGTGCCAGCCGGACGTGCCGTGCGGAGCGGTCGCGGCGAGCGTGTTCGCCAACGCGGGGATCACGGTCAGCCCGATCACGCTCGAGGCCGACGCCAAGGCCACGCTGACGAAGGTCCGGCTCGGCGAGGTCGATGCCGGCGTGGTGTACGTCACCGATGTCCTGGCGGCCGGGGACGACGTCGTGGGCGTGGCGATCCCCGCGGACGTCAACGCCGGCACCCGCTACCCGATCGCCACCCTGAGCGCATCGAGGTCACCCGAGCTGGCCCGGTCGTTCGTCGCCTACGTGATGTCAGCCGAGGGCACGAGCGTGCTGAGCGCGGCCGGGTTCCTGGCGCCGTGAATCCGATGGCCCGACCAGCCCAGAAGGCTCCGCCGACCCGGCCGCCCGGCCAGCGAGGTGCCCGGACGCGCTCGATCGCGGACGTGACGGGCCGCACGCCGTGGCCGTTGGCCGCGCCGGCGGCCGTCGCGGTGGCCTTCCTCCTGCTCCCGCTCGTCGGGCTGCTCCTGCGCGCGCCGTGGCGTGGCCTGCCGCGGATCCTGGTCGAGTCCGGCGCGCTCGATGCGCTGCGGCTGTCGCTCGTCACCGCGAGCGCGGCGACCGTGATCTCGGTGTTCTTCGGGGTGCCCCTGGCGTGGGTGCTCGCCCGCGCCCGGTTCCCCGGCCGCAGCCTGCTGCGTGCGCTGGTGACCTTGCCCCTGGTGCTGCCCCCCGTCGTCGGAGGGGTGGCGCTGCTGTTCGCCCTCGGGCGCCGGGGCTTCATCGGGCAGCACCTCGACCAGTGGTTCGGGATCACGCTGCCGTTCACCACGGCGGGGGTGATCGTGGCCGAGACGTTCGTCGCGATGCCGTTCCTCATCGTCACCGTCGAAGGGGCGTTGCGCTCCGCCGACCTCGGCCTCGACGAGGCGGCGGCGACCCTGGGTGCGCGCCCGTTCACGACGTTCCGCCGGGTGACGCTGCCGCTGATCGGGCCGAGCCTGATCGCCGGCGCGGTGCTGTGCTGGGCCCGGGCGCTGGGGGAGTTCGGTGCCACGATCACGTTCGCGGGGAACCTGCCCGGCGTCACCCAGACCATGCCGCTGGCCGTCTATCAGGCCCTGGAGCGGGATCCCGACGCGGCGGTCGCCCTGAGCCTCGTGCTGCTCGTGGTCTCGATCGCGGTGCTGGCCCTGCTGCGCGAGCGCTGGCTGCATCCGGGGACGAGCCTGTGACCAGGCACGGCGAGGCTGCCGGGGCCGCGCCGTCGGGTGCGCTGCGTGCCGACGTCGTCGTGGACCGCGGTGGGTTCCGGCTCGAGGCGGAGCTGGCGGTCGCCCCCGGCCAGGTCCTGGCCGTCCTCGGCCCGAACGGCGCGGGCAAGACGACCCTGCTTCGCACCCTCGCCGGACTCCGTGCCCTCACTGCGGGCAGCATCCAGGTCGGGGCGCACACCTGGGACGACGCCGGCGCCGGCGTCTTCGTGCCCGCGGTCGACCGCCGCGTCGGGGTGGTCTTTCAGGACTATCGGCTCTTTCCGCACCTGTCCGTGCTGGACAACGTCGCGTTCTCCGCCCGCGCCCGCGGTGTCGCCCGGGACCGTGCCCGACGGGACGCCGCGAACTGGCTCGACCGGCTCGGGCTCGACCGGTTCGCCCCCCGCCGCCCGGGTGAGCTGTCGGGCGGGCAGGCGCAGCGGGTCGCGCTGGCCCGGGCACTGGCCAGCGATCCCCGGCTGCTGCTCCTCGACGAACCGCTCGCCGCCCTCGACGTCCGCACGCGGCTCGAGATCCGCGGCGAGCTCCGGCAGCACCTGTCGGCCTTCGCGGGTCCCAGCATCCTGGTCACCCACGATCCGCTCGAGGCCATGGTGCTGGCCGACCGGATCCTCGTGCTGGAGGCGGGCCAGGTCGTCCAGGTGGGCAGCCCGACCGACGTCGCCCGCCGGCCCGCCACGGACTACGTGGCCCGCCTGGTCGGCCTCAACCTCTACCCCGGCACGCTCAGCGACCCGGTCACCCGCCGCGTGGACCTCGACGGTGGCGGCACCCTGCACGCGGCCGGTCACGGCTCGGCCGGCGCGGACGACGACGGCGAGGTGACCTTCGCCGGGGCGCCGGGCGACCGGCTGCTCGTCGTGCTGGCGCCGTCGGCCATCTCCGTGCACACGCGGCGGCCCGACGCCGGCTCCCCGCGCAACACCTGGACGGGCGTCGTGGCCGGGCTCGAGCTGCTGACCGACCGCGTCCGGGTCGCCGTGGACGGCGCCCCGTCCGCGCTGGTCGACATCACCCCCGCGGCCGTGGCCGACCTCCGCCTCACCCCGGGGCAGCCGGTCTGGCTCACCGCCAAGGCCACCGAGGTGATGGCCTACCCCGACCTCGGCCCCGTCGCCCGGCGGCCCTGATCACGGACCTCCCGGACGGCCGGCGGCCGGGTGGTGCGCCTCTTGCCTGCGCTGCTGCCGGAGCTGGACCGCGGCGGTGACGTTGCCTTCCAGGCGCAGGGCACGGATCGTCTGGGTCACGTCGTCCTCGGCCTGCCGGGGCGGCAGCAGCGGGACGTCGGGGTCCACGACCGCCTCGACCAGGCACGGCCGGTCGGAGGCGAACGCCGCGCGCCAGGCGGGGCCGACCTCCCGCGCAGCACCGATCCGCAGGCCGCGCAGGCCGAGCAGCTCGGCATATCCCGCATAGGGAAAGGTCGGGACCGCCAGCGACCGCGCGGACCTCGGGTCGCCCTCCACCTCACGCTGCTCCCAGGAGACCTCGGCCAGGTCGCCGTTGTGCAGAACGAGCACGACGAAGCGCGGGTCGGCCCACTGTCGCCACCGGGCCGCCACGGTGATCAGCTCCGAGAGCCCGTTCATCTGCATCGAGCCGTCCCCGGCGAGGGCGACCACGGGCCGGTCCGGCCGGTACAGCTTCGCCGCCAGGCCGTAGGGCATCGCCGATCCCATCGACGCCAGCGTGCTCGACAGGTGCGCGGGCATGTCCGGCCCCAGCCGCAGGAACCTGGCGTACCAGTACGTGACCGACCCGACATCGACGGCCACCTGCGTGCCGGCCGGCAGGTGCGCGGACAGCTCGTGCACCACGAGCTGGGGGTTGAGCAGCTCCGCCGTGGTGTGGACCCGGCTGTCGAGGACGTCGTGCCAGGAGGCCACCATGCCCTCGACCTGCGAGCGCCACTCCCGTCCCGGCGCGGGTGCGGGTCCCGGCACGGGCGCAGCGGTGAACATCGGCGCCAGGGCGCGCAGGGTCTCGGCCGTGTCCCCGGCCAGGCCGACCTCCACGGGGTACTTCGCGCCCAGGTTGCGGGCCGCGAGATCGATCTGGACGGTTCGTGCCTGGCCGACCGGGGGGTAGAACTCCGTCCAGGGGTCGCTGCTGCCGATGATGAGCAGGGTGTCGCAGGCGGCGAGGAGGTCCGCCGCCGCCGTCGTGCCGAGGTGGCCCATGACCCCGCAGTGGAACGGCAGGGACTCGTCGAGGATCGGCTTGCCCAGCAGGGAGGTGGCGATCCCGGCGCCCAGCCGGTCGACGACGTCGAGCACCTCGGCGGCCGCGCCGTACGCGCCCTGACCGACGAGGACCGCGGGTCGACGACCCGCACGGAGCAGCTCCGCCGCGCGATCGAGATCACGCTGCTGCGGGCACGACCCGGGGTCGGGTCACCACGGCGGAGGTCCGGACGATCCCGTGCGCCGGTCCGTCGTGCTCGTGCGCCGGCGCCCGTTGGATGTCGTGGGGCACGATGACGCAGGTCGGGCTCGACGTCGCGATCGCGGTGCGTACCGCGTTGTCGACCACGAGGTGAACCTGCTCCGGGCCGGTGACCTCCTGGAGGTACTGCCCGCACACGTCCTTGAACAGGGTGTGCAGGTCGACCTCCTGCTGGTAGCCGCCACCCAGCGCGGTCGAGACGATCTGACCGATGATGGCCACGACCGGTCTGCGGTCCAGCTTCGCGTCGTACAGACCGGTCAGCAGGTGGATCGCACCGGGCCCCTGGGTAGCCAGGCACACCCCGACCTCGCCGGTGTACTTGGCGTGACCGGTTGCCATGAACGCGGCCATCTCCTCGTGGCGCGCGGTCACGAGCTCGATCTCGGGCTCCGCGCGGCGCAGCGCCGCCACGATCGGGTCGATGCCGTCGCCGGCCAGGCCGAAGATGCGGCGCACCCCCCACTCCCGCAACCGTCGCACGAGGGAATCTGCCACAGTCCCGGTTCGGTTCGTCTCCGGCGTCGTGCGTCCTGGTGGTGGCCTCGGGTCCGGGGTGCAGGTTCTGCGACATACGTACCTCCGCGAGGGTGCCAATCCAGCCTGCCGCGGGGGGTGCCCCGTGGCAACCGGGATCGGTGCGTCGCCGACGCGCGGTCCGGAGCCCTTGTCAGTCGGTGAGCTGGCGCAGCCCGTCGGCGCCGGCGGGGATCTGGGGGACCCAGCCGGTGACCACCGGAGAGTGCGGGCTCGAGCGGGCGATCTCGGCCAGCCAGCGCGACTCCTGCGCGGCGTGCGCGAGCAGCACGGGGTCGGTGGTGGTGGTCGCGGACAGGGCGCTGTTGGCGACCCAGGTGTAGGGCGCCAGACCCGCGCGGGCCAGGTCGGCCTGCAGCTCCTGGGCCTCGTGGACGGGGGTGGCCTCCGGCAGGGCCACGAGCAGGATGCGGGTGTGGTCGGGATCGCTGAGCGAGCCGAAGAGGCGGCCCGCCGGGCTGTCGACGTCGGCCCGGGCAGAGGCCTCGGCCTGCCGGGCGAAGGAGGCCGAGGACTGCAGCAGGAGCAGGGTGTGCCCGGTCGGGGCGGTGTCGATGACCACGTAGCGGTCGCCGGAGTCGGCGATGGTCCGCGCGAAGGCGTGGAACACCGCGACCTCCTCCGTGCACGGCGAGCGCAGGTCCTCGGTGAGCAGGTCCAACGCGGCGGGGTCGAGCTGGGACCCGGCGGTGCCCAGGACGTGGGCGGTGTACGCCACCGTCTCGGCGACGGGGTCGATCCGGGTGATCGTCAGGTTCGAGGGCGGATCGGGCAGCACGTCGTTCACGTGCGCGGCCGGGTCGGTGGTCGTCAGCGACACCGGCAGGCCGCGATCGGCCAGCGCGAGGGCGATGGCGGCGGCGACCGTCGTCTTGCCGACCCCGCCCTTGCCCATCGTCATGACGATCCCGGGACCCGCAGCGGCCACGACGTCGACCAGGTCGCGCAGCGAGGTCGACGCGATCGGGGGCATTGCCGCCATCGACGGCGGCACGCCGTCGGACGACGTCGGGTCGGACGGCGTCGGGTGGAGGGCCGCCCGGAGGCCGTCGACGCCCATCGGGGCGCGGGCGAGCAGGGGGACGGTGTCGACCGACCGGACCCGGTCGAGCGCCGCGGGCAGGTTCGCCAGTGCGCGGGACTCGCGGTCGGTGCGGGCCCGGGCGATCGCGTCGTCGGTTCCCGCCGGGGTGAACAGCCCGTTGACGATGAGGCGCAGGTTGGTCATGGCCAGCTCGTCGAGCTCGTGGGCGGCGCGCGCTGCCTCGGCCAGCGCCGACGGTTCGGGCCGGGTCACCAGGATCATCGTGGTCAGCTCGGCGTCGCGCAGGGTGGCGAGGCTGCCGGCGTAGGCCTCCTGGGCCTGGCCGAGCGCGGAGACCGGGCCGACGCAGGTGACACCGGCGGTGTTCGTCTCGAGGAACCCGGTCCAGGCGGCGGGCAGGCCGAGCAGGCGCAGGGTGTGGCCGGTCGGTGCGGTGTCGAAGACGACGTGGTCGTAGGCGGCGGCGATGGCGGGGTCGGTCAGGAGCGTGACGAACTCGTTGAACGCCGCGACCTCGACGGTGCACGACCCGGACAGCTCCTCCTCGATCGAGGAGACCGCGTCGGCCGGCAGCACGCCCCGGTAGGGGCCGACGACGCGCTCGCGGTACTCGGCCGCTGCGACGGCCGGGTCGATGTTCACCACGTCCAGACCCGGGACGCCCGGTACGGCCGTCGGCGCCGATCCGCAGACGTCGGCCATCGCGAAGACCTCGACCAGGTTGCTGGCCGGGTCGGTCGAGACGATGAGGACCCGGAACCCGGCGTCGGCCAGCGCGATCGCCGAGACCGCGGCGCAGGAGGTCTTGCCGACGCCACCCTTGCCGGTGAAGAACAGGTACCGGGTCGGATCGGTCAGCACAGCGGTCAGGAGCTGGTCGTGGCCGACCCGTGCCGTGATCGGCGCCGGCGCAAGCGTCATCTCAGCAGGACCCGCCGCCGCCACAGCAGCCGCCGTCGGCCATGGGCAGAGCCGTCGTCGACGTGGGCAGCCCCGCGGGCACCTTCGTCTCGGTCACCCCGGCCCAGGCGGCGAGCTGGTCGCGCGCGGGGTAGGCGCCGGTGGACTTGAGCACGCCGTCGACCACGATCGCGGGCAGTGCGCCGGTGCCGATGACCTCGAGCGCGTTGCGCACCAGCAGGTTGGTGACGAACTTGCCGGGCTCCTGGGCGAGGGTCGCGCGCTGGACGGTGACGCCCTGGGCCGCGAGCCAGTCGACGTCGGCCGCGAACCGCGACAGCGTCGGGTCCACGTCGGTGCCGCACACGCCGGTCGAGCAGCACATCGCCGGATCGAAGATCTCTACCGTTGCCACGTCGAACTCTCCCTGCCTCGATCACGATCGGACTGTGGTCTTCACGCTACATCAGCAGTTACTGATATCAAAGACGGCTGATGTGAGCTAGACTCGGCGCATGAGCCCGTCCGTCTCCATCGAGGTGTCACCTGCGGGCCTGACGTCCTTGGCCGCGCAGTTCGCGCTGCTCGCGGACCCGCTGCGGCTGCGGATCGTGGACTCGTTGTCCCGCGAGCAGCTGTGCACCTGCCACCTGATCGAGCTCACCGGCGCCAAGCAGACGACGATCAGCCACCACCTGCGGCTGCTGCGCGAGGCGGGGGTGGTGCTCAGTGAGGCCGAGGGCCGCTTCACCTGGTACCGCCTCACTCCCGGGGTCTTCACCGAGTCGCTCCGTCGGCTGCAGGGCATCGCACTGGACTCCGCGTCCACCGCGAGGCTGCGGCCGGCCTGTGCGTCCTGACCGGAGCGCCACCATCTGCCTACGGGTCGCCACGGAGCCGGTGAGCGCTCGGTGCTGACCGCGCTGGTCTCCTCCCCGCTCTTGGCACTCCTGGTCGTCCTCTCCCTCGGCACGCTGCTCGGCGCGGTGCCGTTCGGCCCGATCCGGTTCGGGGCCGCTGGCGCGCTGTTCGTCGGCCTCGCGGTCGGGGCGCTCGATCCGCAGCTGGGGGAGGGGCTCGGTCTGATCCAGAGCCTCGGGCTCGCCCTGTTCGTCTACACCGTCGGCCTGGCCGCCGGGCGGGAGTTCTTCCGCGACCTGCGTCGCCAGCTGCCGCTGATGGGCGGTGCGGTGGTGATCCTCGTCGCCGCGGCCCTGTCGACCCTGGCGCTCGGCCGGCTCCTCGGGATCTCCACGGCCATGGGCGCGGGCATCTTCTCCGGCGCCCTGACCAGCACCCCGGCGCTGGCGGCCGCGACCGCGGGCGCGGGCGGGAGCCAGGAGCCCGCCGTCGGCTACGCGTTGGCGTATCCGGTCGGCGTGACGGTCACCATCCTCGTGGTCGCGTTGACCGCCGGGCGGACCTGGCGCGCCCGGCGCGATCCCGACGCGGGGAACGACGGGTTGATCAACATCAGCGTCGAGGTGGAACGCCCCGGTCTGCTGCGCGACGTGCCGCAGTTCCGTGACGGGTCGGTGCGGTTCTCCTACCTGGCGCGCGACGGCCGCACCCGCGTGGCGGTGGCCGGTGAAGAGCTCAGGGTGGGCGACCTGGTGGTCGTGGTGGGCCCGGGGGAGGCGGTGCAGCTCGCCACCGAGCACCTCGGGCATCAGGTCGCGCGCCACATCGCCGACGACCGCAGCGACGTCGACTACCGACGGTTCATCGTCTCGGACCCCCACGTCGCCGGGCGCACCGTCGGTGACCTCGACATCCCCGGCCGCTTCGGCGGCATCGTGACGCGCATCCGCCGGGGCGACCTGGACCAGCTGGCGTCCGACGACTTCGTGCTCGAGCTGGGCGACCGGGTGCGGGTCATCGTCCCGCGCGGCGAGATGCCCGAGGTCTCCGCGCTGTTCGGCGACTCCGAGCGCAAGGTCAGCGAGGTCGATGCGCTCTCGCTCGGGGTGGGGATGGTGCTGGGCCTGCTGCTCGGACTCATCTCGGTCCCGCTGCCCGGCGGGATCCAGTTCGCCCTGGGCGCCGCGGCGGGGCCGCTCGTGGTCGGCATGGTCCTGGGCCGCCTCGAGCGCACCGGGCCGCTCGTGTGGGTCCTGCCCAAGCCGGCGAACCTCATCATCCGCCAGCTCGGGCTGCTGCTGTTCCTGTCCGCGACCGGCCTGGCCTCCGGGCAGGCCTTCGCGGCCCAGGCCTTCACGCCGCTCGGGCTGCGCGTCGGGCTCACCGCGGCCGTGGTCGTGTCCGTCGGTGCTGTCCTGTTCGTCGTGCTCGCCCGACTGGTCGGGCTGAGCTCGGCGCGCGCCGCCGGCGGCCTGGCGGGCTTCGTCGGCCAGCCGGCGATCCTCGCGTTCGCAAACTCCCGCATCGTCGACGCCCGGGTCGACGCCGGCTACGCGGCCGTGTTCGCCCTGGCGATCATCGCCAAGATCCTGCTCGCCCAGGTCATCGTCGCCCTCTGATCGGTCGACGGCGCGACTCGCGGGCGCGGGGGTTGTAGGAGATGTCGTCGACGCTGAACTCGATGTAGGTGAACTCGCCTTCCGGGTCAGGTGCGTGCCATCGGCCCTCGCCCCGGGTGGGGAGCAGCCGGCCGTCGATGGAGCGGACGTCGCGCACGGGTGTCGTCGTCGACGGCGTCCCAGACGACCGCGGCGTCGACGAGGGCGGCCGGGGCCAGGACGCACAGGTCGTTGAACACCGTCACCGTCTCGGCCCGGCGCAGGTCCGGGCCCGCCGCGTTCACCATCGGCACGAGCGAGCACAGCCTGACCCGCATCGAGGCGGCCGGGCCGGCGAAGACATGCAAGACGTCGACCGGCAGGCCGAACATCCGGGCCTTCATGATGAACACCCGGCTGGGCTGCGGCCCACAGGTGTTGACCTGCTCGCCGGTGAACGTCATCCATGGCGCGGTCGAGCCCGCGCGGATCCGGCCATGCACGCGTGCCCGGAAGCTGACCACGCGCGGGTGGCCGACCGCACCCGACCGGCGGACGTGGGCCGCGACCAGCCCCGGCAGGCGCGCCAGATCGGCCTCGGTCACGACCGCCCCCGCGAGCTGCTCGCGGAGCGCGGCCTCGGTCCGGCGGCGGTGTTCGGCGCGGAAGCTCGTCATCAGTCCACTCTCTTGCGGACCTGGCCGTCGCGTCACAGAGCCCGCATCGTGCCGCAACGGGTGGTCATGGAACGTGTTAGCGCCCGCCGACGAGCCGGTCCAGATCGCGCACGGCCCCGGTATCGGCGGACGTCGCCATCGCGGCGTAGATGCGCAGCGCGGTGGACACGACGCGGTCCCGGCCGATCGGCTGGTACCCGCCTACGGCCTCCAGGCGGGTGCGGCGTTCGGCGAGAGCGGCGTCGGGCACCTCGAGGCGGATCGTGCGGTTCGGGATGTCGATGGTGATCGTGTCGCCGTTCTCGACCAGGGCGATGGTGCCGCCGGCGGCCGCCTCGGGCGAGACGTGGCCGATCGACAGCCCCGAGGTCCCGCCGGAGAAGCGGCCGTCGGTGATGAGCGCACAGGCCGCGCCCAGGCCGCGGGCCTTGAGGTAGGTGGTCGGGTAGAGCATCTCCTGCATGCCCGGACCACCCCGGGGCCCCTCGTAGCGCACGACGACGACATCCCCGGCCTTCACTGTGCCGCTCAGGATGGCGTCGACCGCGGCCTCCTGGGACTCCACGACGAGCGCGGGTCCGGTGAAGGTGAGGATCGACTCGTCGACGCCGGCAGTCTTGACGATGCTGCCGTTCTCGGCGAGGTTGCCCCACAGCACGGCGAGGCCGCCGTCGGCGCTGTACGCGTGCGCGACGTCGCGGATGCAGCCGGTCTCCGCGTCCAGGTCCAGGCTCGACCAGCGCTCGGACTGGGAGGATGCCGTGGCCGAACGAACCCGGCCCGGCGCCGCGTGGAACAGCTCGACGGCCTCGGCCCGCGGCGAACCGCCGCGGACGTCCCAGTCCTTGAGCCAGGTCTCGAGGGACGCGGCGTGGATGGTGTGGACGTCGTCGTGCAGGAGTCCCTGGCGGTGCAGCTCGCCGAGGATCGCGGGGACCCCGCCAGCGCGATGGACGTCCTCCATGAGGTAGCTGCTCGAGGGTGCGACCTTGCAGATGCAGGGCACGACGCGCGAGCGGGCCTCGATATCGCGCAGGGTGTAGTCGAGCTCGGCCTCCCGGGCTGCGGCCAGCAGGTGCAGCACGGTGTTGGTCGACCCGCCCATGGCGATGTCCAGGGACATGGCGTTGTCGAACGCGGCGTGGGTGGCGATCGATCGAGGCAGGACGGACTCGTCGTCGTGGTCGTAGAAGCGGTTGGTGATCTCGACGATGGTGCGCCCGGCCTCCTCGTACAGGGCGCGCCGCGCGGTGTGGGTGGCGAGGGTCGATCCGTTCCCGGGCAGGGCCAGGCCGAGCGCCTCCAAGAGGCAGTTCATGGAGTTCGCCGTGAACATCCCGGAGCACGACCCGCACGTCGGGCAGGCCGCGGCCTCGATGCGGGCGATGTCCGCGTCGGAGACGTCGCCGGACACGGCGTCGGAGATCGCCGAGACGAGGTTGAGCCCGTGCCGGACGGTCCCGTCGGAGAGGGTCGCGCTGCCGCCCTCCATCGGACCGCCGGAGACGAAGACCGTCGGGATGTTTAGCCGGAGGGCCGCCATGAGCATCCCGGGCGTGATCTTGTCGCAGTTGGAGATGCAGATGAGGGCGTCGGCGCAGTGGGCCTGAACCATGTACTCGACCGAGTCGGCGATCAGGTCGCGCGAGGGGAGCGAGTACAGCATCCCGCCGTGCCCCATCGCGATCCCGTCGTCGACGGCGATGGTGTTGAACTCCCGGGGGATGCCGCCGGCGCCCTTGATCGCCGCGGACACGATCCGGCCCACCGGCTGCAGGTGGGTGTGGCCCGGCACGAACTCGGTGAAGCTGTTCGCGACGGCGATGATCGGCTTGCGGCCGATGTCGGTGCGCTCCACCCCGCTCGCCATGAGCAACGCGCGGGCGCCGGCCATGTTTCGGCCGTGGGTGACTGTTCGAGAGCGGAGCGCAGGCATGCCCATAGTCCAGCACACCGGCGCCGTCGGTCACTCCAGCGGGGGTCGCACCCCGCCGGCACGTCCTGTGGCCAGGGTGGCCATGGTGCGCAGGAACGGTGCGGGGGGCAGCGTGCGGATCGTGGCGAGCTCGTCCTTGAGGGTCGAGTCCTCGTCGAGGAACTTCAGCACGCGGTCCCCGGGATTGGCCGCGAAGAGCCGGACGAACGCGTCGACCACCCGGGCGGGGTCCCGGTGGATCGTCTCGAGCAGCACCCGGTCCAGTGTGCGGAACCGGGCCGGCGAGGTCGGCACGTCGAACGGGTGCCCATGGGCGGCCAGCGACGAGGCCAGGGCGGCGCTGTGGCGCTGGATCCGCGCGTACCCGTAGCCGGTGCTCGCCTTGACCATCCCGGCGGGGGTGCCGATGGGCACGACCCGGCGGCCCGGCGGGCGGGGGCGGTGCGTGGCCAAGGGGATCGTGCCGCGCTCGACCGACAGCACGCGGTGGGCGCCCAGTCCCAGGGCGTCGCGCAGGTAGAGGTCCAGCGCTGTCTCGTCGACCCCAGTGGGGTGTGCGGCGGAGGCGGTGAAGCGGGTGTGCTCGACGAGGGCGACGCGCGCCGAGGTCGGCAGCACGTAGACAAACGCGAGGTCGGGGCCCTGCGGCGTGCGGAAGTCCATCAGCGTGGGCGCCAGGTCGAACGTGTCGGTCTCGGTCTCGATGCGGCGGCCGGTGAACACCAGTGCCATCTCGGGACGAGGCCGGCTGGTCGTGGCGAGGCCGGGGTCGGGGCACCCGACGCTGTCGAACACCCAGTCGGCCCGCACCGTGTGCCCGTCGACGACGACGCTCGCGTGCTGGGGTCCGTCGCGCACCTCGGTGACGTGCCCGCGGACCCGGGCGAACCCCGGCGCACCCCGCAGGGCCGTCTCCGTCGCACTGTCGAGGTCCCGGCCGCGGATCACCTGGTAGCGGTACGTGTCCAGCTCGACCAGGTGGGCGACGTCGTGGGTGCGGATCCAGAACCGGTCGAAGGTGCTCGGGTCCGCGGCCGGGAGGGTCGCCTCGGGTGGGGACCAGGTCGCGTCGGCTCTGGACCAGAACGCCCAGGCTCGATCGTCCAGGGGGCGGGAACCGTCCTCGACGATGAGGACCGTGCGCTGCCGGTACCCGCTGCGGGCGAGGTGACCGGCCAGGGCGAGGCCGGAGGCGCCCCCGCCGACGATCACCGCGTCGCAGTGCGCGGGGAGCGCGGCTCGTCGGTCGGCGGGCGTGCTCATCAGTGCTCGATTCGTCGGCGATCGTCGACCAAGTCAAGCGCTCGGACGCCGCCGTTGCACCTCGCCGCGCCGAGCTCGCCGCGCCGACGTCGCTGCCCGGCGGATCAGCCGGCCAGGCGCCAGGCGAGCAGGCCGAAGAGCACACCGAGGCTGTTGGTGGCCCAGTGCATGCCGGCACTGGCCAGCACGCTGCCGCTGCGGCGGCGCAGCTCACCCGCGACCACGCCACCGAGCGCTGTGAACGCGACGATTCCCACGATGACCAGGACACCCGCGGCCGTGCCCGTTCCGCGCATCGCGTCGCCGACCCCGCGGTTGGACGACGCGAAGTGCAGCGACGGCAAGATGTGCCACAGCCCGAACAGCGCCGAGGACGTGAGCAGCACCCGCGACATCTTGGCGTGCCGCGCCAGCATCCCCCAGAGCACCGAGCGGAACGCGACCTCCTCGAGCAGGATCGTGCTGACCGGGATGAGGACGAAGGCGGAGACCAGTGCTCCAGGCACACCGAGGTGGTAGCGCGCGTCCAGGAAGGCGGTCCGGGTCAGCGGCAGGACCACCCCGATCAGGTACACCACGGCCACCAGGGCGATGGCGCCGAGCCCCCACCTCGCGCCGGACCGCAGCCGATCGCGGTGCAGGCCGAGCTGCGACCAGCTCAATCCGCTCAGGCGGGCGAAGACGAGCAGGGCTGCGGCACCCACCGGACCCAGCCACACGGCTCCGCCGAGCACGTGCTGAGCCAGGTTCACGCCCACCAGGGCGGCCACGACGACACCGGTCGCGATCATGGCGGGCCGCCGGGCCCGCACCGCGCCCTCACCGACAGCGAGAGTCATCCGATACCGATCTGACCCGCTGAGAAGCACATCCACCAATTTTGTCAGGCCGAAACGTCGGATTTGCCGCCTACGGTGCCGGTCCGGTGTGAGGCATGAACCGATTCGGGGTCGGTCAGGTGGAGAACCTGCGGAGGTCCGCAAAGTGGACCCGAATCACCGCAGCTCGACGACCTCCGACCAGTCCTCGATGGGCAGGTCGCCGTCGACGGTGGCCGTCACCTCCTGGGACAGGAGCGTGACCTGACCGTGGTGGGTGGAGAGGAAGGCGGTGTCGGCAGCGTCGCGGCCGGTCGAGATCCGCAGCATCGAGCCGCGCGGAGCGAGGTGCGTCGCATCGATGACGTGCCAGACGTCGTCGAGCAGCGCCTCGGCGACCGCGTGGAAGTCCATCGGCATGAGCCCCGGCGCGTAGACGGCGACCAGCCGCGCGGGCATGTCCATGCTGCGCAGCAGGCTCACGGTCAGGTGCGCGAAGTCGCGGCACACCCCGCTGCCGCTCAGGAGCGTGTCGACGGCGCCGTCTGTCGGTGCGCTGCTACCCGCGACGTAGGCCACGTGGGCCTCGACCCACTGACCGACGGCCGAGAGCAGCCGGGTGCCCGACAGCCCGGCGAACTCGACGTTCGCGAGCCCGATCAGCCGATCGGACTCGGCGTACCGGCTGGGGCGCAGGTAGGTGATCGCCTCGTGCTCGTTCGCGGCGGGGAGGCGATCCGTGCCGACGACGGTCGCGTCGTAGTCGACGATCAGCCGACCCACGGGTGCCTGCACCCGGTGCATCCGGGTTCCGTGCGGCTCGGCGAGCCCGGTCACGTCCAGCAGCCGGCCGTCACACGTCACCGCAAGCCGATCGGTGCGTTCGTAGGCGCCGTCGGCGACGGCGACGAGGAGGGCCAGGACCGCCGGTTCGAGCACATCGAGCTCGAGATGGGCGGAGACGGTGCGTCGCATGACGGTCATCGTTGCATCCGGGGCTGTGGGAGGGTGCGAGACGTGCCGACCACAGTCGTCCAGCGAATCGACCGTTTCAACGCGGCCCACCCGTGGAGTCACAACGACTTCTACCACCGCTGGATCCTGCGGCACCTGCCGGTGCGCTTCGCGACGTCCCTCGACGTCGGGTGCGGCACGGGGAACCTGGTCCGCGCGTTGGCGGGCAGGGCCGGCGTCGCGGGGGGCATCGACGTCGAGCCCGGGGTGATCGACCTCGCCCGTGCCCTCTCGGCGACCTTCCCGACGGCGGCCTTTCGGGTGCTCGATCTGCTGGAGGTCCCCGAGGGCGACGAGTACGACGTGGTCACGGCGATCGCCGTCGTGCACCATCTGCCGCTCGACGCCGCCCTGCGGCGGCTGCGGCTACTCCTTGCCCCCAACGGGACGCTCGTGATCGTCGGCTGCTACCGAGCGGCTACCCGCACCGACCGGTGGGTCGACGCGGTGGCGATCCCGGCGAACATGATCGTGGGCTGGCTGACGTCGGTCCGACGCTCGGACGCGCGTGTCGCGTTGACGGCGCCGACGGTGCCACCGCAGACCACGCTCGCCGAGATCCGCGCCGCCGCCACCCGGGCGTTGCCGGGAGCTCGTGTCCGCCGACGGCTGTTCTGGCGGTACTCCCTCATCTACACCGCGCCGACCTAGCCCGGGGGAGCGGCGGACGCGCACGGCGACCTCAGCGGGGTCGCGGGGTAGCCGCACGCGCGGGGAGCAGATCGTCTGAACCGCCCGGGTCGCGGTGCGGGTGCCGCACGAAGCCGTAGTTGCGCAGGTGGAACCGCACCCGGGTGCCGATGAAGTACTCGCGGCCGATCTCGATGGGCCGCCCCGCGGCGTCGGCCGTGGTCCGGTGCACGTAGATCAGCGGCGTCCCGGTCGCCACCTCGAGCAGTCCCGCGCGCTCGTCGTCGGCGAGCACCACCTCGAGCGTCTCGTCGCTCACCGCGGGCGTCACGTCGTAGTGCGAGCTCAGCACCGCGTACAGGCTCGACAGGTCCTGCAGCAGCAGGTTCGGGAAGGTCGCCGTCGGCAGCCGTGAGGCCTCGAGCGAGAGCGGCCGGCCGTCCGCGAGCCGCAGCCGCAGCAGGCGATACACGTAGTCGTTCGGCGTGAGGTCGAGCAGCCGCTGATCTTGGCCCGAGGCGAGTGCGACCTCGGCCCGCAGGATCCGCGTCTCGAGCCGGATCCCCTGCTGGCGGGCGATCACGGGCAGGCCCTCGATCGTGCTGAGGTTGCGCTCGAGGCGGCCGTCGGAGGCGACGATCCCGCCGCCGCGGCCGATCCGCCGCCGCACGACGCCCTCCTCCTCGAGCCGGTCGAGCGCCTGTCGCAGCCGCGAGCGGGGTACGCCGAGCGAGATCGCGATCGACCGTTCGTCGCCGAGCCGGTCGCCCGGGCGCACCTCGTCGTGGCGGATCAGCGCGCGGATCTGGCCGCACAGCTCGTCGACGGGGGCGCTCATGTCGGCAGGGTGGCGAGGACTTCCTCGAAGGCCGTGAGGAAGAGGTCGAGGTCGGCGGAGGAGAAGGCGAGCGGGGGGCGCAGCTTCAGCACATTCCCGCCGGCCCCGCACACCGACGTCAGCACGTGCCGCATCCGCAGGCGTTCGACGATCTCGAGCGCGGCGGCCTGGTCGGGGCGGCGACTCATGGGGTCGGTGACGATGTCGACCCCGATGTACAGGCCGGTGCCGCGGATGTCGCCCACGGCCGGGTGGTCTGCGCTGACCGCGCGCAGGCCGGCGAGCATCTGCGCGCCGAGCCGTGAGCTGTGCGCCTGGAGCTCCTCGTCCCGGATCACGTCGAGCACCGCCTGGGCGGCCGCGATCGAGACGGGGTTGCCTCCGAACGTGTTGAAGTACGGGATCGAGTCCCCGAAGGCCGCGAGAACCTCTCCCCGCGCGGCCATCGCGGAGATCGGGATGCCGTTGCCCATGGGCTTGCCCATCGTCACGAGGTCGGGGACGACCCCGTGACGTTCGAAGCCCCAGAACGCCTGGCCGGTGCGGGCGAAACCGGGCTGGACCTCGTCGGCGATGAACACGCCGCCCGCGCGGTGCACGACCTCGATCGCCGGCGCGAGGAACCCGAGCGGATCGGGGAACACGCCGTCGGACGAGAAGATCGAGTCGGCCAGGAACGCCGCGAACCGGGTGCCGTGCCGCTCGAGGTCGGCGATCTGAGCGGCGACCTGGTCGGCGAACCACCGGCCGAGGTCGTTGCCCCCGCCTGGCGCCGGCCCCGCGGCGGCGAGGCGGTAGCCGTCGGGGGCGGGCACGGTGCGCACGTCCCGCCCGAGGGGCTGCGCGGTGCCCAGCGCGGGGGACATCCCCGAGGTCAGCATGGTGTTGCCGTGGTAGGCCTCCGAGGTGACGATCACCCCGGAGCCGCCGGTGTACGCCTGAGCGACCCGGATCGCGAGGTCGTTCGCCTCCGACCCGGTGCACAGGAACATCACCTGGTCGATGGCGTCCGGGAGCGTGCCGAGGAGGTCCTCGGAGTAGTCCACGATCGCCCCGTGCAGGTAGCGGGTATGGGTGTTGAGCGCTGCCGCCTGCCGTTGCACCGCCGCGACGACCCGCGGATGGCAGTGCCCGACCGAGGCGACGTTGTTGTAGACGTCGAGGTAGCGCTGGCCGTCGGCGTCGAACAGGTGCGCACCCTCGCCGCGCACGAGGTGCACCGGCTCGCGGTAGAAGAGCCGGTAGGAGGGCCCGAGCACGCGCTCGCGGCGGGCCGCGAGCCGTCGGATCGACTCCGGCAGCTCGTCGGTCGCCCCTGGACGGAAGCTGTTGGTGTCCATGATCGTCGAGCGCGTTGCCACGGGTGCTCCTCCTCGGTTCGTCGTGCGTGCAGTGCGGTGAAGACCAGCGCGGCGGGCCGGCTCAGACCCGCTCGGGCTCGTCCAGCCGAGCGTCCGCGCGGGGCGCCGCGGCCGGATCGTCGCCGCCACCCAGGGCGTACTCCTCCTCGGGGGAGAGCACCAGGTGGTTGCGTCCCCAGAGCGCGAACGTGGTCAGCCCGATCGCGAACACCACGGCGATCGCGATGATCGCCAGCCGATAGTCCGGGTTGAGCATGACGCCCACGAGGATCGTCAGCGCGAGCAGGCCGGCGACGACCGCACCCGGGATGCCCGTGGGGCTCGTGTACGGGCGAGGCTTGTCGGGGAAGTTCCGGCGCAGCAGGACGAAGGAGACCATCTGCAGCACGTACGCGATGACCGCGCCCCAGACCGCGATGTTGAGCACGACGCTGCCGGCCTCGGCCGCCCCGTACTGGACCAGGAAGAGCGCGACGACGCCGATGACGGCGCCCGCGAGCAGCGCGACCCACGGCGTCTTGCGGGTGCCGGTGAGCGACAGGACCTTCGGGTAGTACCCGGCGCGGGACAGGGAGTAGATGTTCCGGCCGTAGGCGTACATGATCCCCTGGGTCGAGGCGAGCAGGCCGACGAGCGCGAACGCGGAGAGCACCGCGGCGAGGTCGCTGTTGGGCAGGATCGCGCGGAAGCCGTCGAGCAACGGCTCGCCCGAGGTGCTCAGGGCGGCCGAGCCCGTGACGGCGGGGTTGAGCACGACGACGAGGGCGCCGCTGACCACGAGCGTGACCATGCCCCAGATCCCGGCTCGCGGGATGTCCTGCGACGGGGTGTGCGACTCCTCGGCCGCGAGCGGCAGCTCTTCGATGCCGAGGAACAGCCACATCGCGAACGGCAGCGCGTAGAAGACGCCCGTGATGCCGTGCGGGAGGAAGGTGCTCTGGCCCGCATCGGGTGTGATGTCGAACAGCTTGCCGAGGTCGAACGCCGACGACGTCAGGGCCATCCCCGCGAAGATCACGATCACCCCGAGCGAGATGATCGCGACCACCATCGCGAACTTGAAGGTCACCTCGGCGCCCGCGGCGTTGATCGCGAGGAACACGCCGTAGATGATCAGCCACCAGCACCATGCGGGCAGTGACACCCCGAACAGGGTCGAGGTGATCGAGTCGGCGTACTGCCCCGAGAAGAACACCACCACGGCGGTGGTCATCACGTACTCGACCGTCTCGGCCAGACCGGTGATGAACCCGCCCCACGGGCCCATGGCCGCGCGGCCGAACGAGTAGGCGCCGCCGGTGTGGGGCATCGCGGCCGACATCTCGCCGATGCTGAAGAGCATCCCGAAGTACATGATCGCGACGATCGCGGTCGCCACGACGAAGCCGCCCCAGCCCGCGACGTCGATGCCGAAGTTCCAGCCGGAGAAGTCGCCGGAGATCACCGCGGCGATCCCGATGCCCCACAGTCCCCAGAAGCCGGCGGAGCGGACCAGGCCGCGCTTCTCGAAGTAGCCGTCCACGGCGGGGGCGTAGGTCACGCCCGACACGCTCGAGGTCCCCACCCTGCCGTCCATCTCGACCTTGCTCACGATTTCCTCCACGTTGTCGACCGGTTCCCGGACCGCCAAGCCCTGGTGTGTGTCAATGACCATCGTGGTGGGCGCCGGAAGGCGAAATCCGGCTCGCGTGTTAGCGCCGTGTTACCAAGCCGGGGGCGCGTGTTAATGGCCGGTAAACATCGGCGAATCGGGCCGAAGAAATCGCAAAGATGGCTGCCGCCGGGCCGGGTTGGCCCCTACAGTCGGGCCTACCGCCAAACCCTCCCGCAGTCATTCGCGCTGGAGAGGAACCCGATGAGCATCGATCAGTTTCTGGAGGTTGCGGCGCCCGCCGCGCCCGCGGACTTCTTCGAGTCGCTGGCCCGGTCAGCACCGGCGCCGGACTGGCTGTTCGCCGGCATCGTTCGGGCCTGGTGCCTCGATCCGGTCAGGACGACCGTGACGATGATCACCGTCTCCGAGAACGCCACCTTCCTCGTCGCGTCGGACGGGGCCCCGATCGCGGTCACGCGGGTGGCCCGGCCGGGGTACATGGCCGACGCCGCGGCGTTCGAGTCCGAGGTCGCCTGGGTCAGCACGCTGTCGTCGTCGGGGCTCGTGCCCGTTCCCCAGGGCCTGCCGACCGTCGATGGGTCGTTCGTCGCCGTCGTCCCGGACGAGCGTGGGGTGACCTGGTGGTGCGTGAGCTACTCCTACGTGGCCGGAACGATCCTGGAGGACGTCACCGATCCGGTCCCGTACTACCGCGAGATCGGACGCACGACCGCGTTGCTGCATGACCACGCGGCGCGCTGGACCCCGCCGGCCGGGTTCCGACGGCACTCCTGGGAGCTCACGGACATGGTCGGGCCGGGCTGCCGCTGGGGCCATTGGCAGGACGTGGGCTACGAGCCCGACGAGCTCGCGATCGTGGCGGCGGCGGAGGCCGCGGCCCTCGCGAGCCTCGCCGGCGCCCCGCGCACGGCGGACACCTGGGGCCTGATCCACGCCGACCTGCGGCCGTCGAACATCATGATCGACGCCGACCGGCTCACGGTCATCGACTTCGACGACTGCGGCTTCTCGTGGTTCCTGTACGACTTCGCCTCGGCACTGACGTTCATGGAGCACATGGTCGACGCCGGCACGATGGCGACCCGGTGGATCGAGGGCTACACGCAGGTTCGTCCCCTCAGCCCCGCTCAGCTGCGACTGGGGTGCGACCTGTCCATGATCCGGCGGCTGCAGATGCTCGGGTGGACCACCACGCACCGGGAAGATGCCCTGCCCCCGGCCCTGTGGTCGGCCCAGAAGTCGGGCACCCTCGAGGTCGCGCAGCGCTACCTCCGCTCGCCCACCTGGTTGATCGACTGACGGACGCCACGCTGGTCGGCGAGCCCGCCCGCCGCGTCGGTCGGGACTACTAGCATGGGAACGCTTCCACCGTCGAAGGGACCCGGTGACCGCCCGCAGGATCCGGCACGAGCGACAGGCTGGCGCGCTGGCGCTGGTTGCCGGGACCGCGCTCTTGCTGGGCTGTACGGGACCCGCCGTGCCGTCCGCACCAGCCCAGACACCCACCGGAAGTGCCGTCACACCTACCGGAGGCGTCGTGCCAGACCTCGATCCGCAGGCCGCCGCACCGCGCGTGCGGGTCAACCAGGTCGGCTACCTCCCGCAGGGCCCCAAGGGCGCGACGCTGGTCACCGAGGCGACCGGACCGACGCGATGGCGGCTGACGGATGGCACCGGGACGGTCCTCACCTCGGGCGAGACCACGCCCCACGGCCTCGACCCGAGCAGCGGCCTGAGCGTGCAGACCATCGACTTCGGGTCCTACTCGGCGCCGGGCGCGGGCCTGACCATCGTCGCCGACGGCGAGGCCAGCTACCCGTTCGACATCGCGACCTCCGCCTACGGCACCCTGACCGCGGACGCGCTGAGGTTCTTCTACGTCCAGCGCAGCGGGATGGCGATCTCCGACGACGTCGCCCCGGGCTACGGCCGCGCGGCGGGGCACCTGGGGGTCGCACCGAACCAGGGCGACGTCGCCGTGCCGTGCCAGGGGCTCGACGACGACTCGCAGCGGCTGTACGACGAGCCATGGACGTGCGACGGTCTGACCGACGTGAGCGGTGGCTGGTACGACGCGGGCGACCACGGCAAGTACGTCGTCAACGGCGGCATCGCGGTCGCGCAGCTCATGGCGGCCTTCGAGCGCGCGCGGCCGGCCGAACCGGCGGGTCCGCTCCCTGAGCTGCTCGCCGAGGTCCGCTGGGAGCTCGACTGGATGCTGAAGATGCAGGTCCAGCCCGGCCGCCCGATGGCGGGCATGGTGCACCACAAGGTGGCGGACGCGGACTGGACCGGCATGCCCCTGGCGCCGGCCGACGATCCCCAGCCCCGGGTGCTCTACCGTCCGTCGACCGCCGCGACCCTCAACCTCGCCGCCGTCGCCGCCCAGGGGGCCCGGCTGTTCGCGGCGTACGACGACGATCTCGCCGCGCGCCTGCTGGCAGCGTCCCGGACCGCGTACGCCGCAGCGCAGGCGAACCCGGAGGTGTACGCCCCGGCGCCGAACCCGGCGGTGGACCCGAACCCGGGCAGCGGGCCGTACGACGACGCGGACGTCTCCGACGAGTTCTACTGGGCGGCCGCCGAGCTCTACCTCACCACCGGGGACCGGGACTACCGCGACGACGTCCTGGCCTCCGCCGTGCACACCGCCGACGTGTTCCCGGCCGGTGGGTTCAACTGGGCCACCGTGGGCGCGCTCGGCCGGATGGACCTCGCCATGGTGCCGAGCGCTCTGCCCGGCCGCACGGACGTCCAGGACTCGGTCCTGGACGCGGCGGAGGGCTACCTCGCCGCGCAGGCCACGCAACCCTTCGGCCAGGTCTACGCACCCGACGGCGGCCAGTACGCGTGGGGTTCCAACGGGTCGATCCTCAACAACATGCAGGTGCTGGGGACCGCGTACGACCTGTCCGGCGCAGACCGGTTCCGGGACGGGCTGCTGCGCAGCCTGGACTACCTGTTCGGACGCAACGCCCTGAACCTCTCCTACGTGACCGGCTACGGCCAGGTGTTCAGCCAGAACCAGCACAGCCGGATGTACGCCCACCAGCTCGACGCGACCTCGCCGCACCCGCCGCGGGGATCCGTCGCGGGCGGCCCGAACTCGACGGCCGCCGGCACCGGCGATCCCCTCGCGGCGCCGCTGGCCGGCTGCGCGGCACAGGTCTGCTACGTCGACGACATCGGTTCGTGGTCGACCAACGAGATCACGATCAACTGGAACGCTCCGCTGCACTGGGTCGCCTCCTTCGTGGCCGATCAGGTGAGCGCCTGACCCGCTGACGCGAGCTGCGCCCCGGGTGCACCGCGGGTCGGCGCAGGACACCATCGGTAGTACTTCGCGAGCAGCGCGCAGACACCCCGGAGGTGCCGAACCATGACCGGCCAGACCACCGTCCTGGAAGTCGGCGGCCTGCAGTGGGCGACCTCGAGCGCGGCCGTCGAACGGACCCTCGGGCGCCGGCCGGGGGTCCTGGCTGTCACGGTGAACGCGGTCTCGCAGACGGCCACCGTGACCTACGACCCCGACCGGACCAACGTCGCCGCGCTGAGCGGCTGGGTGCGGGACTGCGGCTACCACTGCGCCGGGCAGTCGGTGCCCGAACACGTGTACTGTGTCGCTTAGCGTGGATATGGCACGCTCAAGATTGTCCGCTCAGGACCACAAAGACGGAGTTGCGGCAG
>NZ_SDWW01000019.1 GCF_004168625.1 Pengzhenrongella frigida
CGTGTGGCGCTTATCCCCGCATTTTGGTATCTCCACACGCTCATCATATCCACGCTAAGCGACACACTACATGTGTACTACGGTACGGGCAGGGTCCGACATCCCCGCCCCGCCATCCACACCCCCCACCTGACCAGCCACAACACACGCCAGTCGGCCCGGGGACGCACCCAGCCGGCCGCCGATGGCCGCCGTCGGGCACTCCGCACTGAACTCCGCAAGAAGACTTGTACAACGACTGTTGTGCATCTACGCTGGCTTGCATGAGCCCGGACCCGTCCCGCCCCACCGTCACCCAGGTCGACGACCCGCGCGCGATGCGCGCCCTGGCCCACCCGCTGCGGCTTCGGCTCCTCGCCGCGCTCCGGTCGCACGGTCCCCAGCCGGTCGGTGCGCTCGCCCGGACCTTCGGCATCGCCGCGGGGTCTGCCAGCTACCACCTGCGCACGCTCGCCGAGCACGGCCTCGTCGTCGAAGCGCCCGAGCTCGCGCACGACGCGCGCGAACGATGGTGGCGCGCGGGCGCGGAGCTCACCAGCTGGGAGCCCGCCGACGTCCTGGGCGACCCCGAGCGGTGGGCGGCGCTCGACGTGCTGCGCCGCACCGTCCTACGCGGCTACGTCGAGCAGCTCGAAGCCGCTCTCACCGCCGAGGCGGACCTGCCGCGGGAGTGGGTCGCGGCCAGCTTCCAGGGAGACGACCGTCTCGACCTGACCGTTCAGGAGCTGGCTGAGCTGCGGGCGGACCTCGAAGCGCTCTTCGAGCGGTGGCACGCGCGCAGCGACGCCGCCCGGCCCGACGCCCGGTCCGTCCTGATCATCGGGCACGCCTTCCGTCAGCCGGATCCGACCAACCAGGCGCCGATGCCCCCGCCGAACCCGGACGCACCCCAGGCGCACCACGACACCACCCCGGCGCAGCAGACAGATGGCGCCCGGTGAGCGTAGGCAACCCGAGCGCGCGCCGCCGGCCGACGGCGCCCCGTGCCCTCGCCGGCCTGCTCGTGGCCCATACCCTCGCGGCGGCCGGGAACGTGGTCACGTTCGTCGCGCTGCCCCTCTACGTGCTCGCCGAGACGGGCAGCCCCGCGATGGCGGGCGTCCTTGCCGTCGCGACCACGCTGCCGGTCGTCGTCGGCGGCGCGTTCGGCGGAGTCCTCGTGGACCGGTTCGGCTACCGGCGATCGTCCGTGCTCTCCGACGTGGTCGGTGCGGTGACCGTCGGGGCCATCCCGCTGCTGCACGTCACCGTCGGTCTGCCGTTCGGGGTGCTCCTCGCGCTCGTGTTCGCGACGGGCCTGCTCGACACGCCCGGCAAGTCAGCCCGCACCGCACTCGTGCCCGAGGCTGCCTCGCTCGCGGGCGTGCCGCTCGAGCGCGCCCTCGGCTGGTGGGGTGCCGCCTCCCGCGGCGCGATGCTGGTCGGGGCCCCGGTGGCCGGACTGCTGGTCGCGTGGTGGGGGCCGCTGCTCGTGCTCGTCGTGAACGCCGCGGCGTTCCTCGCCTCCGCCGTCGTGGTCGCCGTCGGGGTGCCCGCGAGGCTGCGGCCGAACGACGACGACGCCCCGTCCCCGCCCCCCGGGCACGCCGACCCCCAGCCGGGCTACTGGCGCGCCCTGGGCGAGGGCGTGCGCGTCCTGTGGGGCAACCCGCTCCTGCGCGCTGTGGTCCTCCTCGTGCTGGTGACGAACGCGCTCGACATCGGTCGGTCGAGCGTGATCCTGCCGGTCTATGCCGAACGTGAGCTGGCCGGGGCCACGTCGCTCGGCCTGCTGATCGGCGCGAGCGGGCTCGGCATGTTCGTCGGCGCGCTGCTGTTCAGCGCCCTCGGGTCCCGGGTACCGCGCCGGATGGTCTTCGCGGTCGGCTTCCTCCTGGCCGGCGGGCCGCAGCTCATCGTGCTCGCGTTGCGGCCGGGACTCGGATGGTGCCTGCTCGCGGCCGTGCTCGCAGGCCTCGCCGCGGGCTCGATCAACCCGATCCTCGACACCGTGCTGCTCGAGCAGGTGCCCCCGTCGATGCGGGCGCGCGTGTTCGGGGTGGTCGACGCCGGCTGCTGGGCAGCGATGCCCGTCGGGGCGCTCGCGACCGGGTTCCTGGTCGAAGGGCTGGGTCTCGTGCCGAGCCTCCTCCTCCTCGGTGCCACCTACCTCCTGGTCACGCTGGCCCCGTTCGTCGGGTCCGTCTGGGCGGGGCTGGACCGTCGCCTCCTGCCCGTGCCCGACCCCGACGCCGATACCGTGGTCCGGTGACCGATCCACGCACGACCCGCGCCATTGACGACCCGACGACGACCCCGACGACCGTCGGCCTGGACCCGGCCTGGATACGCGGCGCCGTCGCACGTGCGCTCGACGAGGACCTCGGCGCCGCCCCCGGCCGGGACGTGACCACGCAGGCCACCGTGCCGGTGGACGAGACCGGCGTCGCGCACCTCGTGGCGCGCGAGGCCGGCGTCGTCGCGGGCCTGGTGGTCGTCGCCGACGTGCTCGACCAGGTCGCGGACCGCCTGGCCCTGCCCGACGCGACCGTCGAGCTCCTGGTGCCCGACGGCGCCCGGGTCGCGGCCGGTGAGCTCCTCGCCGTCCTGCGCGGCCCGGTCCAGGTGCTCCTCGTGGCCGAACGCACCCTGTTGAACCTGGCGAGCCGCGCGTCCGGCGTCGCGACCCACACCCGGCGGTGGGCCGATGCGCTGGCCGGCTCCGGGGCCACCGTCCTCGACACCCGCAAGACCACCCCCGGTCTGCGGGCGCTCGAGAAGTACGCCGTGCGCTGCGGCGGCGGTACCAACAAGCGGATGGGCCTGTACGACGTCGCGATGGTCAAGGACAACCACGTCGTCGCCGCCGGATCGGTCGCCGCGGCGGTCGCCGCCGTGCGCGCGCACTTCCCCGACGTCCTCGTGCAGGTCGAGGCGGACACCCTCGACCAGGCGCTCGAGGCGCTGGACGCGGGCGCGCGGTTCCTGCTGCTCGACAACATGCCGACACCGCTCCTGACCCGCGTGGTCGCCGCCGTGCGCGCGCGTCAGGTCGAGACCGGCCCGGTCGAGCTCGAGGCGACCGGCAACCTCACGCTCGACCGGGCCGCCGAGGTCGCCGGGACCGGTGTCGACTACCTCTCCGTCGGCGCCCTCACCCATTCCTCGCCGATCCTCGACCTCGCGCTCGACCTCGTCGCGCGGTCCTGATCCCGCCCCCGGTGGCGGGAAATCGCCCGCCCGTCGGGGCTGGCGGGCTTGCCAACGCCGCCGGTCGGTAGTATCGACCGGTGACTTCGCCAGCCAGCAACGCCAGTCCCGTCTCGCCGGACCCGGAAGCTGGGGCGGACACGGCCTCCCTGCCCGAGCAGATGCAGGTGCGGCTGGACAAGCGGGAGCGGCTCCTCGCCGCCGGTCAGCAGGCCTACCCCGTGTCCGTCCCGCGCACGCACACGATCGCCCAGGTGCGCGCGGAGCACCCCGACCTCGAGTCGGGCCAGGAGACGGACGACGTCGTCGGGGTCGCCGGCCGCGTGGTCTTCCTGCGCAACACCGGCAAGCTCTGCTTCGTCAGCCTGCAGGACGGCGAGGGCGAGCGCCTCCAGATCATGCTCAGCCTGGCCTCGATCGGCGCGGAGTCCCTTGCCGCGTTCAAGGCCGACGTCGATCTCGGCGATCACCTGTTCGCGCACGGAAAGGTCATCAGCTCGCGTCGCGGCGAGCTGTCGGTCTTCGCCGACGAGTGGCAGCTGGCGTCGAAGGCATTGCGGCCGTTGCCGGTCCTGTTCAAGGACCTCTCCGAGGAAAGCCGTGTCCGCCAGCGGTATGTCGATCTCATTGCCCGCCCGGCCGCGCGCGACATGGTGCGATTGCGGGCCGCCGTCGTGCGCTCGGTTCGTGAGAATCTGCACCGCCGCGCGTACCTCGAGGTCGAGACGCCGATGCTGCACACGATTGCCGGCGGTGCCTCCGCGCGCCCCTTCACGACCCACATGAATGCCTTTGACCTGGAGCTGTACCTGCGGATCGCGCCGGAGCTGTTCCTCAAGCGGGCGGTCGTCGGTGGGGTCGAGCGGGTCTATGAGATCAACCGGAACTTCCGCAATGAGGGCGTCGACTCGACGCACTCTCCCGAATTCGCCTCGCTCGAGGCCTATGAGGCGTACGGCGATTACGACACGATGGCCGAGCTCACCCGCGATCTGGTGCAGACCGCCGCGATGGACGCCCTCGGTACGACGACGATCACGCTGCCGAGCGGCGAGGACTACGAGCTCGGTGGTGAATGGGCCCAGCTGCGGTTGTACGACTCCCTTTCCGCTGCGCTCGGGGAAGAGATCACGCCGTCGACCTCGGTCGAGGAGCTCCACAAGTACGCCGATCGCTTCGGCATCGCCGTCGACCCGCAGAAGGCCAATCACGGGAAGCTCGTGGAGGCCGTCTGGGAGCACCTGGTGGGGGATCACCTCTACGCACCCACGTTCGTGCGCGACTTCCCCGTCGAGACCTCCCCGCTGACCCGGGCGCACCGAACCGAGGCGGGCAAGGTCGAGAAGTGGGACCTGTACGTGCGCGGCTTCGAGCTGGCGACCGCCTACTCCGAGCTGGTCGACCCCGTCATCCAGCGCCAGCGCCTCGAGGCCCAGGCCCTGATGGCCGCGGCCGGCGACGACGAGGCGATGGCGGTCGACGAGGACTTTCTCACAGCAATGGAGTACGCCATGCCGCCCGCAGGTGGCATGGGTCTCGGCATAGACCGGTTGTTGATGGCACTGACCGGCCTTGGTGTCCGTGAGACGATCTTGTTCCCGTTGGTCAAGCCGCTCGCCTGACTGAGCCGAAAAGGTGAAAGCGTGAGCCCGTTCCTCACTGCCGTTGCTGCGCTCGTCCCCTCTGCGGGCGTGGGCTTCCTGTTCTACCTTGCGATCCGGGCACTTGTTAATGCCGACCGGACCGAGCGTGCGGCACTTGCGCGGATGGACGCAGAGGAGCGCATCGCGCGCAACTCCGGGGACGCGCCGAAGTAATCGGCGCTGAGATCACCCTTCGCGCGCGGCGCTTTGGTCGCACCAAAGGCTGGTCTTATCCACAGGACTTGGGGCCTACACTTTGACGGGGGATTGTCGAGGTGTCATGCTTTTGCATGCCACGTGTTTTTCATCCAGCATTAAGGGGTAATCCGATGGCTCAGAAGGTCCAGGTTCTACTTGTAGACGATATCGATGGCGGAACTGCCGACGAGACCGTCACCTTTTCCCTCGATGGCGTCTCTTACGAGATCGACCTGACGGCGGAGCACGCCCGGGAGCTGCGCGAGGGATTCGGCCAGTGGGTCGGCCACGCGCGCAAGCTCAGCGGCCGCACGGCTGGTCGCCCGGCACGCAGCGGCGTGCGCCGGTCCGGCGGGGCGAGCGACGCCACCGCGATTCGCGAGTGGGCTCGGGCGAACGGCCACAACGTGTCCGAGCGTGGACGTATCTCGGCCGGCATCAAGGCTGCCTACGAGGCTGCGCACTGAGCTCTGCCGGCAGTGAGCGGTCCCCCCTGACTTCGGCCAGCGGGTAGCCCCACCCGCAACGCCTGAGCGCTGACGTCCCGACCGGACGTCAGCGCTCAGGCGTTGCGGGCTTTTTTCGGCCCATCCGCAGGTCAGGCCGGACGGGTGGCGGTGAGCTCGCGGACGGCCGCGTACTGGTCGCGCACGTGCGGGGTGGGCTGGGCGGTGAACGTCAGGACATCCGACGACGAGGCCCATTCGGGCGGTCGGACCGTGCCCGCGAGCGCCCATGCGGCCTGCCGTGCGGCGCCGTCCGCCACGTACTCCCCGGCCGGCGGGACCAGCACGTCGACCCCCAGCACCGCTGGGGCGATCTGACGGACGGCCTCGGACTTCGCCCCGCCGCCGATGAGGAACACGCGGCGCACGGGCACGCCCTGGGCCCGCAGCGCCTCGAGGCCGTCGGCCAGGCCGCAGAGCATGCCCTCCACCGCCGCGCGGGCCAGGTGCGCCGGCGTGGTGTTGGCCAACCGCATCCCGTGCAGGGCACCGGTCGCCTCCGGCCGGTTGGGGGTGCGCTCGCCCTCGAGGTACGGGACGAGCACGAGCCCGTCGGCGCCCGCCGGGGCGGACAGTGCCAGCGTGCTGAGCTCGTCGTGGTCGACGCCGAGCATCCGGGCGGCGGCGTCGAGCACCCGGGAGGCGTTGAGCGTGCAGGCGAGCGGGAGGAAGGCGCCCGTGGCGTCCGCGAACCCGGTGACGAGTCCGCTCGGGTCTGCCGTCGAGGTCGCCGAGATCGCCGAGACCACCCCGGAGGTGCCGAGAGACACCGCGACGTCCCCCTCGACCATGCCCATCCCGAGGGCGGCCGCGGCGTTGTCACCCGCACCTGCGCCCAGGACCGCCCCGGCCGGAGTCGTCCCGGCCCGCTCACCGGGACCGATCACCCGGGGGAGGACGGCGTCGTGCCCGAGGGCGAGGGTGAGCAGATCGGTCCGGTACCCGTCGGTGATCGGTGACCAGTACCCGGTCCCGGACGCGTCCGACCGATCGGTCGTCAGGGCGGCGAGCGCCGCCGCATCGGCCGCGGCATCCGTCGCCGCGCCCGCACCCGGTCCGTGGCCGGCGAGCCGCCAGGTCAGCCAGTCGTGCGGCAGGGCGACCGCCGCGACCCGGGCCGCGTTCTGCGGCTCGGCGTCGCGCAGCCAGCGCAGCTTGGTCACCGTGAGCGAGGCGACCGGGACGGAGCCGATGGCCTTGGCCCACGCGGCCGCGCCGGCCTCCGGGTCACCGTCGCCGAGCTCGAGCACGAGGTCACGCGCCGCGCCCGCGGACCGGGTGTCGTTCCACAGCAGCGCGGGGCGCACGACGGCCCCGTCCGGGTCCAGGGTCACCATGCCGTGCTGCTGCCCGCCCACGGCGAGGGCGGCGACGTCGGCGAGCCCGCCGGCGTCGGCCACTGCCGCCTGCAGCGCCTCCCACCAGCGCTCCGGCTCCACCTCGGTGCCATCGGGGTGGGCTGCCCGACCCGAGCGGACGAGCGCACCGGTCTCGGCGTCCCGGATCACGACCTTGCACGACTGGGTGGACGAGTCCACTCCGGCGACCAGCGTCATTGCTGCAGTTCCTTCCACATCAGTCACGGCGAGAGAACGAGAAAAGCGGTGTCAGACCCCGCGCGGGCCGGGGCTCACGCGGGGTCTGACACCGCCGGTGGAGAACAACGGTCAGCGGGCACCCAGGGCGTGCTCGAGGGCCAGCTGGTTGAGCCGGATGAAGCCGAAGCCCCGCTCGGCCACGGCGTCGATGTCGAGGTCCTCGTACGCCGAGGTGTCCGCGACCAGGTCGGCCAGGGTCTCGCCCTCGGCGAGGGTCGGGACGGCGAGGTCGAACACGCCGGCCTCCTCGAGAGCCGCCTGGACCTCGGGGTCGGCGCGGAACGCGAGCGCCCGCTCCTTGAGGAGCAGGTAGGCGCTCATGTTCGCGGCCGCGGAGTCCCACACGCCCGTGAAGCTCTCGGTGCGCGAGGGCTTGTAGTCGAAGTGGACCGGGCCGTCGTAGCGCGGGCCGCCGCTGGGGAACCCGTTGACCAGGAGGTCGACGGTCCCGAACGCGGAGAACAGGTCGCCGTGGCCGAACACGAGGTCCTGGTCGTACTTGATGGACTTCTGCCCGTTGAGGTCGATGTGGAAGAGCTTGTCGGCCCACAGCGCCTGCGCGATGCTCGACGTGTAGTTCAGGCCGGCCATCTGCTCGTGCCCGGTCTCCGGGTTCACCCCGACGATGTCACCGTGCTCGAGCTCGGCGATGAAGGCCAGCGCGCTGCCGACCGTCGGCAGGATGATGTCGCCGCGGGGCTCGTTCGGCTTGGGCTCGATGGCGATCTTCAGCCCGTATCCCTGCTCCTTGATGTACGCGGCGACGGTGTCGATGCCCTCGCGGTAGCGGTCGTGCGCGGCCTTGAGGTCCTTGGCGCTGTCGTACTCGGCGCCCTCGCGGCCGCCCCACATGACGAACGTCTCGGCGCCGAGCTCGGCGGCCAGGTCGACGTTGCGGACGACCTTGCGCAGGCCGTAGCGGCGCACCCGGCGGTCGTTCGAGGTGAACGCGCCGTCCTTGAAGATCGGGTGGGTGAACGTGTTGGTCGTGATCATCTCGACCTTGACGCCGGTCTCGTCCAGGGCAGCCTTGAAGCGGGCGAGGATCTTGTCGCGGGTCGCGGCGTCGGAGCCGAACGGGACGACGTCGTCGTCGTGGAACGTCACGTAGCTCGCGCCGAGCTTGGCCAGCTGGTGCACGGACTCGACCGGGTCGAGCCACGGTCGGGTGGCCTCGCCGAACTGGTCGCGGGCCTCCCAGCCGACGGTCCAGAGACCGAAGGAGAACTTGTCTGCGGGGGTGGGCGTGGGGGTCATCGAACTCTCCTCGTCGAGATTTGTTGTATGCATGAACTTATCCGGCCTTCGGGCTAGGGTCAAGCCATGGCCGACGACGACTTCTCCCCGCGGACCGCGCACCAGATCAGGTCCGGTGGGTCCGCGCCGGACGCTGGCCCGAGCCCCGCACCTACCCGCACGCGGCAGGTCTCGGGGGGTGGCCGCGCTGCCCGACAGGCGGGTCTTCGCGAGCACAACCTCAGCCTCGCGCTGCGCCAGGTGCTCGACGCGCAGACCCCAGTGTCCCGCGCGGGCATCGCCGCCGCCACCGGCCTGGCGCGCGCCACCGTGTCCGGGCTCGTCGACCTGCTGATCGAGGCGGATCTCGTGCGTGAGCTCGACCCGCCCGCTGCGGTCCGGGCCGGCCGGCCGGCCGTGCCGCTCGTCCCGGCGCGGGGGACCGTGGCGGGAGTGGGCATGGAGGTCAACGTCGACTACATCGGCGTCCGCGCGGTCGACATCGCCGGTCGCGTGCTCATCGAGCGGATCGAGCTCGGTGACTTCCGGCGCAGCGATCCCGTCGTCGTGCTCGACCGGCTCGCCCGCATCGCCGACCGGACGATCGCGGCCCTGATCGCCGACGGCGTCCGGATCGCAGGGACCGCGCTCGCGCTGCCCGGCCTCGTCGACCGGATCACCGGGCCGCTGCGGGTCGCGCCGAACCTGGGCTGGCGCGACGTCGACGTGGTCGCGCTGATGACCTCGCACCCGGTGCTCGCCGGCTTCCCGCCGCACCTCGCGAACGAGGCGAACCTCGCGGCCCGCGCCGAGGCGCACGTCCGGCGGGCCGGCGGGCCGGCGAGCTTCGTCTATGTCTCGGGTGAGGTCGGCATCGGCGGCGCGATCGTGCTCAACGGCGAGATCTTCCGCGGTCGGCACGGGTGGAGCGGGGAGATCGGCCACATGGTCGTCGACCCGTTCGGGGAGCGAGGGGCAGCCGGGGGCACGCTCGAGAGCCTCGCGGGCCAGGACGCCCTGATGGCCGGTGCCGGGATCGACCTGTCGCTGCCCATCTCGCACCTGGCCGACGCGGCCGCGGCCGGCGACCCGTCGGCGCTCGGCTCCCTGCGGCGCGGCGCGGAGGCGCTCGGGGTCGCGCTCGCCAACGTCGCCAACGTGGTCGACGTCGACGAGGTCGTGCTGGGCGGGACGTTTGCACCGCTGTACCCGTACGTGCACGCGACCGTCGCCGACCAGCTCGCGCACGGCGTGATCTTCGCGCCGTGGGCGCCGCTGCGCGTCACGGAGTCGATCGCGGGCGAGTATCCCGCGATGACCGGTGCCGCCCTCGCGGTCGTCGAGACGGTCGTGGCCGACCCCGGGTCCTGGTTGCCGGTGGCCGCGGACTGAGATTTGTTCGTTACCCGATCGTGATGCTGACAACGGGTCGAGTGGTTGCGACGGTCCGCAGGCGGCTATAAGTTCGAGTCGACAACAAATCGATCTCGTCGAACGAGATCGGTGGGGGAGACCGGGGCCTTGGCCCCGCGAGGGTTCTCGAGCCTCCCCCGAGAGGGTGCGACGAGGCACCTGCTGTGCCGGCCGGGTGGTCCGGTCGATGATGCGAAGGGGCAGACAACGATGTCACTCAAACGAACCAAGGTCGTCGCGGCCGTAGCAGGGCTCGCGTTCATGGTGGTCGGCATGACGGCCTGCAGCAGCGAGCGCACGACTGCGGGCGACGACGAGACCACTGCCGGGGAGGAAGCGGCGGCAGGCGGAGAGCTGATCGGCATCGCGATGCCGACGAAGAGCCTCGAGCGCTGGAACAAGGACGGCGCCCACCTCGAGGAGCTCCTCCAGGAGGCCGGCTACGAGACCACGCTGCAGTACGCCGACAACAAGGTCGACCAGCAGATCACCCAGCTCCAGAACATCATCAACCAGGACCCCGCGGTCATCGTGGTCGCCTCGATCGACGGCACGGCGCTCGCGCCCGTGCTTGCCGACGCTGCGGGCCGCGGGATCAAGATCGTGGCGTACGACCGCCTGATCAACGGCACCGACAACGTCGACTACTACGCGACGTTCGACAACTACGAGGTCGGCCAGCTCCAGGGGCAGTTCATCGAGGAGGCCCTCGACCTGAAGAACGCCGCAGGCCCGTTCAACCTCGAGCCGTTCGCCGGTTCGCCGGACGACAACAACGCGAAGTTCTTCTTCTCCGGCGCCTGGGACGTCCTGAGCCCTTACGTCGAGTCCGGCAAGCTGGTCGTCGCGTCCGGCAAGGCCCCGGCGAGCAACGACGAGTGGGCGAGCATCGGTGTCCAGGGCTGGTCGTCCGACACCGCGCAGTCGGAGATGCAGAACCGGCTCAACTCGTTCTACGCGACCGGCAAGGTCGACGTCGTGCTCTCCCCGAACGACTCGCTCGCGCTGGGTATCGAGCAGGCGCTCGAAGGCTCCGGCTACACGGTCGGTGCGGACTGGCCGCTGGTGACGGGACAGGACGGCGACCAGGCCAACGTGATGAACATGCTGGCCGACAAGCAGGCCATGACGGTCTGGAAGGACACTCGCACCCTCGGTGACCAGGTCGCCAAGATGGTCGACCAGATGGTCAAGGGCGAGGAGGTCGAGGTCAACGACACCGAGACCTACGACAACGGCAACAAGGTCGTCCCGACCTACCTGCTGCCGCCGGTCGTCGTCGTCAAGGAGACGGTCCAGCCCCTGCTCGTGGACTCGGGCTTCTACGAGGCCAGCGATCTCGGCTTGTAGTTCCTGATCCGCGCGTCGGGTCGGCGATCGGGTCTCTGCAGCGGATCACGCCGCAGAGACCCGATCGCGGGCCCCCGCCGTCCCCACCCGAGCCGACGACTGCGAGATGACATGTCGAGTCAGAACACCATTCTGGAGATGCGGAGCATCACCAAGACGTTCCCTGGCGTCAAGGCCCTGCAGGACGTGACCCTGGAGGTCTCTCGCGGGGAGGTGCACGCGATCTGCGGGGAGAACGGGGCCGGCAAGTCGACTCTGATGAACGTCCTGTCCGGGGTCTACCCGCACGGGTCCTACGAGGGCGACGTCCTTTTCGAGGGCGAGCCCTGCGAGTTCCGCAACATCCGGGACAGCGAGCATCGCGGGATCGTGATCATCCACCAGGAGCTCGCGCTGAGTCCCTACCTCTCGATCGCCGAGAACATCTTCCTCGGCAACGAGCAGCAGACGCGCGGTGTCATCGACTGGAACGCGACCAACTCGGAAGCAGCAAAGCTGCTCGCCCGGGTGGGCCTGGACGAGAGCCCGGACACGAAGATCGTCGACATCGGGGTCGGCAAGCAGCAGCTCGTGGAGATCGCCAAAGCGCTGTCCAAGCGGGTCAAGCTGCTCATCCTCGACGAGCCGACGGCGGCCCTGAACGACGAGGACAGTGCGCACCTGCTCGACCTCATCCGCAGCCTCAAGGGCCATGGGATCACGTCGATCATCATCTCCCACAAGCTGAACGAGATCGCCGCCATCGCCGACCGGACCACGGTCATCCGCGACGGCCAGACGATCGAGACGCTCGACATGCGCGGTGCCACGCCGGTCAGCGAGGAGCAGATCATCCGTGCGATGGTCGGGCGCTCGCTCGACCACCGGTTCCCCGAGCGGACGCCGAACATCGGTGCGGAGGTGTTCCGGGTCGAGGACTGGACCGTGCACCACCCGATCGACACGACCCGCGTCGTGGTCGACCACGCCAACCTTCACGTCCGACGCGGCGAGATCATCGGCCTTGCGGGGCTGATGGGAGCCGGCCGGACGGAGCTCGCGATGAGCATCTTCGGGCGGACCTACGGTGCCCACATCAGCGGCCGGCTGATCAAGGACGGCAAGGAGATCCAGACCCACAGCGTGGGTCAGGCCATCCGCCACGGCATCGCCTACGCGACCGAGGACCGCAAGAAGTACGGCCTCAATCTGCTCTCCGACATCAAGCGCAACATCACCGCCTCGGCGCTCGGCAAGGTCGCCCGGTGGGGCGTCATGGACGCCAGCGGAGAGTCGCGCATCGCCGGGAAGTTCCGCACCGACATGAACATCAAGGCGCCGTCGGTCGACGTCATCACCGGCACCCTCTCGGGTGGCAACCAGCAGAAGGTCGTGCTGTCCAAGTGGGTCTTCACCGACCCCGACGTGCTGATCCTGGACGAGCCGACCCGCGGGATCGACGTCGGCGCGAAGTACGAGATCTACACGATCATCAACGCCCTCGCCGACTCGGGGAAGGCCGTCATCTTCATCTCGTCGGAGCTTCCGGAGCTCCTCGGCATCTGCGACCGGATCTACGCGCTGTCGACGGGACGGATCACCGGCGAGCTCACCCGGGCCGAGGCCAACCAGGAGTCGCTCATGCACCTCATGACCATGGAGAAGGAAGCAGTCCGATGAGCACCAGCGGGACGACCACCACCGCGCCGACCGGCAGCCCGTCGGGCTCCAGCACGGCGAACATGCTGAAGAAGTCCTTGGGCGGCAGCCTCCGTCAGTACGGGATCATCGGCGCGCTGATCGTCATCGTGCTGCTGTTCCAGGTCCTCACGGACGGCAAGCTCCTGCTGCCGAACAACGTGGCAAGCCTGGTCCAGCAGAACGCGTACGTGATGATTCTCGCCATCGGGATGGTCATCGTGATCGTCGCCGGTCACATCGACCTGTCGGTCGGGTCGGTGGTCGCGTTCATCGGTGGGGTCGTCGCCCTCCTGATGAAGGATATGGGGTTGCCGTGGTTCCTGGCGGTCCTCGCCGGCATCGCGCTCGGCGCGCTCGTCGGCGCCTGGCAGGGGTACTGGGTGGCCTACGTCGGGATACCGGCCTTCATCGTCACGCTGGCGGGCATGCTCATCTTCCGCGGTCTGGCGGTCATCATCGTCGGGGTCACGGTCGCCGGGTTCCCGGAGGGCTTCGTGAAGATCTCGAACGGATCGCTGCCGAACGCGCTCGGCTTCGTGGCGAACCGAGACGTCGTCACGCTGGTCCTGGGTGCTGTCACGATCGCCGCCCTCGTCCTCAGCCAGATCCGGACGCGGCGCACGCTCCTCAAGCACGGGCTCCGCACCGAGCCGCTCGGGGCCATGGTCGCCAAGCTGGTGATCTTCTCGGCGCTCATCGGTGGGCTCACCTGGATCCTGTCGGGCAGCCGCGGCGGCTCCCCGATCGTGCTGCTCATCGTCGGCGCGCTCATCATCGCCTACAGCTTCGTGATGGGCCGGACAGTCTTCGGCCGGCACGTCTATGCGATCGGCGGCAACCTGCACGCGGCGATCCTCTCCGGCGTGAACACCCGCAAGGTCAACTTCATGATCTTCGTGAACATGGGCGTCCTGGCCGGCATCGCCGCCATCGTGACCACGTCCCGGGCCGGGGCCGCAGTCGCAGCCGCCGGGATGAACTACGAGCTCGACGCGATCGCGGCCTGCTTCATCGGTGGCACCGCGGTCACCGGCGGCATCGGCCGGATCTCGGGCGCGATCATCGGTGCGCTCATCATGGGCGTGCTCAACATGGGCCTGTCGATCATGGCGGTCGACCCGGCCTGGCAGCAGGCGATCAAGGGCCTCGTGCTCCTGCTCGCCGTCGCGTTCGACCTGGTCAACAAGCGCCGCGTCGGCGGCCGCTGACGCAGACCTTGCCCGACGGCGGCCGGCCTCGCGCCCGGTCGCGTGTCAGACCCGTGGCGGGGGATCGCCCGCACGAGGTCTCACACGTGGCCGCGCCGGGGTCGGCGGTCGTAGGATCGGCGACCGTGACCACGCCGCCGTTCACGACCCCGCAGCCGACGACCCCGCAGCCGAGCACCCCGCAGCCGAGCACCCCGCAGCCGAGCACCCCGCAAACCAGCAGCCCGAGGACGGTGTGGATCGGCACCTACCCCGAGGCCGGTGCGGGCACGCCCGCCGGGCTCGGCGAGGGCATCTGGCGGGTCGCGCTCGGCGCGCTCGGCGTCGCGCTCCCGGGCCCCACCGCCGCCGGCCCGGTCCTCGCCGCGACGACCCCCGCGCCGTCGTTCCTGGCGACCCACCCCGGCGGACGCGTGCTGTACGCGGTCGGCGAGCAGGCGGCGGGCACCGTCACCGCCTTCGCAGCGGGACCCGACGGGCGGCTCGGCGCGCTCGCGGTGGTGTCGTCCGGCGGCGCCGACCCCTGTCACCTCCTGCTCGCCCCGGACATGCGCACCCTGTACGTCACGAACTACAGCTCAGGCTCGGTCGGGGTGCTGCCGCTGGACGTCGACGGCAGCTTCGCGCGCGCCACGATCGCCGCCGGCGGTCCCGTCCAGGTGCTCACGCACTCCGGTTCCGGGCCCGACGCCGACCGCCAGGAGGCCCCGCACGCGCACTCCGCGGCGTTCGCCCCCGGCGGCGCGCACCTGCTCGTGGCCGACCTCGGCACCGACGAGCTGCGCCGCTACCGCATCGCGATCGACGGACGGCTGACCCCGGACGGCATCGCGGCGACCCTGCCACCCGGCACGGGCCCGCGACACCTCGCCGTGCGGACGAGCCCGACGACCGAGGTCGACCGTCCGGACGGCGTGATCTACCTGGTCGGCGAGCTCGACGTGACCGTGCGCGTGCTCCGCTGGGACGGCGAGAGCGCGACGGCGACCCTGATCCAGACCCTGCCCGCCTGCGGCTCGTCGCCCCGCGACCACCCGGCCGACCTGCCGGAGCCGGACAGCGACCGACACACCGTGGTGCCGGAGCGGGGCGACGCCGCGACCGTGGTGCCGGAGCGGGGCGACGCCGCGAGCGTGGTGCCGGAGGCGGCCGACGCCGCGAGCGTGGTGCCGGTGCCGGTGCCGTCGTCCGCCGCCGCGCCCACGGTGTCGCTGCCGGCGCACGTGGTGCTCGGCGCGGACCGTCTGCTCGTGTCTGTGCGAGGTGCGGACGTGCTGGCGGAATTTGAGGTCGACCCGCGCACCGGGCTGCTGGCGCCGGTCGCCGAGGTCCCGGCCGGTGGTTCCTGGCCGCGGCACTTCGCGGTGGTCGACGGCGTCCCCCTGGTCGCCAACCAGCACTCCGACACCATCACCGCCCTCCACCGACCCACCGCGCCCACCGGCCCCACCACCCTCACCGCCCCGGTCGGATCGGCTTCGATCCCGATCCCGGCACCGGCCTGCGTCGTCCCGGCGATCTGACCGTCCCCGCGCCGACGGTTTCCCGGGAAATCTGCGCCCGATCCGCACCAGATCCTCTGGAAACCGGACCTGTTCGGGCTCGCCCTGGGACCGAGGGCGGCGAGTGCGGCCGAACCGCTGTTCGGGAGCTCTCGGCGGGGACTGATCGCCCGCACTCGCGGGCAACGTCTGATCGGCTCCCAGCCACGGGGTCCGTGGGCGGCGAGTGCGGCCGAACCGCTTTTCGGGAGCTCTCGGCAGGGACTGATCGCCCGCACTCGCGGCGCGAAGGGTCCGGTGGGGGGGTGGGCAGACAGGTGAGAGGGGCGGGGCGGGATGAACTGCGGGTGCGGGAGTGTTGTGCCTGTGGAGTCGCTCGGGAGCTTGTGGAGCCGTTCGGGAGGTTCGAGTGCCCGACATTCTGCGCCCGACGCCGGAGGCATTCGCGGGAGACATTCGCGCGGACGTGAAGACCGGCGCACGCGGCGACACGCGGCGCGCCTGCCCCCGAGAGCCGGCGAGTTCCGAGAGACCGGTGTTCTGCAAGACACGTGAGTTCTGAACCGAGACGAGCGAGTGACCGTGAGCATTGAGCAGCCCCGCGTGGCCATGCTCTCGGTGCACACCTCCCCGCTCGACCAGCCGGGAACCGGCGACGCCGGCGGGCTGAACGTCTACGTCACGGACCTGTCCCGGGCGCTGGCCCGCGCCGGCGCCCGGGTGGAGATCTTCACGCGGGCGACGTCGTCGCTCCAGCCGGACCTCGTCGAGCTCGACGGCGGCGATGCGCGCGTCCTCGTGCGGCACATCCCGGCCGGCCCGTTCGAGGGGCTGGACAAGAACGACCTGCCCGGCCAGCTGTGCGCCTTCACCGCCGGGGTGCTGCGCACCGAGGCCGGTCGTGCGGCCAGCTACTACGACGTCGTCCACTCGCACTACTGGCTCTCGGGCCAGGTCGGCTGGTTGGCCGCCGACCGCTGGGACGTCCCGCTCGTGCACACCATGCACACCCTCGCGAAGGTCAAGAACGCCGCGCTCGCCCCCGGTGACACGCCCGAGCCGGCCGGTCGCGTGATCGGCGAGGAGCAGGTGGTCGCCGCAGCGGACGCGCTCGTCGCGAACACCGCGCAGGAGGCCGGCGACCTCGTCGACCTGTACGGCGCCGACCCGGCGTCGCTGCACGTCGTCGCCCCCGGTGTCGACCTCGACCTGTTCCACCCGGCCAGCCCGAGCGCCGACGGCGTCGACCGGCTCCGCGAGCGACTCGGCCTGCCCACCGGCGTCCCGATCGTGCTGTTCGCCGGCCGCATCCAGGCGCTCAAGGCGCCCGACGTGCTCGTCCGCGCCCTGGCCGTCCTCGCCGCGACGGGCCGCCCCGTGCCGGTGCTCGTCGTGCTCGGCGGCCCGAGCGGGCGGCCCACCGCCCTGCGCGAGCTGCGGGGCCTGGCCACGGTGAGCGGCGTCGGGCAGCAGGTCCTGTTCCGCCCGCCGGTGCCCCGCGCCGAGCTCGCGGACTGGTTCCGGGCGGTCGATCTCGTCGCGATGCCCTCGCGCAGCGAGTCGTTCGGGCTGGTGGCCGCTGAGGCGCAGGCGAGCGGCACACCCGTCGTGGCCGCGGCGATCGGCGGGCTGCGCAGCGTGGTGCAGGACGGCGTCACCGGCCGACTCGTGCCCTCGCACGACCCGGCCGACTGGGCCGATGCGCTCGCGGACCTGCTCGCGGACGACGCCGGCCGACTCGTGCTCGCACGCGGCGCGCGGCGGGCCGGGGCAGGCCTGGGCTGGGACGCCGCGGCCGAGCAGGTGCTCAAGGTCTACGCCCTCGCAGCCCAGCGCCGCCGCGGCTGAGCCTGCCCGGGCCCGGTCCCGTCCAGCCGCGTCCACGGACCGTTGGTCCCGTGCACCCGTCGGCCGTGTGCGGCAGGATGCATCGCATGACCTACACCCTTGTACTGCTCCGCCACGGCGAGAGCGAGTGGAACGCAAAGAACCTGTTCACCGGCTGGGTGGACGTCAACCTCTCCGAGAAGGGGATCGCCGAGGCGATTCGCGGCGGCTCGCTGCTGACCGAGGCAGGCATCCTGCCCGACGTCGTGCACACGTCGCTGCTGCGTCGCGCGATCACGACGGCGAACCTCGCCCTCGATGCCGCTGACCGGCACTGGATCCCGGTCAAGCGCAGCTGGCGCCTGAACGAGCGCCACTACGGCGCCCTGCAGGGCAAGGACAAGAAGCAGGTGCGGGCCGAGTTCGGCGAGGAGCAGTTCATGCTCTGGCGTCGTTCGTACGACGTGCCGCCGCCCGAGCTCGCGGCCGGCTCGGAGTTCTCGCAGGACGCCGACGTGCGCTACGCCGGCGAGCCGACCCCGAAGTCGGAGTGCCTCAAGGACGTCCTCACGCGTGCGCTGCCGTACTGGGAGTCCGACATCATCCCGGACCTCGAGGCCGGCAAGATCGTCCTGGTCGCCGCGCACGGCAACTCGCTGCGCGCGATCATCAAGCACCTCGACGGGATCGACGACGAGACCATCTCGGGCCTCAACGTGCCGACCGGCATCCCGCTGGTGTACGAGCTCGACGAGAACTTCAAGCCGACCGTCGCCGGTGGCCGGTACCTCGACGCCGACGCGGCCGCCGCGTCGATCGCCGCCGTCGCCAACCAGGGCAAGTAGGCCTGCCGAGAACGCCCCTGACCTGCTGCTGAACCGAGCGCCGACGTCCTGCCCAGGACGTCGGCGCTCGGGCGTTCAGGCGGGCCCGTCCGGGCGGGTCGGGTCGTCCAGCTCCTCGAAGACCGTCAGGGCGAGCCCCTCGGGTCCGTCGAGCCGGGCATTGAGCGAGTCCCACGGGGTGCGGACGGGCTCGGCGACCACGCGGGCACCGGCCGCCTCGAGCCGCCGGGTCGCCCCGGCGGCATCGGTGACCTCGAACGCGACCCGGATCCGGTCGACCGCGCGGCCGGGATCGACCCCCTCGACGCGGTCGACGAACGCGGCGTGCGGTGCGTCCGCGATCTCGAGGGTCGCGCGTCCCGCCTCGAGGATGACGACCCGGCCCTCCGGGTCCGCGAACGCCGCGGACTCGGGCAGGCCGAGCGCGTCCGAGTAGAACGCGACCGCGGCCGCGACGTCGTCGACCGTGAGCACGAGCCGGAGCTGACGGACCGGCTCACCGGGCGAGGTGACCACGCCTGCCTCCTTGGGTCAGTGGACCGGGCTGCCGTCCTCGAGGAACTCGCCGGTGACGAGGTACACCATCCGGCGGGCGATGGAGACGCCGTGGTCCCCGAACCGCTCGTAGTACCGGCTGAGCAGGGTCGTGTCGACGGTCTCCTGCGAGCTTCCGGTCCACGTGCCGCCGAGCAGCGCGGTGAACGTGTCCTCGTGGAGGTGGTCGAGCAGGTCGTCGTCGCTCTCGATGCTGGTCGCGAGATCGAGGTCGTGCGTCTCGAGCAGCGTCGTGGTCCGCTGGGCGACCCGGACGGCGGCCGCGTTCATCTCCGAGAACGTGCCCGACAGCGGCTCCGGGACGGCGAGGCGCGGATAGCTGCGGCGTGAGATCTGCGCGACGTGCCGGGCCAGGTCCCCCATCCGTTCGAGGGTCGAAGCCATCCGCAGCGCGGTCACGATGACGCGCAGGTCCGTGGCGACGGGCGCCTGCTGGGCGAGCAGGTGCACGCACCTGGTGTCCAGCTCCCGCTCCAGGGAGTCGATCGCCTCGTCCGCGACGATGACGGCCTCGGCCATCCGGAGGTCCCCGGTCATCAGGGCGGTCCCGGCGTTGCTGATCGCCACCTCGACCAGACGGCTCATCTCGGCCAGGTCGGAACCGAGCTGGGTGAGCTCGGCATTGAATATCTTGCGCATGCGTACCTCTTCTCTATGGCGACGCTCAGGCTGTCAGCCCCGGATGAACGTAGCCCGGACCACAGATGAACAGTGGGGGGGCCACGCGGTGGGGTGCCCCGGATGGCGTACGAGTCCCCAAGGGGAACCGTAGTCTGACCGCGTGAACGAAATCGACATCGTGGTGGCCGGCCTGCTGGGCCTGCTCGTCGGGGTCGCCGCTGCGCTCTCCTTCAAGTACAGCGAGCGGGTGCAGCACACCATCCCCCCGCAGCCGGAACCGGTGCTCGACGAGAGTCTCGTCCGAGTGCTCGCCGTGCTCCGGTCGGCCGTGGTCGTGGTCGACGACGACGGGGTCGTGCTCCGGGCCAGCGCGCCGGCCTACGCCTTCGGGATCGTGCGGGACGGCCGCATCGCGCCCCTGCCCGTCCTCGACCTCATCGACGACGTCCGACATCGAGGCGTGATCCGCGACGAGGAGCTCGAGCTCCCGCGCGGCCCGGTGGGGCGCGGCACGATCATGGTGCAGGTCCGCGTCGCGCAGATCGGGCCCCACCGCCTCCTGGTGCTCGTGGAGGACCGGACGGAGGCCCGGCGGGTCGAGGCCATCCGCCGGGACTTCGTGGTGAACGTCTCGCACGAGCTCAAGACCCCGGTCGGAGCGCTCGCGCTGCTCGCCGAGACCGTCGAGGCCGCCGCCGACGACCCCGAGGCCGTCCGCCGGTTCGCCGGCCGGATGCAGCGGGAGTCGGCCCGGCTGTCGGCCCTGGTGCACGAGATCATCGAGCTCTCCCGGCTGCAGGCCGGGGCGCTCGGCGCGATGAACCTGGTCGACGTCGACGAGGTCGTCGCCGAGGCGGTCGACCGGGCTCGCACGACGGCGGCGGCGAAGCAGATCACGATCGATGCCGGCGGAACCACCGGCCTGACCGTCTACGGCGGTCACGCCCTGCTGGTGACCGCGGTGCGCAACCTGCTCGACAACGCGGTCGCGTACTCCGGTGCCGGGACCCATGTCGGCGTCGGGCTGCAGCGCACCGGAGATCTCGTCGAGATCGCCGTCGTCGACCAGGGCATCGGCATCGGCAAGGCCGACCAGGAGCGGGTCTTCGAACGGTTCTACCGGGTCGACCCGGCCCGCTCGCGCGACACGGGCGGTACCGGTCTCGGCCTGAGCATCGTCAAGCATGTGGCCGCCGACCACGGGGGCGACGTCTCGATCTGGTCGCAGCCCGGTCGTGGCTCGACGTTCACCCTCCGCCTGCCCGCCGCGCAGCTCCCGCCGCCCGGCCAGCTCACCCCTGCCGGGGAATCCGGCACCCGATCTGAGGAGGTGGATGCGTGACGCGCATCCTGCTCGTGGAGGACGAGGAGTCCTACCGCGACCCGCTGTCCTACCAGCTGGCCAAGGACGGTTTCGAGGTCGCGACCGCGGCGACCGGGCCGGAGGCGCTGGTGGAGTACGACCGCGGCGGGGCGGACCTCGTGCTGCTCGACCTGATGCTGCCCGGCCTGTCGGGCATCGAGGTCTGCCGACAGCTGCGGGTGCGCGGTGACGTCCCGGTGATCATGCTGACGGCGAAGGACAACGAGATCGACAAGGTGGTCGGCCTCGAGATCGGCGCCGACGACTACGTGACCAAGCCGTACTCGTACCGCGAGCTCGTCGCCCGCGTGCGCGCGGTGCTCCGCCGCCGCCACGGCGTGGTCGAGGAGGACGGTGACGACGGCGCGATCGAGGTCGGCCGGATCCGGATGGACGTCGACCGGCACACCGTCGAGGTGGATGGCGCGCGGGTGCCGCTGCCGCTCAAGGAGTTCGAGCTGCTCGAGCTGCTGCTGCGCAACGCGGGCCGCGTCCTCACCCGCACCCAGCTGATCGATCGGGTGTGGGGCTCGGACTACGTGGGCGACACCAAGACCCTCGACGTCCACGTCAAGCGCCTGCGCGCCAAGATCGAACCGCACCCGGCGAGCCCGCAGCTGCTGCTGACCATCCGTGGGCTGGGCTACAAGCTGATGGACGACGTCGCGTCGTGACGCGCGGGATCGGCTCGCGTCGTGACGCGCGGGATCGGCTCGCGGGATGTGACGTGCGTCGCGGCACCGACCGGCTTCCGTCGACCATCGTTCACTCTCCGTTCATCTTCGTCCGCCCACCTGGTCACCTGAGATCCCTACGGTCAGGAGCAGCAGCGCACAACCGATGCGCCGCCCTTCGACGACAGGACGAACCAACGTGAAGCTCTCCCTCCACCGCCGCGTCGGGGCGGTCGCCCTCACCGGTGCCCTCGCCATCTCGCTCGCAGCGTGCGGTTCGGACAACGCCACCGGCGATGCGGCAACTGCCGGCACCGACACGGCCGCTGCGTCCGACCTGAGCGGCGACCTGAACGCCGCCGGCTCCAGCGCGCAGGAGTCGGCGATGGAAGCCTGGCGAGCCGGGTTCCAGGCGACGAACCCGAGCGTCAACGTCAACTACGACCCGGTCGGTTCCGGTGGTGGCCGCACCCAGTTCCTCGAGGGTGGGGTCCAGTTCGCCGGTTCGGACGCCGCGCTCTCCGACGAGGAGATCGAGACCTCCAAGGAGACGTGCGTCGGCGGCCAGGCCATCAACCTGCCGACCTACATCAGCCCGATCGCGGTCGTCTTCAACCTCGAGGGCGTCAAGGAGCTCAACCTCTCCCCGGCCGTCATCGCGGGCATCTTCGACCAGAAGATCACCAACTGGAACGCTGCCGAGATCGCTGCGGACAACCCCGGCGTGACGCTCCCGGACCTGGCGATCTCGCCGGTCAACCGCTCGGACGACTCGGGTACCACCAAGAACTTCACGGACTACCTCGCCAGCACGGCACCGGATGCGTGGCCCTACAAGGCTGACGGCGTGTTCCCGGTGGCCGGTGGGCAGTCGGCCCAGGGCACCTCGGGCGTCATCCAGACCGTCCAGGGTGGCAACGGCACGATCACGTACGCGGACTCCTCCAAGGTGGGCGAGCTCGGCACCGCGAAGATCAAGGTCGGCGACGCGTGGGTCGGGCACTCCCCGGAGGGCGCGGCCATCGCCGTCGACGCCTCACCTCGCGTCGAAGGTCGCATCCCGACCGACATCGCGATCAAGATCGACCGCAACACGACCGAGGCTGACGCCTACCCGCTGGTCCTGACGACCTACGAGATCGCCTGCACGGTCTACGCGGATGCGAACGACGCCGCGCTCGTCAAGGCTTTCCTCAGCTACGTCGTCAGCGACGAGGGGCAGACCGCCTCGGCCAGCGCCGCCGGCTCGGCTCCGATCTCGGCTGAGCTTGCCGCTGAGGTCCAGGCCGCGATCGACACCATCAAGGCCGCCGCCTGATCCAGCGACCTTGCCGACCGGTGGCCGCACCACTCCCGACAGGGGCGGGGCGGCCACCGGTTGGGGTCTTGCACCCGAGCGCCGTAACCTCGAGTGTTCCTGAACATCTGACCTTGTCTGCGCCGTCCTCGGAGACCTTGTGACAACCAGCACGAGCAGCACGCGATCGGCGCCGACGCCGCCGGCCGAACCGGTCGTGCGTCGGAAGTCGATGGAGGGCTTTGCCGGACGAGCGTTCCGATGGACCGCCACCGGCGCCGGTGCGCTGATCCTGGCGGTCCTCGCCGCCGTCGCCGTCTTCCTCATCATCCGGGCCTGGCCCGCAATGTCGGCCCGGTCGGGCGAGCTCTCCGAGAAGATCAACTGGTTCCCGGAGGGGCAGAGCCTGCTGCAGTTCATCGGCCCGCTGGTCTGGGGGACGCTGCTCGCAGCGGCGATCGCGCTCATCATCTCGATGCCGCTCTCGGTCGGCATCGCGCTGTTCATCTCGCACTACGCGCCGCGCCGGCTCGCGAACACCCTGGGCTACGTGATCGACCTGCTCGCGGCGATCCCGAGCGTCGTCTACGGGCTCTGGGGCGGCCTCTGGCTGATCCCGAAGCTGCAGCCCGCCTGGGCCTGGCTGGCCGACAACTTCGGCTGGTTCCCGCCCTTCGCCGGGCCCGCGTCCGATCCGCCGCGCGTGATCCTCAGTGTCAGCCTGGTGCTGGCCGTGATGATCCTGCCGATCATCACGGCCGTGTGCCGTGAGGTCTTCCTCCAGGCGCCGGTCCTGCACGAGGAGGCGGCCCTCGCCCTCGGTGCGACCCGCTGGGAGATGGTGCGGATGGCCGTGCTGCCGTTCGGTCGCCCCGGGATCATCTCCGCCGCGATGCTCGGCCTCGGGCGCGCGCTCGGAGAGACCATGGCGGTGCTGATGATCCTGTCGCCCGGAGCGCTGTACTCGCTCGCGCTCCTCAAGGTCGGCCAGCAGCAGACCATCGCCGCGAACATCGCGCTGCAGTTCCCCGAGGCCGACCCGCTGGGCGTCAGCACGCTGATCGCGACCGGGCTCGCACTCTTCGTGATCACCCTCGTGGTGAACATGGCCGCACGCGCGATCGTCGCGCGCCGCAAGGACTTCTCGGGGGCGAACTGACATGACCACGCTGACCCCCACCCCCGCCGGCCCGCCGGACCTGACCCCGGACTCCACCGCCGACACCCGCGCGCTGCTGGCCGGCATGGACACCCGCCGCAGGGTGACCGACAAGGTGATGACCGGACTGGTCGTCGCGTCGTTCGTGATCGCGCTGATCCCGCTGATCTCCGTGTCGTGGACCGTGCTCTCCAACGGCCTCGACCGGTTCAACCTGAACTTCCTCTCGGTCTCCATGCGGGGCGTCTTCGGCGGGATGGATGCCGGCGGGATCTACCACGCCATCATGGGCACGCTCGAGATCACGGCACTGGCCGCGCTGATCTCGGTGCCGATCGGCCTGCTCGCGGCGATCTATCTCGTCGAGTACGGCCGAGGAGCGCTTGCGCACACCGTGACGTTCTTCGTCGACGTGATGACCGGCATCCCCTCGGTCGTCGCCGGGCTCTTCGCCTACGCGCTGTTCGCCGTGGTCTTCGGGCCGGGCGTCCGCTTCGGTGTCGTCGGCGCCGTGGCGCTGTCGGTGCTGATGATCCCGGTGGTGGTGCGCTCCTGCGAAGAGATGCTCCGGCTCGTGCCGAACGAGCTGCGCGAGGCGGCGCTGGCCCTCGGGGTGCCGAAGTGGCTCACCGTCGTCAAGGTCGTGCTGCGGACCGCGATCGCCGGGATCGGCACGGGCATCATGCTCGCCGTCGCCCGCGTCATCGGTGAGACGGCTCCCCTGCTGATCACGGTGGGAGTCATCGACTCGATCAACTTCAACGTGTTCGACGGCCGCATGATGACGCTCCCGGTGTACGTCTACCGCCAGTACAGCCAGGGCCTGGTGCCCTGCAACGACCCGGCCGCGATCTGCATCCCGACCATCAACTACGACCGGGCCTGGGCCGCGGCGCTGACGCTGATCCTCATCGTGATGCTGCTCAACCTCGCCGCTCGGCTGCTCACCCGCGTGTTCGCCCCCAAGACCGCTCGCTGACCGGGTTCGGACCCCGGCGAGCATCCCGACCTGAGAGACAAAGGACGACATCGTGGCCAAGCGCATCGACGTGAAGGACCTCAACATCTACTACAGCGACTTCCTCGCCGTAGCCGATGTCTCGGTCGACATCGAGCCGAACTCTGTGACGGCCTTCATCGGCCCGTCGGGCTGCGGGAAGTCGACCTTCCTGCGCACGCTCAACCGGATGCACGAGGTCATCCCGGGCGCGCGGGTCGAGGGCAAGGTCGCCATGGACGGGGTCGACCTGTACGGCGAGGGCGTCGACCCGGTCGCGGTGCGCCGCTCGATCGGCATGGTGTTCCAGCGCCCGAACCCGTTCCCGACGATGTCGATCGCGGAGAACGTGCTCGCGGGCGTCCGCCTGAACAACCGCCGGATCTCGAAGGGTGACGCGCAGGACCTGGTCGAGTCGTCGCTGCGCGGCTCCAACCTGTGGAACGAGGTCAAGGACCGGCTGACCCGGCCGGGGTCGTCGCTGTCGGGTGGTCAGCAGCAGCGCCTGTGCATCGCCCGTGCGATCGCGGTCCGTCCGCAGGTCCTGCTCATGGACGAGCCGTGCTCGGCGCTCGACCCGATCTCGACGCTCGCGATCGAGGATCTGATCTCGGAGCTCAAGGACAACTACACGATCGTGATCGTGACGCACAACATGCAGCAGGCCGCGCGCGTCTCGGACCGGACCGCGTTCTTCAACATCGCCGGGTCGGGTCTGCCGGGCCGGCTGATCGAGGTCGACGCGACGTCCACGATGTTCTCCTCGCCGCGCGAGAAGGCGACTGAGGACTACATCTCGGGCCGCTTCGGCTGAGTCGGTCCGCTCCAGCCGCTCCAGCGGTTCAACCCGCTCAGGCCGTTCAACCGGCGGTGGGCACCAGGTCGGCGTACTGGGGCAGCGTGCCGTCGAGCACGGGGATCGACACGGCCTCGCTCCCGCCGTCGGGCGTCGAGAGCGTCACCGGCAGGACCTGGCCGGGCGCGACATCGACGGTGTCGAGCTCGAGCGGCGGGTCGTCCCCGCCGCCCAGCAGGACCGTGGCGCCGGCCGGCACCCGTACGGTCGCCTCGCTCGCGCCCTGCGGGCTGAGCGTCACGGTCGTCGCCTTGTCGGTGCTGTTGGTCAGCCCGCCGATCAGCACCCCGGGCTCACCCTCGGCGGCGGAGATGATCAGCAGGTTCGCTGCGCTCAGCGACGAGCCCAGCTCGACCCGGATCCCGTCCGACGGGGAGTAGGGCTTGGTCGTCACGATCGGGGAGCAGGCGGCGACCGTCAGGGGGAGGAGCGCGACGATCCCGACGCCGAGCAGCCGGGACCAGGATCGTGCGGGGGTGGACGGGCGGACGCTGGCCACGTGGACTCCTCGAGACGGCTCTGCGGGGCGGGGGCACGGCGGGCGGGCGGGGGCGGAACTCTCCGCTCCACGCGCCATTCGGGCGGGTCCGCGCTAGCCTAGTGGGTGGACCGCTTCACGGCGGGATCGAGCGTCTGACCTGCGATGACGTATCGCCCATCGACGTGAAAAGCCCGTCGGGCCGCAACGCGGCGTGGTAGGATGAATTCCCGCGAAAGGGGACACCACCAGATGACTTTCACTGTTGGGGAGACTGTTGTCTACCCGCACCACGGCGCCGCGTTGATCGAAGAGATCAAAACTCGCACGATCCGCGGTGAAGACAAGGTATACCTCAAGCTCAAGGTGGCCCAGGGCGACCTCACCATCGAGGTTCCCGCAGAGAACATCGACCTCGTCGGCGTGCGTGACGTGGTCGGCCAGGAGGGGCTCGAGAAGGTGTTCGACGTCCTTCGCGCTCCGTACACCGAGGAGCCGACGAACTGGTCGCGCCGCTACAAGGCGAACCTCGAGAAGCTCGCCTCCGGTGACGTCATCAAGGTGGCGGAGGTCGTCCGCGACCTGTCGCGCCGCGACGCCGATCGTGGGCTCTCCGCCGGCGAGAAGCGCATGCTCGCCAAGGCTCGCCAGATCCTCGTCTCGGAGCTCGCTCTTGCGGAGCACACCGAGGAAGACAAGGCCTCGGCCATCCTCGACGAGGTTCTCGCTTCTTGATCACGCACGGATCTTCGGTCGGGCGTCGCTCCCTCGCTGGGAGCGGCGCCCGACCGCTTTGCGGCACCGGTTCACCGTCGTGAGCACGGCAGCGATCCTCACGGCTGCCGGCAGCGGCAGCCGGCTCGGTCACCTGCTCCCCAAGGCGCTCGTGCCGCTGGCCGGGGTGCCGCTCGTCGTGCACGCCGCGCGGCGCCTGGTCGGCTCGGGGGCCGTCGACCTGCTGGTGGTCACCGCGCCGGCCGATTCCGTCGCCGATTTCCAGGCGGTGCTCGACGGTGCGCAGCTCGGCATCCCCGTGAGCCTGGTCGTGGGCGGGGCCAGCCGACAGGCGTCGGTGGCCGCGGCGCTCGCACAGCTTCCGCCCGAGATCAGCGTCGTCCTCGTGCACGACGCCGCCCGCGCGCTCGCTCCGTCGTCGCTCATCGCGCGGGTCGAGGCCGCCGTCCGGTCCGGACTGCGAGCGGTCGTCCCGGGAGCCCGGGTGACCGACACGATCATCGAGGTGGCCCCTGCCGGTGGCGGTGCGCTCGACGGACGCCCCCTGGCCGGCAGCGTCCTCGAGGTCGTCGACAACCCGGACCGCGACGCGCTCCGGATCGTCCAGACTCCGCAGGGCTTCGATCGAGCCCTGCTGGTGCGCGCGCACGCCGCCGGGGCGCACCGCGCCGACGACGAGACGCGCGCGGCGACCGACGACGCGTCGCTCGTGGCAGCGCTGGGTGAGGCCGTGCACGTCGTGACGGGCGACCCGGACGCGGCGAAGATCACCACGTCGCGTGACCTCAGGCTCGCGGAGATCGTCCTGGCGGACGCCCGCGCCGCTGACCAGAGCGGCGTCGATCCCGCCGACGACCAGACCGGCGCCCATGCCGTTCGCCACCTCGGAGACCGGCCATGACCGCGGGACCGGTCCTGCCGCGCACCGGCATCGGGATCGACGTCCACGCCTTCGCTGCGCCCGACAGCCCGCGGGTGCTGGCCTTGGCGGGCCTGACCTGGCCCGGGGAACGCGCGCTCGAGGGACACTCGGACGCTGACGTCGTGGCGCACGCCGCGGCCGACGCGCTCTTCTCCGCGGCGGGGCTCGGTGACCTCGGCTCGAACTTCGGCACGTCCGAACCGGCCTGGGCCGGGGCTGCCGGCAGCGTCCTCCTGGCCGAGGCCGCCCGGCGGGTCCGGGCCGCGGGCTTCACGATCGGCAACGTCGCGGTCCAGCTGATCGGCAACCGGCCGAAGGTCGGAGCCCGGCGGGCCGAGGCCGAGGCGGCCCTGTCGGCGGCCGCGGGCGCACCCGTGACCCTCTCGGCGACCACGACGGACGGCCTCGGCCTCACGGGTCGCGGCGAGGGCCTCGCGGCGATCGCCACCGCGTTGATCGCCCTGAGCTGATCGCCGCTGAGCTGATCGCCGCTGAGCTGATCTCGCCCGCACCGGTCGAGCCAGCCGACCAGGTCAGGGACGCAGGATCATCTTGCCGCGCGCGTGCCCGGCGATGCCGGCACGGTGCGCCTTGGCGGCGTCAGCGAAGTGGTAGGTCCCGGCGAGCCGCACATCGAGCCTGCCGGCGACGACGAGGTCGACCAGCTGCTGGCGCGCCTTGGCCCGGATCTCGGTGCCCGGGTCGGCCCCCGGTCCGCTGCCGAGCAGCAGCACCCGCAGCACGGCGCCGTGCGCGAAGTTCGCGATTGTCGCGATGCGTTGCCGGTCGGGCACGAGGGCGACCGACGTGTCGAGCGCTTCCGCGGTGCCGACGGTGTCGATCGCCGCGGTGACGCCGGACCGTGCGTGCTCACGCACCCGCGCCGCGAGCCCCGGCCCGTACACGACCGGGATCGCCCCGATATCCATGAGGTACTCGTGGTTGACCAGGCTCGCGGTCCCGACCACCCGGGCGCCGCGGGCGCGCGCGATCTGCACCACCATCGAGCCGACGCCGCCGGCGGCGCCGTGCACCAGGACGGTGTCCCCGGGGCCGATCCGCGTCGCGACGACGGTGTGCATCGCGGTCACCCCGGCGAGCAGGAGACCGCCCGCCTTCTCCCAGGTCAGGAGGGCGGGCTTGTGGACCGTCGCGGTGGCGCGCACGACGAGCTGCTCGGAGTACGCGCCGGGCGCGCGGTAGGCGATGACGTCGTCACCCGGCACGATCCCCTCGACCCCGGGCCCGACCCGCAGCACGGTGCCGGCTGCCTCCTGGCCCAGTCGGATCGGCAGCTTCGACGGGTCCGTGCCGTAGGTGCCGGTGTACGACTTCCAGTCGATCGGGTTGACGCCGGCCGCCTCGACCTTGAGCAGGACCTCGCCCTCGCCGGGCTCACCGGGGTCGGTCGACACGATGGACAGGACCTCGGGGCCGCCGTACGCGGTCGCCACCACTGAGCGGGACATACTCCGATCATGGCCCAGGGAGCCGCTGCGCGGCGAGGGAAGCGCGCGGTCGGACCTCAGGGGTGAGTCGGTCCGAGGACGCGGTCGAGGTACCGGTTGGCGAACATCCCGCCCGGGTCCTGCGCGGCGCGCACCGCACGGAAGTCGTCGAGGCGGGGGTACGACGCGGTGAGCTGGGCGGCGTCGAGCGTGTGGAGCTTCCCCCAGTGCGGGCGGCCACCGGCCGCCGTCGCGATCTGCTCCGCCGCGGCGAAGAGCCGCGCGTAGGGGACGCGCGCGTACTGGTGCACCGCGACGTATGCGGTCTGGCGGCCCTGGGCGGTGGAGAGCCAGACGTCGTCGGCCGCGGCGAACCGCACCTCGACCGGGAACGAGACCCGCTCGCCCGAGGCCTCGATCCACCTGTCGAGCTCGGCGAGCACCGCCGGGAGGTCGGCGCGGGGAATCGCGTACTCCATCTCGCGGAAGCGGACCCGCCGGGGGGAGACGAAGACCTCTGTGGACGGCGCGCGGTAGCGCCGGGCCGTCAGGGTCCGGGCGGCGACGGCGTTCACGCCTGGGGTCAGTCGCGGAACCCGTGCCGTGAGCCGGTTCGTGGCCTCGAACACCACGTTGGAGAGCAGCTCGTCGTCCACCCAGCGGCGCAGGCGGCCCGGGCCGGTGCGCGGCTGGTCGCCCACCACCCGGTTGTTGCGCTTGGTCAGCGTCCGCTGGGTGTGCGGGAACCAGAAGAACTCGAAGTGGTCGTTCCCGTCGACCAGCCCGTCGGGTCCGGCGAGCGCCTCGAGCACGCGCCCGAGCGCCCAGGGCTCCTCCCAGGCCTCGAGCGTGAACGCGGGCACGGCCTCGATGGTCACCGCGGCCAGGACGCCCACCGCACCCAGCCCGAGGCGTGCTGCCTCGAACAGCTCCGGATGCTCGGACGGGGAGGCTTCGAGCACCTCTCCCGCGGCCGTGACGATCCGCAACCCGCGCACCTGACCCGCGAGGCCGGCCAGGCGGGCGCCCGTGCCGTGGGTGCCGGTCGAGATCGCACCTGCGATCGTCTGGCGGTCGATGTCGCCCAGGTTCGGCAGGGCGAGCCCGCGCGCGGCCAGGGCGGCGTTCAGGTCGCGGAGCCGGATCCCGGCCCCGACGGTCACGTGCGCGCCGCCGTCCTGAGTGGTCACGATGCGCTCGACCGACGCGAGGTGGTCGAGGCGGACGAGCACGCCGTCGGTCACGGCGACCCCGGTGAACGAGTGGCCGGCGCCCACGACCCGCAGCCGCAGACCGCGGTCGGCCGCGGCCCGCACGGTGGCGACGAGCTCGGTCAGGTCGCGCGGGGCGGCGAACGCTGCGGGGTGGGCGCGTTCGGTCCGGGCCCAGTTCTCCCAGGTCGCGCGGTGGGTGGCGGCACGGGCGGCGGCGCGGGTGGCGGGGGACATGGCACCAGCGTGGCGCGAAGTCCGACGGTGCGGGGGGAAGGCGTGGGACTCTTTTCCCACGAACGGTTCGTCGGTCCGGTCGAGCAGGAGGTGATCCATGGAACGCCGCTCCATGGTCGAACGCCGCACCCAGCTCGTCCAGGCCGCGCTCGCCGTCGCCACCCGGGAGGGGATCGAGGCGGCCACGGTGCGCGCGATCGCGACGGAGGCGGGGGTCTCGCTGGGCGTCGTGCACTACTGCTTCGAGGACAAGAACGAGCTCCTGCGCGAGGTCGGCGAGATGATCACCGCCCAGAATGCCGATCGGGTCGAGCTCGATCGGACCGCCCAGCCCGATGTGCGGACCGCGGTCGGTGCCGCGCTCACCGGTGCGTGGGCCGCGATCCGGGAGAACCGCGGCGCTCACCTGCTGGGGTTCGAGCTCACCACCTCAGGGCTGCGCAACCCGGAGCTGCGGGGCGTGGCTACCGCGCAGCTCGAGCGCAACCTGCTCGTCGCCAAGGCCATGCTCGAGGAGACCGCGACCGTGGCCGGCGTCCGGTGGGCAGTGCCAGTCCCGCTGCTCGCCAGGTTCTGCGTCGCGGCGATGGACGGCGTCACTCTCGCCTGGCTGGTGGACGCCGACGACGACGCCGCCGAGTTCGCGCTCCGGTCGTTCGCCGACTACATCGCGACGCACGCCGTGCCGCCCGGTGTCACGGACCGGGTCGCCACGAGATGAGCCCCCTCCCGGTGAGGACCGCCGGTTGAGGTCCCCCGCGTGAGGACGACGGACCGGGCGACGCCGACGATGAGCGACCGCCTCTCGGCCGCCACCGCGGGACTGCCCGCACCGATCGTCGTCGTCGACCTCGCCGCGCTGGACGCGAACGCGGCCGACCTGGTCCGACGAGCGGGTGGCGTCCCGGTGCGCGTGGCGAGCAAGTCGGTGCGTGTGCGGTGGGTGCTCGACCGCGTGCTGGCTCGCCCCGGTTTTGCCGGTCTGCTCGCGTTCACGTTGCGCGAGGCGCTGTGGCTGGTCGGCCACGGTGCCCGCGACGTGCTGGTCTCCTACCCCACGGTCGACACCGGCTCGCTCGCCCGGCTGGCCGCGGATCCGGTCGCCGCGGCGGCGATCACGCTCATGGTCGACGACGTGGCCCAGGTCGCGCTCGCGGCGCGTGCGGCGCAGACGGGCGGTCAGCGGGTGCTGCTGTGTCTCGACGTGGACGCCTCCCTCCGGGTCGGGGTCGGTCCCCGGGCAGTGCACCTGGGGGTGCGGCGGTCGCCGGTGCACGAGCCTGCCCAGGCGGCGGCGCTCGCCACGCTCGTGGCGAGGCGCGACGGCGTCGTCGTGCGCGGCGTGATGTTCTACGAGGCGCAGGTCGCCGGGCTGCCGGACACCAGCTGGGCCGCCCGGCTCGTCAAGCGCGCGTCGGTGGCCGACCTCGCCGTGCGCCGCGGGCGCGTCGTGGACGCGGTGCAGCAGGCGATCGGCGGCCCGCTCGCCCTGGTCAACTCCGGCGGGACCGGCTCGATCGAGTCGACCGTGAGCGACCCCGTGGTGACCGAGGTGAGTGCGGGCTCCGGGCTCTTCGCTCCCGCCCTGTTCGACCACTACCGGTCGTTCGCGGCGCGACCGGCGGCGTACTTCGGGCTCGACGTCGTGCGCCGTCCCGCGCCCGGGTACGTCACGGCGTTCGGCGGCGGGTTCGTGGCCTCCGGCCCGGCGGGCCGCTCGCGGCTCCCGGTACCGATCGACCCCCGCCTGCGACTCACCCGACGCGAGGGCGCCGGGGAGGTGCAGACCCCGCTGCGCGTGACCGGCCGGCCGACGCCGCCTCGGGTCCGGCCGCGGCGGGCGGCCGGCGCACCGCCCGCCGACGCCACGCGGGGTCCCGCGATCGGCGACCGGGTCTGGTTCCGGCACGCGAAGGCGGGGGAGCTGATGGAGCACGTCCCCGAGATCCAGGTGCTGCACCCGGACGGCACCACCACCGCGACCGCCACCTACCGCGGCGAATCCCCGCCACCGCACTGACCTGCCTCGCCGACCTGCCTCGCCGACCCGCCTCACTGACCCGCCTCGCCGACCCGGTGCACCGGCCCCACCGCGGTGAGGGCCGCGGGCGTTCGGGGCGGGGTCGTGGGCCGGTAAAGTGGGTGGGTGAGCCTTCATCTGTTTGATTCCGCCACGCGGTCGGTGCGTGAGTTCGTCCCGTTGGTCCCGGGCGAGGTCTCGATCTACCTGTGCGGGGCGACCGTCCAGGCTCCGCCGCACATCGGTCACCTGCGGTCCGCCGTCGCGTTCGACGTGCTCGTGCGCTGGCTGAAGCGTTCCGGCAGCCACGTCACGCTCGTGCGCAACGTCACCGACATCGACGACAAGATCCTCGCCAAGTCCGCCGACGCCGGCGTGCCCTGGTGGGCCTGGGCGATGCAGAACGAGCGGGCCTTCACGCACGCCTACGACGCCGTCGGCGTGCTCCCGCCGAGCTACGAGCCGCGGGCGACCGGGCACGTGTCCGAGATGGTCGCGCTGATGGAGCGGCTGGTCGCCACCGGGCACGCATACCTCGCCGGCGAGGGAGACCTCTACTTCGACGTCCGCTCGTTCCCGGAGTACGGCGCGCTGACCAACCAGCGCGTGGACGACATGGTCCCGGCGTCCGACACGATCGCGGCCGACGGCGCCGACGAGCGCAAGCGGGACCCGCGCGACTTCGCGCTCTGGAAGGCACCGAAGCAGGGCGAGCCGGCGACGGCGTCGTGGCCGACGCCGTTCGGCCGGGGCCGTCCCGGCTGGCACCTGGAGTGCTCGGCGATGGCGCAGCGCTACCTGGGCGACGAGTTCGACATCCACGGCGGCGGCCTCGACCTGCGCTTCCCGCACCACGAGAACGAGCAGGCGCAGTCCCGTGCCGCGGGCTTCGGCTTCGCCCGGTACTGGCTGCACAACGGCTGGGTCACGCAGAGCGGGGCCAAGATGAGCAAGTCCCTCGGCAACGGCATGCTGGTCGCCGAGGTGCTCGCTCACACTCCTGCCGTCGTGCTGCGCTACGCGCTCACGGCGGTCCAGTACCGCTCGATGCTCGAGTGGACCGAAGACACCCTGCGCGAGTCTGAGGCGACGTGGGACCGGCTCGCCGGTTTCGTCACCCGGGCCGTGGAGGCGATCGGTGTGGTGGACGACGACGAGGTGGCGAAGGCTGACCTGCCGGCCGACTTCACCAGCGCCATGGACGACGATCTCAATGTCCCCGCGGCGCTCGCCGTCGTGCATGAACGGCTGCGGGCGGGGAACACGGCGCTGGCCGCCGGGGATCTCGGGACTGCGCGCGAGGCGCTGATCGCGCTGCGCGGCATGTTGGACGTGCTCGGGCTCGATCCGGGTGCACCGCAGTGGGCCACGCGCGGCGACGACGACCGGTATGCCCGGGCGCTCGGCGCGGTCGTCACTGCCGAGCTTGCTGCACGAACAGAAGCACGGGCGGCGCGAGACTTCGCGACGTCTGACGCCATCCGGGACCGCCTCTCGGCGGCCGGCGTGGTTGTCGAGGATTCACCGGCTGGGGCGCGATGGTCGCTGGCCGCTACCCGGGAGGACGAGAACTGATGGCTGGAAACTCCGAACGTCGCGGCGCGACGCGCAAGGCTGGATCGAAGAAGGGGGCCAGCGGCGGCACCGGCGGGAAGGGCCGGGCGGCCCTGCAGGGCCGCGGCCCGACGCCGAAGGCCACCGAGCGGCCGCACCACCCGGCCGCCAAGCGGGTGGCCGCCGCGACCCGGCGCGCCACCGGCCCGGTCGCCGGCTCGGGCCGCTCCGGCGGCGCGGCTCCCGTGCGCGCATCACGGTCTGCCTCCGGCGGGCGTGGCGGCAAGGGCTCCAGCGCGACCCACGAGATCGTCTGCGGACGCAACTCCGTCGTCGAGGCGCTGCGCGCCGGCATCCCGGTGACCACCGTCTACTACGGCACGCGCATCGAGACCGACGACCGCACGCGGGAGATCCTCGACACCGCTGCTGGCCGCGGGTACCCGCTGCTCGAGGTCTCCAAGGCCGAGCTCGACCGGCTCACCGACGGCGCGATCCACCAGGGCGTCGCCATCCAGGTCCCGCCGTACGTGTACGCGGACCCGGACGACCTGCTCGACGACGCGTCCGACCACCGGACGAAGCCGCTGATCGTCGCGCTCGACGGGGTCACCGACCCGCGCAACCTCGGCGCAGTGCTCCGCTCCGCGGGCGCGTTCGGCGCGCACGGCGTGCTCGTGCCCGAGCGGCGCTCGGCCGGCGTGACGGCGGCCGCCTGGAAGGTCTCGTCGGGAGCGGCCGCGCGCGTGCCGGTCGCCCGGGCGACCAACCTCGTGCGCACGCTGCAGGCGTACCGGCAGGCCGGGTGCTTCGTCGTCGGGCTGGCGGGCGAGGGCGACGTCGCGATCAACGACCTGCCGTTCGCGACCGACGGGCTCGTGCTCGTGATCGGTTCCGAGGGCAAGGGCCTGTCGCGCCTCGTGCGCGAGAACTGCGACGCCCTGGCGTCCATCCCGATCGGCTCGTCCGTCGAGTCGCTCAACGCCGGGGTCGCCGCCGGGATCGCCCTCTACGAGGTCGCCCGCATCCGCACCGCCGCCGCGCTGGAGTCCTGACCCGAACGCCGACGCCACTGTCAGACCACGTGCGGGCTCGTCGCGAGGTGGTCGGCGAAGAAGTCGTTGACCGTCAGGCCGGTCAGCGTCCGGCCGAGCGGCTGGCAGTGGTGCTCGGCGCCGTCTTCGCGGGTGAATCGCGCCAGCTGCTTGGGTGCGCGCAGCAGGTCGTACATCTCGCGGGACTGGCCGGGAAAGAAGTCCTCGTCGTCGGGGTCCGTCACGAGCGTCGGGGTCGTGATCTGTGCCACGAGGTCGGCGCCGAGAGTGTACGTGCCGACGGCCGTGAACAGGTCGAACGCCGAGTCGAACGCGCCGTAGGGCCGGGCGCGGAACGCGAACTGCCGTTCGAGGGCCGGGTCGGACGGCCCCTGGCCCATGTACTGGTCGAAGGTCTCCTTCTGCCCGCCGTGGAGCAGCGCGAGCATCTCGGGCGGCAGGTTAGCGTTCCAGGTCCGGGAGACGTCCACGACCCCGCCGTCGAGCGCGGCCGCGACGAACCGGTGCTCGAACGCGAGCGCACGCCCTAGCCAGTACCCGCCCTGACTGATGGCGTAGGCGAGCAGCGATTCACCGTCGACGTCGTCGCGCGCCACGAGCGAGTCGACGACCGGGGTGAGCACCTTCTCCCAGTCGGGGCGGAACGGGACACCGCGCTCGAACAGCATCGACTGCTGCCCGGGACCGTCGAAGACGAACACGTTCCAGCCGCGCTCGAGACCCGACCGGATCCCCTCCGCCCACAGCCCGGGCAACGACCCGTCGCTGCCGTTGGCCACGACCATCGTGGGCCGGGGCGCCCCCGTGGCGTCCGGCCGCAGGAGGTACCCGGGCAGGGTGCCGCCCTCGTAGGGGACCGCCACGGCGACGTGCCGGCCGCGGGTGCTCGCGATGAACGCGTCCCAGCTGTCACGTCCGGCCCGGAAGGTGGGGCCGAGCACGCCGTCGTCGGGCATGCCGTCGACGAACGCGAGGGCGCGGGAGTACGCGTCCGAGGCGGCGAGGAAGTGGGCGCCGGCCGTCTGGAAGTGGCCGTCGTCGTGCGCCTGCTCGGCGCGCGATCGCTGGTTGTCGGCCAGGTCGCGCCACTCCTGATACCAGCTGGACGGGTCGCCGTCGGTGATGCGGGACAACGTCAGGAAGGTCAGGCCGAGGTCGATGGCGCCCTGGGCCGATTTTCCGAGGGCAGAGCGGCCCGCGACCTGGAAGTCGGGGTCGGCGAAGAGCGTGGGGACGGACGCTCGCGTGGCCGGGTTCGTCGGTGAGGTGGAGTTCATCCATCGACCGTGCCCGACGAGCGCCGGTCTCGCGACCGGAAGAGGGGTCGGGGAGGGGTCAGGCGTCGTCGGCCAGGCCGCTGGCGCCCAGCACGGCCAGCTCGTCCGGGCGGTGGCGCAGGACGTCGGTGACGTAGCTGTCGACGGCCTCGGCGAGCGGCACGTCGCGCCCGCGCTCCTTCGAGATGAACCAGCGGTGGTCGAGCAGCTCGTGGAAGACCTGCGCCGGCTCGAGCTTGCGGCGCAGCTCCCGCGGCACGGCACGCACCGCGGGCTCGAACACCTGGGTCAGCCAGTCGTGGGCGACGAAGGACTCCTCGTCGTTCTGCCGGTCGGTCGCGGCGGCGTGCGCGTCGAGGTCGTTGAGCAGGCGGCGCGCCTGGTTCTCCTGGACGTCGAGCCCGGTCAGGCGCATGAGCCGGCGGGAGTGGTGACCGGCGTCGACGACCTTGGGCTGGATCCGCACGGTCGTGCCGTCGATGTCGGTCATGATGTCGAGCTCGCCGACGTCGAAGCCCAGGTCGTTCAGCCGCTCGATCCGGGCGGCGACCCGCCACCGGGCGTCGGCGGTGAAGGACTCCTCGTCCGTCAGGGCGGTCCACAGCTCCTCGTAGCGCTCGACCAGCATGGCGCCGATCGCGACGGTGTCTTCTTCTTCGTCGAGGAACTCCCCGGCCACCAGGTCCATCAGCTCGCCGATGATGTTGACGCGCGCGATCTCGAGGTCGTACGAGCGCTGGCCGTCGGTGAGCTTGTTGTGCAGGTCGCCGGTCTCGGCGTCGACGAGGTAGGCGGCGAACGACTCGGCGTCCCGCCGGAAGAGGGTGTTCGACAGGGACACGTCGCCCCAGTAGAACCCGGACAGGTGCAGGCGCACGAGGAGCACGGCCAGGGCGTCGATGAGCCGGGTCGCGGTGTCCGGCTGCAGGGTGTTGCTGAACAGCGCGCGGTAGGGCAGGGAGAACTGCAGGTGCTGCGTGATCAGGACGGCCTCGAGAGGCTCGCCGTCGGGCGATCGGCGCCCGGTGATGACGCCCACGGGCTCGACGCTCGGCGCGTCCAGGCGGCGCAGCTGACGCAGCAGCTCGTACTCCCGGTAGGCGACGCTCTCGCCGATCTCCTTGACCGCGATCACGCGTCCGGAGAGCTTGACGAACCGCACGACGTGCCGCGAGATCCCGCGGGGCAGCGCGGCGAGCACGTCGGCCGGCCACTCCTCGAGCGGGACGTCCCAGGGGAGGTCCAGCAGCGCCGGGTCGGGCGCTGCCGCAGTGATCTGCAGGTTCTGGGCCATCACAGTTTCAGATTCCTCGTCTAGATGAGCACCCGGGCAGCTGGCCCGGCAAACAGCGAGGGGCGGTCCGCCGCTTGGCCGGACCGCCCCTCGCGTCGTGGATCAGGCGTCGATGCGCAAGCCCGAACCGGCGTGGAACAGGTGCTGCTCACCGGTGCGGATCGTCACGTGGATCGTCTCACCCTTGGCCGGGACCTTGCGCGGGTCGACGCGCACGATGACCTGGTCCTCGCCGGCACCGGAGTGCAGGAGGCCCTTGCTGCCGAGCTCGCCGGTCAGCTCGCCATAGACGAACGCGTCGGAGCCGAGCTCCTCGACGATGTTGACGAGCACCGGGATCGAGTCCGGGGTGCCGGCCGGCACGACGTCGAGCGACTCGGGCCGGAACCCGATGGTGATCTTGGCGTTGTCGTCCGCGCCGAGCGCCGTGACCGCGGTGCGGGGCACCGAGATCTTGGTGCTGCCGAGCTGGGCGTACCCCTCGGCGAGCGAGAACGTGCCGAGGTTCATCGCGGGGGAGCCGATGAAGCCGGCGACGAACACGTTCGCCGGGGTGTCGTACATGTCGCGCGGCGTGCCGACCTGCTGGAGGAGCCCGTCCTTGAGGACCGCGATGCGGTCGCCCATGGTCAGGGCCTCGGTCTGGTCGTGCGTGACGTAGACCGTCGTGACGCCGAGGCGGCGCTGGAGCGAGGCGATCTGCGTGCGGGTCTGGACGCGAAGCTTGGCGTCGAGGTTCGACAGCGGCTCGTCCATGAGGAACACCTGGGGCTGGCGCACGATCGCGCGGCCCATCGCGACGCGCTGACGCTGGCCACCGGAGAGGGCCTTCGGCTTGCGGTCGAGGTACTCGGTGAGGTCGAGGATCTTGGCGGCCTCTTCGACGCGAGAACGGATCTCGGCCTTCGGCTTGCCGGCGATCTTCAGGGCGAAGCCCATGTTGTCCGCGACGGTCATGTGCGGGTACAGCGCGTAGTTCTGGAACACCATCGCGATGTCGCGGTCCTTGGGCTGCACATCGGTGACGTCGCGGTCACCGATCAGGATCCGACCGGCGTTGACGTCTTCCAGCCCGGCGAGCATGCGGAGCGACGTGGACTTTCCGCAACCAGACGGACCGACGAGGACGAGGAACTCGCCGTCCTCGACTGCCAGGTCCAGTGCGTCCACGGCCGGGCGCTCGGTGCCCGGGTAGATGCGGGTGGCCTTATCGAACGTGACTGTTGCCATGATGGATATTTCCCCTCACCGGCAGGTACGTGCCGGACGATCCGTAGTGAGCGGTGCCAGAGTGTCTGCGCTGACACGAACCCGCGAGCGGGTGCGGATGGCCGCACCCGACAAAAGCTCGGGGTTCGGTCGTCATTCTGGCACATGGCGAGAGGGCCTGGGCCGGGACGTCACGCCGCGGAGCCGCGAGGGGCCGGATCGTGACCGGTTCAGTCCAGCGCGCGGGCGAACTCGGCGAGGTGCGCGCAGAACGTGCGCGGGTCGGCGGTGTGCAGCCGGGCGACGGTCGCCCCCGGCCCGACCTTGACGGCCAGGTCGGTCGGCCCGAGCGTGGCGAAAGCGTGCTCGTCGGTCGTGTCGTCACCCGCGTAGAGCACGACGGCGGCGCCCAGCTCGGTCCGCAGGGCGGCCAGGGCGTCGCCCTTGGAGGCCAGGACGACGGCGATCTCGACGACGTCCTTGCCGTGCAACGCGGCGATGCCGAGCGAGTCGGCCAGGGCGAGGCCCTGCGCCGTCGCGGCCCGAGCGACGTCGGGCGCGGCCATCCGGGTGTGCAGCACCGCGGCGGCCGGCTTGTGCTGGACCCAGACGCCGTCCCGACCGCGGGCCGCGGCGGTCAGCCCGGCGCCGACGGCGACGAGCAGCTCGGCCTGGTCGGGGTCGAGGCGGATCGCGTCGCGTTCGAGGCCGTAGGTGCCGACCCGACCGCGCTCGTTCCCATGACTGCCGATCAGGACGGTGCCCACCGGCGCACCGGCGCGGCGGTGCAGGTCGACCACGGAGCGGCCCGAGACGAGGGCGAGCAGCACCCCCGGGGTCCGGGCGAGGCGGGCCAGGGCGTCCGCGGCGGCGGGCAGCATCCGGGAGTCGTCCGGGTCGTCGACGAGCGGCGCGAGCGTGCCGTCGAAGTCGAGCGCGACGAGCAGCGGGCGGCGCTCCGGGTCGTCGGCGAGGGCCGCGAGCGCGGCGCCGAGCTCGCCGTCGGCCGTGGCGGGCGCGGCCGTCATCGGTGCACCGGGTTCTGCGGGACGGCGCCCAGGACCGCGAGGAACGACTGGGACCACTTCTCGACGTCGTCGGCCAGGACCCGGCGGCGCAGCCGGCGCATGCGCTTGCGCTGCTCGCGGTAGTCCATCTCGACGGCCGACACGATCCGGTCCTTCATCCCGTCGATGTCGTGCGGGTTGACGAACACCGACCCGGCGAGCTCGTCGGCGGCGCCGGTGAACTCGGACAGCACCAGCACCCCGCGCTCGTCGGAGCGCGCCGCGACGTACTCCTTCGCGACAAGGTTCATGCCGTCGCGCAGGGCGGTCACGAGCATGACGTCGGCCGCGAGGTACAGCGCGGCCATCTCCTCGGGCGGGTAGGAGTGGTGCAGGTACCGGATCGGCTGGCAGCCGAGGTGCCCGTACTCGCCGTTGATCCGGCCGACCAGCAGCTCGACGTCCTCGCGCAGCTGCTGGTAGGCGCCCACGTTCTCGCGGCTCGGGCTCGCGACCTGGATCAAGGTCACCTTCGGCACGGTGAGGCGGCCGTCCTGGAGCAGCTCACCGAAGGCCTTGATCCGGTGTCGGATGCCCTTGGTGTAGTCGAGGCGGTCGACGCCGAGGAGGAGCACGTCCGGGCTGCCGACCTCCTCGCGGATCTCGAGCGCGCGCTTGGCGACCGCGGGGCTGCGGGCCAGGTCGTCGAAGTGTCCGGAGTCGATGGAGATCGGGAAGGCCGCTGCGCGCACGTGGCGCCGCCCGCCGTCCTCCTCGGTCATGGTGATGACCTCGCCGCGCGTGGTCAGGTCCGTGAACCGACGCACCGAGCGCACGAAGTTCGCGGCGTCGCTCGTGCGCTGGAAGCCGATCAGGTCCGCACCGAGCAGCCCGTGGACCACCTGGCTGCGCCACGGCAGCTGCGCGAAGATCTCGAGCGCGGGGAACGGGATGTGGTTGAAGAACCCGATCCGCAGGTCCGGGCGCAGCTCACGCAGGAGTGCGGGGACCAGCTGGAGCTGGTAGTCGTGCACCCAGACGATCGCGCCGGGCGCGGCCTGCGCGGCGGCCGCCTCGGCGAAGCGCCGGTTCACCTGTCGGTACGCGTCCCACCACAGCCGGTGGTAGGTGGGCTTCTCGATCACGTCGTGATAGAGCGGCCAGAGGGTGTCGTTGGCGAAGCCCTCGTAGTACAGCTCGATGTCCGACTCGGACAGCGCGACCGGCACGAGGTGGACGTCGTCGACGTCGAACGGGTCGGGCGCGAGGTCGGGCGCGCCCGACCAGCCGACCCACGCACCGGCGGCCCCCTGCATGACGGGCGCGAGCGCCGTGACCAGCCCACCGGGCGACCGTGTCCAGCTCAGCTCGCCCTCGTCCGAGATGGAGATGTCCACCGGAAGTCGGTTGGCCACGACGACCAAGTCGTACTCTGCCTCGCTCACACATCACCCCTTGACGTTTCCTTGAGGCTATCCCGAACGGCCGTACCGGGGCGCCGACGCGGGCCCCGGCCGTGCGGCGGCTAGCGTGCTCCCATGGAACGGATGGGCCTGGCGCCGGGGTCGGAGGTCGGCGGATACCGGATCGTCGCACCGCTCGGCTCGGGCGGGATGGGGACGGTCTACCGCGCCGTCGACGGCGGCGGGAAGACGGTCGCGCTGAAGCTGCTGCACCCGCACATCGACGTGGACCCGGTGGCCCGGGACCGGTTGCGCCGTGAGGTCGCGGCCCTGCAGCGCCTGCGTCACCCGGCGGTCGCCGCGGTGCTGGACGCCGAGATCGACTCCACCGAGGCCTTCGTCGTGACCGAGCTCGTCGACGGCCACAACCTCGAGGAGCACGTGCGGGCCCATGGCCCGGTCCCGGCGCCCGAGCTCGCGCGGCTCGCCACCGGGCTCCGCGACGTGCTCGAGGCGGTCCACGCGGCCGGCGTCGTGCACCGCGACCTCAAGCCGAGCAACGTCCTGGTGACCGACGGCGGGCCCGTCCTGATCGACTTCGGCATCGCCCAGGCGACCGACGACGCCCAGCTCACGTCCGGCAACCTCGTCGTCGGCACGCCCGGCTACCTCGCCCCCGAGCTGCTCGCCGACGCCGAGCCGAGCGCGGTGACGGACTGGTGGGGCTGGGCCGCGGTGCTCGCGTTCGCGGCGACCGGCCGGGCGCCGTTCGGCATCCGCCCGATGGAGGCCGTGCTCGCGCGGTCGCGGGCGGGCGACGTCGACGTGATCGGGCTCGGCCCGCTCACGGCGGGCGCCCTGAGCGCGGCGCTGGATCCCGATCCGAGCCTGCGGGCCCTGCCCGACGACGTCGTGGCCGACCTCACCGAGGCCGCCGAGCAGGGCGACCCGTTGCCCTCGACCCAGGTGCTCACCCGGACGGTCGGTGCCGTCCCGCCGGGTCCTCCGACGGCTGCGACGGCCGCCTTCGTCGTGCCCGACGTCGCGAACGACGGCAGGACGCGCGCGTTCGGCGCCGTCCCCCGCCAGGACGACGCAGCGGCCGTGCCGGACGCGGGGTACGGCGAGAACCCGCCGCCCAGCGTCCTGCCGGGCGCCGGGTACGGGCCGCCCCGTGATGACGAGCAGGATCACGGCGGGTCGGGCTACGGCGAGCCGGGCTACGGCCCGGCCGGCCCGCTCGAGCCACCGCCCGGCTACGTCGCCCCGCAGCCTCGCCTCCGGGTCGGGTCGGTGCTCGCGCTGGCCCTCCTCGTCATCGCCGGCGCCGCGCTCTACCCCGGCGTGACGGCCGTCGTGGCCGGGCTCGCCATCGTGCTCTTCCGGACCGTCGGATCGGCGGTCGCCGCCCTCCACACGCGCCGTGAGCGACGCGGCGGGGTGGGCCGCGCCGACGCTGCGCGGGCCGTCGCGGCGAGCCCCTGGCATCTGCTCCGCGCGCTCGTCGGGCTGGTGCCGTCGCTGCTGCTCGGGGCGAGCGTGATCGTGATCGTCGGGGGCGTGCTGTGGTGGCTGCTCGGGTCGGACCGCCTGGTGATCGGTTCGCAGGGCATCGGTGGCGGGACGGCGCCCGGCGGGGGCAACGAGCCCTGGGTGTACTCCGCGGCGCTCGCGGCCGCCATGCTCGGGGGTCTCGCGCTCGTCTGGTTCGGCCCGACGTCCCGGCTCACCCGGATCGGGGCCCGCCGCACCCTGGCGGCGCTCGCCCCGGGGAACGCCGGCGCGGTGGTCCTGGTCGTGCTCGCGCTCGTCGGCGCCGGTGCTCTCGTGGCGCTCGTCGTGACCGGCCAGGACGTGACCTGGTGGCCGCTGCCGGGCGGGCCCGAGCTGCCCTGACGTGGCGGGGCCGGGGTCAGCGCAAGGTCCGCGTCGTACCCTGTGCGCATGAGGCTGCGGCGGGGTGACGTGCGACGGGGTCGAGCCCTGCCGCCGCTCGTTGCCGCAGGCGCGCTCGCGTCGGTCGTCGGCCTCGGTGTCGCGCTGGCCGGCCCGGCGCAGTTCGCCCTGCACTCCTGCGTGCCCGGGGAGGGGCCCGTCGGCTGGCTCGGGCTGCGGCTCGCGCTCATGCGCACCTCGGTCGACTGCCCGGAGGGCACCCTCGCCGTCGGTGGGTCGGCGGCGAACAGCGCGCTCGTGGTCTTCTCGGTCGCGATGCCGACGCTGCTCGTCCACCTGCTCGCGGCCGTCTGCGGGGTGAGCCTGTCCGCCCTGCTCGCCCGGGCGGCGTCGGGCCTGCGCCGGGTGCTCCGCTCGGCCTGGCGGGCGCTGCCGGAAAGCCCCCGCGCCCCCTGGGTGGCGGCGTTCGGCGTCGTCGGGCACGAGCTCGACGTCGTGCGCCGCCGGATCGGTGACGTGGCCCACCCCGACCGTGGTCCGCCGGTGCTCTGCGCCGCCTGATCCACGGCCGCCTCGGCCACCCCCAGACCCGACCGAAGGAACTGAAGCCATGCCCAGCAACACGCCGCGCGAGTCCAAAGCGCAGCAGCGGGACGCCTCCCGCCAGAAGGCCCTCGACATGCGGGCCGCCCAGCAGAAGAAGGCCAAGCGCAGCCGACTGCTCGCGATCTCCGGGCTCGTCGCCGCCGTCGCCGTCCTCGCCATCGTCGTCGCCATGATCCTCAGCCAGGCGAAGCCCACCGCCTCGGACCTCGACGAGGAGAACCCGCTCCAGGGCATCACCGCCCCGGCGGGCGCGCTCGACAACGGCGCCATCCCGGTCGGCGCCGACGGGACGGCCGGATCGACGTCGGGCGCCGACGCCCCGACCGTTGCCGTGTACTTCGACTACCTGTGCCCGTACTGCGCGCGCTTCGAGGACGCCAACGCGGCCACGCTCGACAAGATGGCGAGCGCCGGCGAGATCACCGTGGCGTACCACCCCATCTCGATCCTCGACCGGCTCTCGTCCGGCACCGAGTACTCCACGCGCGCGGCCCAGGCCGTGGCGTTCGTGGCCGACGCCGACCCGGAGCACTTCGTTGCGCTCCACGAGGCACTCTTCGCGAACCAGCCCGCCGAGAACACCGCAGGGCTGAGCGACGAGGAGATCGCGGCGCTGGCGGTCGAGGTCGGCGTGCCGCAGGACATCGCGGACCAGATCGTCGCCGACGGCGGCGCGTTCACGACGTGGGTCGCCGCCGCCACGGCGCAGGGCCAGATCGATGGTGTGAGCGGGACCCCGACGATCATGATCAACGGCGAGAAGACCGCCGACACGCTCGACATCTACACCGCCGGTCCGCTCGAGGAAGCCATCCGCGCAGCGATGGGCTGACGTCTGCCCGCCGCGGCGATCGGTAGGCTGTTCCGGCACCCCCGGACCGGCTTCACCGACCGTCGCGGCGCACGCCTCCTTAGCTCAGTTGGCCAGAGCACCTGTCTTGTAAACAGGGGGTCATCGGTTCGAATCCGATAGGAGGCTCCACGGGCGGTCGGGCCGCGTTCGGGTGGGGTTTCACCCGCGCCTGTGCACGGTTCGCCGATGCTCATCGCCTCGATGGGATACGGGGACGTCTGGGTGCTATCACCCAGACGGGTGTATGTCCCTGATGTCCGCAATGAGAACCTGAAGGACCGGTCAGGAAGGGGCCGTCGCGACTCCCTTGGGGTAGGCCATGTCTCCAGACCGCGAACTTCGCATTGACATCACGAACGACGACATCCGGTTGGCCAAGGTGGCTTGGCTGACCTCCTGGGAGTCGGACGCCCCGAACGACCGGGTCTCGGACCTCTACGAGGACTACGCCGCCCTCGTCTCGGCCCAGGCCCAGCAGATCGCCGACGGCGTGCGGCGGACCAGGCCGCGGCTCGTCGAGTAGGCGACCGTCAGGACCGTCCGGTCTCCTCGATCAGCCGCAGCGCGGCGCTGACGCGGGGGTTCCGTGCGGGATCGGAGTCGATCCGCAGGCACTGGTAGATCGCGTTGATGTGGTTCTGCACCGACTTCTCGGTGATGCCCAGGCGTTCGCCGATGCCGGCGTTCGACAGGCCCTCGGCGAGGTGGCGAAGCACGACGTACTGACGGTCCGTGAGCCGTTCGACGGCGGAGCCGGCGCGCGGTGTCATCCGGTCGATCAGGGCCGGGTCGAGCGTGGTCTCACCCCGGGCCGACGCGCGGATCGCCGCCGCGAGCACTGCGGAGCTGGTCGACGACGTCTTCGACAGGTAGCTCCAGCCCGAGGCCACGTCGGCCGGCAGGTCGAGCAGCAGGTCCATCGCGTCGTGCGCGGAGAGCAGCAGGATGCCCAGTCCGGGTTGCTGCCGGCGCATCGTCACGCCGAGCGAGATCCCGTTGCCGTCGGGCAGGTCGATGTCCATGACGACGACGTCGATCGTCCCGGGCCGCAGCAGCCGGTTGGCGTCGGCGACCGTGCCGACCGCCGCCACGACGCGGACGCCGGGCTCGGCACCGAGCGTGAGCTCGAGCATGTTGCGGAACAGCGGCTGGTCCTCGACGATCCCGATGCGAACGACGGACGCGCTGTGACTGGCCACCTGCACGAGTATCGCCGGTCGGCGGTGCCACCGGGGGACTTTGGGAGCCGCCGGGCGATCTGCCCCGATGCCAGAGGTGTCCCGTCGGGCTGGCACACTCGGTTCGTCCGGGCGCGCGTGCATCGTCCGGGCGATCCAGGGGAGATGAGGACCGTGCCGCCGATCTCGGACGCCGAGGCCGATCGCCGCCGCGACACGCGTGCGGACTACCGGGCCCTGCTCGCCGGCAGTGGGCTCATCGGCGTGCTGTTCGCGATCGGCGCGGCAGCCGACTCGACCTGGCTGTACGGCCACGTGTCGCGGGACCCCGGGTCGCAGTTCGGCGGCCGCCTGCTCGCCAACATCATCCTGGGCGCCGTCGACCTCGCCGTGCTGGTCGCCCTGCGCCCCGAGCTTCGACGCGGCCGGTGGGCGCGCGGGATCACGGTGACCGCCGCGGCCGTCGTCGCAGCCGGCGCACGCGTCGCGGCGCACACCCTCCTGGGGGTCTATGCGGTCGCGACGCCCGGCACCCGGCTGGCCGAGTTCGCGAGCGGGTTCCTCATCGCGATGGCGGCGAACCTCCTCGGGATGGGCTTCCTGATCTCGCGGCAGCGGGTCCGTCGGCAGGCGCGCGCCACCGCTCTCGATGCGATCCAGTTCAAGCTTGCGGTGAGCGCGTTGCAGGGCGAGGAGATCCGGGTGCGCCGGGAGGTCGCGGAGGGTCTGCACGGCAGCCTCCAGCAGCGGCTCGTGCTGGTCACCGCCCGGATCGACGCCCTTGTCGACCGGCTCGCCGCCGGCCCCGCCACGGCCGGCGACGTCGCCAGCCTGCGTGAGATCAGCCTGACGCTCGACCGGATCCGGCAGGGCGACGTCCGCGAGATGAGCCGGATGCTCTACCCCGACGGGCTCGAGGTCGGCATGGTGCCTGCGGTCCGGAGCTTGCTCGTGCGCCTGCCCGCGTCGATCGCGACGAACCTCGTCGTCTCCGACGCCGTCCGGCGCCTCGACGACCCCGCCTCGCCCCTGCTCGCCCAGGGCGAGCGGCTGCTCGCGGTCCGGGTCGTGGAGGAGGCGGTCACCAACGCGCTGCGGCACGGCGCGGCGACGCGGATCGAGGTGCGGCTCGCCGAGCGTGCGGGCGACTTGATCGTTGAGGTGCATGACAACGGGTGCGGCTTCGACGTCGGGGCGGTCCCGCGGTCGGGGACGGCCCGGCTCGCCGACCGGCTCTCGCTCGCCGGCGGCCGCCTCGAGATGCGGTCCGACCTGGGAACCGGCTCAGTCATCGCGGCCTCGTTCCCCGTCATGGCCCCTGTCACAGGGCCGCTCGGGTTAACCCGTTCGAGTGATGGTCGCTGACGACCGTCGAGACCGGGTGCGGGGTTCGTCCCCTTTGCGGGAGTTCCAATGTGCCCAATTCGGACTCCCACTGACGTATGGGTGCTAGCACCCAAGTCAGGACGGTGTGACAGCAAGTGGCGTCCCTACTATTCGCCACGGCTCGTACAACTCGGGCTGGGGAGGTTCCGCGCTGGCGCGAGAACCCCGCGGTTCCGATACTCACATCCCAGGAGAACACCATGGCGAAGAAGCTCTCGACCACCCGCAAGGGCCTCGCGATCGGGCTGGCCGTCGTTGGCATCGCTGGGCTGTCGCTGGCCTCCGCAGCGCAGCTGAACCTGACCGGCCCGACGACCGGGACGCTTCAGGCGGGCGTAGCCACCATCGTGAACGCCGACTGCCAGACCTCCCCGATCAGCGTCACCTTCGCTGCGCCGGTGCGCACCGGAAAGGTGTACAAGTCCGAGTCGATCGACATCACGGGCATCGATGCGGCCTGCAGCGGGAAGAACTACAAGCTCTCCGTGCTCAACGGTTCGGACGTCCTGGTGATCACTCCGGAGCAGGGCGGAACGGTCGCGACCGTCGTGGCTCCCGCGAAGAGCGCTCTTTCCGTGAACATTTCCGGCCTCACGGCGACGTCGGTCGACACCATCAAGTCTGTAGCGCTGACCATCTACAGCTGACCGCTCCGCCACTTCAGAGCTGACCATCTCCGAGACCCACGCGCCCTCCGCGGTGCGCCGAGCACCCGACGCCCGTTCGTGGCGTCGGGTGCTCGGCGTTGCCTCGAACGTGCTGCTCATCGTGGGGGCTCTGGTTGCGGGATGGCTTCTCTGGCCGACGAGCCTGGGGGGCTGTACGACCCTGACGATCGTGACCGGGCACTCGATGGAGCCGATCTACTACACGGGCGACCTGGTGGTGTCACGGTGCGGGGAGCCGAGCGTGGGCGACGTCGTCGTCTATCAACCGGAATCGATCGGCGGTGCCCGCATCATCCACCGTGCCGTCGGTGGAGATGCGGCAGCAGGCTGGGAGATGAAGGGTGACAACAACGACTTCGTCGATCAGTTCACCCCGAAGGGCGCCGAGATCCTCGGGACAGCGAAGCTTCATCTTCCCAAGGTTGGACGCGCTGCGGCCGCGCTGACGAGCCCGCTCATCTGGCTCTCGGTGATCGCACTGGCCCTCGCCCTGCTGCTCTGGCCCAGGACGGCACGGGAGGACGATCACTCGGACAGCGAGGCTCCCGACCCCAAGAACGGGGTGGGCGTCCACGAGTCCGCGCGCCCGGTCGAGGCAGAGCAATGAGGCGAATCGCGGCCGTTCTTGCCTTGGTCGTCGCGATCCTCCTGACGCCCAACGGCGCGAGCGCTGCGCAGCTCACGATCGTCGGCAGCAGGACGTTCCACGCGGCGTCGTTCTCCCGGTGCGACGACGCGGTCGTCCTGCTGACGAGCGCGAGTCGTACGTCCGTTCAGGTCAAGGACCTGGCTCCCGCCTGTGGAAGCGCGAACCTGCGACTCTGGGTATGGGATTCGAACAGCCAGAAAGAGCTCTCTGGCGGCGGGATCGTGCCCGCTCTCGGCGGAACGCTGACCATCACGCTCCCGGGGAAGCTGAGCAGCGCCGGCGCAGGTCTCACGGCATTCGTGACAGTCGGCTCTTGGGGGGTCCCTGCCACCTGGGAAGCTGTCCTTCCCGCCGTGACCTGTACCGTCACCGGAATCGTCCATTGGGGAAACAACCCCAGGTGGACGCGCTGGGTGACTGCGCCGGCTGGTGAGACCTGCACTGCAGCCCTGGTCGGTACCCCGACCACACCGAGGCCGGGGTCCCCATACTCCGACGTCTCAGTACTGATCGCCACGACAAGCACGACCACGGGTGACGACAGTATCCAGTGGGAACTGACGATGAACTTCGCTGATCCGGTGTTCCCCTTCGTGCCCGTCGGCCTCACGTCGTGGTCGAACTTCCACGTCAGCTCGACCTGCTCTGCCCTCCCTGTCGTGCGGATCGGTGGCGATCTTCCTCACCATGACGGCGTCACCAATGGGAGCCCCCGGCAGCTCAACATGCGTGCCTTCCAGTCGGCAGGCGGCGACGTTCTCAACTGCGCATGATCGTTCGTTCGTTCGGGTGGGTCGGACCCAGGACTTCTCACACCCCCGCCGCCACGGCCGATCAGATCCTCAGGTGCCCCGCTTACGCACAGGAAGTGCAGCAGCGGGGATGAGGGGATCACCGTGGCGATGGATCGCACACAGATTTGGGGCCGGAGGCTTCTTTCGAGCGCCTTCGTCGCGCTGGCCGCGCTCGGCTTCCGCAGCGTTGCGGCGGGTGAGGGCGGCGGACTTCTGGTCGGCCTGAACGGTTCGAGCACCACGGGCTGCCTGGTCGGTGAGTTCACAGTCGGCTACGTCGTGGACTACGTGACCGACCTGGACGGCTACGGCGTCACGGGCGCCGAGCTCACCGGGATGGGGGCCGAGTGCGAGGGCCGCACCGTCCAGGTGAGCTTCACCGCGGACGACGGCGCGCTCCTCGCCAAGGCCAGCGCGCTCATCTCGACGCCCCGCACGGCCGTCGTACTGGCGGAACCGGCAGCGATCGACGCGTCCCAGGTCGCCGGGGTCTCGGTGGCCGTCGTCGGCTGAGCCGATCGGGGCACCCCGCTACCTCGCGTACGCTTCTCTCGTTCAATTCTCGGCCTCGGCCGAACGGGTGAACAGGTCCCCCATTCGGGTGCCTTGGTCGCGGGGGGCGTGAGGAGCTCTCCGTGTCGATCTACCACTTGCTCAGCCTGCCGCGCTGGCTCATCGTCGCGATCGTCGTCGTCGTCGGCCTGCTCGGGGTCGAAGAACAGCTCGGGCGGGGCGCGCAGGCACGCGCCCAGGAGATCCCGTGCACCTTCGAGTCCGTGGACTACACCTACGGCCATGCGGCGGCCCTGGGTGGGCGCGGGGTCACGGGCGCCGAGATCTCGGGCGTCGCACCCGTGTGTGCGGGTCGCATCATCCGGCTCACGTTCGTCGCCGCAGACGGGTCGCCGCTCGCAGCGGCCGCTACCCGTATCCAGGCCCCACTGACCGTCCTCGAGCTGCCGGTCGCCGAGACGCTGGCAACCGACCGCATAGAGCGGTTCGACGTGGTCCTCGAGAGCTGAGCGTCCTGGTGAGCTGAGCGCGCTCGAGCGTTGAGCGGGCTCGAGCGTCGAGCGTGCCCGAGCGCAGATCTCGCTGCGCGCCCGGCCGAACGAGCTACCCGGCCGACCCCGTCGCCCGTGACCCGCCGTCGACCGGCGTCGGGCCCGCGAAGGGCCCTTCGACCGGCCCGAGCTCGGGGCGCTTGGGCGTGCGCAGGTCCCCGGACGAGCGGTGGCGCAGGCGGCGGGTCGCCCACGGGTAGACGTGCTCGCGCAGCCAGACGGCGTCGGACATCGCTTTCTCCAACCGGGGCACGGGCGGCAGCGGCGTGAGCGGGTCGTCCCAGGCGGCGTCGTCGGGCTCGAGGCCCAGTCCGACCAGGGCCGCCTGCGCGACCCGCGCGTGACCCTCGGTCGTGAGGTGGATGCGGTCCTCGGACCACATCCGCCAGTCGCGCAACGACTGCATCCCCCACAGGTCCAGCACCTGCGCGTCATGACGGCGCGCGATCGACCAGACGTAGGAGTTGAAGATCCCCACCCGGTGGCGGGTGCGCCGCATCAGGGCGCTGTCGACCGGGTTCATCCCGGTGGAGAGCAGCACGTCGGCGCCCGATGCCCGCAGCTCGACGACCGCGGCCTCGAGGCGATCGGCGAGGTGGTCGACGTCGATCGTGGGGCGCAGGATGTCGTTCCCGCCACCGACGAGCGAGACCAGGTTGGGCTCGAGCGCGAGCGCCGTGGGGAGCTGATCGGTGAGGATCGGGCCGAGCAGGCGGCCCCGGATCGCCAGGTTGGCGTACTCGAGCGGGTCGACGCCGGCGGCGGTGCGGCGGCTCGACAGCCGCACCGCGAGGATGTCCGCCCAGCCGCGGCAGCGGGCGTCGTCGTCGGGGTTCACGTCCCACAGGCCCTCGGTGAACGAGTCGCCGATCGCGACGTAGCGGGTCCAGGTCGGGGCGGGGGTGCTCAGGTCGGTCACCCGCCCAGCATGGACCCCGCGGCGGGGGTGCGCTCGCCGATGACGGATCAGGGCAAGGACCAGTCGATGGGGGCTGCGCCCTGCGCGACGAGCAGCGCGTTGACCCGCGAGAACGGCCTGGACCCGACGAAGCCCCGACGGGCCGACAGCGGGCTCGGATGCGCGGAGGCGACCACCGGGGTCGTACCGAGGGCCGGGGTCAGCGCCTGCGCGTCCCGCCCCCACAGGACAGCCACGAGCGGGCCGCCGCGGGCCACCAGGGCCTCGATCGCGCGGTCGGTGACCGTTTCCCAGCCCCGACGCCGGTGGGCGGCGCTGCGTCCCTCCTGGACGGTCAAGACGCGGTTGAGCAGCATGACCCCGCGGTCCGCCCAGGGGCTCAGATCCCCGCTGCCGGGCGCGGGGACGCCGACGTCGGCCGTCAGCTCGGTGAAGATGTTGGCGAGCGAGCGCGGCAGCGGGTGCACGTCGGGCCCGACCGAGAACGCGAGCCCCATCGAGTGCCCAGGCGTCGGGTAGGGATCCTGCCCGACGACGAGGACGCGCACCTCGGCGAGCGGTCGCGCGAACGCCCGCAGCACGCTGTGCGCCGGCGGCAGGTAGGCGCGGCCGGCGTCCGCCTCGGTGTCCAGCCAGCCGGCCAGCGCGTCGAGCTGCGGGCCGACGGGGGCCAGCTCCGCCCGCCAGTCGGCGGCGACGACGCTCGTCCAGTCGGCGGCGGACGGGCGCGGGGGAGTCGGGGGCACCCACGCGAGGCTACCGATCCGGCGCGCCGGGGGACGGCGCGCCGAGGGGAATGACACCGGTGTGGTTCGCCTCTACGATGGGCCGCAGTGGTCAGGACCGCTCGATGAAGGAGGACCGATGGAAGCCAGAGCGACGGCGGTGCGCGAGCTGCCCGAGGCAGAGCTCGAACGGGAACTCTCCGAGCGCGACCAGCAGGTCCTGGCTTTCGAACGGCAGTGGTGGAAGTACGCCGGGGCCAAGGAGCAGGCGGTCCGCGAGCTCTTCGACATGTCCGCCACCCGGTACTACCAGGTGCTCAACGCCCTGATCGACTCTCCGGTCGCGCTCGAGCACGATCCGATGCTCGTGAAGCGTCTTCGCCGGATGCGCGCGTCGCGTCAGCGTGCCCGTACGGCTCGCCGCCTGGGCGTCGACGGCTGAGCTCACTGCTGGACCGGCTAATCTGTCGGCCGTGACCAAGGGCGAGTACCCGTACCCTCCGGACGAGTTCGACACTGTCGAGCGCGGATCCGTACCCCGTGGCGTGCACCGGGCCACACGGTCGAGATGGAAGCGGATCTGGCCCTTCCTCCTCGTGATCGTGCTGTTCCCGACGCTCGCCTACGGTGCGGTGACGTACTGGTCGAGCGAGCGTGACGGCGCGACGACCGCGGCTGAGAGCGTGACCGACGGCACGGTCGCCGAGGAGGCCCCCGTCGAGGAAGAGACTCCGGCGGAGACCCCCGCCGAGACGCCGGCCGAGACCCCGGCTGAGACGGTCGCACCCGTCGCCGACCTGGCCACGCCCGTCGTGGTCTTCAACGCGACCTCCACGAGCGGGCTGGCCGGCGACGCGGCGGCCGCACTCACCGAGGCGGGCTGGGAGTCGGCCACCTCGGAGAACTACACCGGGGGCTCCCTCGACTCCTCGACCGTGCTGTTCGCATCGGCCGAGCTCGAGGTCACCGCGCAAGCGGCCGCCGACGTGCTGGGCATCACCACGATCGCGCTCGACGAGACGGTCGAGGGTCTCGAGATCGTGCTCGAGAACGACTACCGGCCCTGACTCACCGGCAGCCGTAGCGGCGACTCGGGCCGAGCGAGCGCCTGCGCCGCCTCGACCTCGTCCAGCTGCGCGACGGCGAGCACCACGCACGCCGCGCTCCACGACAAGGGTGCGACCGCGGCGGGAGAGCCGTCGCCGAGCACCTTCTCCGGGATCGCGCCCGACGACGTGCGGTGCGCGTCGAGCCAGGTCAGCCAGGACCGCGCCGCCGCGGTGTCGCCCGCCCACGCGGCCGTGAGCCCGTAGAGCGAGGTCTGCGGGGTCCAGGAGATGCCGTCCTTCTTCCAGCCGGCGCCCGGGGCCAGCCCGCCCGCGGGGCGAGACATCTCGCGCGCGGAGGCGCGCCACGACGCGAGGGCGCCGGGGACCGGCTCCGGCTGGAACGGCGGCAGCAGGAAGGCGCCGGCGGCGTCCCGCTGGAGGCCGTCGGTGTAGCGGGCGAACCGGGGGCCGAACCGGTCCACGATCGCGCCGTGCAGATCGCTCGCGCGCTCCGCGGCGGCTTCGGCCGGGAGCCGCTGGCCGAGCGCGCCGTTCAGGCGAGCGGCCGCCTCGAGGCCGCTGAGGATGGGGGCCGCGGTCCCGAGCGTCAGGCGCGACTCCCCGACCTCCCAGAAGTCGCTCGAGGCACGCGGGAGCGAGTCGCGCCGGTCGGTGAGGTCGAGCAGGTGCTCGGTCGACCGGTCGATCAGGGGGCGCAGCGCGCGGGCGGCGGCGAGGCGGTCGGCGTCGGGCATCGACGCGAGCACGCTCTGCGTGGCCCACAGGGCCCAGCCGGTGCCGTCCGCCTGGATGCCGCGATCGTCGGGCGGGCCGGAACCGTCGGGCAGGTAGCGGGCCTCGAACGAGCCGTTGCGGTGCTGGACCCGCTGGAGGAACGAGAGGATCTCGATCGCCTCGTCCGGGTGGCCCGTGGTCGCCATCGCGACGGCGACGAACGAGGCGTCCCGCGGCCAGACGTACCGCCACCGGGCGGACCAGCCGGCGACGGACGCGCCGTCGTTGAGCAGCAGCGCGCGCATGTCCAGCAGGGCGCCCTCGGCCATGTCGGCGTACGGGCCGTCACCGCCGGGGACGGTGCCCGACGCGAGCCACGCGCGCGACTCCGCGGCGGCCGCCTCCGCCACGGCGAGCGCGTCCGGATCGGCCGGTCCGGGGTCGAGCACCCGGCTGCCCGGCAGGTAGTCGGCGGTGGTCCCGGCCGGCACGAGGGTCGGCAGGACGGAGCCGCTGCCCGAGACGCCGTCCGAGTACAGCGCGATGGTCTCCGAGCGGTCCAGGTTCGCCCAGGGCGACCGGGGGTCGGTGAGCAGGAACGGGTAGGCGAGCATGGTGATCGTCACCATCGCGGTCACCGAGCGCCGCGTCCAGCGGGCCGCCCCGCGCCGTCGGGCCGCCGCCCGGGCGGCCGCGACCGCAGCCGAGGGTCGGGCTTCCGACCCGGGGCGCTGGGGCCCGACGGGCCTGAGCGGGGTCGAGGGATCGGTCGCCTCGACGAGGTCGCGCGTCGGTGCGGTCATCACGTGCGAGCGTAGCCCGAGGCGTCCACCCGCAGCGAAATGTGGCCGTCCAGCGGGGCTCGGGAGGGGTCCTCCCTTGCACTCGCCGTGGTCGAGTGCTAACCATGGACTTAGCACTCTCGGCATGAGAGTGACAGAATCATCGGGCCGTCCGGTGAGGTGCGCGCGACAACGGGACATGACCGTCGTCGCGCGGGCCGTCCGTCGCGGGCATCAGCCGGCCCCACCCCCAGCACAGCGGAGGTACATCACCGATGGCCAAGATCATTGCGTTCGACGAGGAGGCACGTCGCGGCATGGAGCGGGGCATGAATGCCCTCGCCGACGCCGTCAAGGTCACGCTCGGCCCGAAAGGCCGCAACGTCGTCCTCGAGAAGAAGTGGGGCGCGCCCACCATCACCAACGATGGTGTGAGCATCGCCAAGGAGATCGAGCTGGAGGACCCGCTCGAGAAGATCGGGGCCGAGCTCGTCAAGGAGGTCGCCAAGAAGACCGACGACGTCGCCGGTGACGGAACCACCACCGCCACCGTTCTCGCCCAGGCGCTCGTGCGCGAGGGCCTGCGCAACGTCGCCGCCGGCGCCAACCCGATCGCGCTCAAGCGCGGCATCGAGAAGGCCGTCGAGGCCGTCACCTCGGAGCTGCTCAAGGCCGCCAAGGAGATCGAGACCAAGGAAGAGATCGCCGCGACCGCGGGGATCTCGGCCGGCGACTCCTCCATCGGTGACCTCATCGCCGAGGCGATGGACAAGGTCGGCAAGGAAGGCGTCATCACGGTCGAGGAGTCCAACGCTCTCGGCCTGGAGCTCGAGCTGACCGAGGGGATGCGCTTCGACAAGGGCTTCCTCGCCGGTTACTTCGTCACCGACCCGGAGCGTCAGGAAGCCGTCCTCGAGGACGCGTACGTCCTGCTCGTCGAGTCGAAGATCAGCTCCGTCAAGGACCTGCTGCCCCTCCTGGAGAAGGTCATCCAGTCCGGCAAGCCGCTGGTCATCATCGCCGAGGACGTCGACGGTGAGGCCCTGGCCACGCTCGTCGTGAACAAGATCCGCGGGACGTTCCGCTCGGTCGCCGTCAAGGCGCCCGGCTTCGGCGACCGCCGCAAGGCGATGCTGCAGGACATGGCCATCCTCACGGGTGCCCAGGTCGTCTCCGAGACCGTCGGGCTCAAGCTCGACACCGTCGGCCTCGAGGTGCTCGGCACCGTCCGCAAGGCAGTCATCACCAAGGACGAGACCACTCTCGTCGAGGGTGGCGGCGAGCCGGACCAGATCGCCGGTCGCGTCAGCCAGATCCGTGCCGAGATCGAGAACTCGGACTCGGACTACGACCGCGAGAAGCTCCAGGAGCGCCTCGCCAAGCTGGCCGGTGGCGTCGCCGTCATCAAGGCCGGTGCGGCCACCGAGGTTGAGCTCAAGGAGCGCAAGCACCGCATCGAGGACGCCGTTCGCAACGCGAAGGCCGCCGTCGAAGAGGGCATCGTCGCCGGTGGTGGCGTTGCTCTCATCCAGGCCGGCAAGCTCGCGTTCGAGCTTCCGGAGATCCTCGCCCTCGAGGGCGACGAGGCCACCGGTGCTCGCATCGTGGCGCTGGCGATCGACGCTCCGCTCAAGCAGATCGCGATCAACGCCGGCCTCGAGGGTGGCGTCGTGGCTGAGCGCGTGCGCAACCTGCCGACCGGGCACGGCCTGAACGCCGCGACCGGCGTGTACGAGGACCTGCTCGCGGCCGGGGTCAACGACCCGGTCAAGGTCACGCGCTCCGCGCTGCAGAACGCGGCGTCCATCGCCGCGCTCTTCCTCACCACCGAGGCCGTCGTGGCCGACAAGCCGGAGCGCAACGCGCCGGCTGGTGGCGGCGACGGCGGCGGCGGCATGGGCGGCATGGACTTCTGATCCTTCTCGGATCAGGAGCCTGAGCTCCGCTGCAGCTCGCTGCACGACGTAGTTCATCGCACGACGTAGTTCATTGCACGACGCAGTTCATTGCACGACGGCGGGCCGGTCACCTTCGGGTGGCCGGCCCGCCGTCGTTTCGCCGCGGTCGTCTTGGTCGCCGTTCGCCCGGGCCGGGCCCGCACGTACCCGGGCGCGAGCGACGACCGGCGGCTGTCGGGTACGCGGTCGGTCAGCGGTCGACGGGGCGGATGCGCAGGCCCGACGCGCGAAGGCGGCGGACCAGCTCGCGGGTGCCGACCGGCTGCGCGCCCTGCTCGATGAGTCGGTCCCGCAGGTCGTCGGGGACGTCGTAGTGGTCGCGGTCGAACGCCCGCTCCGGGATGCCGGCCGCGGAGGCGAACGCGTGCAGCTCCGCGAGGGACGAGTCGCTGACCAGGTGGCTCCACAGGCGCCCGTGCCGGGGCCAGAGCGGGGGATCCACGAGCACTGTCATCCGCCGAGGCTAGTGCGCTGCCAGGGCCAGGAGCACCGGGTGGGCCTACCGTGGACGGATGGGACAGAGGAGCGCGTACCGACCGCGGCGCCGGTTCGTCCGACGCGTCAGGACCGCAGCGGTCGCGCTGGTGTGCGGTGGGGTGCTGGTCGCGTGCGGTGGCGGCTCGACCGACCCCGATCCGACCGGCACGCCGTCCGCGGCGTCGTCCGGCTCAGAGTCGTCGGGCTCGGCCGGGTCGACGCGCGTCGCACGCCCGCCAAGCCGCACCCAGCAGTACCTGCCGGGGTTGCAGGCCGACGTCTGGGAACCGGCCACCCCCGCACCGGGCCCGCTCGTGGTGCTCATCCCCGGTGGCGGCTGGGTCTCGGCCGACCGGGCGGGGCTGGCCCCGCTCGCGTCCGCGCTGTCCGACGACGGCATGACCGTCGTGTCGGCGACCTACCGGACCTCGTCGGACGACGAGTACTTCCCGGCACCGCTCGAAGACGTGCTGTGTGCGGTGGCCTTCGCCGCCGCGGTACCCACCGCGACGGGTGATGCGCCGCATCCGGTGGTCGTCGTCGGGCACTCTGCCGGGGCCAACCTTGCGGCCCTCGCCGCGCTGGTCCCTGAGGGGGCGGGGGAGTCCTGCCCGTACCAGGCCGTCGCCCCCGACGCGCTGGTCGGGCTCGCCGGGCCGTACGACGTGGCTCAGCTGCCGGAGATCGCCGTGGCGCTGTTCGGCGCGTCCGCCGAGGACGAGCCCGGACGGTGGGAGGACGGCAACCCCGTGCTCCATGCTGGCGGCCGCGAGGACGTTCCGGTGCTGCTCCTGCACGGTGAGGACGACCCCGTGGTGCCCGTCTTCTTCACGACCGAGTTCGCGGCGGCGCTCGAGGACGGCGGGCACGACACCACGGTCGAGATCGTGCCCGGCACCGACCACTCGGGGATCTACCAGGTGGACGTCGCGGCCGACCGGATCATCGACTGGGTCGACACGCTGCCCTGACGTGCTCAGTGCCTGAGTGCCTGAGCGCGTGTCTCAGCGTCCGAACAGGCGGGTGGCCTGCTGCTCGGCGTCGGCGTACGACGTCGCGGCTGCGCCGAGCGCGGCCGTGACCTGGTCGAGGGACTCCTCGACGCGCTGCTGCGTGCTGGCCCAGTCCGCCATGACGGTGCCGAACGCGCTCGCCGCCGACCCGCGCCAGCTGCCCTGCAGCTCCGTGAGGTGCCGCATCATCGCGGCCACCTCGGTGCGGATCGCCGCCGTCGAACCGCGCACCGCGGCGCTCGCGTGCGCGACCTGTTCGCTGTCGACCTCGTACCTGCTCATGACAGTCCCCCCTCGGTTGGCCAAGGCGCCGACGCTACGAGGGCCGGGGGGCCTTTCGCCGGCGGGCCGGACCGCGCTGGGGACGGGCGGGACTCAGCCCCGCCCGGGGGACGGCTGGTGGGACGGGTCCGCCTCGGAGGCGGTGGCGTCGGAGGCGGTGGCGTCGAAAGCGGTGGAGGCGGCGGCAGGGGGAGCGTCGGACGGCTCGGCGGCGGCCGCCTCGAGCGTCGTGAGCTCCTTCTCGAGCCGGTGCAGCTCCGCGCCGACGTTCTGCCGTGCGGGTTCCTCCCACGCGGAGCCCAGCGGGCTCACGAACAGGGCTCGGCGCTGCAGCAGCTTGGTGAGGATGCGGATCCGTGCGCGGACGTAGTCCTCGACCGGGAGGTGCGAGTACTCCTCCCGGATGTCGCGCAGGTACGTCTTGTAGCGCTGGGGCTCGCTGGCCAGGACGGCGAGGTCCGCGTCGCACAGCACTGCGCAGTCGAAGTCACCCGACGTCGGCGCGTGCCGCCGCAGGGCGATCACCAGGTCGTGCACCCGCACCGCGCGCTTCTCCGGGACGCCGAGGGCCGTCAGCTCCTCGAGCGCGAGGTCGGCGCTGGCCACCTCGTCCTCGCCGCCGCGGTTCGCGTAGCTCGCCTCGTTCGCCGCGTCGAAGATCGCGCCGTGATACCACGCCGCGAGCCGTACGACCTCGGGCTCGTGGGTCTCTTCGGCCAGCTCGTCGACGCGTGCGAGCACGTCCGCGAGGTGCTTGATCGTGTGGAAGTGTCGCCCCGGCTCGGCCCAGCGCTCGATCAGCCGGGTCCCGACCTCCCGGATCTCCTCGGGGGACGCGGTCGCCCCCGTTCCCAGGCAGCTTCGCACCCAGGCGGACAACAACCACTGCGGAGCGTCGTAAACGCCCATCGACTTGCCTCACCACTACCAGGGGAACCTCGGACAAAGAATCAGCATCTTATCCCCCGTATCGGGCGGGTCCGGGGCTGATCGCGGGTGGTTTCCGGGGTGTTTGACCTGGAAACGACCGGATTCAGCACGACCGGAACCGTCCGGACCGAATCGGCAGAGCGTCAGACCAGCGGCGGGCTCGGGTCGGCCCCCCGAGCGACGCGGCGATCGCCGTCGGCCCCTGGAGCGACGCGGAGGCCGCCGTCGGTGGCGCCGGGTCGGTCGGACTCATCGAGCGCTTCGGAGTCGTCGAGCGCGTCGGGGTCGTCGAGCTCGTCGGGTGCGGGGGTGCCGTGGCCACGCGTGGCTGGGTCGACGGGCAGGCTGACGCGGACCGTGGTGCCGCCGCCGGGGGTGGGCGCGATCTCCACCGTTCCGTGGTGCGTGCCCACGATGGCCGCGACGATGGCCATCCCGAGTCCGGCGCCGCCGCCGAGCTCGCGCCCGCGGGAGGAGTCGACCCGGTAGAACCGCTCGAAGATGCGCGCGGTGTGCTCCGGCAGGATCCCGGGGCCGTGGTCGCGCACCTCGAGCACCGCGCGCGCCGTCGGGCCGGCGCCGACCAGACCGACGGCGATCTCCACCGGCGTGCCGGCGGGGGTGTGCTGAGCGACGTTGCCGGTGAGGTTGGCGAGCACCTGCCGGAGGCGGTCCTCGTCGCCGATGACGACGCACGGCGTCACGGGGGTGCCGGCCACCAGGGGCTCGAACCGGATCGGCCGCTCGACGTCGAGCGCGTGCAGGTCGCTGACCGCATCGGCGACGAGGACGGTGAGGTCGACCGACGCGGAGCGCATCGGGCGGCCGTCGTCGAGCCGCGCGAGGTGCAGCAGGTCCTCGACGAGCCGACCCATCCGGGTCGCCGAGTCCTCGATCCGCCGCACGGTGTCGTCGACCTGCGGCTTCGTGGTCACCGCGCCCATGCGGTACAGCTCGCTGTAGCCGCGGATCGTGGCGAGCGGGGTGCGCAGCTCGTGCGACGCGTCCGCGACGAACCGTCGCATGCGCTCCTCGGAGGCAGCCCGGGCGGCGAACGCCTGCTCGATCTGGGTGAGCATCGCGTTGAGCGCGTCACCCAGGCGGCCGACCTCCGTCGTCGTGGGGGCGGGCGGGACGCGACGGGACAGGTCGCCCGCGGCGATGGCCGCGGCGGTGTCCTCGATCTGGCGCAGCGGCCGCAGCGACCGGCGCACCGCGAGCCAGCCGGCGAACCCGCCGAGCACGAGAACGACGACGGAGATCCCCAGCAGCGCCCATCGCATCTGCGCCATCGTGGCGCTCGCGGACGTCAGGGGCAGTGCGACCGCGACCGATCCGACGACCGAGTTGTCCCGGGTGCTCACCAGAGGCAGCTCGATCACGCGCCACAGGCCGCCGTTGCCGGCGGAGGCGACGGTGAAGGGCTCGCCGCGGAGCGAGGCGACCTCGGCCGCGGTGAGGTCGGGGAGGTCGGGGACGGACGACCCGCGCGTGGTCGCGGACGGGTAGGTCAGGACGACCGAACCGTCCAGCGCCGCGATCTGGACGTAGTAGTCGCTGGGTCGCCCGTCGGAGCCACGCAGCGCGTCGTCCCCGTCCCAGGCCTGCTGGGCGGACTGCTTCGCGGAGGTCGCGAGCTGGGCGTCGACCTGGCTGATGAGCGAGCGGTCCAGCAGGGTCAGCGTGGCCAGGCTCGCGAGTCCGAGCCCGAGCAGCAGCAGCCCGGTGATGATCCCGACCATGCGCACGCGCAGGGGCACCGCGTGCAGCCGCGCCGCCCCGTCGGCTCGCAGGCGCGCGAGGTGCCCGGGTGGGGGGGAACCGGCGTCGGGCGGGCCGGCGTCGGGCACACCGGCGTCCGGCACATCGGCGTCGGGCGTACCGGCCCCGGGCGGGCCGGCGTCGGCGATGCGTGGGTCCACGGTCAGACCGCCGCCGGGGGCAGGCGCAGCACGTAGCCCACCCCGCGCTTGGTGTGGATCAGCGCCAGAGGTGACGGACCCTCGACGCCGTCGGCTCCTACCTGCGGCGCGTCGATCTTGCGCCGCAGGTAGGAGATGTAGGACTCGACGATGTTCGCGTCGCCGCCCCAGTCGTACTGCCACACGTGGTCGAGGATCTGCGTCTTGGACAGCACGCGGCCGGCGTTGAGCATGAGGTAGCGGAGCAGCTTGAACTCGGTCGGGGACAGGTCGATCGTGCGACCGGCGCGGCGGACCTCGTGGCCGTCGTCGTCCAGCTCGAGGTCGGCGTAGCGCAGGGTCGCGTCGTCCTCCGGGTCCTCGCCGGGGCGGGTGCGGCGCAGCACCGCGCGGATGCGCGCGACGACCTCTTCGAGGCTGAACGGCTTGGTCACGTAGTCGTCACCGCCGACGGTCAGGCCGGTGACCTTGTCGGAGGTGTCGTCGCGCGCGGTCAGGAAGACGACCGGGACGTGGTGGCCCTTCTCCCGCAGGCGGCGCGTGACGGTGAACCCGTCCATGTCCGGGAGCATGACGTCGAGCACGACGAGGTCCGGGTCGACCTGCTTCACCAGGCGCAGCGCCGTGGCGCCGTCGCCCGCGGCGTGCACCTCGAAGCCGGCGAACCGCAGCGAGGTCGCCAGCAGCTCGCGGATGTTGGGCTCGTCGTCGACGACGACGAGGCGGGCCTCGGGTTCCGCGCCGGATCTGTTCATGTTCCCAGTTTGCGCCGAAAGGCTGGGAGTTGTCTGTACAAACCCTGCGCACCCCGCCCCGCGAACTCGCACGGTCCGCATCGCTGGCACCGGGTGGGGTACGAGCTCGGGCCGACCTCGCGAGTTCGCGGTGCGGTCGGGGGCGCGGTCAGTCCTGGGGGCCCTTCAGGGCCGCCAGGCGGGCGGCGATCTCGGCGTCGGCCGACGAGCTCTCGAGGTCCTCGAACTGGGCGTCCAGGGACGACGACGCGAGCTCGGCCTGGCCGGCGACGCGTGCCTCCTCGCGGCGCACCTTCTCTTCGAAGCGCGAGACCTCGCTAGTCGGGTCCAGCATGCTGATGGACGAGACCGCGTCCTGGACCTTGGACTGCGCCTCGGCGCTCTTGGCCCGCGCGACCAGCGAGTCGCGGCGCTGCTTGAGGTCGGAGAGCTTCTCCTTCATCCCCGCCAGGCCGGTCTTGAGCTTCTCGACGACCTCGTTCTGCGAGGCGATCATGGGCTCGGCGTCCTTGGCCTCGTTCTCGAAGCTGATCTGCTTGCCGAGCGCGACCTTGGCCAGGTTGTCGAACTTGTCCGCGTCGACGGTGTTGCCGGAGGTGCGCAGCGCGTCGGCCCGGCTGGAGGCGGCGAGCGCCTTCGTGCCCCAGTCCCTGGCGGCCGCGAGGTCGGCGGAGTGGTCCTGCTCGGCGAGCCGCAGGTTCCCGATCGTCTGGGCGATCGCCCCCTCGGCCTCGACGATGCTGTTCGAGTAGTCCCGGATGAGCTGGTCGATCATCTTCTGAGGGTCCTCGGCGCGGTCGAGCATCGCGTTCACGTTGGCGCGCGTGAGCTGGCTGATACGTCCCAGGATGGTCTGCTTCTCGGTCATTTCTGAGCCCCTCGTTCGATCGGTGGGTGCGGTGGATGCGGTGAGTGAAACGGGTGCGATGGGTGTGGTGGGTCGCGCGGGAGTCGGATGACGTGAGTCGTCAGAAGCGGCCACCTCCGCCGCCGAAGCCGCCCCCGCCGCCGCCGAAGCCCCCCCCGCCGCCGCCGAAGCCCCCACCGCCGCCGCCGAAGCCGCCGCCCCCGCCGCCCCAGCCGCCGCCGCGACCGCCGCCGCCGCCGCCGCGGAGCAGGCTGTCGAGGAGGATGCCGCCGAGGATCAGGCTGCCGGCGTTCGATCCGCCGCCGAGCCCGCCCGGACCACCACCGCGGCGCGACTGCTCGAACGCCTGCACGTCCTGCTGGGCGAGGTGCTGGGCCTGCGCCGCGAGCTGGTCGGCCCGCTGCGCGCAGTCCAGCCCGCGGGGAGGATCGGTGCCGGCCAGGGACTCGGCCTCGCCGAGCAAGCGCTGGGCCTCGGCGAGCCGGGTGCGGGCCTCGGGTCCGACCGCGCCGCGCCGGGTCTCGATGTAGTCGGAGACCGCGCGGACCCGGGACCGCAGCGGGCCGACGGCGGCCGCGAGCTGGCCTCGCGCCCGCTCGGCCTGCTCGGCAGCGCCGCGGGCCGGCTCGAGGGCCTTGTCCAAGGTCGCCTCCGCGGTGCGCAGGTCGCTCAGGAGCTTCAGCGGGTCGCTGCCGGGACCCGCAGCGCGGGCCGCATCCCGGGCCGCACCCGCGGCGGCGGCCGCGGCGCCCACCGCGGGATCGCCCGGTGCCAGCCGGGCGACGTCGTCCAGGTCGGCTCCGAGCGACGCGATGCCGGCGGTGATCGCGGCCGTGGCGCCGGCGAGCTCCTGCCCGGCCCGGTCGATGGCATCCAGCAGGCTCACGCTCTGCGCGACGGCGTTCTCGGCGGTGCGGGCGGCGACGACGGCGGCGGCCAGGTCTCCGGCGGCCACGGCCGCGCGGCCCTCGGCGACGGACTCGCGTGCGGCCGCGAGCAGGCCGGAGGCGTTCTCCGAGTTGGTGTACACCGTCGTGAGCGACGTCGTGGGGTAGGTCTCGGCGAGCCGGCGGAGGGCCTCGTCGGCCGGTGCGATCCGCGCGCTGACCTCGACCGCGCGCCGGTCGGTCGCCTCGAGCAGCTCGGGCGCGCGCGCCTGCAGGTCGCGCAGGGCGTCGAACGCCTCGGTCTGCTCGTCCAGGGCGGCGTCCGCCTGCGTGCACAGCTGCAGGATCTGCACGAGCATCGCGCGGCGCTGCTCGTCGGTCTCGGGCTCCGAGTCGTCGAGACGTTGCCGCAGCCCGAAGGCCTGCAGCCCAGCCGCCTTGGCCGCCGCGAGGACGGTCGTGAAGGTCCGGGTGGCCTCCTCGCCGAACTGGGCCTGCGCGAAGCCGAGCTCCTGCTCGGAGGCGCGCAGCTCGTCGTCCAGCGTGACCAGGGCCGCGCTCGCCTGCCGGTCGAGGGTCGCGGTGTCCACGGGGGCGGGCTGCCCGCCCGGGCCGCCCGGTCCGGTCGCCTTCGAGCGGGAGCGCAGGGACCGGAACAGCAGGAGGCCGCCGATCACGGCGAGCCCGATGAGGAAGACGGTCAGCAGCGACGTGCCGCCGCCGCTGGAGCCGACCCCGGACCCGCTCTCCGCCTGCTCGAGGGCGTCGGCGGTGTCGATCACCGCGCCCGCCCAGTCGTCCTCGCTCAGGCGCGGTTCGAGCACGTCGCTGCGGATCGTGGCCTGGTCGGCGTCGCTGATGGGGGAGTCGCTGGACGCGACCAGGCCGTACCGCCGGTCGTCGACGGCGACCGCGAGCAGCAGGTCGTTCGCGCCGAGGCCCGAGAGCTCGGCCGACTCGGTGGCCCACGTGACGCCGTCGGCGCCGTTGAAGCTGTCGACGAACACGGTGAAGAGCTGCAGCCCGGTCGCGTCGGTGAGGTCGGCCTGCGCCTGCGTGACGTCGTCGGTCCGATCGCCGAGCACGCCGGCGGTGTCGACCAGCTCGGAGGGGAGGTTCAGCGGCGGGTCGGCCGCGGCCGGCGCCGCGCCGAATCCGGCGAACAGCACGAACGCGGCGGCGGCGACCCAGGCCCGCAGCGGTCGGCCGCGGCGACGGCTCCGGGTCCCGGAGCTCCTCGGGTGGGCGCGTCGGGGCACGGGGGCGACGTCGCGGGGGGTGTCGGACGTGCGCGGGTCGAGCCGGTCTGCAGGTCCAGGGGTCACGAGGTGATCCTTGTCCGTGACCGTCCGCATCGCAAACGGTCTGACCGACCGGGAGTTTCGCGTGGAATCGGTTGATCTGGCGTCGTTGTCGGCGCACCTCGAGCGGGTGCCGCCCGGATATCCAGTACCGTCCCGCCATGACTTTTCCGGGTTCGCCCCCTCCTTCGCCCGTGGTGACCGTGATCCAGCACAGTCCGGACGTCCCGCTGGACCGGTTCGTCGACTGGCTCGCCGACGGTGACGGGAGCCGCCTCGATGTCGCCGTCGTGCGGGCGTGGGCGGGGGAGAGCGTCCCGACGGAGCCCAGCGACGCCCTGATCGTGCTCGGCGGGCACATGCACGCCCATGCCGACGACGTCGCGCCGTGGCTCCCGGCGACCCGTGCGCTGCTCGCGGCGGCCGTCGCGGCCGACGTGCCCACGCTCGGGATCTGTCTCGGCGCCCAGCTGCTCGCCGCGGCCACCGGTGGTCGGGTGCAGGTCGCCGCGCCCCCCGGCCGGGAGGCGGGGATCGTCGACGTGCGCTGGCGCCCCGACGCCGCCGGTGACCCGGTCCTCGCCGCGCTCGCGGCCTCGGGTCGCTCCGCGCCGCTGCCGAGCATGCACGCCGACGCGATCGTCGACCTGCCACGCGGCGCGGTCTGGCTCGGGTCGAGCGCGATGTACCCGTACCAGGCGTTCCGGCTCGGTCGGGCCTGGGGCGTGCAGTTCCACCCCGAGGCGGGCGCCGCCACGTTCCGGGGCTGGGCGCAGGCCTACGACGACGTCGACGCCGCCGCGGTGATGGCGCTGTACGAGGCGCGGGAGCCGGAGATCGCCGCGGCCGGTCGGGCGATCGCGGCAGGGTTCGCCGCCGTCGTGCACCGGACGGCGGACGAACGTGCCGCTCAGTCGGTGACGAGGTCCTCGGCGTCGATGATCGTGTAGGCGTAGCCCTGCTCGGCGAGGAAGCGCTGGCGGTGCGCCGCGAACTCCTGGTCGACGGTGTCGCGGGCGACGACCGTGTAGAAGTGCGCGGTGCGCCCGTCGGCCTTGGGCCGCAGGATGCGACCCAGGCGCTGGGCCTCCTCCTGGCGGGAGCCGAACGATCCCGAGACCTGGATCGCGACGGAGGCCTCGGGCAGGTCGATCGAGAAGTTGGCGACCTTGCTCACCACGAGCTTGGTGATCTTCCCGGTCCGGAACTCCTCGAACAGCCGCTGCCGCTCGGGCACCGTGGTCGCGCCGGTGATGACGTCGCAGGCCAGGTGCTCGGCCAGGTCGGCGAGCTGGTCGAGGTACTGCCCGATGATCAGCGTCGGGTCGCCCTCGTGCTTGGCGACGAGCTCTTCGACGATCCGGTTCTTGCCCGTCGCGCAGGACGCGAGGCGGTACCGGTCCTCCGGCTCGGCGGTCGCGTAGGCCATCCGCTCGCGCTCGGGCAGGGTGAGGCGGACCTCCACGCAGGCCGCCGGGGCGATGTACCCCTGCGCCTCGATGTCTCGCCAGGGCGCGTCGAACCGCTTGGGGCCGATCAGGGAGAACACCTCGTCCTCGCGGCCGTCCTCCCGCACCAGCGTCGCGGTCAGGCCGAGCCGGCGTCGGGCCTGCAGATCGGCCGTCATGCGGAAGATCGGGGCGGGCAGCAGGTGGACCTCGTCGTAGATCACGAGGCCCCAGTCGCGCGCGTCGAGCAGCTCGAGGTGCGTGTACACGCCCTTCCGCTTGGTCGTCATCACCTGGTAGGTCGCGATCGTGACCGGGCGGACCTCCTTGCGGGAGCCGGAGTACTCGCCGATCTCGTCCTCGGTGAGGGACGTCCGCTTGAGCAGCTCGTCGCGCCACTGCCGGGCGGAGACGGTGTTGGTGACCAGGATCAGCGTCGTGGTCTGCGACCGCGCCATCGCACCGGCGCCGACGAGCGTCTTGCCGGCGCCGCACGGGAGCACCACGACGCCCGAGCCGCCGAAGTAGAAGCTGTCGATGGCCTGCTGCTGGTAGGGCCGCAGCGCCCAGGTGGCGTTGTCGAGGGCGATCGCGTGCGCCTCGCCGTCGACGTACCCGGCGAGGTCCTCGGCCGGCCAGCCGAGCTTGAGCAGCACCTGCTTGAGGTGGCCCCGCTCGCTGGGGTGCACGACGACGTCCGTCTCGTCGAGGCGCTCGCCCACCAGCCCGGCGGTGCGCCGGGAGCGCAGCACCTCCTCGAGCACGGCCCGGTCGAGCGCGTGCAGCACGAGGCCGTGCACCGGGTCGCTCACCAGCTGCAGCCGCCCGTAGCGCGACATCGTCTCGGCGACGTCGACCAGCAGGGCGTGCGGCACCGAGTAGCGCGAGTACTCGAGCAGCACGCTGACGACCTGCTCGGCGTCGTGGCCCGCAGCCCGCGCGTTCCACAGCCCGAGCGGCGTGAGCCGGTAGGTGTGCACGTGCTCGGGCGCGCGCTCCAGCTCGGCGAACGGCGCGATCTCGCGCCGGCACGCGTCGGCCCGTTCGTGCCCGACCTCCAGCAACAGGGTCTTGTCGCTCTGCACGATCAGCGGGCCATCGGTCATGTGGTGGGCTCTCCAGGGTCGATCAGGGTCACTCCGGCGATGCGGTGCACGGCCACGGTGAGCTCGGCGTCACGCTCGGTGTCCACCGCACGTACCCGGCCCGCGTCGACGCGCAGCGGACGCACCCGACGACGGCCGGGGGTGCCCTGCGGACCGACGATCTCGAGCCAGACCTCGCGGCCGTCGGCGGCCGCCTGCCGCAAGGTGGCCAACGCGGCGACCGGGTCGACTGTTCCCGCGGCTCCTCGATCGCCGCCCGAACCGCTGTCGTGCGCATGCGCCGCGCGGTCGGACCGGGCCTCGGCCTCGGCCCGGCGCAGCACGGGGACGAGCGCGGCGAGGTGCTCGCGCCACTCGCGCGCGTCGGCGGGGCTCGACGGGGCGGCCGGTCGCGCACCATTCACGGCGGACGGCGTGGGCGGGGCCGACGAGATGACGCCACCGGCGCCGCGACGCCGTCGGGCACCGGCCCGGACCCGGCGCACCATCGGACGCGCGTGCACGACCTGGCCGTCCGGACCCTCGCCGGCCGGGGCGAGCCCGCGGTCGCGCAGGGCGGCCAGGAGGGCGGTCGGGGTGGCGTGCGCCGCGAGCACGGTCGGGGCGAGCCGGACCAGGCCGAGGTCGGCCAGGCTCGGGTCGTCGACGAGGCCCGCGAGCAGGGTCGGGTCCTCGGCGCGGATGTACCCGAGCGCGGAGCCGACCCGCAGCCGGCCGTGCCGGCGGGCGGCGTCGCGCACGAGGTACTCGAGCGGCTGGGGGACCTCGCCCAGGGCGTGGGAGGAGAGCTCCTCGAGGAGCTCGTCGGCCGTCTGGCCGCCGTCGAGCGCGGACCGGACCGACTCGATGGTGAAGCGCACGGTGACGCCGGCGCCGCGGGACTCGACCTTGGCCATCCGCTCGAGCAGCCCGGCCAGCTCGCGGGTGGGACGGCCCGGAACGATGCCGGTCAGGTCGCCCTGGAGCATGAGCTCGCTCACGGCCACGGGCAGCACGGCCGCGATGGCCTCGGCGGCGGCCGCCTTGCCGGCGGCGAACCGCTCGGCCGAGACGGGGCTCTCCATGCCGGTGCCGGCCGCGTGCGGCGCCGCCGGGATGGTCCCGTTCTCGGGCCACGGGCGCAGCAGGGCTCGGCCGGCGGCGGACAGGGCGTTCGCGCCCAGGACGCCGAGCACGCCGGCCTCGCGCAGCGTCGCGGCCACCGCGGTCAGCGGCGGCACCGAGCGCGGCGTGCGCCAACGGAGCACGGCGGCGACGTCGTCGGCGTCGAGCACGGTGCCGGGCTCGCGGGCGTCGAGGACCGCGAGGACCGCGCGGCGCAGGCGCGGCGCCCACGGCCGGGACAGCTCGGGGTCGAGCGCGGCGCGCAGCTCGCCGCGCTCGTCGCGCCCGCCGACGACCCACGGCGTGCGGGTCATCGTCAGCCAGGCGGTCGCGAGCGTGGCCCAGCGGTCGGGCAGCTCGGCGTCGAGCCATTCGTCGACGTCGAGCGTGGGGGAGAAGGTCGGCTGGTCCTCGCCGTCGTCGATGATCAGGCCGGCAGCGCCGGCGAGCTCGACCACGAATGCCGCCTGGATGTCGTCGATCTCGAGCTGGGACGCCAGGCGGCGCAGCTCGCGCACACCGAGGCCGCCGGAGCGCAGCACCGGCGGGGGCACCCGCTCCCACTCGCGGATCAGGCCGGCGACCAGCCGGACGGCGTCCTGCGCGGCGCGCGCGGACTCGTCCTCGACGGTCTCCTGCGGCAGCGTGGTGCCGACGGGACGGGGCTCGCCGGCGGCGGGCTCGCGGTGGGTGCGACCACCGCGCAGCGCGAGGCCCAGCTGGCGGGGAAGGATGACGCGGGCCGAGTCGGCGGCGCGGAGCAGGCCGTGGGTCACGAGCCAGTCCACGGCCGCGCGCTGACCGACGGACGACGCCGCGGGGATGCGGGCGACCGGCGGCCCCCAGCTCAGGGCGTCGAGGACCTCGTGCGCGCCGGGCGGGGCATCCGCCAGCAGGTGCGCGACGGCGGCCGCGAGTGCGGCGGGGTCGATGGGGGCGGCCGCGAGGGCGGCGTCGAAGGTCTGCCCGAGGACGCTCTCCGCCCCGGTGGTCTGCGCGACCGGTCCGAGGCCGGCGGGGTAGGGGCCGACGAGCTCGCCGAGACCGGGCGCGGGGTGGAGGTTCGTGGGGTCACCCCACAGCAGCGCGATCTCGAGCCCGTACGCGATGGCCTCGGGCATCGGAGCCCCGATGGCGGTCGCCACGTCCTGGGAGGTGACGGCCGGGCGCACGTCCTGCAGTGCGACGACGGCCTCCAACACCTGCAGCGACGAGGCGTCGACGGCCGCGAGCGCACGCTCGAGGCTGAAGCGGCTCGTGGCCCGTGCGGCGAGGGCCACGAGGGTCGAGGGGGACGGATTGGCCAGGTCGGGTCGCCGCTCGAGCAAGGTAACGAGCTCGGCGTCACTGCGCGACCGCAGGTGCTCGCTATAAGTAGGCATCCGCACTAGGGTACGCGGCTCGCTGTGTCCGATGAACCGCCTGCCCGCTCGATTCAGGCGTGCGGGGGTGGTCGGGGCGCCTGGTGCCGGGCGAGTCTGCCGGCTCGGGGTCGGCCGGCTCACGGGCGGGCTCCCCGGCAGCGGTCCCCTCACCGGCCGCCGTGATGTCCGCGCGCAGGTCACGCACCCGTGCGCCGTGCCGGCCGCGCGCGGCTACCACGGCGTCCTGGCGCCGATCGGGACGTGGGGTGTCGGCCGGTGCGAGCCGATCGGTCCGGCCCGGCGACATTGCCGGATGTGGCGCACCCGACGGGCTTTTGAGACGAATCGTCGCGCGACGGAGCGTTCGGGGAACCTGAACCGCCGTGCGCCGGATAAACTGCCTCGTTACTGTCTGAGGTATCTCCACTCAGCTACCTGTCTTTCGTTCCGCGAACTGTCCTTACGCATCCGACGACGTCACAGAGGTTCCAGTGCCCACCGGCAAGGTCAAGTGGTTCGACACCGAGCGTGGTTTCGGTTTTATCGCCAGCGATGAAGGCGATGAGATCTTCCTGCACGCCTCGGCGCTGCCCGCAGGTGTCACGGACCCCAAGCCCGGCACGAAGGTCGACTTCGGCGTGGCTGACGGGCGTCGTGGCCCGCAGGCGTTGTCCGTCAAGATGCTCGACCCGATCCCGTCCGTCGCCAAGGCGGCCCGCCGCCCCGTGGACGACATGGTCGTCATCGTCGAGGACCTCATCAAGGTGCTCGACAAGGTCGGCAACGAGCTGCGACGCGGCCGCTACCCGGACAAGGCGAGCGGTCAGAAGTACGGCGCCCTGCTCCGCGCCGTCGCCGACTCCCTCGAGGCCTGAGCCATGGCCACCCCGACCAAGGACGCCGTCCTGACCAACGCCGTCGAGCTGGCGCGTCAGGTCGCCATCGACGCAGCCGAGTGGCCCGAGCACGTCGGCGAGCACCTCGGTGTCGTCGTCGAGGGCGACCGGCTCGTCTCGCACCAGTTCGCCTCGACCGCCCCGGGCTACCGCGGGTGGCGCTGGACCGTGACGCTCGCCCGCGTGCCGCGCGCTCGCGTCGCGACGATCTGCGAGGTCGAGCTCCTGCCCGGCGACGCCGCGATCCTCGCGCCTGCCTGGCTGCCCTGGTCCGAGCGCCTGCGCCCGGGCGACATCGGCCCCGGCGACGTCCTGCCGTTCATGCCCGACGACCCGCGCCTCGAGCCGGGGTACGTCGCCACCGGTGACGACGAGCAGGACCGGGTCGCGTTCGAAGAGCTCGCCCTGGCCCGCGTCCGGGTGCTCGCCCCCGAGGGTCGCGAGCGCGCTGCCGAGCGGTGGTACACCGGCTCTCAGGGGCCGACGTCGCCCGGTTCGCTCGTCGCCAGCGCGGCGTGCCAGACGTGCGCCTTCCTCGTCCCGCTGAGCGGTTCGCTCGGCCTGCTCTTCGGGGTCTGCGCGAACGAGTGGTCGCCCGACGACGGCAAGGTCGTCAGCCTCGATCACGGCTGCGGTGCGCACTCGGAGACGGACATCGAGCCGCACGCCAGCGACTGGCCGGACCCCGTCGCCAAGATCGACGACCTGGATCTCGAGCTCGTCTCGCTCGTCAAGGAGCAGCCGGCGGCGATCCGGGACGAGTCGGTTGTCGACCTGGATGCTGAGCCGGTCGTCGAGCCCGTCGTTGACGTGGTTGCTGAGCCGGTGATCGAGCCCGCCGTCGATGCGGTTGCCGAGCCGGTGATCGAGCCCGCCGTCGATGCGGTTGCCGAGCCGGTGATCGAGCCCGCCGTCGACGCGAATGCTGACCTGGTCGTCGAGCCGGTCGTTGAGCCCGTTGCCGACCCGGCCGAGCCGGTGGCCGAGACGGAGCCCGTGGCCGACCTGGCCCCCGTCGTCGACCCGACCGAGACTGACAAGACCCCCGCGCCACCCGAGTCGTGACCCAGGACGCCTTCGGGACCGCGGCACTGCGTGCTGCGGTCCTGCAGGCGTGGACGGCGTCACCTGCCCGGCTCCGCGAGGACGCCAACACCGAAGAGGACCACGCTCGCGGCTACTACCGCGATCGCGTGGTCGTCGAGCTCGCGCAGAACGCGGCTGACGCCGCGACCCGGGCGGGCGTCGGCGGGCACCTGCTGCTGCGGCTGAGCGACGTCGAGGGCGTCACGGTCCTCACCGCGGCGAACACCGGCACCCCGCTCGACGCTGACGGGGTGGCCTCCCTCGCCTCGCTGCGCGCCTCCGCGAAGCGGGACAACCGGGCTGCGACCTCGCCGGTCGGCCGGTTCGGCGTCGGGTTCGCGGCGGTCCGGTCCGTTGCGGATGAGATCTCGGTCCGTTCGACCACCGGCGGCGTCCGGTTCTCGTTGGCGGACACCGTGGCCGAACTGGCCGCGCTCGCGGAGTCGAACCCCGGCCTCGCCGAGGAGATCGGGCGCCGTGACGGATCGCTCCCGGCCCTGCGTCTGCCGCGGCCCGACGCCGAACGCCCGCCGGTCGGGTACGACACCTCGGTCGTCCTCACCCTCCGCGACCAGGCCTCGGCCGACGAGGTCCGCGCGCTGCTCGCCGAGGTCGGCGACCCGCTGCTGCTCGCCCTGCCCGCGCTCACCGAGATCGTCGTCGAGATCGAGGTCGCCGACGAGAGCTCGCTGCGCCGGGTGAGTGACGTCGACTCCCGCTGGACGATCGCGCGGGGCACCGGCTCCCTCGAGCTGGCCCTGTTCGCGGACCGGCCCATCGAGGAGCGGGCCGCACGCGAGTGGGCCGTCACCTGGGCCTTGCCGCGCGAGCAGGCGTCGTTCGGCGGTTCGCCGGCGGGGTCGGACCGTCACCGCGCGGCGCCGTGGGGCAGCGTCGTGCATGCGCCCACGCCGACCGACGAGCGTTGCACGCTGCCGGCATTGCTGGTCGCCAGCCTTCCGCTCGACCCGTCGCGCCGACACGTCGTGCGCGGCCCGCTCACCGATGCCGTGCTCGACCGTGCGGCGCAGGTCTACGCGGACCTGGCGCACGGGATCGCGGTGGCTGGGGGCGATCCCCTCGCGCTCGTGCCGATCGGGCTGGCGGACGGTGCGCTGGACGGTGCCCTGCGCGACCGGATCGTCGCGCGGCTCGCCGGCACGCCCCTGCTCGCACCGGCCGACGCCGGCCTCGACCGGGCCGACCATGGTCGGCGCGACCTCGTCGCGGACACGTCCACCGACGGACTGCTCGAACCTCGGCGGGCCGTGGCGCTCGCCGGCGACATCGGCCGCGACCCGGACGCGGTCGCCGCGCTCGCGCGCTGGGCGGCGAACCTGGTCGTGCTCGGACCGGGTCAGGAGGCGCCGGCCCGCGTGCTCGCCATCGAGATCCGTGAGCTCGCCGAGCTCGTCGAGGAGCTCCCTACCGCCGCGCAGCCCGAGGACTGGCTCGCGCTGTACACCGCGCTGGCGCCGGCGGCTTCGGACCCGGCCGTCCGGGAGGCCCTCAGCGCGCTGCCCGTGCCGCTGGCGGACGGTCGCACCGTGCGGGGAGCCCGCGGTCTGGTGCTCCCCGCGGCATCGGCCTTCACCGGCGCGTCCTTCACCGGCGCGACCCTCGCGGACCCGGGCCGATCCGGCGGCTCCGGCGACCCGAGCGACCTCGCCGCGCTCGATGTGCTCGCGCGCTGGGGTCTGCGGCTCGTGCACCCCGGGGCCGTGAGCCCGCTCCTCGAACGGCTCGGTGCCGCCGCGGCCGAGTCCGGAGGACTGCTGCTCCTCCCGGCGGTCCGCGAGGCCGTGCTCGAGGTGGCCGACGACGACGATCTGGCCCTGGCGTCCGAGGTCGCCGACGCGGTCCTCACGCTGGTCGCGGGCACCCTCGACGACGCGCACGTGCCCGCCGAAGCCGCGGCCTGGCTCGGTGAGCTGACCTTGTTCGACTCGCGCGGTGAGCCGACTCCCGCGCGCGGTCTCGTGCTCGGCGGCTCGACCGCCGCCGACCTGCTCGACGAGCGCGTGCTCGCCCCCGTCGCGGACGACCTCGTCGAGCGGTGGGGCGCCCGCGTCCTCGCCGCCGTCGGCGTCCGCGACGACCTCGCACTGGTCCGGCTCACCGACCTGCTCGTCGAGCAGCCGGGGGACGGACTGGTCGGGGCAGGTCCCGGGGAGGACCTCGCCACCCGATCGCTCGACGGCTGGGAGGACTACCTCGAGATGCTTGCCGAGAGCCTCGGCACGGGGGCGGTTATCAGCGAGCTCACCGCGATCGCGGACCTCGACGCCGTCCGCGACGAGGTCTGGCCCGCCGTCCTCGCGCACCTCGCCGCCGATCCGGAGCTCCGCCGCGCTCTGCTCGACCCGGTCCGCGCCGACAGCGATCGACGAGGCCGTGGCGCGCCGTCCTACCCGGCGTGGTGGTTGCGGTCTCGCACTCCGGCAGCGCTCGGGCTCGGTGAGCCGTTCGCGCTGTGGACCGCGCCGGTCGGGCTCCAGAAGCTGCTGCCGAGCGTGCCGGAGAGCCTCGCCGGCCTCGACCCGCTGATCCTCGGGGCGCTGGGCGGCGTCGGGTCGTTCGCCGAGCTCGACGGCGAGGGCTGGGCCGACCTGCTCGACGCGCTCGGGCCGGTCGGTACACCCGTCCTGCCGGACATCGCCGTCACGCTCTGGCGTGCGCTGGCCGACGCGGCCGTCAACGCCGTCGAGCTCGACCGGGTGCCGGAGCGGCTGCCCGCGCTCGTCGGCCCCGCCGAGGTCCGGATGGTGCACGCCGACGACGCCGCCGTCGCGCCCTCGCCCATGTGGTTGCAGCGGCCCGACGTCGCGGCCCTGATCCCGGCCCCGCCCGTGGTCGCGGTGCGGCTCGGTGGGCTGCTGGACCTCCCGCTCGCGGACGACCTCATCGAGGAGAAGCCCGCCCTGCCCGACGACGACGGCTCGTCGGGCCCTACCCCGGATGCGGCGATCGCGCTCGCCCCGAACGTGCCCCGGACGTGGCAGGAGCACGACGACCTCCGGGTCGGTGGCGCCCCCGTCGACTGGTGGGTCGAGGGTGACGGCCCGGACGCCGTCGTGCATGCGACCCAGATGGCGGGCCTCGCGCGCGGGCTGGCGCAGGCCGCCGGCCGCTGGGAGCTGCGCCACGCCCTCGAGCTCGCCCTGACCGAGCCGGATCGCGCCCCGGAGCTTCGCACCGAGGCGGCTTTCGACCGCCCGTAGACCGAATGCGCCCCGCCTGGCCCGCTGCCGATGGCGGCGCGCGCGTGAGTCATCCCAGGATGAGAGAAGATGACGGTGATGACCCAGCCCCCTGCAGTCTCGCGAGTCCCCTCGCCCTACGGGCAGGTGGCGCGCGGCGTGTACGCACCGGCCCTGGTGTTCGAGATCGGCGTCGGCGCGATCATGCCGATCATCCCGCTCTCGGCTGTCGACCTCGGCGCCAACCTCGCGGTCGCCGGACTCATGGTGGCCCTGCTCGGCGTCGGGCAGATCGCCGGCGACGTGCCTGCCGGCGTCCTCGCAGCCCGGATCGGCGACCGCCACGCGATGCTCGTCGCGGCGACGCTCTCCGTGCTCGCCTTCGCTGGCTGCGCCCTTGCACCGAACCTCTGGGTGCTTGGCGCCGGGGTGCTCGCGGTCGGTGCGACGAACGCCGTGTTCGTGCTCGCCCGGCAGGCGTACCTCACCGAGGTCATCCCGGTGATGAAGCGCGCCCGGGCGTTGTCGACCCTGGGCGGTGTGCAGCGGATCGGGGCCTTCATCGGCCCGTTCCTCGGCGCCGGTGTCGTGCACCTGATCGGCCTGAGCGGGGTCTACTGGCTCGCGGTGCTCACCAGCGTCATCTCGGGTCTCGTCGTCCTGGTGGTGCCCGACGTCGCAGGTGCGGAGGTGATCCGCCGCCGGCAAGCAGCGGTGCCGGTCTCGTTGGGCACGGTGCTGCGAGAGAACGCTCCGGTGTTCGCCCAGCTCGGATTCGCGGTCCTCGCCGTCGGGGCAGTTCGGGCGAGCAGGCAGGTCGTGCTGCCGCTGTGGTCGGAGCATCTCGGGTTCAGCCCCGCGACGACGAGCATCATCTTCGGCATCTCGGGCGCGGTCGACATGTTGCTGTTCTACCCGGCGGGCAAGCTCATGGACCGACGTGGACGGCTCTGGGCGGCGATCCCGTCGATGCTGATCCTCGGTGGTGCGATTCTCGCGCTGCCCTTCACGACCACGCTCGCCGGAGTCACCGCTGCGGCCATGGTCATGGGACTGGGCAACGGCATCGGCTCGGGCATCCTCATGACCCTCGGGGCAGATGTCGCCCCGGCGGCGGTTCGGCCGCAGTTCCTGGGGATCTGGCGCCTGTTCTCCGACTCCGGCAGCGCAGCCGGGCCACTGGTGGTGGCTGCCGGTGCGGCGCTGGGGAGCCTCGCGGCGGGGATCGCTGCGATGGGTGTGGTGGGGATCTTGTCCACCGGGGCGCTTGCGCGCTGGGTGCCGCGCTGGTCGATCCATGCCAACCGCACCACGCGTCGCCGAGCAGCCGCAGCCGACGGCGCCCGGACCGAGGCCTGAGGCTCCGCTGTACCGCCCCGCGGCTGCTGCGCTGCCCGGCCGCTCCCTTTCGCCGCTGCGCTCATGGGCTCAGGCGCCGCGGGATTCGGCTTCGGTCGACCCGCACAGGTCGCCACGGCGGGGGAGCTCGAGCGTGTCGAACAGTGACGGCACTGAGCGTGCCGGAAGGTCCGGTGATGCGTGCCGGAGGTCTGGTGACCAGACCGGTGGTGGACCGGCCGCTGGTGGGTCCGAGTTCGGTGGTGTCCCCGTCGGCGGTGGCTCCCCGTGCGCGTACCCGCCCCCGCGACCGACTTGTCGTCCGGACTGGTGTCCGACGGTGCGTCCGTCGCGGTCGCGGAACTGGTAGCTGACCAGGGCGATGCCGTCGCCGGTGTATCCGGGGGTGTGCTTGGGGTGGCGGGTGAT
>NZ_SDWW01000001.1 GCF_004168625.1 Pengzhenrongella frigida
GCTGCCGCAACTCCGTCTTTGTGGTCCTGAGCGGACAATCTTGAGCGTGCCATATCCACGCTAAGCGACACAGTACACATGTTCGAGAGCGCGGGTTCAGGCCAGGGAGCGGGCGAGGTCACGGCGGGTGTCGTGACACCCGCGCCGCGACCCGGACCCGACGCGCCCGAGCCCGCCGCATCGTCGGTCGAGCCGCTGGGAGCGACGCCGGTGACGGTCGCGGCGAGCGTGGACCTGGTGTTCGCGGCCATGATCGCCGAGCTGCTGGTGCGCCCGTCCGCGACCACCCACACCCCGCCCGCCACACCCCGCACCCCCGGCACCCTGTCCGGCGCCAGACGACGACGCCCACCGGCCTCGGGGGCCCCGGACTGGGCCCCGGGCGGGATCGCGGGCATCCTGGACGCCCACACCCCCGGCATCGACCTGACCACCCTGCTCGACGACCTCGACCCCGCCCACGTGTCCGACACCGCCCTGATCGAGATCATCGCCGCCTGGGAACGCACCAGCTCCTGGGCCGCGGCCCGCCAAGGCGACGCCATCGCCGAGCTCGCCGCCCGCCGCACCACCAGCCGCACCCTGGAGTTCACCGGCGACGAGATCGCCGCCCGCCTGGCCATGACCCGCACCGTCGCCGAAGCCAAGGTCACCCTCGCCCAAGCCCTCACCGCCGCCCCCGAGGTCCACACCGCCCTGACCACCGGCACCATCGACACCCGCAAAGCGATCATCCTCACCGAAGACACCGCCCACCTGCCCCGCGACCACGCCCGCGCCCTGCAAAGCGCCGTCCTGCCCGACGCCGGCGACCTCACACCCCCCGCCCTGCGCAACCGCCTACGCCGCACCGAGCTCACCACCAACCCCGCGGCCACCACCGACCGCCACACCCGCGCCGCCGCCGGTCGCCGCGTCACCCTGACCCCCGCCAACGACGCCATGGCCTGGCTCACCGCCTACCTGCCCGCCCCCGACGCCACCACCATCTACGACGCCCTCACCGCCCTGGCCACCACCACCGCCCCCCGCCCCACCAGCACCAGCAGCACCGGCGGGACCGGGTCAGGTGGCGCGGACGCGCCCGGCGCCCCCGGCGACGACCGAGGCATCGACGCCCGCCGCGCCGACGCCCTCACCGACGTCCTACGCACCGTCCTGGACACCGGCCTGACCCTGACCGGCACCCACCTGGCCACCACCCACCGGCGCCGCCCGCACCTGAACGTCACCGTCGCGGCCACCACCCTGCTCGGCCTGGACAACACCCCCGCCGAGCTCGCCGGCTACGGCCCCATCCCCGCCCACCTGGCCCGCCAGATCGCCACCGACGCCACCTGGCGGCGGATCCTGACCGACCCCACCACCGGCGACACCCTCGCCGTGGGGACCTGCACCTACCGCCCCGGCGCCGACCTGACCCGCACCATCGCGACCCGCGACACCACCTGCACCTTCCCCGGCTGCCGCACCCCCGCCTACCGCTGCGACCTCGACCACCTCACCCCCTACGACCACACCCTCCACCCCGGCAGCGACCACCTCACCGGTCACCCCAGCCATCCACCCCAGACCCGGTGCGAGAACCTGCACACCCTGTGCCGCCACCACCACCGCCTCAAGACCCACACCAACTGGGACGTCTACCGCGACCCCACCACCGGCACCACCCACTGGACCGCACCCACCCAACACCGCTACGCCCGACCCCCCACCCCCGCCGCAAGCCCCACCCGCGCCGCGACATCCGGCGCACCCGGCGCACCCGGCGGCAGCCCGCCAGGATCCGAACCACCCGCCTCCGAACCGCCCGCCTCCGGACCACCGCGCCACGACCTCGGACCACCACCACCGTTCTGACGCGAGAGCCGATCTGCACTTCTGCGCTCTCGCCCCAGCACGGTGAACCAGCCCCAGCACGGTGAACCAGGGAGATCCCAGGACCGGTCACCGTGGGTCAGAACGGGACTTACCCCGCAGGATGACTGATACTCATCGACATGAGTGCACCCTTACCTCGGGAGCCGAGCGCGACGCCCGGCGCCGACGATCCCCGACCTCCAGCACTCTCGCCAGAGGTCTCGGCCACCCCCACGGTGCTCGCGGCAGTGGCCGGAATCCTCGCGGCGGCGACGACCCTCGGCGTCGCACAGCTGATGTCGGCTCTCGTCTCCCCCGACGCATCACCGTTGGTCGCCGTCGGCGGGGCCTTCATCGATGCGACGCCTCCGTGGCTCAAGGACTTCGCCGTCGCGACGTTCGGCACGGCCGACAAGCTCGTGCTGCTGATCGGCATGGGCCTCGTGATCACGGCCCTCGCGGCCCTCGCGGGCGTGCTCGGACGCCGCCGATGGTGGCTCGGGGCCGCGCTGGTCGTGCTCCTCGCCGGGGTGGGCGCCGCCGCTGCCGCACTGCGGCCCGGCGCCGGCACGCTCGCACCGTTGCCGAGCATCGCCGGCGCCGCTGCCGGGCTGTACGCGCTCCGGGCGCTCCTCGCGCGCATCCCCGAACCGGCGCCGTCGTCGAGATCCACCGCCGCGTCGGACTCCTCCGCCGCGTCGGACACCTCCGCCGCATCGACCACCACCCCCGGTGGCTTCGACCGCCGCTCGTTCCTGACCGCCGCGGTGGTCACGACGGCGATCGCCGCCCTGGCTGCGGTCGGCGGTCAGCTCCTCAGCCAGGCCACCCGGACGGTTCAGGCCGCCCGCGCCGCGATCCGACTCCCGGGCGCGGCCCGACCCGCTGCCGCGCTGGCACCCGGGGTGGAGGTGGACGTCGTCGGCGTCACGTCGTTCGTCACTCCGAACGACGACTTCTACCGGATCGACACCGCCCTCCTTGTCCCCCAGGTGGATGTCGAGAGCTGGTCGCTCCGAGTGCACGGCCTGGTCGAGGAGGAGGTCGTCCTGTCGTTCCAGGACCTGCTCGACGCCGAGCTCGTCGAGTCCTGGGTCACGCTCACCTGCGTCTCGAACGAGGTCGGCGGGACCCTCGCCGGCAATGCGAAGTGGCTGGGCCTCCCGGTGCGCGAGGTGCTCGCCCGCGCCCGACCGACGGCCGATGCCGACATGGTGCTCTCGACCAGCTCTGACGGGTTCACCGCCTCCACGCCGCTGGGCGCGCTCACCGACGACCGCGACTCCCTGCTCGCGATCGGCATGAACGGCGAGCCGCTGCCCATCGAGCACGGCTTCCCGGTCCGCATGATGGTGCCCGGCCTGTACGGCTACGTCTCGGCGACCAAATGGGTGGTCGACCTCGAGGTGACCCGCTTCGCCGACCGGCGGGCGTACTGGACCGACCGCGGTTGGTCAGCCGAGGGTCCGATCAAGACCGCGTCCCGGATCGAGGTGCCCCGGCCCGGCGCCTCGGTCTCCGCCGGACGTGTCGCGGTCGGGGGCACCGCGTGGGCGCAGCACCGCGGGATCACCCGGGTCGAGGTCCGGGTGGACGACGGCGACTGGGCGCCCGCCACCCTGGCCACCGAAGCCTCGGTCGACACCTGGCGGCAGTGGTCCTACGCGTGGGACGCGACGGCCGGGGATCACACCCTCACGGTGCGGGCGACGGACGGGACCGATGAGGTCCAGACGAGCCAGACGGCTGCACCCGCCCCCGACGGCGCGAGCGGCTGGCACTCGGTCGACGTGTCGGTGAGCTGACCCGCACGCGGCGCACCGGCACCTCTCAGAGCAGCGACCAGCGTCGGTGCGCTGACCTCGACTCAGAGCGCGGCGCCTCAGAGCGCGACGGCTCAGAGTGCGGCGACTCCGGGCGCGCCGGTCGGCTCGGGCGCTGCCACGTCGCGGACCCAACGCCCGTCCTCGGCCCGGAACCCGACGCGCGCGTAGTAGTCCTGCGGGTCGGCGATGTCGGACGGTGCCACGAGGCGCCGGAAGCCCGCCTGCGCGAACACGCCGCTGCGGCGGTAGACGAACTCGCCCGGGGTGAAGTCGCGGAACCGTTTGGTCACGTAGTCGAGCTCGACCTGCCCGACGCCGTCCCCGGCGTCGCGCACGACGACGACCCCGACCATCTCGTCGCCCCGCAGCACAAGGAAGGCCAACCGACCGGGCACGCCCTGCTCCCACGCGAATCCCGGCTGGAAGGTGCGGATGTCGGCGAGGTTCACCCCGAGCACGTGCGCCAGATACGCATCGGTCGGCTCGACCTCGACGACCTCGTACGTCGCCTCGTCGTGCCGCTCACGCTGCAGCCGGATGAGCCAGTACACGTCGATGATCGCGATCACGCCGTTCATCGCCACGAACGGCCAGATGCTCAGCGCCGCGTTGTACCCGGTCGCGAGCACGGCTCCGACCAGGTTCAGCACCCGGAAACGCAGGACACGTGCTTGGGCGAGGGAGGCGACCACGAGGGCCGAACCCAACCAACCGATGACTTCGAGCCAGACCATGCCAGGGAGCCTAGTCTCGGCGGCTAGCCTGGCCGAGCCCCGGCGACCTCGACGGCGCGCCACGGTGCACGAAGGAGCGAGTCATGCGGGTGGGCATCATCGGTCTGGGATCGATCGCGCAGAAGGCCTACCTGCCGGTCCTGGCGTCGTTGCCGGGGGTCACGCCCGTGCTGGTCACGCGGGACCCCCGCACGCTCGCCGCGATCGGGGACGCCCACCGGATCCCGGACCGGTTCGGGTCGGTCGACGACGCGATCGCCGCCGGTCTGGACGCCGCGCTCGTGCACACCCCGTCGCCCACGCACCCCGAGATCGCCTCGTTGCTGCTCCGTGCGGGCGTGCCCGTCCTCGTCGACAAGCCGTTGGCCACCCGGTACGAGGACGCCCGCGACCTGGTCTCGCTCGCCGCCGAGCTCGACGGCTCGCTGATGGTCGGGTTCAACCGCCGATACGCGCCCGCCTATCGGGCCCTCGCGGACTGGTCGGACGCCGACGTCGTCACCCTCACCAAGCACCGCGCCTCGGCTCCGGGCGTCGCCCGCGACATGGTCTTCGACGACTTCATCCATGTGATCGACACTCTGCGGTTCCTGGTCCCGTCCACCCTCGCCGATCTCGTGATCACCACGTCCGTGGCCGACGACGGCCGCTGCCGCCGTCTCGCGGTCCAGTTCACCGGGATCGACGACCGGCTCGCCGTCGGCGTCATGAGCTGGACGGCCGGGCTGACCGACGAGGTCCTGGACGTCATCGGCGACGGCCGCCGGCGACGGGTCACGGACCTCGCCGACGTCGAGGACCTGGTCGGCTCCGCGCGCCTCACCCGCCGCGACGGCTGGGCGCCCGTGGGCCGGCTCCGCGGCTTCGAGTCGATGGTCGAGACCTTCCTCGCCGCCGCCCGCGACGGTCGCCGTCTGGACCCGACGGACGCCCTCGTGACCCACGAGATCTGCGAGCGCGTCGTGCACCACGCCACCCGGCCGGGGCGTGGTGACGCGGCCGGGCCCGAGTAGGAACGCCGGCGAAGCCTTACAACGAGTGCCGAGGTGTCGATGCTTTAGCCGACAGTCGCACACTTGACGGAAGGTCACCATGGACGCCCGCCGCCGGAACCGCACAGCCGCGGCCACCACCGCGATCGGGATCCTCGGAATCCTCGCCGCCTGCAGCAGCACCGCGCAGGCGAGCCCCGTCGTCGTCGTGCACGAAGCCACCCTGGCGACGCTGTCGAACCTCGAACCTCCCACCGCGGCCGACGTCGCCCTCACCGTGGAGCGGGCCGACGGCACTCTCGTCCAGCTGAGCATCCCGCAGCTCGAGGCACTGCACACGGTCTCCGCCGAGCTGTACGAGCCCTTCCTCGACACCCGGGTGACGTTCCAGGGCGTACCCCTGCGGGATCTGTTCGCGTTCCTCGAGATCCCCGCGTCCGCCACCCAGCTGCACACCGTCGCCCTCAACGAGTACGAGGTCTACCTCCCGGTCTCGATCGCGGACGACCCCGAGGCGATCCTCGCCACCCGGGCCGACGGCGAGCTGATCCCGCTCGACGAAGGTGGACCGACCCGCGTCGTGCTCACCGACGACCACCCCCAGGCACATGACGAGTCCCTCTGGATCTGGAGCCTGAAGATCCTCTCGATCCCATGACCGCCGAGCCATCGCCCAGTGCACCCTCGACCACTGCCCCATCGCCCAGTGCACCCTCGACCACCGCGCCATCGACGATCAAGCCGTCGACGATCAAGCGGGGCGGCTGGTTCCGACACCAGCACGTGTCACCCCTGCAGGCGTTGTTCGGTGTCGGTCTGGTCCTCATCGGGTCCGCGACCCCTGCACTCGTCCTGTGGGACTACTCGGGCCTCAGCTCGACGGTGGAGAGCTTCGGCATCGCGCAGAACGTCACCGGGGTCCTCGCCGACGCGCAGCGCGACACGTTGCTGACGGTCATCGCCCTCGACGCGCTCGAGGAGGACCTGGCGGACGACCAGGCGGACGACGACGGCACGACGATCGGCACCGTCCAGGCGCAGGTCGCGTTCCTCGGTCAGCAGCTCAAGGTGCTCGAGTCGCAGGTCCTGACCTCCAAGAACGCCCCCCGGATCCGCCAGGCCGTGCAGGCCCAGGTCGCGCTCAGTGACCGGCTCGACCAGCTCACCTCGACCGACGACCCGCCCGATCGCGAGGCCGTCCTGGCGGCGCTCCCGGCGATGAAGCAGGACGCGACGCTGGCCCAGAGCGCGCTGCGTGGCCTGTACGGGGAGTACGAGAACGCCTTCTACGGTGACCTCTCCGACCAGCTCGGGGCGGGCCGCGGCCGGCAGGTGGTGATCTTCGGGTTCGCGCTGGTCTCGCTCGCGTTGGGCGCCGGCCTGGCCTGGTCGCTCCGCGCGAGCGTGCGCCGCGACTTCGACCAGGCCTACGACCTGCTCGCCCGGGAGGCGGCCGAACGCACGCTCGCCCAGGACGCTCTCGGGCGCAGTGAACGACTGTTCCGCGCGCTCGTGCAGGAGAGCCGCGACCTCACGCTCATGCTCGACGGCGACCTCCAGGTCACCTACGCGAGCCCGTCCGCGGGGCTCCTGCTCCGCGAGTCCCGGCGGGGGTCGAGCACCACGTCCCTCCTCGATCTCGTGCACCCGAGCGCCGCCGTGTTCGTCGCCCAGGCGGTCCAGCAGTGCCTGACGGAGCCGGGTCGGAGCATCCAGCTCGATCTGCCGTTGCTGCTCGACCCGCCGTTGCCGGTGTCGCCGCAGCTGGACCCGTCGCAGCTGGACCCGTCGCGGCTGGACCCGTCGCGGCTGGACCCGTCGCAGCCGGACCCGTCGCAGGTGGACCAGTCGCAACCGGACCAACCCGGCGCAGCCGGCGTCGTCGCCCCGGACCTCGCGCCGCCCGACCACCACTTCGTCGTGCAGCTGACCAACCTCCTGGACGACCCCGCGATCCGCGGGATCGTCGCCAACGCGCACGACGTCACCGACCGCACCCGCCATGCCGCCGCGCTCGAGCACCTCGCCTACCACGACCGCCTCACCGGCCTGCCGAACCGGCTGAGCCTTGAATGCGACCTCGAGGTGCTCGACGTCCGGTGCTCCGGGGCGACCGTCGTCGTGCTCGACCTCGACGGGTTCCGCGTGGTCAACGAGCGGATCGGCGAGGACGACGGCAACGGCCTGCTGCGCGACCTGGGCCACCGGCTCGCGTTGCTGGCCGACTTCTCCGCCTTCCACCTCGGCGGCGACGTGTTCGCCCTGCTGGGCGCGACGGCACTCGACGGCCCGGCGGTGGAACGCCTCGTCACCGAGGTTCGCCGCCAGGTGGCGGCCGCGGGCACCGAGAAGCACAACCTGCAGCTCAGTGCCGGGATCGGGGTGGCGATGGGGTTGCTCGCGACGGTGCACGGGCACGAGGTGCTCCGGCACGCCGACTCGATGGTCCATCAGGCGAAGCTGCAGGGCGCCGGTCGGCTCGTCGTGCTCGACGAGGCGCGCACCCAGGCCGCGGCCGAACGCAGCGCGGCGGCCGAGAAGCTGTCGCACGCGCTCGAGCGCAACGAGCTCGAGGTCTACTTCCAGCCGATCGTCGACGCCCAGAGCCGGCAGTGGGTCGCGGTCGAGGCTCTCCTGCGCTGGCACTCCCTGGACGGCTTGATCTCCCCCGCGACGTTCATCCCGATCGCCGAGCAGACGCGTCTGATCCTGCCGATCGGCCGCTGGGTGCTTGCCACCGCCGCCCGCGAGGTCGTCCGCGTCCGTGCGATCACCGGGCTGCCGCTGCGCGTGAACGTCAACGTGACGGCGTGCCAGCTGCAGGAGACCGACTTCATCGAGCACGTGCTCACGGTCCTGGCCGAGACCGGCCTCGAGGCCGACGCCCTCGTCCTCGAGCTCACCGAGTCCGCCGTGCTCGACGACCCCGAGGCGGCGGTCACGATGCTGTCCCGAGCACGAGCCGCCGGGATGCATGTCGCGCTCGACGACTTCGGCACCGGCTACTCGTCCCTGAGCCACCTCCTGCAGCTCCCGGTCGACATCGTCAAGGTCGACCGCTCGTTCCTGCGCAACGTGACCACCTCGGCGCGTACCCGGCAGCTGCTGCACGCGCTCGTCGACCTCGCGCACCAGCTCGACATGAGCGTCACCGTCGAGGGGGTCGAGTCCGAGGACGAGAACGCCGCCGTCGTCGAGGCGGGCTGCGACACGATCCAGGGCTTTCTGCTGGCGCGCCCCATGCCGGTCGCGGCCCTGCTCGCCCTGGCCGCGGAGAACCTCGCCCCCCGACCGGTCGGCGCGCTCCCGGTCGGCGCGCTCCGAGGGGTGGGCGCCGACGCTCCGGGCACCCCCAGCCCGTGGTCGTCCCAGGTCCCCGGCCCGGCGACCCCGCGCAGCACCGCCCGGGCTGTCCCGCAACCTAGCGCGTCTCGGGCACCATGAGGATCGAGCCGGACGGGCACTCCGCCGCGCAGATCCCGCAGCCCTTGCAGTAGTCGTAGTCGATCTCGAACCGCTTCCCCGTCCCGAGCTTGATCACCGCGTTGTCGGGGCACACGCCGTAGCAGTTGTCGCACTCGAAGCAGTTGCCGCACGACATGCAGCGACGCGCCTCGTAGGCCGCCGTCTCGGCGTCGAGCCCCTGGACGACCTCCTCGAAACCGGTCGTGCGCCGGGCCGCCTCAAGCCGTGGGCGGACCGCGTGCGGAGCGTCGGCGTAGTACCAGGTGTTGAGCGCGGCGTACTCGGCCAGCGGGGCCTCGTCGGGCTCGACCAGCGCCGTGGCGCGCAGCCAGGCGTCGATCGCCCGGGCCGCCTTGGCCCCGTGCCCGACGCCGACCGTGACGGTCCGCTGGGCAGGCACGGCGTCCCCGCCGGCGAAGATGCCCGGGTGCCCCGTCATGAACGACGAGTCCACCTCGACGGAACCGTTCGTGAGCGTCAGGTCCGAGACGCCGTCGAGCAGCGACAGGTCGGTCTCCTGCCCCAGGGCCAGCACGAGGGAGTCCGCCTCGAGGTCCTCGAACTCGCCGGTCGGCTGCGGGAAGCCGGTCTCGTCGAGCTCCATGCGCTCGACCCGCAGGTGCCCGGCATCGGCGTGCGCGACCGTCGACAGCCACTTCACCACGACACCCTCCTCGATCGCCTCGGCCATCTCGGAGTCGTGCGCGGGCATCCGGTCACGCGTGCGCCGGTAGACGATCACCGACTCGCTCGCGCCGAGCCGCTTCGCGGTGCGCGCGGCGTCGACCGCGGTGTTCCCTCCCCCGTAGACCACCACGCGCCGGCCGAGCAGCGGCGGGTCGCCCTGCGCGACGTCGTGCAGGAGCGAGACGGCGTCGACGATCCGGGCCGCCTCCGCCGCCGGCACGTACGCCCGCTTGCCGATCTGGGCGCCGACCGCGACGAACACGGCGTCGAAGCCCTCGGCGAGGGCCGCGGTCATGTCGTCGACCCGGGTGCTCAGCTCGAGCCGCACGCCGGTGGCCACGATCCGGGCGATCTCCGCGTCGAGGACGTCGCGTGGCAGGCGGTAGGCCGGGATGCCGTACCGCATCATCCCGCCGGGCAGCGGCGACGTGTCCCGCACGGTGACCTCATGGCCCAGACGCCGCAGCTGATAGGCGGCCGAGAGACCCGTCGGCCCCGCGCCGACCACGAGCACCCGCCGCCCGGTCGTCGTCGCGGGCACAGGCAACGCCCAGCCCTGCTCGATGGCGTGGTCGCCCAGGAACCGCTCGACCGCGTTGATCCCGACCGCCTCGTCGAGGAAGCTGCGGTTGCAGGCCGTCTCGCACGGGTGGTAGCAGACGCGCCCCATGATCGCGGGGAACGGGTTGGCCTCCACGAGCGTGCGCCAGGCCTGCTCGTACGAACCGTCCTCCGCGGCGTAGAGCCACTTCTGCGGGTCCTCCATCGCCGGGCACGCGTGCGCGCACGGCGGGGTGAGGTCCACGTACACCGGCCGCTCCACCCGCCAGGCGCCCGTGTGGTTGGCCAGGCTCGAGCCGACGTCGAGCGTGATGGCGAACGGCTTCTCCATCAGAGCACCTCCTCCACAAGTCCGTACCGGGCGATGTTGCGGTCCGCCATCGCCTGCAGCCGGTCGATCACGTCGTCGCGCCGCACCGGCGAGAACAGGTGCTTGTACCGCCCCTGCAGCGTGAGGTACTCCTCGACCGGGACCTGGTGGCGGATCTTGCGCACCGAGGTCACCTCGCCGCGCTCGGCCTCGAAGACCGGGAAGTGCCCGCTCTCCGTGGCCAGCCGCGCGATCTTCACGGTGTCCTTCGACGCCGAGCCCCAGCCGAGCGGGCACGGGACCAGCACGTGCAGGTAGCGCGCGCCGTGCATCCCCATCGCCTTGTCGACCTTGGCCTCGAGGTCACGCAGGTCCGCGACGGTGGCCGTGGCCACGTACGGGATCTCGTGCGCCACCGCGATCCGCGGCACGTCCTTGCCCTGGCCGAACACGTTGCCGGGCTCGTCGCCGACGGCCTGCGTCGTCGTCGTGCGCGCCGCGGGCGGGGTGGCGCCGGAGCGCTGCACGCCGGTGTTCATGTAGCCGCCGTTGTCGTAGCAGATGTAGAGCACGTCGTCGTTGCGCTCGAACATGCCCGACAGGCACGCGAAGCCGATGTCCACGGTCGCGCCGTCGCCGCCCTGCGCGACCACCCGCACGTCGTCCTTGCCGGTGGCTCGCAGCCCCGCCGCCACGCCGGTCGCCACGGCCGGGGCGTTGCCGAACAGCGAGTGCAGCCACGCCACGCGCCAGGAGGTCTCGGGGTACGGGGTCGAGAAGACCTCGAGGCAACCGGTCGCGTTCACGGTGACCATCCGGCCCTGCGCGGCGCGCATCGCGGCGTCGAGCACGTACCGCGCGCCGAGGGCCTCGCCGCAGCCCTGACAGGCGCGGTGACCCGAGGTCAGCGAGTTCGCCCGGCCCTGCTCGGACTGCGCGCTGCGCAGCTCGGGGTCGAGCAGCCGGTTGCCGACGGCGAAGCTGCCGACCTGGTAGAACTTCACACCGGTGGAGCTCATGTCCGCACCTTCCTTAGGTCTGGGGCAGGACGTCGGCGAACCGGTCGACCGGGTGGAGCCGTCGCAGCTCCCGGTCGACGACGCCGGTGTCGAGGTCGAGGAAGGTCAGCGCGGGCAGCTCGTCGCGCACCGCCCGGCCGAGCATCTCCCGCAGCGACGTCGTGGTGATCGGACGCCCACCCAGTCCTGCGATCACGGTGCGCTGGCTGATCTCCGTGCCGGTCAGCGCGATCCGGACGTCGCCGGCGACGATGCCGCCGGCACCCACCGCGAGCGCCCGCTCGATCACGACGACCCGGCGGGCCCCCTGGACCGCAGCGTGGGTGGCCTCGTACGGGAACGGCCGGAAGGACGTGACACCCAGCAGCCCGACGCTGACGCCGTCGGCGCGTTCCGCGTCGATCACGTCCTGCAAGGTGCCGAACACCGACCCCAGCGCGATGACGATCGTCTCGGCGCCGTCGGTCCGGTAGCTCCGGAGGAGCCCGCCCGAGTCCCGGCCGAACTGCGCGGCGAACTCGGCCGCGACCCGGGGGATGACGTCCAACGCCTCGAGCTGGCGCATGTGCGCGAGGTAGCGCACCTCGGTGAACGCCTCCGGTCCGACCATCGAACCGATCGACACCGGGTCGTCCGGGTCGAGCAGCTGACGCGGCGAGTAGGGAGGAAGGAAGGCGTCGACGGCGTCCTGCTCGAGCACGTCGACCCGCTCCGTGGCGTGGGTCAGGACGAAGCCGTCCATGCAGACCATCACCGGGACCGACAGCTCCTCGGCGATCTTGAACGCCTGGACGTGCATGTCCGCGGCCTCCTGGTTGCTGGTCGCGTACAGCTGGATCCAGCCGGAGTCGCGCTGCGACATCGCGTCGCCGTGGTCGTTCCAGATGTTGATCGGTGCCCCGATGGCGCGGTTCGCCACGGTCATGACGATCGGCAGACCCATCCCGGAGGCGTTGTAGACCGCCTCGACCATGTACAGCAGGCCCTGGCTCGCGGTCGCGGTGTACGAACGCGCACCGACCGCGCTCGCCCCGATGACACCCGACATCGCGGCGAACTCCGATTCCATGTTGACGTACTCGCACCCGCGGAGCTCACCGCTCTTGACCATCCGGCTGAGCTCTTCGACGATGTGCGTCTGCGGTGAGATCGGGTACGCGCAGATCACCTGCGGTCGGCTCGCGGCGACGGCGACCGCGACGGCCTTCGAACCCTCAACCTGCTGCAGCATGCGCGGTCTCCTTCACGACGAGCTGGTACGCGGCTTCGGCTGCCGCCGTGTTGGACCGGGCCAGCGGTCCGGCGAAGCGCTCCTCGAGAGCCGCGATCACGCTCTCGAGCGAGATCAGGCCGGTGAGGGCAGCGAAGGCACCCAGCAGCGGGACGTTGGGCACGGGCCGGCCGACGTGCTCCATGGCCAGCTCCGACGCGGGCACGGTCACGAGGTGCCCGGCGGGCAGCGCGGCGGCCGCCGTCCCGAGCCCCAGCTCACCGGGGCTGCGCATCGTGTTCAGCAGCAGGAAGCCGCCCGGGACCAGCCCGTCGAGCACATCGACCCGGCCCAGCAGGGACACGTCCTGGATGATCAGCGCGTCGGGCGCGGCGACCGGTTCGTGCGACCGGATGGGCGTGTCCGCGATGCGGCAGAAGGACACGACCGGGGCGCCGGTGCGCTCCGAGCCGAAGCTGGGAAAGGCCTGCGCGTGGCGGCCGGCACGGAAGGCGGCGACCGAGAGGAGCTCGGCAGCGGTGACCACGCCCTGTCCGCCCCGCCCATGGATGCGTACCTGGAACATGCCGATCACCGGCCCCTTCGCCTCTTCCAGCGAACTCCTCGAGAGTCGGGGCTACGCAGGACCTAGGTCCCTGGGCGAGCGGACGGCACCTCCGGTAAAGACGATCTCCGGTGGGCCAGATCTCACGACTCGGTGGCCGCGAGGTTGATCTCGATGCTCCGGGACCAGGCCGCGATCTCGTCCCAGTCCCGGAAGTCGCCGACCGCAGCACGCAGGGCGCGCACGAGGGCCCGCTCGCCGAACGAGAGCTTCTCCTTGTCGATCCGACCGGCGAAGGTCCGGTGGTCGCGGGCCCCCGTCACCTCGAGCGCGTGCGCCGCGTCGATCGCGTCCTCCGCGGGGGTGAGCGGGTCGCCGATCGGACCGGACGAGAACAGCCACACCGGGCGGACGGCGAGCTCGGGGGCGAGTCGCGCGGTGAAGTCGCGGGCCTCCTTGAGCCAGTGCCCGGCATACACCGCGCTGCCGAGCACGACCACGTCGACCCCCTCGAGGTCGGCCACCTGCTCCGGCGGTCGCACGTCGACGTCGTGCCCCGCCTGGGTGAGATTGCGTGCGATGGCGGCGGCGATCTCCGCGGTCGAGCCGTGCTTGCTGGCGGCCGCGACAAGGATCTTCATGGCTCGGTTCCCCCTCGATTGCTGTGTCCACCACCACGTTCCCAGGTCGCCCGCCGTGGCGCGACCGGCGTGCACCCAGCCTCACGCACGGCCCAGCGTCACACGGCACAAGGTCCCTGGATCCCCCGCAGCGGTCGCCCTAGCGTTGAGCTGTCTGGACCGTGAACTTGCCCGGGAGGTGTCGCGGTGGCCGCCGTCGTGGTCGAGGGTCAGCGCACAAAGGCGAGCTGGCCGCTGCGCCATTTCCGCGGGGAAGCACCGTGACCGGATCGGCCGCTCGACTCGACCTGCTCGTCGCGGCGGCTCGACCCGGACCCCCCGACCAGGTCTGTCGGCACCGGGCGATCCTGGTCGGCGCCGAGGCGCTCGTGGCGCTCGGCGGGCTCGCCGGGACGGTCCAGCTGCTCACGGGCACCGTGACCCCGCCGGTCTCCGATCTCGAACCGCTCGGGCGGTCCACCTGGGTGCTGCCCGGGGTGTGGCTCTTCGCGACGGTGGCCGTCCCCGCCTCCGCGGCCGGGTGGCTGGCCTGGCGCCGCGCGCCGCTGGCCCCGCCCGCCGTGCTCGTCGCCAGCGGCACCCTCGCGCTCGAGCTGGTGGTGCAGATCCCGTTCATCGGGACGAACGTGCTTCAGGCCGTCTTCGGCGCGTTCGCCGGGGGCCTCGCCGGGCTTGCCCTGGACGCCCGGCGGGCGGGCTGGTGGCCCGCGGGCTGGTGGCCGGCGAGCGGGATCGGCTAGTCAGCCGAGGGGCCACGCGACCTCCGTCCTCCAGCCGTCCGGGTCCGCGCGGTCGGGTCCGACCAGGTAGGCCTCACGCGGGTCGTCCCCGAGCCTGAGGTGGTGGTCCTCGACCCACTGCCCGATCGCCCGGTACGCCGTGCCGATCCGGTCGTACCGCCCCTGGTGCAACGTCGTCACGGCCCGCACCGGCGGCAGGAGGCGGGCGGTGACCGCGCGGGACCGGTCGACCGGGAGCCAGGCTCGAACCGGCAGCGCGAGCTCGGCGTCGACGTGGTCGGGATCGAAGCCCTCGCCGTGGTAGATCGTCATGGCCGGAGCAGCGAGCGCGCCGCCATTCCTGCTCACGTGCTGGCGAAGGAGAGTGAAGGCCGCCCCGGAGGCGGCCGGGAGCTCAGGCAGCGCACACCGGACGCGGGTCGAGATGAGGATCATCTCGGGCTTGTCCTCGATCGACAGCGTCCGTCCGGTGAGCGGGCCGAGATCGTCCAGGAGAGCGTCGAGCTCGATCAGCACCTCCTGCCGACGGGCCAGCTCGTCGGTGAGCCGACCCCGGTGCTCGACGAGCCTGGCGCGCACCGCAGCCGGGTCGCCGTCGCCGACGATGGCCCGGACCTGCTCCAGCGGCACGTCGAGAGCCCGGAGCGTCCTGATCGCGTGCGCGTCCGCAGCCTGCGTGGCGCTGTAGTAGCGGCGGTTCGTCGTGGCGTCGACGACGGCCGGTACCAGCAGTCCCTGGTCGTGGTACCGCCGCAAGGTGCGCACCGACAGTCGGCTGACCCGAGAGAAGTCCCCGATCGGGAGCATGCCGCGCATCTGCCAAGAGTAGGTGCGCGGCAGACCCGTCGGTGGGCCGACAGACCGGGGTTGTACCTCTCCCTGCGGGAGGTCGGATGCTGGGTCCATGACCGATCAGTCCGACCATCCTGCACACGGGGTCGCCAGCTCCCGCCTCTCCCCGTCGGTGGAGCCGTTCGCCGGCTTTCGCTCGTTTCGGACCCACCATTGCGTGACGGGTTCGATGCGCCACATGTACCAGCTCATGGGGCGTGACATGAGTGAGGAGCTGCTGCTCGGGCTCGGGGCCGGCGTCGGCTTCATCTACTGGCAGCGCACGGGCCAGCTGCCCTTTCTCGGCGGCAGGGCCAACACTGGACGCCCGAAGGAGGAAGGCCTCGAGCCACTGGCCGGGCGGCGCACCGGAGTAGTCGTCACCCGACACGCCACATCCAGTGCCCGCACGGCGCAGTCCGCGCTGGTCGCGGACCTGTCGGTCGGCACGCCGGCGATGCTGCAGGTGGACATGGGCCTGCTGCCCTACTTCGACTTCCCCGTCGAGTACCACTTCGGCGGACACGTGGTCGCGGTGGTCGGGTATGACGAGCCGGGGCGCACGGTGCTGGTGTGCGACCGCGACACCACGCTGCATCCCGTCTCGCTGGAGTCCTTGGCCGCCGCCCGTGGTTCGCGATTCCAGCCGTTCCCGCCGAAGCATGCGTCGTGGACGTTCGACTTCACCCACCAACGGGCGCCGCGGCCCGACGAGGTCTGGGAGGCGATCAGCGAGGGCGCCAAGGCCATGCTGGAACCACCGATCAGCAACCTCGGCATCCGTGGCATCCGCAAGACCGCCGCGATGCTGCCCCGGTGGCCGTCCCTGCTGGGTGTCGAGCTTCTGCCGGACGCCTGCTTCAACAGCTACCTCATGATCGACGCGATCGGCGGGACCGGTGGTGGCCTGTTCCGCACCATGTACGCCCAGTTCCTCGACGAGGCGGCAGCGATCACGGGCGACCCCGCACTGCCCGCGCTCGCCGCCGAGTTCCGCGTGGCGGGCGACCGGTGGCAGGAGGTGGCCGACCTGTTCCGCACGGCGCACCGGTCGACGGATCCCGCCGGGCCCCTCTCCGAGATCCCACGGCTGCTGCGTTCGATCGCCGACCTCGAAGAGGCCGCCTGGGCAGACCTTCGTGCCCTCGGCCGGGCGTGAAGGCGAGCATTCCGGCCGAGGATGCAGCGCTGCCGGGCGAGGGCGGCGTCGTCGGGGAAGGTCAGCGCTGCCGGGCGAGGGCGGCGCCGCCCGGCGAGGTCAGCGCTGCCGGGAAAGTCAGCGCTGCCGGGAAGGTCAGCGCTGCCGGGCGAGGTTCGAGACGGTCCGCGGCGGCCAGGCCGAGCAGGCGACCCACGCGTTGATCGCGTCCGCACTGAGCTCGGGGCACGCGATCCCCACGTGCCAGGCGTCGTCGAGCGCCTCGGGGGTCGTGGCACCGTCGGCGCGGCCGCCCGAGCGCTCCAGCTCACCCTGCAGGGCGAGCCGGTAGGCGAACCGCAGCTCGCCGGACTGGGACCGCGTGCCCGAGACGGTGATGATGTGGCACCGCAGCGCACCGGACCGCACGGGCCTGCCCGCGTCGACGACCTCGGCGGACCGTCCCATCGACGCGACCAGGATCTCGGCGTGCGCCAGCTCCGGCCGCAGGAGGTCGCTCGTCGCCCACGGGATGCTGACCGCTGTCGCGTCCACGGTCGGCACGAGCCGCGCGACCGTCATCGCGCCACGCAGGTACTCCCGCGCGAAGGCCTCGAAGAGCGGCGTCGGTGCCTCGTCGAGGGCGCCGTACAGGTGCACCAGGCGCAGGTCTCGCCGGCGGGCAAGGCAGGACCCCAGGGCGACGTCGACCACTTCCGCGTCGTCGGCTCCCCCGTCCAGGACGGCCACGACCACCTTGCGGGCCCGGACCCGACGCGGCCGCAAACGCCCGAGCGCCGTCGGTGTCCCGGTCTCGAACCGGACCGACCCGGGACGGCGCTTGGTCGCGGTGATTGCAGTCATTTGCCCAGTAAACGGCGGTCTCTTAAAGGGTGCAAGAGGGACGAAAGTCCTAGCAATGCCGGCTCGCACCGGCACGCGCTCACTGGGGCGTCGGACCACCGAGCGGCACCCGCCAGGTGAGAACGGTCCCACCACGAGGGGCAGCCTCGAGGCGGAGCGAGCCCCCGGACCGCACGGCCCGGGCCTCCATGTTGGCCAGCCCGCTGCGCCGGACCACCTCGCTCGGCAGACCGATGCCGTCGTCCTGGATCTCCACGACGAGCTCGTCGCCGACGCTGATCCGCACGATCGCCGAGGTGGCATGAGCGTGCCGCGCCGTGTTGGCGAGCGCCTCGCGCACAACCGCCACGGCGTCTTCGCCGAGGTCGCGCGGGACGACCGCCGTGACGCCGTCGGTGCGCAGCCGGGGCAGGAAGCCGAGCGGGACGCGCGCCTGGACGACCTCGGCGTCGATCTGGTGGCGGAACCCGAGGCCGTCCGAGCTCGACCTCCCGAGCCGGAAGATCGCCGAACGGATGTCCTTGATGGTCTCGTCGAGCTCGTCGACGGCGACGTCCAGCCGCCGGGCGACGTCGGCCCGCACGTCGTCCTGCGCGATGGCCTGCACCGACAGCCCGATGGCGAACAGGCGCTGGATCACCATGTCGTGCAGGTCCCGGGCGATCCGCTCCCGCTCCTCCAGCACCGCCAGGCGCGCACGGTCGGCCTGCGCGGCGGCCACGTCGAGCGCCAGCGCGAGCTTCTCCGCGAAGCCCGCCACCATCGCGAGCTCGACCAGCGGGCTCGTGGCCGCCCCGTCGTACGGCCACCCGAGCAGCAGGGCGCCGATCCATCGGTCACCGCTGCGCAGGGGGACGGCGAGCAGCCAGGTCGGTCCCGGCCGGTCGAGCGCCGCGCCGTCACCGATCGCCAGCACCGGCTCCGCTCCGCGCAGCGCCACGCCGGGGCCGTCCTCCGGCAGGTCGGCGGCGTGCGTGTACAGCGCGCCGATCGTCGCCCCGGTGATGTCCCTGGCCCAGGCGACGACGGCCTCCACCGCCCGGTCGAGGGGGAGCTCGCCGGTGAGCGCCGCGGTGCTGGCTGCGGCCGCCTCCAACCAGCGCTCGTGCTGCCGCGCGAGCCGGTAGGTGCGCGCGTGGTCGACGGCGACCCCGGCGGCAGCGGCGAGCGCGATGACGGTCTCCTCGTCGCCGGGCGTGAAGTCGAGCACGACGCCGTCGGCCCCTTGCTTGTCGGTGAGGTAGAGGTTGGCGTAGACCTCGCCCGAGGCTCGCACGGGCAGCCCGAGGAACGAGCGCATCCTCGGGTGGTGCGGCGGGAAGCCGACGGCGGCCGGGTGCGTCGCCAGGTCGTGCAGGCGCAAAGCGTGCGGGACGTCCACGAGGTGACCGAGGAGCCCGTGGCCGCGGGGCAGCGCACCGATCGCCTGCCGGGTCGGGGGGTCGATGCCGCGGCTGACGAACTCGCGCAGGGCCCCGTTCTCCCCGAGGACCCCGATCGCGCCGTAGCGCGCACCGGTCAGCTGGCACGCGGCGGTGACCAGCCGTTCCAGCACGATCGCGAGGTCGAGCTCCGAGGAGACCGAGACGATGGCCTCCATGAGGGCGCGCAACCGCGCATCACCGAGCGACTCGGGGGGCGTCGACCGGGGCTGACCGGGCTCCATTCCTCCGAGCATAGGGTCCGCAGGGCCGGCCAGTGGTGACCTTCGACTCTGCCTGGGTGGGCCATTTCGGAGCCACCATCAAGCGATGAGCACCGTTCGGGTCTTCATCCTCGATGACCAGGAGGTCGTGCGCACGGGGTTGAAGCAACTCATCGAGCGGGCCGAGGGGCTCGAGCTGGCCGGGGAGGCCGGCACCGCGGCCGAGGCGGTCGCCCTGATCCCCGCCCACCGGCCCGACGTCGCGATCCTGGACGCGCAGCTCCCGGACGGTTCGGGGATCGAGGTGTGCCGGCAGGTCCGGTCGCTCGATCCGGGGATCCGGGCCCTGATCCTCACGTCGTACGACGACGACGACGCCGTCCTCGCCGCGGTCCTGGCCGGCGCCGCGGGCTACGTGCTCAAGGACATCCGCAATCTCGACCTCGTGGCGCGCATCCGCGCGGTGGCCGCGGGCCGGGCCGTGATCGATCCCGACACCGTCGCCCAGGCGCAGGCTCAGCTCCGCAGCGGTCGCGGCACGCTGCGCGGGATGACCCTGACCCCCGACGAGCGGCGGGTCCTGCGGCTGATCGCCGACGGTCGGACCGATCGCGAGATCGCGGCGCGGCTCACGCTGAGCGGCGCGGCGGTGCGCGGCCACGTCGCGAACGTGCTCGACAAGCTGGGCACCACGCGGGGCAGGTACGGCATCGACGGCACTCCCGCAACGACCAGCACGGCCGGCATTGGCGGCCCGACCGGCACTCCCGCCACTCCCGCCACTCCCGCCACTCCCGCCACGGACGAGACCGTCGAGCGGGCGCGCTAGCCGGCCGCGTGCGGGTACGCCGGTCCGCGGTGCTGGAACGACAGGATGTGCGGGTTCTGGATCACCCCGGCGCGGATCTCCACCGCACGCCGCATCGTCTCGTCGTCGTCCCACACCGCGGGGCCGGCGAGGGCCGAGCCGAGGTACGGGAGCAGCGCCTCGCTGATCTCCCAGCTGGCGGAGTCCCACAGGTAGGACGGGCTGTGATCCACCGCGTAGTAGTGCAGGTCCCGGCCGAGGTCGACCGTCGGCTGCTCGAACGTCGTGGCGTGCGCCCAGCTGAAGCCCATCCCGTCGTCGCAGGAGACGTCGATGATCAGGCTGCCCGGCGCGAACGCGTCCAGGTCCCCGGTGTCGAGGAAGATCAGCGGTGCATCCGTGTCCTGCAGCACGCAGTTGACGACGATGTCGTGCTCCGCGAGGAACTGGGACACCGGGACGAGCCCCGCGTCGGTGAAGGCGCGACCACGCTCAGGCCGCACGTCGTCCCGCTCGAAGTGCACGATCCGGGCCGAGTGGATCGGCGCGCCCACCGCGGTCACGCCGCGATGGGTGAGCACGTCGACGTCGTGCACGCCATGGGCGTTCAGCGCGGTCACCGCGCCGCGGGCGGTCGCGCCGAACCCGATCACGACCGCGCGCAGCCGGCGCCCGTAGTCCCCCGTCGATCCGATGGCCGCGAGCGCGTGCAGCACGGAGCAGTAGCCGGCGAGCTCGTTGTTCTTGTGGAACACGTGCAGGTTGAACGAGCCGTCGTCCGTCCAGTAGTTCATGGCCTCGAAGGCGATCAGGGTGAGCCGCTTGTCGATCGCGAGCTGGGTGAGCGCCGTGTCCTGCACGCAGTGCGGCCAGCCCCACAGGGTCTGCCCGTCGCGGAGCTCGGCGATGTCGCTCAGCAGGGGCTTCGCGAGCACGACGACGTCGCACCGCGCGATGAGCTCCGCCCGCGGGAGCAGCCCCGCGACCAGCGGCACCAGCTGCTCGTCCGGTACCCCGAAGCTCTCCCCGTACCCGCGCTCGAGGAACAGGCGCGCGCGCACGTCCGGCGCGATCCGGTCCAGGTGACGTGGGTGGATCGGCAGCCGGCGTTCGTCGGCCTTGCGCGAGCGCGAGAGGACTCCGAGGCTTCGTTGCTCCACAGGTAGCACCTTACGTTTGGGCGCGCGGTTTCGTCGGTGAAATACCGGCCCAGCCCTTCGGACCCTACTCCCCCCGTTCAACCACCAGTTCAGGTGTCGAACTAAACCGGTTTGACAACCACGGCTCAGAGGGCGTCTACTGAAGTCAGCAACGTCGCTGGAGGTGAAATGCCTGCATCGACCGGGACCTCGCTAAGGACATAGGCGATGCCAGAAATCATCGAGCCCGTCACACAAAAACAAGCCCGCCCCACGATCAATGACGTGGCCACTCTCGCCGGCACGTCGAAGGCGACCGTATCTTTTGTCATGAATGGCCGGCACAATGTCGCCGCCGCCACCCGTGACCGCGTTCTCGCCGCAGCGGCCGAGCTCGGCTGGACCCCCAGCCAGCAGGCCAGGTCGCTGTCGAACTCCCGGGCCTACGCGATCGGGCTCGTCTTCGCCCGCCCGCCGGAGACCCTCGGGTCCGACGCCTTCTTCGCCCGATTCATCGCCGGTGTCGAGTCCGCGCTCGCCGACGCCGACCAGTCCCTGCTGCTCCGGTTCGTCGCCGACCCGGCGGCGGAGCAGGACGCGTACGGCAAGCTGCGCACGCACGGCCGGGTGGACGGGGTGGTGCTCACCGACGTGCGCCACCACGACTCCCGGATCGCCTTCCTCGCGGACCTCGGCCTCCCGGCCGTCACCCTCAACCGCACCGACGCCCCCTCGCCGTTCCCCGCCGTCAGCCTCGACGACGAGCGCGGGACACGGGACGCCGTCGACTACCTCGTCGGGCTCGGGCACCGCCGCATCGCGTACGTCGGCGGACCCGAGATCTACCTGCACTCGACCCGGCGCCGCCTGGCGTGGCAGGGGGCGCTCGAGACGCACGGCCTCGCGGCGCACGTCTGCATCGAGACCGACTTCTCGGCGTCGAGCGGAGCGCGGGCCGTGCACGAGGTCCTCGCGCTCCCCCGCCACCAGCAGCCGACGGCGATCATCTACGCCAACGACTCGATGGCGATCGCCGGCGTCGTGGCGGCCCGCCAGGCGGGGCTCCGGGTCCCCCAGGACCTGTCGATCGTCGGCTTCGACGACGCCGAGCTGTCCGCCCACATCAACCCGCCACTGACCACGATCCGCTCCGACTCCTACGGGTGGGGCCGCACCGCGGCCGAAGTCCTCCTGCAGTTCCTGCACACCGGCGACAAGCCACCCGAGCGGATGCTCCCGCCCGCCGAGCTCGTGATCCGGCAGTCCGCCGGGCCTTGCCTCGGGGGTGACGACTGACCGGACGGCACCACCGCGCAGCCTCTCCTCGGCCACGCGTCTCGCTCTGACGCTTGTTCCTCAAGCGCTCGTCTCACATGAAGGTGCGCAATGAAGCGACCCCTGGTAGTCCTCACCGCCACGCTCGCCGCCGCGGGCATGCTCGCCGCCTGCTCGGGCGGCACCACCACCCCGAAGGGCGCCGACGGCACCGCCGCGAGCGGCCCGATCAAGATCTGGTACTCGAACAACCCCAACGAGGTCGCGTGGGGTGAGCAGGTCGTCGAGGCCTGGAACGCCGACCACGCCGACGAGCAGGTGACCGGCCAGGAGATCCCGGCGGGTCGCTCGTCCGAAGAGGTCATCGGCGCCGCCATCACCGCCGGCAACACCCCGTGCCTCATCTACAACACGGCGCCGGTGGCCGTCCCGGGGTTCCAGAAGCAGGGCGGCCTGGTCGACCTGTCCACGTTCCCCGACGGGGCCGAGTACATCGAGGCCCGCACCGGCGAGGCCGCCTCGCAGTACGTCTCCGCCGACGGCGACTACTACCAGATGCCGTGGAAGAGCAACCCGGTGATGTTCTTCTACAACAAGGCGATCATGACGGCGGCCGGGGTCGACCCCGAGAACCCGCCGCTGGCCACCTATGACGAGTTCCTCGACACCTCGCGCAAGATCGTCGCGTCGGGCGCGGCCACGTACGCGATCTACCCGTCGCCGGCGTCGGAGTTCTACCAGTCCTGGTTCGACTTCTACCCGCTGTACGCGGCCGAGTCCGGCGGCACGCTGCTGGTGGAGGACGGCGCCTCGACGTTCGCCGGCGAGGAGGGCACGGCGGTCGCCGACTTCTGGCGGACGATCTACGACGAGAAGCTCGCGGGCAACGAGCCGTACACCGGTGACGCGTTCAACGACGGCGTCGCGGCGATCGCCAGCGCCGGGCCGTGGGCCGTCGAGTCGTACGGCGACATCGACTGGGGCGTCGCCCCGATCCCCACCTCGACCGGCACGGCCCCCGAGGAGACCTACACGTTCGCCGACTCGAAGAACGTCGGCATGTACAGCTCGTGCGAGAACACCGGCACGGCGTGGGAGTTCCTCAAGTTCTCGACGAGCGAGGAGCAGGACGGCACTCTCCTGGAGACGACCGGCCAGATGCCGCTCCGCGCGAACCTGACCGACGCGTTCCCCGACTACTTCGCGACCAACCCGGACTACACGACCTTCGCCGACCAGGCGAACCGCACGGTCGACGTCCCCAACGTCGAGAACTCGGTCGAGGTCTGGCAGACGTTCCGCGACGCCTGGACCAGCGCGGTCATCTTCGGCGAGGACGAGATCCCGTCCGCGCTGAAGGACGCCGCCGGCACCATCGACGAGCTCGCCGTGAAGAAGTAGGCCGACACCCTCATGTCCACCGGAACTGACGTACGGGCGTCGGGACCGCAGCGCGCAACCGCTGCGGCCCCGGCGCCCGGCGGGCGGCGCCGATCGCGCATCGAACGCGCGCTCGGCCGCCACCCCATGGGACTGCTCCTGGCGGCCCCCTACGCGATCTTCGTCGCCGCGGTGTTCGTCTACCCGCTCGGGCTCGGCGTGTGGATGTCGTTCCACGACTTCTACTTCACCGCCCCCGGCGTGGACGTCGCGAAGCCGTTCGTCGGCCTGGACAACTACGCCACCGTGCTCTCGGACCCGGACGTGCGCGCCTCGTTCGTGCACGTGGCCGAGTTCCTGGTCATCAACGTGCCGCTCACCGTGATCCTGTCGCTGCTGCTCGCCACGGCCCTGAACAGCGCGATCCACTGGCGCGGCTTCCTCCGCGTGTCCTACTACGTCCCGTACATCGCCGCGAGCGTCGCGATGGTCACCGTGTGGATGTTCATGTTCAACTCGGGCGGCATCGTCAACCAGATCCTCGGGCCGCTCGCACCGGATCCTGCGTGGTTGGTCAACAAGGCGTGGGCCATGCCGTCGATCGCGCTGTACGTCACCTGGAAGCAGCTCGGGTTCTTCATCCTGCTGTTCCTCGCCGCGCTGCAGAACGTCCCCAAGGAGCTGAACGAGGCCGCCTCGATGGACGGCGCCACCCGGTGGCAGAGCTTCCGGGCGGTCACCATCCCGGCCGTGCGGCCCGCCACGACGCTCGTGGTCCTGCTCGCCATCATCACGGGGGCGAACCTCTTCACCGAGCCCTACCTGCTCACCGGCGGCGGCGGCCCGAACGGCGCCTCCACCACCCCCGTCTTCCTGCTCTACCAGCAGGGAATCCAGCAAGGAAACCCCGACATCGCCTCGGCGATCGGTGTGCTGCTGGTGGTCGGCGTGCTTCTGGTCACCTACGTCAGCCGCAAGATCACCGAGAGGGACTGACATGACCACCACTCAGAAACAATCCCCGGCGATCCTGAAGAATGATGCGGGAAGCACGTCGGGAAAGCGTCGGTCACGTACCCGCCAGCTGCTCCCGATGGCCCTTCTTCTGGTCGGGGCGGTCGGCTTTCTGTTCCCGTTCTACTACATGATTGTCGGCGCCCTGCAGGAAAAGCGTGACCCGACCCTCGCCGGGGCGCTCCCGTGGCCGTCGAACATGACCCTGAGCAACTTCACCGACATCAACGAGTCGATCGACCTCGGCCGGTCGCTGCTCAACTCGGGGATCTTCACCGGCGCCGTGGTGCTCTGCACGCTCTTCTTCGGCGTGCTGGCCGGCTACGCGCTGGCGACCCTGAGCTTCCGCGGTCGCGGGCTGCTGTTCGCCGTCGTGCTGCTGCTGCAGGCGGTGCCGTTCCAGCTGCTGATGGTGCCGCTGTACGTCCTGCTGGTGCGCGGCTTCGGGCTGGGCGACTCCTACCTGGGCATGATCCTGCCGTTCGCCATCAACTCGGTCGCGGTGCTGATCTTCCGCCAGTTCTTCCTGCAGGTGCCCCGCGAGATGTTCGACGCGGCCCGGATCGACGGGGCCGGCGAGTTCCGCATCCTGCGGTCGATCGCGGTGCCGCTGGTCAAGCCGGCGATCCTCACGGCCGCACTCGTGACGTTCATCGGCCCGTGGAACGAGTTCCTGTGGCCCTTCCTCATCACGAAGGAGCAGAGCCTGCAGCCCCTCGCCGTCGCGGTCGCCAACTTCACGCAGACCGGCGCCGCGTTCCATGACAACCCGTTCGGCGCCATCCTCGCCGGATCCACCGTGCTCGCCGTCCCGGCGGTCGTGCTGTTCATCGTGTTCCAGCGGCACTTCACCGCCACGGACGCCTCCACCGGAGTAAAGGGCTGACCCCATGCGCACTGACAACCTCGTCCCGTACACGCTCACCCGCCTCGGCGTGATCATGACCCCCGAGGAGGGCAACCCCCTCGAGGCCGAGGGGGTGCTCAACCCCGCGACCGGGCACACGCCCGACGGCACGCTGTACCTCCTGCCCCGCCTGGTCGCCACGGGCAACGTGTCCCGGGTCGGGCTGGCCAAGGTCGTCCTCGACGGCGGCGTCCCCGTCGGCGTCGAGCGCGAGGGTGTCGTCCTGGCGCCCGACGCCGGCTGGGAGCGCGGCACCGGCTCGGCCGGGACGGAGGACCCCCGGATCACCTACATCGAGGCGCTCGGGCTGCACGTGATGTCCTACGTGGCCTACGGGCCGCTCGGGCCGCGGCCCGCGCTGGCGGTGTCCGAGGACCTGCGCGAGTGGCGCCGGCTCGGGCCCCTGCACTTCGTCTACCAACCGGAGCTCGACCTCGACCTCAACCTGTTCCCGAACAAGGACGTCGTGTTCTTCCCGGAGCCCGTGCCGGGTCCGGACGGGGTGCTGTCGTTCGCGATGCTGCACCGCCCGATGTGGGACCTGGGCTGGGTCCGCGACGGCGAGGGCGTGCACCTCCCGGCCGGCGTCACCGACGAACGCCCGGGGATCTGGATCTCCTACGTCCCCGTCACCGACGTGCTCGCGGACATCGCCAACCTCGTCAACCAGCACACGAGCACGCTCGTCGCGATGCCCGAGTTCCCGTTCGAGGAGCTCAAGGTGGGCCCCGGGCCGGCTCCGATCAGGGTGCCGGAGGGCTGGCTCCTGATCCATCACGGCGTGCGGGGCATGCTCGTCAAGGGCGTCGACCAGCAGGCGGGCGTCAACTACGCCGCCGGGGCGATGATCCTCGACGCGAACGACCCCTCGAAGGTCGTCGCGCGCACGAGCGAGCCGATCCTGGCGCCGGAGACCGCGGACGAGACGTCCGGAATCGTGCCGAACGTCGTGTTCCCCACCGCGATCGAGGAGATCGACGGCGTCCGCTACGTCTTCTACGGCATGGCCGACAGCAAGATCGGCGTGGCACGCCTCGACCGAGTGGCGTAAGCACTGTCTCAGGGGTTTCGCGCTTCATTCGAGGAGGACCAATCGTGTACATGCTGACGAACCCGTGGCTGCGGTACGCCTGGGGATCCGTGGACCTGCTCCCGGCCCTGCTGCACCAGCGACCGGACGGGCGCCCGGTCGCCGAGATCTGGATGGGTGCGCACGCGGCGCTCCCGTCGTCGATCGAGATCGGCGACCGGGAGGTCGGGCTCGACGAGTTCGTCGAGGGCAGCCCGGACGAGGCGCTGGGGGCCGAGGTCGCGCGGCAGACCGGCGCGCACCTGCCGTTCATGCTGAAGTTCCTGGCCGCGGGCCAACCGCTGTCGCTCCAGGTGCACCCGACCCGCCCCCAGGCGGAGGAGGGCTACCGGCGCGAGGACGCCGCCGGCATCCCGCTGAACGACCCGGCCCGCAACTACCGCGACCGGGAGCACAAGCCCGAGATGCTCTACGCGCTGACCCCGTTCGACATGATGTGCGGCTTCCGGCCGGTCGAGGTCATCTCCGAGCTGCTCAAGGGCCTGCACGTACCGGACCTCGATCCGATCGTCGGGCACCTCGACGCCAGCGACCCCGCCGAGGCGCTGCGCTCGGCGCTGACCGCGCTGCTGACGGCCGAGCCCACGGTCCAGCAGCACGTCACGGCCGCCGTCGTCGCCAGCGCCCTGGCGCACCGCGACGAGCGGCCCGAGTACAGCCTGGTCGTCGAGCTCGCGGAGAGCTTCCCGCACGACATCGGCATCGTCGCGTCGCTGTTCCTCAACGTGCTGCGGGTCGAGCCCGGCGAGTCGGTGTTCATCGGCCCGGGCATGATCCACTCCTACATCCGGGGTCTGGGCCTGGAGCTCATGGCGACGTCGAACAACGTGCTCCGGGCCGGGCTGACCGCCAAGCACGTCGACGCCCCCGAGATGCTGCGGCTTGTGAGCTTCGCATCCGGGGAACCCGAGCGCCTGCGCCCGGCCCCGTCCGGCGGGGCGACCGTCTTCACCCCGCCGGTGACGGACTTCGCCCTGTGGGCGTATCTCCCGGCTGGACCGGACGACTTCGGCACCCGCGTCTCCCTGATCCCCCCGGCGTCGGGCGCCCGCATCGCGGTCTGCTGCGCGGGGCACTGCACGCTGACCTGCGGGGACCAGCGGCTGGTGCTGCAACCCGGCCAGTCCGCCTTCCTCCCGGACGCGGACGGCGCGATCGAGATGACCACCACCGGCACGGTCGCGGTGGCCTACGCGCCCTGACCGGTCGCGGATCGCAGGTCCGCACCAGTTCCGCACGACAGCAGGCCCGCAAGACAGGTGAGGCCCCTCCGCCGGAGGGACCTCGCGTCGCGCACGCCCAAAAAGACAGGTCAACGATGACCGCACGATCGCACGCCACCGCCCGTCCGCGTCCCCATACCCGCACCGTGACCGCCGTGGGGCTCGCCGTCGCGATGCTCGTACCCGCCCTGGCGACGGGCGCCGACGCCGCTCCAGCGGCGCCGGTCGGCTGGGCGACGAGCGACGTCGGCCCGGCACCGGACGGTCAGCTGACCAACCTGGCCCACCTCGACTTCCTCGGGGACACGGTCTCGCCGCCGGCGCTGGCCGGTCACACGACCTACCGGCTCGACACCGAGCCGGACCTCGGGGTGCTGTGGACCTACGCCGACCGGCGCGACGGCGGCGTGTACGAGCGGGTCGGCGGCGGGCCGCACGACACCGCCACCGACACCTGGGCCCAGGGCGCGTTCAACACCGACGACCTGGCCCGCGCAGCGGTGGTGTACCTGCGCCACTGGAAGCTCGACGGCGACACGCACAGCCGGGACGCCGCGTACCAGCTGCTGCGCGCGGTGACCTACATGCAGACGACCGCGGGGGCCGACGCCGGCAACGTGGCGCTGTGGATGCAGCCGGACGGCTCGCTCAACCTCAGCCCGGTCCCGGTGGAGCTGCCCGACCCTAGCGACTCCGGCGAGTCCTACTGGCTGGCCCGCACCGTGTGGGCGCTCGGCGAGGGCTACGCGGCGTTCGCCGTCGACGACCCGGAGTTCGCCGCGTTCCTCGGCGACCGGATCGATCTCGCGCTGACCGCGCTCGAGCGCCAGTCCCTGAGCCGGTACGGGACCTGGGACGTGGCCGACGGCGCCCGCGTGCCGACCTGGTTGATCGTCGACGGCGCCGACGCCACCGGCGAGGCCGTCCTGGGCCTGAGCGCCTTCGTCGAGTCCGCCCCGGCCTCGACGCTGACCACCCGCGCGGCCACGGCGGTCGCCCGGTACGCCGAGGGGATCGCCGCGATGTCCAGCGGTGACTCCACCACCTGGCCGTACGGCGCGATCCTGCCCTGGACGCACTCGCAGTCGATGTGGCACGCCTGGTCCTCGCAGATGCCCGCCGCCCTGGCGCGCGCGGCCGACGCCGTCGGCCGCCCGGACCTGCTGGACGCTGCGGTCACCGACGTGGCCGGGTTCACGCCGTATCTGCTGACCGCCACCGGCCCGATCAACGGGTGGATGCCGTCGCCGTCGGACACCACCCAGATCGCGTACGGGGTCGACTCGCGCGTGCAGTCCTTGCTCGCGGTCGCCGACACGACCGGCCGGCCGGGCCTGGCCCAGCTCGCCGGGATCTCCGCGTCCTGGTACTTCGGCGCCAACCGCGCGGGTGCGCCGATGTACGACCCGGCCACCGGCGTGACCTTTGACGGGCTCAACGGCGACGGCGTCGTCAACCAGAACTCCGGCGCGGAGTCGACGATCCACGGGCTGCTGACGATGCTCGCGCTGGACGCCCACCCCGACGCCGCCGCGACGGCACGGTCCGCGACCTCGCTGGTCGACCTCAACGGGGTGCAGGTGGTCGAGGCCGAGTCCGCGACCCTCAGCGGCGGCGCCGTCACCGCGCCGGCTCCGTCCGCCTGGACCGGCGAGTCGCTCTGGAGCGCCGGCAGCTATCTCGAGCTCGCCACCGGGGCCCGCGCGGCGTGGACGCTGCCGGCCTCCGACCAGCCCCGGGTCGTCCAGGCGGTGGTGGACCTGCACGCCGCCACCCCCACGGGCACCGGTGCCGCGCGGCTCGACTGGTCGACCGGTCGGACCTCGCTCGGGACCGTGGACCCCGGTACCGGCGGCGACCAGGGCGTGACCGAGGCGCCCGGTGCCCTGACCCCCGTCAGCCTGCCGCGCGAGCTGCCGGCCGGCGCCACCGCGCTGAGCGTGGCGGTCCGCCGCGGCGCCACCACCGGTGCCCGCGTGGACGCGCTGCTGCTCAAGCCGCGCGTGTCGCACCTCGTGCTCGACGGCCCCCACGGCGGCACCGCCCTGGTGCAGAACGCGGGCTCGCGCACCGAGGCCGCAAAGGTCGCGCTGCCGGGCGGCGGCAAGGCGACCGTGCGCTCGTACGACGCCACGGGCACGCTTCGCCAGGAGAGGACCATGCGCGGCGCGGTGCTCACGGTCCAGGTCCGGGCGGGCGGGTTCACGGTGCTCACGCGCTGACGCACCGGCGTCCCCCGCCCGGCGGAGTACGGTCGCCTCACTCGGTCCGCCACCCATCCCGGACCCTCTGCTGGAAGAAGAATCGTGACTCGAATCGCTGTGACCGGGGCCTTCGGGAAGGCTGGACGGGCCATCGTGGCGGACCTGCTGGCGCACGGGTACGACGTCACCGCGTCCGACGTCGTCGGGCCGGCGGGGGCCGACAGCCCGCTCGGGGTCGAGATGGTCCATGCGGACCTGACCGACTACGGGCAGGCCATCGAGGTCCTCGCCGGCGCGGACGCCGTCGTGCACGTCGCCAACATCCCCTCGCCCGGGCGCGCGACCGCGCCCGAGACGTTCGCGCAGAACGCGACGATGAACTCGAACGTGTTCCTAGCCGCGCAGCGGCTCGGGCTCGAGCGCGTCGTGTGGGCGTCGAGCGAGACCACGCTCGGGCTGCCGTTCGACGTGCCGCCGCGGTACGCACCGGTGGACGAGGCGCACTTCCCGCTGCCGACGTCCACGTACGCGCTGTCGAAGGTCATCTCCGAACAGCTCGCCGAGCACATCTCCGCCTGGTCCGGGATCCCGTTCGTCGGGCTGCGTCTGTCCAACATCTTCCGGCCGCAGGACTACGCCCAGGTGCCGTCGTTCCAGGGTGACGCGACCCTGCGCCGCTGGAACCTGTGGGGGTACATCGACGTGCGCGACGCCGCCACGGCGTTCCGGCTCGCGCTCGAGGCCGACGTCACCGGGTCGCACAACGTGATCATTGCCGCCGCCGACACGATCATGGACCGCCCCTCGGCGGACCTGCTCGCCGAGGTCTTCCCGGGGGTTGCCCTCACCCGCGAGATCGGAGAGTTCGAGACGCTGCTCGCGATCGACGGCGCCCGCGCGCTGCTGGGGTTCGCCCCCGCGCACTCCTGGCGGGACGAGGTCTAGGCGCTCGACGAGGCCTCGGCACGAGCCTGGGCGCGTCGAGGTCAGGCGCGCGCCGGGGCGTCGTCCGCGCTGACCACGAGCACCGCCACCGCGGTCGTGATCGGGATGGCGAGCACGAGCCCGATCGACCCGACGAGCGTGCGGACCACCTCCTCGGCGATCTCCCCGCTGGTGAGGGTGTCGACGAACGAGTTCTCGAGCATCGCCACCAGCAGGAGCAGGGGCAGGGCGGCCCCGACGTACGCGAAGGCGATCGTGTAGACGGTCGAGGCGATGTGGTCGCGGCCGATCCGCATCGCCCGACCGAAGAGCTCCCGCCGGGACGCCCCAGGGTTCGCCGCGCGCAGCTCCCAGACCGCGGACGACTGCGTGATCGTCACGTCGTTGAGCACCCCGAGCCCGGCGAGGATCAGCCCGCACAGGACCACGCCGCGCAGGTCGACGTCCGGCGCGTACGACGGCAGCATCAGCGCCGACTCGTCGGAGAGCCCGGTCAGGTGCGCCGCGCCGGAGGCCCAGTAGCCGATGCCGCCGGTGACCGCCAGGCCCACGACGGTGCCGAGCAGCGCCGTCGTCGTCCGCGCCGAGAAGCCGTGCGCGACGTACAGCACGACGAACATCACGCCCGACGCCGTGACCAGGCCGACCGCGAGCGCGTTCGAGCCGGCGAGCAGCGCCGGCAGGGTGAACGCGGCGATACCCGCGAGCGCCAGGCCGAGGCCGACCAGTGCGGCCAGGCCCCGCCAGCGCGCGACGGCGACGACGAGCACGGCGTAGCAGATCGCCAGCAGCCCGATCGGCGCCGTCCGGACATGGTCCATGAAGATGTAGGGGCTGCCGTAGCCCGCCGCCTCGGCGATGTACATGACCTTGATCCGGTCACCGGGACCGAGGCCGGCGGCGAGGTGCTCGGGCGGGACCTGGACCTCGACGAGGTCGCCGCCGTCGTCGAGCCGCGCCGTCACGCCGGCGACCCCGTCGGTGATCCCGTCCACCGGGACGCCGACGACCTCGGCGCGCACGAACTGGCTCCCGGACCCCGTCACCGGGATCGTGCCGACGACGGAATCACCGCGCGGCCACAGCGTGACCGCGCCGAGGATCGTCGCGAGCAGGATGGGCAGGAGCGCGGCAGCGAGCAGGAGGCGCACCCGGCGCGACGCGCGCGGGGCGGGGCCGGGGGCGTGGGCATGGGCATGGCCCTCGGGGGCGCGCAGGTCGGTGTCAGACATTGCCGACAAGCATTGCCCGGGGCCGGTTCGCCGGGCCGCAGGCGCGATGGTGTGTCGTGGTCGCGGGCATCCCCGCTCGGGCCGCGGCGATTCGGCATAATCCGTGGTGAACCCACGACACCGCGGAGGTCCCCATGGTCACCAGCCGACGGCACATCGCCCTCGTCGCGCACGACAACAAGAAGGTCGAGCTGTTGCGCTGGGCCGAGTTCAACCGGGGCACCTTGAGCAACCACGAGCTCTACGCGACGGGCACCACGGGAACGATGCTCGAGTACGAGCTGGGCCTGCCGGTGACCCGTTTCCTGTCCGGCCCGATCGGCGGGGACCAGCAGATCGGCGCCCGGATCGCGGAGGGCGTCATCGACATGCTGATCTTCTTCTGGGACCCGCTCGAGCCGCAGCCGCACGACCCCGACGTCAAGGCCCTGCTGCGGATCGGCACGGTCTGGAACGTGCCGATGGCCTGCAACGTCGCCTCCGCCGACCTGATGATCTCGTCGCCGCTGCTCGAGAACGAGTACGAGCGCACCCGCCCGGACCACAGCCCGCGCGCCTGGGACGGCACCGCTCCGGAGCCGGAGATCCCCGAGCCGTCCTGACGGTGCAGCCGCCCGCCCATTCCTCGGCGCGCGGGGGCCATTCATGGTATTGATCCAAAGATCCAAATTCGGGCGTTGATGACATTTCGGGAAAGGCGCTGGACCGGCTGGAGTTTTTGACCCCGTGACTCACATCACGCGCTAAGTTGACTCATAGTTCAGACCCCGCGCTCCCGAAAGAGGCCTCCTCATCAACGTCACCCTGTCCCGGACGATTGCTGTGACCGCGTGCGCCGCCCTGGCCCTGACCCTCGCCGCGTGCGGCGGCGGCAGCGACGACCCGGCCAAGGGCTCCGGCGCCGCGGCGGACGCCCCCGTGGGCCCCCTCGACGAGTACTTCCAGAAGATGTACGGGGGCGGCGGCGAGGCGGCCGACGACGAGAAGATGATGGCGGACTCCAACGCCCAGATGGTGAAGGTGGAGGAGCTGGCCGCGGCCTGCATGGCAGAGGAGGGGTTCGAGTACCTCCCCATCGACTACTCCGCCTCGATGACCCAGGGAATGAGCTCCGACGAGCTCGACGTGGAGTGGGGCACCAAGGAGTTCGCGGAGCAGTACGGGTACGGCGCCACGACCGACCCGGGCGGCTACCAGGCGGCCTCGATGGAGGCGAACGCGGACGGGACCGACGAGATGGTCGACCCCAACCAGGAGGCCGTGGAGGCCATGTCCGAGACCGAGCGGACGGCCTTCTACGCGGCCCTGTACGGCGAGCAGACCATGGACCCGGAGGCCGATCCCGAGGAGATGCAGGAGTACAACTGGGAGACCGCGGGCTGCCAGGGCAAGGCCCAGCACGAGGTCTACGAGGGCGGGCTGGAGGCCGACGCGTTTGCCGGCCTCCAGGAAGACATCACGGCGATGTACGACGCGGTCCAGGCCGATCCGCGCCTGGCCGACGTCAACGCCGAGTGGGCCTCCTGCATGGCCGATGCCGGCTTCGACGGGTTAGCTGCCGTCGGGGACGGGGAGACCTCGATCTACGACGAGGTCAACGTGCTGCAGGAGGGGCTCTACGCCGACGTCGACCCGGCCGTCGAGATGACCGAGGAGCTCAACGCGCAGATGCAGACCGACCTCCAGGACAAGATGGCCGAGATCACGCCGCGCGAGATCAAGACGGCGGTCGCCGACTTCGGCTGCCGCGAGGACGTGGACTTCGACGACGTCAACCAGAAGATCAGCTTCGAGCTCCAGCAGGAGTTCGTCGACGCGCACAAGGCCGATCTCGACGCCTGGCTCGCGGCGACGACCGCGTCGAAGTCCTGACGACGTGCGGCTTCCACGCCTGTCGGGTTCCACCCGCACGATCTGGCTGATGGCCGTCACCGCGGTCATCGCACTGGTGGCCGGCCTCGGCCTGAGCCGCCTGATCACCTCGCCGGCCGAGGCAGCCGCGAACGCCGCGCCTCCGACGGCCGGTCCGATCACGGTCCCGGTCGAGCGACGCGTGCTCGCGACCGACGTCGTGCTGCGCGGTGACGCGGTCTACGAGGACCCGGCGAGCATCACGCTCGAGACCGGCGACCTCGGCGGTCCGGCTGTCGTCACGGGCCAGGTCCCCGAGGTCGGCGCCACGCTCAACGCCGGCGACCTCGTGCTCGAGCTGGCCGGGCGGCCGGTCATCCTGCTGCCCGGCGACCTGCCCGTCTACCGGACGCTGCGCGCCGGGGTGTCCGGACCCGACGTCGTGCAGCTCAAGGCCGCGCTGGTCGCGCTCGGGATCGATCCCGGCGATCCGTCCTCCCCCGCGTACGACGCGGCCACCGCCGCCGGCGTCGCCGCGCTGTACGCCCGAGCCGGCTACCCGGCGCCGTCGGCGGGCGAGGAGGCCGAGCTGGCCCTCGCCGGTGCCCGGGACGCCACGCGGGCCGCCGACGACCAGGTCGCCAGTGCCGAGCGGGCGCTCACTGCGGCCAAGGCCGGCCCCGGTCAGGTCGACCTGGTCACCAAGGACAATCAGATCCGGGTCGCCCAGCGGGCCCTGGCGGACGCCCAGGAGCTCGTCGGACAGGTCGATCCCGACACCGGCCGACCGATGGTCACCGCGAGCGAGATCGCCAACCTCACCGATCAGGTCACCGCCGCCTCGGTCGACCGCGATGCCCTGCTGGCACCGGCGGACACCTCCGAGGAGCGCGCGGCCCTCACCGCCGCCCAGCGCGCCCGGACGGAGGCCGGCACGGACCTGACCACCGCGCAGCGCAACGTCCTGACGCCGCTGCCCTCGAGCGAGATCGTCTACCTGACGTCCATCCCGCGCCGGGTCGACTCCGTCGAGGTGCACCGGGGCTCGACCGTCGCCGGCACCGCGGTGATGAGCGTGTCCGGCGCAGCACTGCAGATCGCCGGCAGCGTGGTGGCGTCCGACGCCGACCTGATCGCCGTCGGGACGGTCGTGGCGATCGCGCTGCCCGGAGGCGACGAGGTGCCGGGCACGGTCGTCTCGATCGGCGCCCCGGTCGAGGGCGCCGACGCCGACGCCGCGGCCGAGAAGGCCGATGCGAACCGCACGCGCGTCATCGTCGTCCCTGCCGAGCTCACCGAGCCGCAGCGCGCCGAGCTCCAGGGCGCGAACGTCCGGATGACCATCCGGGTCAGCGCGACCGACGGCGAGGTCCTCGCCGTCCCGACCGCCGCCCTCACCGCCGGACCGGGCGGGGAGGCCCGCGTCGAGGTTCTCGCCGACGACGGCACCTCGACGCTCGTGACCGTCGAGACCGGCCTGGCCGCGGACGGGTTCGTCGAGGTCACCTCGACGGCGGCGGCGCTCGCCGAGGGCGACCGCGTCGTGGTCGGGGTCACCGGCAGCACGACCGAGGACGAACCGGAGGACGAACCCACGAGCGCCGACTCGGACGCGCCGTGAGCGTGGTCGACCTCCTCGGCGATCCGGTCCCCGGGGACCACACCGAGGAGGCGGGCGACATCCGGGTCGGCGGCACCGTCGCGCCGCCCGTGATCGAGCTGCGGGCCCTGACGCGCACGTTTGCCGGCACCCCGCCGGTCCTTGCGGTGCGCGGCGCCGACCTGCGCATCGCGGCCGGGGAGTACGTGTCCGTGATCGGTCCGTCCGGATCGGGCAAGTCCACGCTTCTGCACATCCTCGGCCTGCTGGACCGCCCGACCTCGGGCGACTACCTGTTCGACGGCGTCCCCACCGGCGCCGCCTCCGACGCCGACCGCGCGGCCCTGCGGGGTGGCCGGATCGGGTTCGTCTTCCAGGCGTTCCACCTGCTGCCCCACCGCACCGTGCTCGACAACGTGCTGCTCGCCACCCTGTACAGCGGCGTGCCCCGCCCCGAGCGTCGACCCCGGGCGCTGGCGGCGCTCGATCGGGTCGGGCTCAGCCACCGGCTCGACTTCCTGCCGATCGTGCTCTCGGGCGGGGAACGTCAGCGCGTCGCGATCGCGCGGGCCGTGATCTCCTCGCCGCACGTGCTGCTCGCCGACGAGCCCACCGGCAACCTCGATGCGGCCACCTCCGGCGGTGTCCTGGACCTGTTCGACGAGCTCCACCGGGACGGCCTCACGCTCGTCGTCATCACGCACGACGCGGGCGTCTCCGCCCGCGCGCAGCGCCGGATCCGGATCGACGACGGCACCCTGACCGAGGTCACCCGATGAGCCGGCTCGAGCCGGCCCGCGTCCGCCGCCCGCGCCTGCGCCTGCCCCACCTCCGCCTGCGCCTGCGCCTGCCGAGCGTCCGCCTGCCGCGCCTCCGCCTGCCGCACCTGCCGCGCCCCGGCCGTCTGCGCCGCCGCGGGTCGGACGCCGCGGCCCTGGGTTCCGCCCGCGACCGGTTCGGGCTGCGCGACCTGATCGCCGAGGCCGCCTACGGCGTGGGCGCGCGACCGGGGCGGCTGGTCCTGACGATCATCGGCACCGTCCTCGGGGTCGGCTCGCTCGTGGTCACGGTCGGCCTCGCCCAGACCGCCGCCGGGCAGATCGCCCACCAGTTCGACGCCGTCGCCGCCACCCAGGTCGTCGTCGAGCCCGCCACCGCCCGCACCCAGGGCGGCAGTCGCGCGATCGGGTCCATCCCGTGGGACGTCGCCGACCGCCTCGAACGGATCGCCGGGGTCGAGGCCGCCGGCGGCATCGCCGCGGTCGACGTCGCCGGCGCCGAGATCACCGCCGTGCCGGTCAACGACCCCTCCGCCGCTCCCCTGGCTGCCCCCAAGGTCCTCGCGACCACCCCGGGCCTGCTCGACGCCGTCCGCGGCACCATCGTCACCGGCCGCTACTTCGACTCCGGCCACGACGAGCGTGCCGACCGGGTGGTCGTGCTCGGCGCCCGGGCCGCCACGCGCCTGGGGGTCAACCGGGTCGACCGTCAACCGTCGATCTTCATCGGTGAGCGCCCGTACACCGTGATCGGCATCATCGACGGCGTCGCCCGGCGCACGGACCTCCTGGACGCGGTCATCCTGCCGGTGGGCACCGCTCGCGTGGACTTCGCCCTGGCCGGCCTCGACCAGGCCCAGGCCACGATCGCCGTCGGCGCCGGGCCGGTCGTCGCCGACCAGGCTCCGCTCGCCCTGGATCCGAACAGCCCGGAGAACATCGAGGTCCAGGTCCCCCCGGACGCCTCGGCCGTCCGCACGAGCGTCCAGGCCGACATCAACGCGATCTTCCTCGCGCTCGGCGCCGTCGCGCTCCTCGTCGGTGGCCTCGGGATCGCCAACGTGACCCTGCTCAGCGTCCGGGAGCGCACCGGTGAGATCGGGCTGCGCCGCGCTCTGGGCGCCAGCAAGGCGGACATCGGCCGGCAGTTCCTGGTCGAGTCCGTCGTGATCGGCCTGCTCGGCGGGCTGATCGGCTCGGCGACCGGCGTCGCCGCCGTCATCCTCGTCTCGCTCGCCCAGGGCTGGACCCCGATCCTCGACACCGTCGTCGTGCTCGGCGCGGCCCTGCTCGGCGGCGTGATCGGCCTCGGCGCCGGGACCTACCCGGCCCTCAAGGCGGCCGGGGTCGAACCCATCACCGCCCTGCGCGGCGGGGCGTGAGTCACAACCCTGCGCGGCGGGGCCTGAGTCACAACCCTGCGCGGCGGGGGGTGAGCTCCACCGGGTAGACCGAGCGCCGCCCGAAGCCCCGGGCGAGGAGTGGTCCGCCGACCCCGAGGACGAGCACGTACGCGCTGGCCAGCGGCCCGATCTCGGTGTAGCCCGCGAGGATCGCCAGGCCGGCGATGAGGATCGAGAACTCGCCCCTCGCCACCAGCGAGACCCCGGCGCGGACCCGGCCGCGCCTGCCCACGCCGTCGCGCCGCGCGGCGTACCAGCCCGTCGCCACCTTCGTCCCGGCGGTCACCACCGCGAGCGCGAGCGCCACGGGCAGCGCGGGCAGCACCTCGGTCGGATCGACCCGGAGCCCGAACGACAGGAAGAAGATCGCGGCGAACAGGTCGCGCAGGGGCGTCAGCACGGCGCGGGCCCGACGGGCCGTCTCGCCCGGGATGGCAAGTCCCACGAGGAACGCACCGACCGCGGCGGACGCGCCGAGCAGGTAGCTGAACCCGCCGACCAGGAGGGTCAGCCCGAGCACGCGGAGCAGGATCTGCTCGTCGTCCTCGTGCTGGATCAGGCGGCCGAGGTGGTCGCCGAACCGGCGGACCAGGACGAGGAGGGTCACCACCACGGCGACGGCCAGGACGGCGCCGGCACCGGCCCGCCCGGGGGTGCCCCCCGCGAGCAGGACCGCGAGCACCGGGAGGTAGACCGCCATCGCGAGGTCCTCGAGCACGAGGACCGACAGCACGGCCGGGGTCTCGCGGAACGCGGTGCGCCCCAGGTCGCTGATCAGCCGGGCCACGATGCCCGACGACGAGATCCAGGTGATCCCCGCGAGCGCGAGGCAGGCCTGCCACGGGAACCCCAGCAGCACGCCCGCCAGGTACCCGGGTGGCGCGTTCAGGGCGAAGTCGACCGCACCGCTCGGGCCGTGCCGGCGCATCGAGGCGGTGAACTCGGCCGCGGAGAACTCCAGCCCGAGCAGGAGGAGGAGCAGCAGCACCCCGATCTCCGCGGTGGTCTCCACGAACGGTGCGGTCGCCGCGACGCTCGCCACGCCGCCGTCGCCGAGGAACAGCCCGGCCAGGACGAACAACGGCACCGGGGACAGCCCGACCCGCCGCGCCGCCGTGCCGAGCACCCCGAGCAGGAGCAGCAGCAGTCCCAGTTCGACGAGGAAGCCACCGACCTCGCCCATCGGGTCAACCGGAGACGATCCGGCGCACGCCGTCGATGGCGGTGTCGGTCCCGATGACGACGAGCGCGTCGTCGCCCAGCAGGATCTCGCTCGGGATCGGCGAGGCGATCACGCCGTCACCGCGCACGATCGCCACGACCGACGCCCCGGTCAGGGTGCGGGCACGAGTGGCGCCCAGCGTCTTGCCCGCGAACCGCGAGCCGACCGGCACGGCCACGGTTGCCGCCGCCAGCCCGGGGATCTCACGGGTGAGGTCGGCGAAGCGTTCGGTGATCCGTGGTGCACCGAGGATCTCCGCGACCGTGTCGGCCTCCTCGCGGGAGAACATCGCCACCGGCAGGGCGGCGTCCGGATCGGCACGCCCGTACCGGACGAACTCGAACCGGCCATCCCGGTGCGCGACGACGCCCATCCGCATCCCGGCCTCGGTGTCGAACTCGTAGCGCACGCCGACACCGGGCAGCAGGATCTCGGTGACGTCCATGGGTCCATCTTGCCGGTGCGGCTACTGCCCCGCAGCCGTCTGGGACGGCCCGTCGCGGTGCCCCACCTCGGCGAGGGCCGCTGCCTCGGGCGCGGCGCGGACCAGCGCGGCGGGCTCCGCCGGGGACAGCGCGGCGGCGTCCACCGCGAGCCCGGCTGCTTCCTCGGCGGCGTCCTCGGCTGCGGACTCGGCGGCGGCTTCGGCGTCCGCTGCGCGGTGCGGTCGGTGGGCGCGCCGCAGGAACACGCCGGGCACGTGCGGCCGCTGCCGGGTCCCGCGCCGCAGCGGGGCGCCGAGGAACTCTCCCAGGGTCACCCCGGCCGCCAGGGAGAGCCCGATCAGCGCGGCACCGAGCATGTTCGCGGCTCCCGGGCCGAGCGCCGACGTCGGCTCGTTGACGAGCTGGAACAGCGCACGGTAGATCGCCATCCCGGGCAGCAGCGGCACGATGCCGCTCACCGAGATCACGATCGGCGGCACATGGATACGCGGCCCGAGCGTCTCGGCCAGGAAGCCGATCAGCAGGGCGGCGACCGCGCTGGCGACCGCCGGGCCGACGCCGATCTCCCGGATCACGAAGTAGACGATCCAGGCGGCCCCGCCCGCGCCGGCCGCCGCGGCGGCCGCTCGGGGCCGCGCGTACTGCGCCATGCTCCAGGCGCCGGAGATCACGACCGAGGCGAGCACCTGGACGACGAAGGAGCCGTTGGCCTGCTGGTTGTCGGTCATCACCAGCTCGACACCGGCCCGGCGAGCGACGTCGAGCACCCCACCGACGCCCACGACGATGCCCAGGGTGAGCACGACGACCTCGAACGTGCGCCCACCGGCCGTGACGGGGAACCCGCTGATGGCGTCCTCGGCGGCGCCGACGAGCGAGGTCCCGGCCAGCAGCACGACGATGCCGGACGCGACCACGAGCGACGGCGGCAGGTCGACGAACCCGACGGGGAGCCGCGGGACCAGGACGTACAGGCCGACCGCGACGAGGGTGGCGATGGCCGCCCCGATGCCCTGCAGGAAGAACGGCGGCAGCCCCCACCGGTCCAGCGCCCAGATCGCCCGGTCGATGACGGCGGTCGTCGCGCCGGCCACGACCGCGACGGCGGGCCCACCACCGAGCAGGACGGCGACCGCGGCCGCGAGCACGGCGAAGAACAGCGTGACGACCCAGCGCCGGTAGGCGTGCGGGGCCTCGACGATCTCGTCCAGCGCGAGGTGGTGCACCTTGAGCCGGCCGAGAGCCTCGTCGATCGGGATGCGCTCGGCGCCGATGTCACGGCTGAGCTGCATGACACGTCCGAGGCGCCCGTAGTCGAGGCCGCTGATGCGCGCCACCCGCATGAGGGTGATCGGGAACGTCCCGGGCCCCCGGTCGTACGAGATCGTGATGGAGGTGAAGGTGACGTCGGCCTGGCACCCGAGCAGCCCGAACGCGCGCGCGGTGCGGTGGATCGCGGCGGTCACGTCGGCGGCCGAGGCGCCGAGGGCGAGCATCGCCTCGCCGAGGCGGAGCGCCAGCTCGAGCGCCCCCTGGACGACGGCCTCGTCCAGCCCCGCGTCGGTCGCGCGTCGACCGACCTGCGCGCTGGGGAGGCGGCCGAGCACCTGCCGGGTGAGCTTTCTGACACCTGCGGCGCCACGCATCCCTCCGGCAACAACCACTGCCTGATTCTAGCCGGGCGTACCGGCCTGGCCGACGCGCGCGATCGCCCGGCGAGAAGGGCGGACACTGGTGGCGTGCCATGGCGATCGGCGACGCGGACCTCGCGCGCGGCGCCACGACGAGAGGTCCTGATCACCGTGATCCTGTGCGTCCCCGTTACCAGCAACGGCCAGGTCGACCCTCGATGGGGCAAGGCCGACCGGGTCGCGGTGGCCGACGTGGTCGACGGCCAGATCGCGACCTGGCAGGAGATCGAGACCTCCTGGAGCCGCCTGCACGACGAGGGCACCCCCGGCTCGCACCATGCGCGGGTGGTCACGTTCCTGCGCGAGAACAAGGTGGAGGCGGTGGTCGCGAACCACATCGGGCAGGGGATGGTGCGGATGCTGGCGACGATGCAGCTGCCGGTGCACCTCGACGCAGCCGGCGACGCGCGCGCGGCGGTGCTCGCGGCGGCCGGCTGATCGGCGACTGGCCGATCGGCCGCCGGCCGGCCGCCGGCTGGTCGGTGGCTGGTCAGGCCGACGACTGGTCGCGCGCCGCAGCGGGCCGGGCCACCCGGGCCCCCGCCATGATCGCGACGACCAGGGCGATCCAGTCGACGACCAGTCCGGCTGCCGCGCTCGACGCGGACGGCAGGAGCGCACCGCAGCTCACGACCACGGCCCCGAGCAGCACGCGGTGCCACCAGTCACGGTCCAGGAGCACCCCGGCCGCGGCCGCGACGAACGCGGCCGCGGCGACCAGGCACAGCACCCCGACCGCCAGCCCGGCCGGCGACCCGGGGGTCGGGCTCACGTCGGCGAACCGCAGCCAACCCGGCTCGCCGAGCCGCCACAGCAGCACGACCCCCACGAGGTGCATCAGGCCGTGGCCTGCCAGCGCCGCGGCCCCCGCCCGCCGGCCGATCATCAGTCGGAGGCGACCGCGTCGAGCACGGGCAGGCGGGCGGCGCGCAGGGCCGGCCACAGGGCGGCCAGGACCCCGACGACGGCAGCCAGCGCGAGCATCGCGGTGAGCTGGGCCCACGGGATGACCAACGTGGTGAGCCCGGAGTCGGCGAACACGGTGGGCATGACCGCCGCGACGCTCACCCCCACGACCACGCCCACCACGGTGCCGAACACCGCGGTCAGGACGCTCTCGATGGTGACGATCCCGGCAAGCTGGAGCCGACCCAGGCCCACGGCGCGCATGAGCCCGATCTCGCGGGTCCGTTCGATCACCGACAGGGCCAGGGTGTTGACGATGCCCAGGATCGCGATCACGATCGACAGCCCGAGCAACGCGTACAAGATCACCAGGATCTGGTTGACCTGGTTGGCGAGCTCGGCGGCGAAGTCCTCGGCGTCGAGCACCGAGAGCACCACGTACGGGGCGGCGACCTCGACGAGGTCGGCCCGCAGGGCCCCGAGCCCGGCACCAGGCGCGGCCGTGACCAGGAGCATCTCGACGGTCGTGTCGGCCGGCCGGATGACCTGGGCGAGCAGGGCGTCGGAGACGATGATCGGTGCGCTGATCATCTGGGTGTCGATGATCGCGCCCACCGGGGCCGTCACCGACCCCGCCTCTGCGGCCAGGGTGACCTGGTCGCCGACCTGCCAGCCGAGATCCTCGGCCGTCGCCTTCTGCACCGCGAGCTCGCCGTCCGCGAGGGTGGCCAACGAACCGTCGGTCACGTCGATGTCGACCGTGCGCCCGAACGCCTCCGGGGGGAGGGAGACCACGATCATCGACTCCGCCGCCGTGGTGGCTTCGCCCGGTCCGCTCACGTGCGCGGAGCCGTAGCTCGCCTCGTCGACGGAGCCGACCGTGGCCAGTCCCCGGACGTCCGCGACGGCACCGCTCGGTACCGCCTGCGTGGCCGACTGCACGGAGAAGTCGGAGATCCAGCCGTCCTCCACGATGGCGCGGGTGGAGGCGGTCGCCGAGGCGGCCAGGACCGAGGCGGCCCCCACCAGGGCCATCCCGATCATGAGCGCGCCGGCGGTGTTGGCGGTGCGCCGCGGGTTGCGGATGACGTTGCCCCGGGCCAGGCGGCCCAGCGGTCTGACCGCCGCGACGAACACCGCGGCGAGCACGCCGAGCGTGTGGCGTGCGATGACCGGTGCCAGCACCAGCACGCCGACCACCAGCCCGCCGGCGCCGAGCCCGAGCATCGTCGCGCCGTCGGTCTCCGGCCGCACGAGCGCGGCGAGGAGCGCGGCCGCACCGGCAGCCACGATGACCGTGCCGGCGATCGCGCGCACCCGCAGGGACTTGTCCGTCGTTGCGACGTCGTCGCGCATGGCCTCGACCGGCGCGGTCAGGGCCGCCCGCCGCGCGGGCAGCGCGGCCGCGACGATGCTCACCACGGTGCCGATGACCAGCGAGATGACCACGGTGCCGGCACTGAGCGGGATGCTCCCGGACAGGTCCATGCCCATCTGCTCGAACGCGATCCGCAGCAGCGAGACCAGGCCGAGCCCGGCCGCGATCCCCAGCGCGGACCCGAGCAGGCCCACGACGGCGGCCTGGATGAGGATCGAGGCGAACACCTGGGACGGGGACGCGCCCACCGCACGCAGCAGGGCGAACTCGCGCATGCGCTGGCGCACCGACATGGAGAACGTGTTGGAGATGATGAACGCCCCGACGAACAGCGAGATCCCGGCGAAGACCAGCATGAACGTCTGGACGAACCCGAGCATGCTCTCGATGTCGGTTCGGGCCTGGTCGCGCATGTAGTCCCCGGACACCGCCTCGGCGCTGCCGGCGGACAGCACGGGGGCGAGCCGGTCGACGAGGCTCGTCTCGGACACCCCCGGGGCGGCGTATACGGAGATCATGGGCACCTGACCGTCCGCCGCGAACACCGCGGTCGCGGTCGGAACGTCGAGGAACACGATCGTCGCCCCTGCCATCGGCGCGCCCATCGAGACGTCGGCGACGACCGTCACGTCGCGCACCTCGCCCCCGAGGACGACCTGGGTGAGGTCCCCCACCGCCAGCCCGGAGGACGCGAGCGTCTCGGACTCCAGGGCGATCTCGTCCGCCGACCGCGGCAGCCGGCCCGCCACGACGGTGACCGAGGGGTCGTCCGGGTCGAGCGCCGTCCCGAAGCTGGGCGCCTGCGTGCTGGTCACGGCGGTGCCGTCGGAACCGACCAGCACGATCGCGCCGGAGATCTCGGGCAGGGCCAGGTCGACCCCGTCGATGTCGGCGAGGGTCGGCGCGAGCGAGGCCGGGATCAGGTTGCGGGTGTCGCCCACGTCGGAGGCGGCCGACAGCTCGCTGCCGCGCACGTACGCATCACCGGTCATCGAGCTGTCGACGATGCCGCTGAAGGTCGAGGACATCATGGTGCGCAGCGAGAACGTGCCCGCCACGAAGGCCACCCCGAGGGTGACGGCGAGGACCGACAGGATGAACCGGACCAGGTGGGCGCGGATCCCGCGCAGGGCCACGCGGCCCATCAGTGACCGACCGAGGTGGCAGCCACGCCCGACTCGTCGTCGGCCGCGAGGTCGTTCGCGCCGAGCGAGCCGAGGACCTCCAGGACCGAGGCCTGGGTCGGGTTGGTGAGCTCGCCGACCAGCAGGCCGTCGGCGAGGAACAGCACCCGGTGCGCGTAGGTCGCCGCCCGCGGGTCGTGGGTGACCATCACCACGGTCTGGCCGAGGTCGTCCACCGACCGGCGCAGGAACCCCAACAGCTCCGCGGAGGACTTCGAGTCCAGGTTCCCGGTCGGCTCGTCGGCGAAGATCACCGCGGGCTTGGCCACCAGCGCCCGAGCGCACGCCACCCGCTGCTGCTGCCCCCCGGACAGCTCGTTCGGGCGGTGGTGCAACCGCTTGGCCAGCCCGACGGCGGCCACGATCGCGTCGAAGTGGGTCCGGTCGACCGGGCGGCGGGCGATGTCCAGCGGCAACGTGATGTTCTCCGCCGCCGTCAGCGTCGGGACCAGGTTGAACGCCTGGAAGATGAACCCGAGCCGGGTGCGCCGCAACCGCGTCAGCTGCCGCTGGTTCATCCGGCCGACGTCCTCGCCGTCGATCACCACGGTGCCCGCGGTGACCGTGTCGAGCCCGGCCATGCAGTGCATGAGCGTCGACTTGCCCGACCCCGACGGCCCCATGATCGCCGTCAGCTCCCCGCGCACGAAGTCGACGTCGATCCCCGCCAGCGCCTGCACGGCGGTGTCCCCGGAACCGTAGGTCTTGACCAGGCCACGCGCGGAGGCGATCACGGACCCGCGTCCGGCCGGTTCGCTGGCGGACCGGCCGTCCGTCTGGGTGTCGCCGGCGAGGAGTGCGGTGCTCTGCGTGGTCATGCTCGTCCTGTCTGACTCGGTGCTGCGCGAGAAGGTGGGCGTTCTGTGGTGCCTTGACGAGCATGTCGAGTGACCGACCCGCACGGCATCGGGGATGGCCCTGACCCGACCCTGATCTCTCCCTGAGTGCGACCTGGGGATTCCCTGTGGGTCATACGTCCCGACCCGAGGATCCCCTACCCGCGGTACAAAGAGCACGGCAATTTCTGCGCGAGGCAATGACGCCGCAACACCTGGGAACGAAAGGGACAGATGGTTCGACGCCCACCCAAACGATGGGAGTATTTGGCGCAGCCCCCCGGTACCACGCCCGCGCGGCCCGGACGTGAAACAGCTGGAGATGACGTGCGAGACCTGGCCCCTGAGATCTGCCGACAGCGACTCGTCGTCGAAGGGCTCTGCCGCGAGCCGATCGACGCCGCTTCGATCACCGCGTACCTGTCGACCCTGTCGAAGACGATCGACATGGTCGCGCTGATGGAGCCCGTGACGCACCAGTCCCCGCTCTACGGGTGGGCCGGGTGGATCCACTGGGAGACCTCCGGCGCGCACTTCTACGCCTGGGACGTCCCCCGCCTGTTCTTCAGCGTCGACGTGTACGCCTGCAAGGCCTTCTCCGCCGCCGCCGTGGTCGACCTGACCCGGGAGTGGTTCGAGGCGACCGACGTGGTCTTCAAAGAGTTCTGATGGCGGCCGAGACCCGGATGTACTTCGGCGCGCAGGGCGCACTGCTCGCCTCCGCCCGGGAGTGCGAGGCCGAGGTGTTCCTGCGGTGGTTCGGCAACACCCGCGAGCAGCTCGACGCGGAGTACGGCCCGTACGAGGACAGCTCCGTCTTCCTCGTCATCGCCGACTCCCACGACGAGGTCCTCGGTGCGGTCCGGCTGCTCGTCCCCGGGGGCGCGGCCGGGCTCAAGACGCTCACCGACATCGGCGACGAGCCCTGGGGTGTCGACGGGACGCGCGCGAGCGCCGCGGTCGGCCTCGACCTCGGGACCACCTGGGAGATCGCGACCCTCGGGGTGCGGCGCGGCACGGCGGCGAGCGGGCTGCGGCTCTCGCTCGCGCTCTACCACGGCCTGATGACGGTGGCCCGCGCGAACCGGGTGACCTCGTTCGTGGCCATCCTGGACGAGCGGGTCCGCCGCCTGCTGGGGTCCGTCGGGATCGTGATGCGCGCGCTGCCGGGAACGAGCACGGCGGCCTACCTGGGCTCGGCGTCGAGCACCCCGGTCTTTGCGCACTTCACCCCCATGGTCGAGAACCAGCGTCGCCAGTTCCCCGACTCCTACCGCCTGGTCACCCTCGGGATCGGCCTCGACGGCGTCGCGGTCCCGAGCCTGGCCGGCTTCCGGCTGGGTTCTCGTGGGTCCGCGGCTCCGGTCGGGCAGCCGGTGGCCTCTCCCCTGGCCGTCCTCGCGGCGCGATCAACCCTGGTCGGGCGCAGCTGACCAGCCGGTCCCTCTGCCCCGGGTCCGTCCGGGCTCCGACCGGCGCGCCGTGCCGGGAACGGCATCGAGCCCGTCGAGGCCGGGGACTCCGTGCTCGGCGCACCAGCGCCGCACCCAGGCCGCCACCTCGTCAGCAGGCATCGGCCGGGCGATCTGATACCCCTGGAAGACGTCGACCCCGAGCGGGATCAGCTCCGCCGCCGTGGCCGCATCCTCGACGCCCTCGGCGACCAGCCGCAGGCCGAGTGCGTGCGCCATGTGGGTCGTGGTCTGCACGATCATCCGGCTCCGCTCGTCGGTGACGACCGTGGAGACGAACGACCTGTCCATCTTGAGCTCCTGCACCGGCAGGTCCCGCAGGTAGGCCAGCGACGAGAACCCGGTGCCGTAGTCGTCGATGGACACCTGGACGTGGTGCGCGCGCAGGTCGTACAGCGCCTCGCGCGCCCGCTCGGGGTCCGACAGGAACGAGTCCTCGGTCACCTCGATGAGGATGCTGTCGCCCGGCAGCCCGGCATCGTCGAGCGCCTGGAACAGCACCGGCAGCAGCTGATCGCCGATGAGCTCCGGCGGGGCGCAGTTCATCGCCACCCGGAACGTGAACCCCAGGTCCACCCAACGACGGGTGTCGGCCAGCATGCGGCGCAGCACCGTCTCCGTCACCGCCGGCATCAGACCGGACCGGCGAGCGTCCGGCAGGAACGCGATCGGCGAGAGCAGCCCCTCCGTGGGGTGCTGCCAGCGGACGAGCGCTTCCATGGCCACCACCTGGCGGGTGCGCGCGTCCACCTGCGGCTGGTACCAGACGACCAGCTGGTCCTCGGCGATCGCCTGGCGCAGGTCCTCGCCGCGCCGCAACCGCTGCCGCGAGAAACCGTCCTGGGAGGTGTCGAAGTGCAGCACCCCGGCCCGGGAGTGCTTGGCCTCGTACATGGCGATGTCGGCCCGGCGCAGCAGCTCGGTCGAGGAGGTGTCGGCCGCTTCCCGGACGGTGATGCCCACCGAGGCATCGATCGAGAGGTCGATCGAGTCGACCCGCAGCGGGGACTGCAGCACGACGCGCACCAGCTGCGCGATCTCGAAGAACCGGAGCTCGTCATGACCGGGAGCGAGCAGGGCGAACTCGTCCCCTCCCAGCCGAGCGACCAGGACGTCCGGGTCGAGCGCAGCCCGCATCCGGTTCGCCAGGGTCTTGAGGACCTCGTCACCGACGGCGTGGCCCAGGCTGTCGTTGATGTCCTTGAAGCCGTCGAGGTCGAGCAGCATGAACCCGAGCGGAGACCCGTCCCGCAGGGCCTCGTCGGCCGCCGCGAGCAGGGCCCGGCGGTTGGGCAGCCCGGTCAGCTCGTCCGTGAGCGACAGCCGCATGGCCTCGGCCGCCCCCTGCGCCTCGCGCAGCGCGAGCATCATGCGCGCCCCGGCGCTCACGAGCGTGACGATCGCCGGCAACATGATGTAGATCCCGATCCCGCCCGGAGGGTGCAGGACGAGCACGGTGACCGCGAGCGCACCGGCGACGGGGAGCACCCCCATGTTCTGGCGCTCGATGGGGCGGGCCACGATCGGCGTCGGGCACGAGATCGCCCCGCTGACGATGGCGATGAAGCTGAAGCCCCAGATCGCGTCGAGCAGGAGGCTCGAGGAGTACGAACCGGCCGAGAGGCTGGAGATGAACGTGGTGTCGGCCGCCGCCAGACCGAGGAAGCCCGCAGCCAGGGTGAGGGTGCGTCGGGAGTGATCACGCATCCGCAGCATCATCTGGGCGAGCACGAGGGTGGCCAGGATCAGGTCGATCAGGGGGTAGAGGATCGCGAGGAGCAGCTGCAGACCGCCCCGCGAGAACGTCCCGGACAGCGGGGTGAGGAGCGCGAAGCCGGCCAGGCAGATCGCGGCCCCGCAGACCACGGCCGCCTCGAGCCAGACCGCGGCCGTCGGCAGGCGTCGGCGGGGCACGTCGAGCAGGAGGAACGCCGCCATCCCGAGGTACGAGGCCAGGTAGAGGACCTCGCCGGGTGCGGGGAACGTCACCGCCGTCACTGCCTGGCTGGCGCTGACCATCGCGGCGCCGCCGGCCCACAAGGCGATGCCCGCCGCCAGGAAGAGGAGCGAGAGCCGCCGGCTCGGGTGGTGGACGGCCGCGACGAGCAGGCGCACGAACTGGGCGACGAAGAAGAGGGTCAGCGTGATCGCCACAGCCGATCGGACCTGGCTGCTGTCCTGAGAACCGGGCAGGGAGAGGATCCACACGGAGCCCACCCCGACGATCCACCAGACGGCGGCACCGAGCCCCCGGATCGTCCCCGCTGCGGCCGAACGGGGAGCGACGCCTCGTGGGGCCATCGACAACTCCCTAGTCTGCGGCCTTCTGCGAACCAGGCTCGAGCGGTCGACGCGACTGCGGCAACCATCATTCACATCGGTATGCGAACCGTCGACTTGAGCCTTCGCCCGCGACGTTCGCGCCGCGAGCCTACCTGCGGACCGACTCAGGTCACCCGCGCGTCGATTCGACCAGGTCGGCCCGCCGCCGGCGGCGATCGGCCTGTTCCGCCGGATCCGGGACGGGCACGGCCGCGAGCAGGGCCCGCGTGTACGCGTGCTGGGGCGCATTGAGGACCGCGGCGGTCGTGCCGACCTCGACGAGCCGCCCGGTACGCATCACCGCGACATCGTGCGCGACGAGGTCGATGACGGCGAGGTCGTGGCTGATGAACAGGCAAGCGAAGCCCATCTCGGTCTGGAGCTGCTGGAACAGGGCCAGCACGGTCGCCTGGACCGACACGTCGAGGGCACTGGTCGGCTCGTCGGCGATCAGCAGGTCCGGCCCCAGCACGAGCGCCCTGGCCAAGCTGACGCGCTGCCGCTGGCCGCCGGAGAGCTCGTGCGGGAAGCGACGGGCGAAGGACGCGGGCAGCTCCACCGCCTCGAGCAGCTCCGCCACCCGGCGTCGGCGGGAGGCGTCCGACCCCACCGCGTGCACCGAGAGCGGTTCGGAGATGGCTGCCCCGACGCTGGACCGCGGGTTCAGCGAGGCCGACGGGTCCTGGAACACGAACCCGAACCGCCGACGCAGGTCCCGCAGCACCCGGGGCGAGGCGGTCCGCAGATCCGTGCCGAAGACCTCGATGCTGCCGCTCACGGCCGGCACCAGGCCCACCGTGGTGCGCCCCACCGTCGTCTTGCCCGATCCGGACTCGCCAACCAGGCCGAGCACCTGGCCGGGCGCGATGGTGAACGAGACCCCGTCGACCGCGCGCAGACGGGGGGCCCCGAGCCGACCGGCGAACTCCACCACGAGGTCGCGGACCGCCAGCGCCGGGATCGAGGGCGGCACGACGACGGGCGGACCGGGAACGGAGGTGACGACCGCCGGGCCAGGAGCGGCTGCCACGGCGGCCGGGCCGGGATCGGCGCTCAGCGACCGGCCCTGGCCCAGGTGCGGGACCGCGGCGAGCAGCCGGCGCGTGTACGGGTGCGCGGGAGCAGCGAAGATCTGCGCGACGGAGGCCTCCTCGACGACCTCGCCGCGGTACATCACCACGACCCGGTCGGCCAGGTCGGCGACCACGCCCATGTTGTGGGTGATCAGCACGATCGCGGTGCCGAGGCGGTCGCGCAGGTCGCGCAGCAGCTCGAGGATCGCAGCCTGGACGGTGACGTCGAGAGCCGTGGTCGGCTCGTCGGCGATGATCACCTCGGGCTCGCACGCGATTGCGATCGCGATCATGACGCGCTGCTTCTGTCCGCCCGAGAGCTGGTGCGGGTACGAGTGGATGCGGCTGGCCGCGTCCGGGATGCCCACGAGCTCGAGAAGCTCGACGGCGCGGGCGCGGGCGGCGCGGCGGGACATCGGCCGGTGCACGCGCAGGGCCTGCACGACCTGCCAACCCACGGTCCGGACCGGGTCCAGCGAGGTGGCGGGCTCCTGGAAGATCATCGCGATCCGGTCCCCGCGCACCTTGCGCATCGACTCCCCGCGCAGGCCGGTGAGCTCGACGCCGTCGAGCTGGGCCGACCCGGCGACGGTGGCCGTGCCGGGCAGCAGCCCGAGCAGCGCGCGCGAGCTCACCGACTTGCCGGACCCCGACTCCCCCACCACGGCGACGATCTCGCCGGGGGCGACGGTGAAGCTGACCTCGCGCACGGCGCGCACCGGGCCGGCGTCGGAGGCGAACGTGACCGAGAGCCGGTCGAAGGCGAGCACGGGCCGGGCCGGGCCGGTCGAGGCGGTGGGGACGGCGGGCACGGTCGGGGCGGTCATCGACCGGCCTCCTCGGTCAGCGGGGCCCCGGCGGCGAGGCCGTCGGGATCCGGGTCGAGCGGGCTGTCGTGGGCCTGGCGGGGTCCGCCGTCGGCCACGCTGGGGGCGTCGTCGGCCACGATCTCGGCCTCGTCCGCCGTGGTGGCACCCCCGCCGCGGGTGCGGAGCATCGGGTTGAGGATGTCGTTCAGGCTCTCCCCCACGAGCGTGACGCCCGTGACCACCAGGACGATGGCCAGGCCGGGGTACACCCCCGTCCACCAGATGCCGTTCGAGGTGTCCGACAGCGCCTTGTTGAGGTCGTACCCCCACTCGGCGGCCGACGACGGCTCGATGCCGAAGCCGAGGAAGCCGAGCCCGGCCAGGGTGAGGATCGCCTCGGACGCGTTCAGGGTGGCGAGCACCGGGATGGACTGCGAGACGTTGGGCAGCACGTGCCGGAAGATGATCCGGCGCGGCCTCGCCCCGGTGATCCGGGCGGCGTCGACGAACGGCTCGTTCTTTACCGACACCGTCTGGTTGCGCACCACCCGGAAGTACTGCGGCACGAACACGACCGTGATGGACAGGGCCGCGGCGAAGATCCCGCCGAGCGGGGTGGACCGCCCGTTCGTGATCATGATCGCGACCACGATCGCGAGCAGCAGCGACGGGAACGCGTACAGCGCATCGGTCACGAGCACCAGCGCGCGGTCGACCTTGCCGCCCACGTACCCGGACACGACCCCGAGCGGGACACCCACGAGCAGGGAGATCGACACGGCCAGCACGATCACCGCGAGCGCGGTGCGGGCCCCGAAGATCACCCGGGACAGCACGTCCTGGCCACCGACGGTGGTGCCGAACCAGTGCGCGGCCGACGGCGGCTGCTGGGTGCCGAACACGACGCCGTCGGCCCGGTCGACGTTGAACCCGTACGGAGCGAGCACGGGTGCCAGCACCGCCACCACGACGAATACGGCAATGATGGTGAGCCCGGTCAGGAGCATCCCGCGCTGCAACCCGTGGGTCGAGCGCAGCAGCGCCATCCCCGGCAGGCCCCGACGTCGGGTGGGTGCCAGCGGCGTCAGGCCGCTGGTCTCGGTGACGACGATCGCGGTCATCAGTACCTCACCCTCGGGTCGACGAGCGCATTGACGACATCGATCAGGAAGCTGGAGAAGGCCACGACGACGGCGATGGCGGTGACGATGCCCTGCACGGCGACGAAGTCGCGCGCGAGGAGGTACCGCGAGAGCACGTAGCCCAGGCCCTGCCACTCGAACGTGGTCTCGGTGAGGATCGCCCCGCCGAGCATCATCGCGATCTGCATGCCCATCACCGTGACGACCGGCACCATCGCGTTGCGGAAGGCGTGCTTGCGCACCACGACCCGCTCGGAGACCCCGCGCGCCCGCGCCGCGGTGACGTAGTCCGTCCGCATGGTCTCCAGCAGGTTGATCCGGATCAGCCGGATGAACACCCCGGCGGTGAGCAGGCCGAGCGCGAGCGCCGGCAGGATCGCGTGCTCGAGGACGTTGAGGATGTACCCGGGGTCCCCGTAGAGGATCGCGTCCACGATCATGATGTTCGTCTTCGGCGTGACGTTGGTCAGGGCGATCTCGACCGAGGCCGAGGCACGGCCCGACGCGGGCAGCCAACCGAGGGTCGCGGAGAAGAGCAGCTTGAGCAGCAGCCCGACGAAGAACACCGGGGCGGCGTAGACCAGCACGGCGAACAGCCGGATGCTCACGTCCGGCAGCCGGTCGCGGTAGCGCGCGGCCAGCCGGCCGAGCGGGAGCCCGATCGCGAACGCGACCAGCAGCGCCCACATGGTGAGCTCGAGCGTGGCGGCGCCGTTGGTGACCAGCACCTCGCTGATCTCGCGGCGGTCGGTCAGCGCGGTCCCGAAGTCCCCGCGCACGAGGCCGCCGAGGTACTCCGCGTACTGCTGCAGGATCGGCCGGTCGAACCCGGCGGCCGCCTTGCGCTCGGCGAGCTGATCGGCGGACAGCCGACCCCCCTGCGACGCGGTGATCGGGTCACCGATGACGCGCATGAAGAAGAACACGACGGTGACCAGGATCAGCACCGTCGGCACGATCAGGGCAAGCCGCACCAGCAGGTACCGGACCAGCGGCGACCGCACCAGCGGACCGCGCGGAGCCCGCGCGCGGGCTACGTCGGTGGCGGGAGGTGCGGGCGGGGCGGGGGGGACGACGGTGACTGCCATGAGATCCGTTCGTGTCAGTGCGGGTCCGCTCGAGCGCGCTGCGCCCGCGGCCAGAACCGTGAGCGGGGGCCGCAACGAGCACGGCCCCCGCCCACGTCGTGGTGCGTCAGCTCTTGCTGAGGACCGAGTACCGGAACTGGAACGACGCGTTGAGCGTGTCCTGCACCCCGTCGACACCGTCGGCGGCCACGGCCACCTGCGAGCCCTGCAGCAGCGGCACGGTCGGGAGGTACTTCTCGGCGAGCTCCGTCTGGATCTTCTCGATCGTCGCGGCGCGGGTCTCCGGGTCGGCGTCCGTGCGCTCCGAGGCGAGCAGCGCGCTGATGTCGGCGTTCTCGAAGTGGTTGCCGAGGAAGTTGTCCACGTCGAAGAACGGCGTCAGGTAGTTGTCCGCGTCCGAGAAGTCCGGGAACCAGCCGAGCTGGTACGCCGGGTACGCGTCGGCCGTGCGCTCCTTGGCGTACGTGACCCACTCGGTCGACTCGAGCTGGACGGCGAACAGCCCGGTGGCCTCGAGCTGACGCTTGAGGGCGTTGTACTCGGCGTCCGAGCTCGTGCCGTAGTGGTCCGGGTTGTACTGCAGGTTGAGCGCGACCGGCGTGGCGACCCCGGCGTCGGCGAGGACCTTCGTGGCCGCGTCGACGTCGGGCTTGGTGCCGTAGATGTCCTCGAACGGCGTGGCCGCACCCGGCAGGCCGGACGGGACATAGGAGTACAGCGGCGTGTAGGTGTCCTTGTAGACCTGCGTCGCGATCTCCTGGCGGTCGATCGAGTACGCGAACGCCTGCCGCACAGCGAACTTCTGCTCGGGGGTCTCGCCCGGCTGGGTGTTGAGGTTGAACACGACGTACCGGATCTCACCGCCGGGACCGCTGATGACGTTGACGCCGTCGGTGGTGCCCAGCGACTCGATGTCGGTCGGGGTGAGGCTGCGCGTGGCGACGTCGATCTCGCCGCTGGCGATGTCGAGCTTGAGGTTGTTCGAGTCCGCGTAGTACTTCAGCGTGACGCTGTCGTTCTTCGCCGCACCCTGCACGCCCGCGTAGTCGGCGTTCTTGGTGAAGACCACGAGCTCGTTCTTCTTGTACGACGAGATCGTGTACGGACCGGCGAAGGCCTCGGCCGCCACGATCGCGTCGTCGTCGAGGAGCGCATCGGCCGGGAACGTCTTCTCGTCCACGATCGGCCCCGCCGGGGAGGCGAGGATCTGCGGGAAGGTCTGGTCGTTGGCGCCCTTGAGGGTGAAGGCCACGGTCGTGTCGTCCACGGCCTCGACCGACTCGAGGTTCGTGAGCAGCGACGACGGGCCGTTCGCGTCGGCGATCGCGACCTGGCGGTCGAAGCTGAACTTGACCGTCGAGGCGGTGAGCGGGTTGCCGTTGGCGAACGTCAGGCCCTCCCGCAGCACGCAGGTGTAGACGGTGTCGGAGGTGTACTCGCAGCTCTCGGCCGCGTCGGGCGCGAGGTCGGCCCCACCCGGCTCGAAGCTCATGAGGAACGGGAAGACCTGGGTCTCGACGTTGAACGAGCCGTTGTCGTAGGAGCCGGCCGGGTCGATCGCGGTGACCTTGTCCGTGGTGCCGACCAGGATCGAGGCGCCTGCGGCGTCGTCCGATCCGCCGGTGGCGGCATCGTCCGTGCGTCCGGCGCCGCAGGCGCTCAGGGCCAGTGCGGCGACGGCGGCCGTGGCGACCGCGCCGACAAGGCGGTGCGTGCTGTTCTTCACAAGGATCCTCTCGGGGGATGACACAGCCCTACCCGGGCTCAGGAGGTCGGCGCGGACGCCGGTGACGGGAGTCTGGCAGCGTTTTGTTACTCCCGCGTAACTTTTCGGTCACTCTGCGGTCACGGCCCGTTCACCACCGTGCAAGATCCGGTGTCCACCATATGAGATTCTGCGCAGCGAGCCGGCGCAGTCGGCGATCAGACGGCGCGGGGCCGCACCAGCGAGGCCGCGCGTCGGGCCCCGGCGCGGGCCACCTCGACGTCGACGTCGTGCACGAGGGCGACGCCCATCCGGCGCCGTGGGAAGCTCTCGCCCTTGCCGAACAGGCGGATCTCGCTGTGCGGCACGCGCAGCGCGTCGTCGACCGCGTCGAACACGAGGCCGGACGCCTCGACCCCGCCGTAGATCACCGCACTGGCCCCCGGGCTCTTGAGCGCGGTGTCCACCGGCAGGCCGAGGATCGCGCGGGCGTGCAGCTCGAACTCGTTCTGCCACTGGGTGACCATCGTGACCATCCCGGTGTCGTGCGGCCGCGGGCTGACCTCGTTGAACCAGACCTGCTCACCGGAGACGAACAGCTCCACGCCGAACACACCCTCACCGCCGAGGTTCTCGGTCACGGCTCGCGCGATCTGCTGCGCGCGTTCGCGGGCGACCGGCGGCATCGGGTGGGGCTGCCAGCTCTCGACGTAGTCGCCCCCGACCTGCCGGTGGCCGATGGGTTCGCAGAAGTACGTCCCCACCTCGCCGTCGGCGCCCCGCGCCCGGACGGTGAGCTGGGTGATCTCGTAGTCGAAGTCGACGAACGCCTCGACGATCACGCGCCCGCCGGCGACCCGGCCGCCGGACATCGCGTGGTCCCACGCGGCCCGCACGCCAGCGGCGTCGTCGATCCGGCTCTGCCCCTTGCCCGAGCTGCTCATCACGGGCTTGACCATGCACGGGTACCCGATCCCCGCCCCCTCAGTGCCCGCGCCCTCAGTGCCCGCGCCCTCAGTGCCCGCGCCCTCGATCGCCGCGGTCAGCTCCGCCAGGGTGTCGCAGAACCGGTACGGGCTCGTGGGCAGGGCGAGGGTCTCGGCGGCGAGCCGACGGATGCCCTCACGGTCCATCGTGAGCCGGGTGGCCCGGGCCGTCGGGACCACACGCACGATCCCCTCGGCCTCCAGGTCGGCGAGCACCGCGGTCGCGATCGCCTCGATCTCGGGCACCACGACGTCGGGCCGCTCGGCGAGGATCAGCTCGCGCAGCTCGGCCGGGTCGCTCATGTCGATCGTCCGGGCGTGGTGCGCCACCTGGTGACCAGGCGCCCGCGAGTACCGATCGACGGCGATCGTCTCCACCCCGAGGCGCTGCAGCGCGATCACGACCTCTTTGCCGAGCTCACCTGCCCCCAGGAGCATCACGCGCGTGGCCGACGACGAGTAGGGGGTACCGAGGGGCTTCATGGAGGTCACCCTCCCACGCGGTACCCGGCTAGCATTGCCCGAGGCCGACGCAGCGGTCGCCCTCCCCCGCACGACTCCGCCACCGTTTCGCACCACTCAGCAACCGCGCCCCGCAGTCGATAGGACGGCCGTGCCCGCTCCGAGTTCTTCCTGCGCCGGCATGGACCCCCTCGTGCGTTCGCCGGACGCGCGAGCCGCGTGGCACCTGCTCGACGCGCTCGAAGCGCCGACCTGCACCGTCCGGGCCGACAGCGAGATCGTCGAGGGCAACTCCGCCTGGCGGCAGTTCGCGAGCCAGAACGGCGGACACCCCGCCACGACGAGCATCGGCAGCAACTACCTGCAGGCGTGCGACCAGGCGATCGACGGCCCGGGCGCCGTCGGCGCGCGGCACGTGGCCACCGGGCTGCGCGCCGTCCTGGCCGGCGACGCGGAGCGCTACCAGAGCGAGTACCCCTGCCACGGCGACGGCGAGCAGCGCTGGTTCAGCGTCCGGATCGTCCCGCTCGAGGTCGACGGCGGCCCCGGGGCGCTGATCAGCCACGTCGACGTCACGGCGATGCACCTCGCGCAGGACGCCCTCGCCCACCAGGTGCTGCACGACGCCCTCACGGGGCTCCCCAACGGCGCTCTCCTCGCCGACCGGCTGGGCCAGGCCCTCGTGGACAGCATCCGCGGCGACCGTGGGGTCGGGGTCGCGTACATCGACATCGACCACTTCAAACGGGTCAACGACAGCCTGGGGCATGCCGCCGGCGACGCGCTGCTGGTGCAGGTGGCGCGGCGGCTCACCAGCTGCATGCGCGCGGGCGACACGCTCGCGCGGTACTCGGGGGACGAGTTCGTCGCCGTCTGGCGCGACGTCGCCTCCGACGAGGACGCCGCCATCCTCGGCGGTCGGCTCGCCCGGTCGCTCACGGCTCCGTTCGAGATCGGGGCCGCCTCGGTCAACATCACCGCGAGCGTCGGGGTCGTCGTCGGGCAGCCCACGCAGACGGGTGACGAGCTGATGCTCGCGGCGGACGCGGCGATGTACGACGCGAAGAGCCGCGGCCGCGGCCGGGTCCGCGTGTTCAGCGCCGAGCTGCGCGACCACCCGGGGGACGACCTCGCCACCGAGGTCGCGCTGCAGGCAGCCCTGTCCCGCTCCGAGCTCGTGCTGCACTACCAGCCGGTCATCGACCTGTGGACCGGTCGGGTGGTCGGGGTCGAGGCGCTGGTCCGCTGGCAGCACCCCGAACGGGGACTGCTCCCGCCACGGCACTTCATCCCGACCGCCGAGCTGAGCGGGCTGATCGTCCCGCTCGGCCGCTGGGCGCTGGACCGCGCGTGCCGCGACGCCGCAGCGATGACCGGACCGGCCGCCGGGCTCGACGTCGCGGTGAACCTCTCGGCCCGCCAGCTCACGCATCCGGACGTCGTGCGGCACGTGCGCGACGCGCTGGAGAGCAGCGGCCTCGACCCTCGCCGCCTCATGCTCGAGGTGACCGAGTCCGCCGTCCTGGAGGACGACGAGGTCGCGGCGGTCGCGCTCGACACGCTGTCCGCGCTCGGGGTGCGCATCGCGATCGACGACTTCGGCACGGGTTACAGCTCCCTGCTCTACCTGCGCCGGTACCCGATCGATGCGCTCAAGCTCGACCGCGCCTTCGTGTCCGGCCTGACGACCAGCCCCGACGACGAGGCGATCTGCGCCAGCGTGGTCAGCCTCGCGCACGCCGTCGGGGCCACCTCGATCGCCGAGGGGGTGGAGACCGTCGGGGAGTACGCCGCCCTGCGCGGCTACGGGTGCCAGCAGGCCCAGGGCTTCCTGTGGTCCCCCGCCGTGCCGATCGAGGAGCTCGCCGAGGTCGTGGTCGCGTGCCACCGGGTACCCCGACCGGCCCGGACCCGCCCGCACCTGCCGCACGCGACCCCACCTGCGCCCGACGTGGCTGCGCACATCGCCAGCCTCCACCGGGACGGCGCCTCGCTGCAGACGATCGCCGCCGCGCTCAACCGCGCGGCCCGCTCCCCCCAGCTCGGTGGCCGCTGGACGGCGAGCACCGTCGCTCGCCACCTCGCGGGCTGACCTGCCGTGGCGTACATCGGCCTCGACCTCGCATGGGGACGCAACGCCCGCACGGGCCTGGCCGCGCTCGATCCGGCCGGCCGGCTGACCGCGTCCGGCGCGGTCCGGACCGACGACGAGATCGCGGCCTTCGTCGCCGAGCACGCCCCGGGAGAGGTCGTGGCCGCGATCGACGCGCCGCTCGTGGTGCCGAACCTGACCGGCCGCCGGGTGTGCGAGGCGCTCGTCGCCCAGGAGTTCGGTCGCTATCACGCCGGGGCGTACCCGGCGAACCGCTCCCGGCCGTACTTCGACCCACCGCGCGCCGCCACGCTCGCGGAGCGCTTCGGCTGGGACGTGGACCCCGGGACGACCCCCTTGTCCGGCTCGTCCGTCGCGATCGAGGTCTATCCGCACCCGGCGATGGTCACGCTGTTCGGCCTCGCCACCGTCCTGCCGTACAAGGCCAAGCCCGGGCGCGACGTCGGCTCGCTGCGGGCCGCGTTCATCCTGCTGCTCGACCACCTCGAGCGCACCTGTGAGGACCCCCTGCAGCTGTCGCGATCCGCGCGGTGGGCAGGGCTGCGCCGCGCCGCGGCGACCGCCGAGCGCAAGAGCCAGCTCGGGGCGATCGAGGACGAGGTCGACGCGATCCTCTGCGCCTACCTCGCGTGGCTGTGGGGCCGCCAGGACCGGCGCATGCGGGTGCTCGGCGACGTCACGGGCGGCTACATCGTGATTCCGGGCACCGCCCAGGTACCGCCGGCGCCAGCGCCGCGAATGCCGCGGATCCCGTTTCCTCAACCCGGGGCACCTCCTGCCGATACAGGGGATAACCAGTGAACTGATCGGAGTTCCCGAGCTGAAAGTGAGCGATGGTGCTGCACGACCCCGTCGGCCTTGCCTACGCCGCGGCCGCCGTCGTCTTCGGCTGGATCGCCCGCCTCACCTGGGCGCGCCGGGCCCACAACCCGGCCCTTGCCAGCTCCCTGGTGGTGGTCATGCTGGGGCTCGGGGCCTCGTGCGTCGCCAACGCGATCGCGGTGTCGAGCGCGAACGAGCAGACCGCGGCGATCGCGACGTTGGCGATCCTGCCCACCGCCGGCATCGCGGCCGGCGCGTTCTTCTGCCTCGGACTGAGCTGCGCACAGCCGCAGTGGCGGGCACACCGAACCCTGCTCCTCTGGCTGCTGATCGAACCGGTCGCGATCACCGCGGCCGTGGTGACCAACCGCTGGCACGAGTGGGTGTACGCAGGCCCGGGCGCCACCGACCTGACCGGGTCGGCCGCCTGGCTGCACGGCTCGGCGTACTGGTCGCACACGGGGTACTGCTACGCGATGTTCGGTGCCGGCTGCGTGCTGATCGCCTGGGGGTGGTGGACCGCCCCGGCACCCTTCCGGCGGCAGCGGCTCGCCTTCCTCCTCGCCGCCCTGATCCCGATCGCCGCCAACGTGGCCTACATCGCGAGCGGGTTCGACGAGGACGTCGATCCCACCCCGTTCGGGTTCGCCGTGACGGGCGCGATCATGGCCTACGCGATCTTCCGGCAGGAGCTGTTCACCCTGTCGCCCGTGGCGCGCGCCCTGATCGTCGACCAGATCGGCGACGCGGTGATGGTCGTCAACCCCGCCGGCCGCATCGTCGACCTGAACATCACGGCGTGCGCGCTCGTCCGGGCGGTGCACCCGCAGGCACCGGACGACCTGATCGGGCTGAGCGCCGAGGGGTACTGCGGCGAGGCCCACGGCTCGGACCAGTCCTCGACCGAGCTCGTCGTGGACCTGCCGGGCGGCCGGACCGAGTTCCAGGTGCGCTCGTCCCCGCTCCTCGACCGGCGCGGGAGGCTGCTCGGGGAGGTCCTCGTCGCGCGTGACGTCACCGAGGCGCACGCCCAGGAACGCCGCCTGATCGCCGCCAACACGCGCCTGATCGCCCAGGTCGAGACCATCGACCGGCTCCGCGCGGACCTCGTCGAGCTGTCCAGCCGGGACCCGCTCACCGGGCTGCACAACCGGCGCTACATGGTCGACCAGTTCGGGCAGATGGTCACCGCGGCCGAGCGCACCGGGGAGCCGCTCGCGGTCGTCCTGCTCGACATCGACCGGTTCAAGGCCATCAACGACGTGCACGGCCATCTTGCCGGGGACGACGCCCTCGTCGCCCTCGCGCAGCGGATCCGGGCCCGGGCCCCGGCCGACGCGCTGGTGGCCCGCTGGGGCGGCGAGGAGTTCTTCGTCGCGCTGCCCGGCACCGACGGCGCCTGCGGACTGGCGTTCGCCGACGACGTCCGCAGCCTGTGCGCGCAGGACGGCCTCCCCATCGCCGGGCAGGCGATCCCGTGCACCCTCAGTGGCGGGGTCGCCACCTACCCCGAGTCGGGCGTCACCCCCAACGAGCTGTTCCACGGTGCCGACCTGGCGTTGTTCGAGGCCAAGGACGCCGGTCGCAACACCGTGCGGCTGCACGTGCGCTTCACCGGGCCCACGCTCGACAGCCTGCTGCCGCAGACCTGAGCCGCTCCCCCGCTGCGACGGTGCTCGCGCGCAACTTGCCGCGCAACTCGCCGCGCGACTCCCGCGCGCGCCGCGGGTCCGGCGGAGGCACGATGGAGTTCTAGCCGCGTCCTCGTCCACCAGGCGAAGGAGCCACGATGAGCACCCGAGCCGACGTCCCCGTCGCCCAGCCGACCTATCGGATCCGCACCCTGAACCTCCCCCCGGTCGTCGGGCACGAGGCCTACGTGCGGCGGGTGCTCGACCAGCCGCTGACCTATCCGACCTTCCTCGAGCTCAGCGGGGTGGCGCGCCATCTCGGGGTGACCACGGAGCTCAAGGACGTCGTCGACTACTTCGCCACCCCCGCGGGCCACACCCCGCCCGGCTTCCGGATCGCCTGGGCCGTCCAGTCCGGCGGGCTGCTCGAGGCCGACCTCGTGCGCGACCTGTCCTACGACGTCGACGGCGCGCTGCGCCCGACCAACCTGCTGTTCTCGGCCGACAGCGCCAACCCGTACGAGATCGCGCCGATCGCCGGGCTCGTCGCGAACCTGACGTGCAACCCGGGGATCATCTACGACCTGTTCCTCAAGAACCCCGCGGCGAACGTCGGCGGGGTCTTCAAGGACCGCGACGAGGTCATGGCCGAGATCGGCCGGATCCTCGGCCCGGGGTGCGACATCAGCGTCGAGCTGAACAACCCGTTCGACCCCGACTTCGCCCGCATCATGGACGAGGTCGACAAGTTCCGCGAGATGCTCTCCCGCTGGCGGATCGTGATCAAGGTCCCGCACACCGGCCCGGTCAACGCGGACAACGTGGGCCAGCTGCTCTCGAGCGACAAGCACCTCGACCAACGCTGGTGGGAGCCCTCGACGGTCGACGCCTTCCGCGGGCACAACCTCGCCCTCCGACTGCGCGAGCAGGGCATCCGCGTCAACTTCACCCTGATGTTCGAGCCGTACCAGGCCCAGCTCGCGCTGCAGGCCCGGCCGTACTTCATCAACGCGTTCATCCGGCACCGCCTGATGCAGTCGACCCGGTTGGCGGACCTGCTCGACGACTTCGCCGCGACGGAAGACCCGAGCGTGCTCGCCTCGCTGCGCACCTACCTGATCCAACAGGACTACCTGGCCCGCACGGACACCGACTTCGACCTCACCGAGGCGCGGCAGATGGCTGAGCAGATCGTGGCCTACCGGCAGGTGCGGAGCGCCGCGGGGGTGGACGGGCTCGACGCCGTCCGGCACAACCTGCGCGTGCTGCGCTCGGCCAACCTGCCCGACACCCGACTGATCGTGTGCTCGATGGAAGGCCCCCGGAACTACCCGGAGATCGACCGGCTGCTCGCCAGCGACGAATTCGCGGACATGAGCCGGCGACTGGTCCTCACCGCCGAGCCGGGCTACCTCGCCCGGTTCACGTCGACCAACCAGGTCGTCAGCTATCAGCGCCGCTTCATGACGGCCGCCCAGGGCCAGAGCTGACCCCGGGCGGCGTCGTCACGGTGCTGTTCCAGCCGGCGACGTTGTTCCGGCCCGTTCAGAACACCCGGTAGGCGATCTCCGCCGGCGCGTCCAGCAGCGCGTCGATCTCCGGGTCCAGCCGGACCAGGGTCAGGGACGCCCCGGCCATGTCGAGCGACGTGCAGTACTCGCCGACGTAGCTGCGCCGCACTGCGATGCCCCTGGCCGCGAGCTTCTCGTGGGCGATGCCGAACAGCAGGTACAGCTCGCTGATCGGGGTGCCGCCGAGACCGTTGATCATCAGGGCCACGCTGTCCCCCGAGGTGTACGGCAGGTCGGGGACGACGGCGTCGAGCATCTCGTCGACGATCTCGTCGGCCGAGACGAGCTTTGCCCGACGGCGGCCGGGCTCGCCGTGGATCCCGACGCCGACCTCGATCTCGTCCGCGCCCAGGTCGAACAGCGGCGAGCCCTTGGCCGGCGGGGTGCACGCGGTCAGGGCGATGCCGATGGTCCGGGTCACGGAGTTGACCTTCTCGCCGATCCGGACGACCTCGTCGAGATCGGCCCCCGCCTCCGCGGCGGCGCCGACGGCCTTCATGACGAAGAAGTTGCCCGCAACCCCGCGCCGGCCGACCGTCCAGGTCGAGTCCTCGACCGCGACGTCGTCGTTGATGAACAGCGTCTGGACCTTGATGCCGTCCGCGGAGCTCATCTCCTGGGCCATCTCGAAGGCCATCTTGTCGCCGGTGTAGTTGTTCACCAGCAGCAGCACGCCCTTGTCGGAGGCGAGCAGCTTGACCGACTCGTACACGTAGTCCATCGGGGGTGCGGCGAAGACGTCACCCGGGCAGGCGCCGTCGAGCATCCCCTTGCCGACCGTCATCACGTGGGCCGGCTCGTGCCCGGAGCCCGAGCCCTGGATGATCGACACCTTGTCCTGCCGGGGCGCGTCCGCGCGCATGATGAGGTTGTACTCCGGGACGTACCGCAGGGTGTCCGGGTTGGCGAGCGCGATGCCCCTGAGCATCTGGGGGACGAACTGCTTGGGGTCGTTCACGAACTTCTTCACCGCTACCTCCACGACGTTGTGATGGGTGGGTTGGTCGAACTGTTGAGCTGTTGAGCTGTCCTTGGTGGGGCCGGGCTAGCCGGCGCGTGCGGCCTCACGTTCGGACCACTGGTCGGCGATCCGCTCGATCAGGACCGCGACCGCGACGGCACCCGCGTCGGGTGAACCGATGCTGCGCTCGCCGGTGTAGCTCGCGCGCCCGCGCCGGGCCTGCATCACGGTGGTCGCCTCGGCCGCCGCGCGGGCCGTCACAGCGGCGGAGTCGAGGACGGCCTGCGCGCGCAGACCCTGGGCGACGAGCGTGGCGACGTCGTCGCGCACCGGGACCAGGGCGTCGAGGAGGGTCTTCTCCCCGACCTCGGCCCCGCCGCGCGCCTTGATCCCCTCGATCGCCGCGGAGAGCATCTCGACGGCCGCGGGGCCGTCGATCACGTCCCGACTCTTGGCCACCGTCGCCGCGCGCAGGAACGCGGTCCCCCACAGCGGCCCGGACGTCCCGCCGATCCGGCCGGCGATGATCATGGCGACCTTCTGCAGGAACGTCCCGGCGTCGGAGCGGTCGAGGGTGTCCCACTGCTCGAGGACGATCTCGAACCCACGAGCGAGCGAGTACCCGAAGTCGCCGTCGCCGACCACCGAGTCCAGATCACCGAAGTAGATCTCGTTCTCCACCGCGCTCTGGGCGATCACCCGCACCACGAACTCGACGTCGCCTACGTCTGCGGCCATGCGTCTCACTCCTTCAGGGGGGCTGATGAGCTCAGGTGGCTGATTCGTTCACGGGCTGATGAGCCGGGTCAGGTGGGACAGGCGGACCTCGTCGCCGACGTCGAGCCGGTGCGGATCGGAGATCACCTGGGTGAGCTCGTCGGGCGCGTCACCGAGCGAGGAGACCACGAGCGCCGCGCCGGTGAAGTCCTCGTCGGCCGTGTAGGTGCTCACCGTGACGACGGTCGTCAGGCCGGCCGCGAGCGCGGCGGCCAGGCCGTTCGCACTGTCCTCGATGACCACGGCGTCGGCCGCGTCGATGCCGAGCCCGCGCAGGGCGAGGAGGTAGATGTCCGGTGCGGGCTTCTTGCGTTCGACGGCGTCGCCCGCGAAGACCGCGAAGTCCGCCGCCCGCGCCGCGCCGACGGTGTGCTCGAGCACCGCGCGCACCGAGGGCTCGGCCGAGGTCGAGGCCACCGCGAGCAGCCACCCGGCGGCCGCAGCCTCCTCGACCAGCCGGGCCACGCCCGGACGGCCCGGCAGCTCGCCGGCGGCCACCTTCGCGGTGTACTTGCCCGTCTTGATCCGGTGCCAGACGGCGATCATGGCCCGTTGCCCCTCGGCATCGCGGGGCAGCCCTTCCCGGACGACGAACTCGGGGGTGAGCAGGCTCGCCATCCGCTCCTTGCCGCCGCCGATGGTCACGTACCGGGCGTAGTCCTCGTCGGTCCACCGCACGTGCAGACCGACCTCGGCGAACGTCTCGTTGAACGCCGGGAGATGGCCGTACCGCTCCGTGTCGGCCAGGACGCCGTCGCAGTCGAAGATCAGGGCCGGGCTCATCGGGCGGCCGCTGCCTGGGCCCGGCCGGCCGAACCGAACATCTCCAGGTGCTTGGCGACCTCGGCCGTCACGGCCCGCGAGATGTCGGCGAACATCGATGGCGGGTCCCACCTCCCCGCGGCCTCGGCCTGCCGGGTGTGGTCGAGCGCCGCCCGCATGTACGCGAGCTTCAGGCCGGTCGAGATGTTGATCTTGGACACCCCAGCATCGATGAACGCCCGGAAGTCGCGCTCGCCGAGCCCGGTGCCGCCGTGCAGCACGATCGGCCGGTCGGACAGCCGGGCGAGCGCGCGGACCCGCTCGGGCAGCAGCACCGGCGAGCGCGTGTAGGCGCCGTGGGCGGTCCCGAGCTGGGGCGCGAGCAGATCGGCGCCGGTGCGTCCCGCGACCGCCGCGAGCTGCTCGACCGAGTAGGCGTGCAGGGCGGTGTCGGAACCCACACCGTCCTCGACGCCGATGATGTTCTCGATCTCGGACTCGACGTCGACCCCCGCGGCGTGCGCGAGGGCGACCACCTCGGCGGTCTCGGCCTCGGCCGCGGCCAGGTCGCGGTCGGAGGCGTCGAAGAGCACCGAGGACCACCCCGCGGCGACCACGTCGGCGATCAGGGCGCGATCGGGGCAGTGGTCGAGGTGCAGGGCGACCGGGACCGGCGCTGGTCCGGCCGCGGCCCGGAACATCGTGGTCATGAGGTCGACGCCGATCGACCGGGCGGTCTTGACCGAGACCTGCACGATCAGGGGTGCCGACAGGTCCACCGCAGCGGCGATCGCGGCCCGCAGGCTCAGGTCGTCCAGGATGTTCACGGCGGCGACGCCGTACCCGTTCGCCTGGCCGTGCCGCGCGAGCTGGACCGTCGACTCGATCATGTATCGATTGAACGCCCTGACGGCCGGAACCGCCCGCGCAGAACGGCCGGGCAGGTCAGACGGCCGGGCAGGTCAACCGGCAGGCCGGGTCAGACAGCCGGGTCAGACGGCAGGGCAGGCGAGCACGACCTCGGCCGGCATGCCCTGGATCCAGGCCCGACGGCGGCTCGGGTCGGGGCGGCGCTGGGGTGACCTCAGCAACGTGCGGAGTCTGGTCATGGTTATCACTTCTCCCCCGAAGGGCCCCTCGGAGAACCCTCCTGCTGCCACGGTACGCCGAGGTCGGCGAGCCGGCCCGATCGGCAGGACGGCCGGGTCGCGGGCGAGGCGAGGGACCGGTGGGGCCGCTGGTTCAGGGCTCCGCGGTGGCCGAGATGAGCTCCAGGAGGGCGCCGAACAGGTTTCCCGGGAGGTCGAGCGCGTGCAGCGCGGACAGCCGCGCGGTCGGGGTCGCGGCGTCCATCGCGGCCATCGCGCGGGCCTTGTCGTCGTAGGCGATCTCGGCGTCGTCGAGCAGCGCGAACACGTGCGCGACGACGTCGGGACCGGCCAGCCGGACCCCCTCGACCACGAGCTCGAGGCCGGCGGTCAGGTCGACCGTGCCGACCTCGACGACGGTGCTGATTGTGCCGACCGAGCCGACCGTGCCGACGGCGACCGTGCCGACGGGTCCCGCCGCCACGACGTGGACGTCCGCCTCGGTGGGCCCGGCCACCACCCGCGCGTTCCGGACGCCGCTCACGCCGACGAGCTCGACGGTGAGCGTGCGCCGGGTGGCCACCCCCGGACCGGTCGGCGGGGCGATCCGGAGCACGGCACGCAGCCCGTCGACGGCGTCGTCGTGCCAGGTCGCCGTGATCGCGGTCTCCTGGCGGTCGGCGACCGCGGGGTCGCCCCGGCCGTCGTCCTCGAGCAGGACGCAGCCGCCGTCGGCCCGCGGGAAGACCCTCAGCACGAGCGCCTCGGGGTTCGCGCCGGCGTCGGCCGTCGGGTCGGCGGCCAGCGGCACGACCGCCCCGGCGCGCGCGAGCACCGGCATCTCGGCCACGGTCCGGTGCAGGTTCAGCCACCGGTCGCCGTCGTACCGGCGGCCGGTGAAGAAGTCGAACCACGTCCCCTCGGGCAGCCAGGCCGTGACCTGCCCCCGGTGGGAGCGGCGGTCGACGGGGGTGGTGATCGGTGCGACGAGGAGGTCCGGGCCGAACAGGAACTGGTTCGGGACCTCGTACGCCCCACCCGCGCCGGGGTGGTCGTGGTACATCGGCCGGACCGGGGCGATCCCCTCAGTGCGGGCGACCCACATCGCGGTGTAGAGGTAGGGCACGAGCTGGTGGCGCAGCCGCAGGAAGGCCGCCATCGTCCGCTCGGCCTCGGCGCCGAAACGCCACGGCTCCTTGGAGTTGAACGGGCTGATCGTCGAGTGCAGCCGGTTCACCGGCGAGAAGACCCCGAGCTGGAACCAGCGCGTGGTGAGCTCGACGTCCCGCGCGCCGCCGAGGTGGCCGCCGATGTCGTGGCTCCACCAGAAGTAGCCGACGTTTGCGGCGGTCGCGGTGAAGTACGGCTGGAAGTCGAGCGAGGCCCAGGTCGCGACCGTGTCGCCGGAGAACCCGACCGGGTAGCGGTGGCTGCCCAGGCCGGCGTACCGGGACAGGATCAGCGGGCGGCGCCCGGCGCGGGCCGCGTCGTCGTGGTGCACCCGGTTGAGCATCCACAACGGGTCGAGGCCGGCCACGCGCGAGTGCGTGCCGGACTGCCAGTCGAGCCACCAGAAGTCCACCCCGATCTGCTCGTGCGGGTGGTGCAGCCGGGTGAGGTAGGCGCGGACGAACTCGCGCGAGGTGATGTCGAACGCGATCTCGAGCCCGTCGGCCGGGTCGAGCCCCAGGTCCCGCGCGACGTCGGCGTACGCGTCCTCGTGACGGCGCACGCCGTCGGCCGGGTGGACGTTGAGGGTGACGCGCAGGTCGCGGTCGTGCAGGTCGGCGAGGAACGCCGCGGGATCGGCGAACACCTCGGGGTCCCAGGTGTACCCGGTCCAGCCGCTTCCGAGCGACGGGTCGATGTCGACCAGGTGCCAGTCCATGTCCAGGACCGCCACCGAGAGCGGGATGCCGCGGTCCGCGAACGTGTCCATGAGCGCGAGGTACTCGTCGGCCGAGTACCGGTGGTAGCGGCTCCACCAGTTCCCCAGGGCCCAGCGCGGCAGGAGCGGGCTCGGTCCGGTGAGCCGGAAGAAGTCCCGCAGCGCGCCGGCGAAGTCGCTGCCGTAGCCGAAGAAGTACAGGTCCTGCGCGCCCCCGGCGCGCGGGGCGAACCACCCGTCGTCGGTGAGGCGGACCGAGGTCGAGTCGTCCACGACGGCGTAGCCGTGCCGCGACAGCAGGCCCGGCTCCAGCGCGACGGCGCCGTCGACGTCGTCGAGCGTGCGGGCGGTGCCGCCGAGGTTGCTCTGGCGGCCGTCCTGCCAGTCGACCGGGTCGCCGTGGTGCCACGTCGTGCGGTGCGCCCCCTGCGAGCGGACCCGCATCGACACCGCGAGCCCGGCGCCGCTGAACGGGCCCTTGTCGTAGCGCAGGTGCAGGTGCTCGGTCCACAGCTCCAGCGTGTCGTCGGTCTCGGCGACCGTGAACGCGGGGACGTCGAACCGGCGGCGGACGACCAGCTGCGTGGGTTCGTCCGTGAACGCGCCGTCCGGCGTGATGGCGCCGCCGTTCGGCGCGCCGCTGTGCTCCAGCCGCAGCAGCCGGCTGGTCAGGACCGTGATCCGGAACCCGTCCCCCTGCACGACGGCGAGCGGGTCGGCCTGGGACGGGGACGCGTCGATGAGGGGCACGGCCCCAGCCTCCTCCTGCTGGCCACCCGTACGGTGGAGCCGTGAGCGAGCACCTCTCCACCGGCGACCAGGTCCCACCCGTGACCGCCGCCCGGCTCGGCGCCCAGGGCCTCGCGGGGCCCCCGTCGCACGACCCCGTCACCGTCGTGCGGCGGCTGCTCGCCGTCCAGGCCCAGGACCTCCGCGGCGCTCGCCTGGCGATCCGCACCCGCTCGACGGGGCTGACCGCCGACGACGTCGACCGCGCGCTGACCGACGACCGGTCCCTGCTGATCACCTGGCTGAACCGCGGCACCCTGCACCTGATCGCGGCCGAGGACTACTGGTGGCTGCACCCCCTGACGACCCCGCAGCTCGCCCGGGCGAACGCGCGGCGGCTCGAGCAGGAGGGGGTCAGCCCCGCCCAGGCCGACGCAGGCGTCGACGTCGTCCGCGAGGCGGTGGAGACGGCCGGGCCGCAGACCCGCGCCCGGCTGCGGCAGCGGCTCGACTCCGCCGGCATCCCCACCGCCCGACAGGCGCTCGTGCACGTGCTCATGGCCGCGACCCTGCGCGGGGACATGGTGCGCGGCCCGATGGTCGCCGGCGAGCACGCCTTCGTCGCGGCGCGGGACTGGCTCGGCGCGCCCCCGGAACCGCTCACGAGGTCGGCGGCGCTGACCCGGCTGGCCCGGCGCTACCTCGTCGGGCACGGGCCGGCGGACGCGCGCGACCTGGCCAAGTGGGCCGGGATCACGCTCGGGGACGCCCGGCTCGGCCTGCAGGGTCTGGTCGCCGAGCTCGCGGACCGCGACGATGGTCTCGTCGACCTGGCCGACCGGGCGCCGACCGGCGAGCTCCCCGGGCCCCGGCTGCTCGGTCCGTTCGACCCGCTGCTGCTCGGGTGGGTCTCGCGCGCGGCGATCGTCGGCCGGCACCAGCACGTCGTCACGACGAACGGCCTGTTCCGCCCGGTCGCGCTCGTCGACGGGCATGTGGTGGCGACGTGGGGCCTGGCCGGCGGCGTGGTGTCCGTGCGGCCGCTAGAGGTTCTCTCCCCCGCCGTGGCGAGCGCCCTGGACCGGGAGGCGACCGACGTGCTGCGGTTCGTCGCGGGGAAGTGCACCGTGACCTGAACGTCCGGTGCCGTCGCGCTCAGCCGTCGAGGGCGGCGCCGACACCCGGGATCTGCTGGCGGTACCGCTCCAGGAGGTCCCGACCGACACCGACGGAGTCCACCAGCGGGTGCAGCGCGATTGCCTTCCACGCGAGCGTCGCCGACCGGTTCACGACCGCCTCGATGGTGAGCTGCTCGACGGCCTTGACCGTCTGCAGCAGCGCCAGCATGTGCCCGCCGACCGGCGCGATCCGGTGCGGGTGCACTCCGTCGGCGTCGACCGTGCACGGCACCTCCACGACCGCGTCGGCGGGCAGCCCCGGCACCACGTCGCCGTTGCGGACGTTGAGGATCATGGTCGAGCGCCTGCCGGTGGCCAGCGCGGCCATGAGGTTGAGCGCGACCTGCTGGTAGCCGCCGTCCTCCAGGTCGGCCTCCTCGCGGGCGTGCTCCTGGCCCTTCGGGCGCCCCTCGGCCATGTAGGTCGCCTCGCGCTCGTGCTTGGTCCGCTCCCACAGCTCGAGGGCGTGGCCGGGTTCGGCCGCGGCCCGACCGTAGAAGTCGGCCTGCTGATGCAGCAGGAACTCCCCGCGGGTGGACTCGCTGAACCGGATCCGCGTCACCGCCTCGCGGTTCGCGTAGTAGTAGTAGAGGTACTCGTTGGGCAGCGCCCCGAGCGCCTGCACCCAGTCCAGCCCCATCAGGCGGGCCTCCTCGATGCGCACCAACCGGGCGGGGTCCGCGAGCAGCTCCGGCAGCCGGTCCCGGCCGTCGACCTCCATCGAGCGCAGCCAGCCGAGGTGGTTCAGCCCGACGTAGTCGAACGTGTCCACGACCGGCGAGCCCGTGATCGCGACCGCGGCCCGGCGCAGCAGCCCGATCGGGGTGTCGCAGATCCCCACGACGCGCATCCCCAGGACGCGCCGCAGCGCCTCGGTGACGATCCCGGCCGGGTTGGTGAAGTTGATGAACCAGGCCTCGGGCGCGAGCACCTTGACCCGCTCGGCGATGGCGAGCATCACGGGCAGGGTCCGGATGGCGTAGGCCAACCCGCCCGGTCCGGTGGTCTCCTGGCCCAGCACGCCGAGGTCCAGGGCGATGCGCTCGTCGAAGGTCCGCCCCTCGGCGCCGCCGACCCGGATCGCGCAGAACACGAAGTCCGCCCCGGTGACGGCCTCGTCGAGATCGGTGGTCGCGGTGACCGTGGGTGCGAACGTCCGGCCCTGCTCGAGCTGGGCGATGACGGCCCGGATGGCCCCCAGGCGCGAGGGGTCGGTGTCGTACAGGACGAGCTCGTCGATCCGCACGACGGCGTCGTCGGCCGCGATCGCCTCGAACACCTGCGGGACCCGGAAGCCGCCGCCGCCGAGGAGAGTGAGCTTCATACCGTGATGACCTCCGTGCCGACTGCCCGATACGTCGCCAGGGTCGCGGGGTCCGCGCGCTGGTTGGTGACAAGGACCGCGATGCGGTCCGGCCCGCAGACGGGCAGCAGCCCGGTCCCGGGGAACTTGGTGCGGTCTGCGAGCAGGATCGTGCGCTCGGCCGCGGCGAGCATGGCGCGCTTCACCGGGACCTCGATGCCCGTGGTGTCCATCACGGCGCCGTCGGCCCGGATCCCGGAGCCGGACAGGAAGCAGATGTGGGCCCGGAGCTGGCCGAGCGCCTGCTCGGTGAGCATCCCCACGAGCGAGAGGTAGTTGTTGCGCAGCACCCCGCCGAGCACGATGAGCTCGATCGAGTCCTCGTCCCGGAGCTCGTCGACCACCGCCAGGCTCGAGGTGATCACCGTCAGCCGCCGTCCGCGCAGGTGGTGCGCGAGGCGCGCCGTCGTGGTCCCGATGTCGATCAGCACGACCGAGTGGTCCGGCACGAGCGTGGCGGCGTGGGCGGCGATCTCGTCCTTCTCGGCGCTGGCCTGGTGGGAGACCTCGCGGAACGCGACGGCATCCGGCTCGACCCGGCTCCCGCCGCCGCGAACCCGGCGCAGGAGGCCGTCTTCGCTGAGCAGGTCCAGGTCGCGCCGGATGGTCGACGCGCTGACCCGGAGCTCTCCCACCAGGGTCTGGACGGAGACTTCACCGTCTGCGCGCAGCTTCGAGAGGATCGCGTCGTGACGCGTTGAGCTGAGCACAAAATGACGCTAGCACGCAAAATGCGTCATCTTCAGGCATTCTCGTCCGTCGTGGGTCGCCTTTACTTCGGCCCTCTTCCGTGGAACTCTTCGCATACGCGAACAGGCTTTGCCACTTTGGTGCAGTTTGCGTCATTGCACGCGTCGAGCAGGAGATTCGGTGAGCAGCGCAGGGTCGGACGGCGGAGCGGACTTCGACGTCCTCGTGTCGGGCATGGTGTTCCTCGACATCGTGTTCACCGACCTCCCCCGCGCGCCCACCCCCGGCACCGAGGTCTGGACCGGCGGCATGGGCTCCTCCCCCGGTGGCATCGCGAACCTCGCCGTGGCCACGGCCCGGCTCGGCCTGCGCACGACCTTGGCGGCCGGCTTCGGCGACGACGGCTACGCCGACTGGTGCCGGCGCGTGCTCGCCGACCAGGAGGGCGTCGACCTGAGCCTGTCCCGGACCTTCGAGCACTGGCACACCCCGGTCACGGTCTCCATGGCCTACGACGGCGACCGGGCCATGGTCACGCACGGCCATCCCAACCCCGTGGGCCCGGCCGAGATGATCGGGATCGCGCCGCGCACCCGCGCCGTCATCGTCGAGCTCGAGGACGAGCCGTGGTGGCTGCCCGCCCGGGCCGCCGGCGCCCTCGTGTTCGCGGACGTGGGCTGGGATCCGAGCGGGGTGTGGGACCGGCGGGTCCTCGACCAGCTCAACGGCTGCCACTGCTTCATGCCGAACGAGGTCGAGGCGCAGGCCTACACCCGCACCGCGACGCCCGAGGCGGCCCTCGCCGCCCTCGCGGACCGGGTGCCGCTGGCCGTCGTGACCGGTGGCGTCCGCGGCGCCATGGCGGTGGACGGCTCGACCGGGGAGCGCGCGAGCGTCCCGAGCGTGCCGGTGACCGCGATCGACCCCACCGGCGCGGGCGACGTCTTCGGTGCCTCGCTCGTGGTGGGCACGCTCGCCGGCTGGCCGCTCGAGCACCGGCTGCGGTTCTCCGCGCTGTGCGCCTCGCTCGCGGTCCAGCAGTTCGGCGGTGCGTTGGCCGCACCCGGGTGGGGAGACCTCGCGGACTGGTGGTCGACCCTCACCGCTGCCGCGACGGCGGGCGACCCACGCGCTCGCAGCCTGCGGGACGACTACGGCTTCCTGCCGGACGTCCTACCCTCGGAACCGGCCAAGGCGATGCGGCGCGCCGAGGCCACGATCGCCCGACTCTCGGACCTCGACCAGCGCAGGTCCGATGCGCACCACGATTGATGGAGGACGAATGAGCGTTTCCCCGGTACGGCTCCTCGCGGCCACGGTGGCAGCAGCGGCCCTCGCGCTGACCTCCGGCTGCGCCCCGGGAGCGAACACCGCCGAGCCGTCGGCCGCCTCCTCGGGTCCGGTCTCGGTGGACGTCGCCGCGATGGGTGAGATCACCCTGACGGTCTGGGACCAGGAGGTCCGCGGCAGCCAGAACGACGAGATCGAGGCGCTCAACGCGGCGTTCCAGGAGAAGTACCCGAACATCACGATCGACCGCAACGCGCAGTCGTTCGACGATCTGGCCAAGACCCTGCGGCTCGCGCTGTCCGGCTCGGACGCGCCGGACGTGGTCGAGGCCAACAACTCCCGCAGCCAGATGGGCGCGTTCGTCGAGGCCGGTCAGATCGTGTCCCTCGAGCCGTACGCCGAGGCCTACGGCTGGCGCGACCGCTACCCCGAGTCCGTGCTCGGGCTGTCGTCGTACTCGGCCGACGCCACCACGTTCGGCTCCGGGAACCTGTACGGCCTGCCGCAGATGGGCGAGATCGTCGGGGTCTACTACAACAAGGCCAAGCTCGCCGCGCTCGGCCTGGCCGTGCCGACGACCTGGGCCGAGTTCACCGACCAGCTCGCGGTCGCCAAGGCCGCCGGCGAGACCCCCCTCGCGCTCGGGGACCTCGAGAAGTGGCCCGCCATCCACGTCTTCGGCCCGATCCAGGGCGCGCACACGCCCGCCGACCAGGTCCGGGCCCTCGCCCTGGGCAACCCCGGCGGCGACTGGACGGACGCCACCAACACCGCCGCGGCCACCGAGCTGAGCGAGTGGGTCTCGGCCGGCTACCTCAACGAGGACGTGCTGGGCTCGAAGTACGACGACGTCGTGGCCCGGTTCGGCGAGGGCACCGGGGTGTTCCTGCTCGCGGGCTCGTGGAACACCGCGGCCCTGGACCCGGTGATGGGTGACAACCTCGGGTTCTTCGCCCCGCCGCCGGCCGTGGCGGGCGACGCGCCGTCGACCACCGGCGGGACCTCGCTCCCGTTCACGGTCACCAGCGCGTCCGAGCACCCCGACGCCGGCGCGGCCTACATCGACTTCCTCACGTCCGACGACGCGATGAAGGTCCTCGCCGAGACCGGCAACCTGCCCGTGCTCGGCAGCGCCGCGCTCGCTCCCACCAGCGGCGGCGGCAAGGACGTCTACGCGGCCTACGAGCTCGTCACCACCGAGGGCAACCTCCTGCCGTACCTGGACTACGCGACCCCGACGTTCTCCGACACCCTCGGCGCGGCGTTGCAGGACCTGCTCGCGGGCAAGCAGACCCCCGAGCAGTTCACCCAGACGCTGCAGGCCGACTATGGCGCGTTCGTCGGCGAGTAGGACCGGCGGTTCGGCGAGGCGTGGTGGGACGACCCACCACGCCTCGCGGGGCCACGGCCCCCTCACCCCGTACCTGTTCATCCTGCCGGCCTTCGCGATCTACGGGGCGTTCCTGCTCTTCCCGCTGGCCCGCTCCGCGCAGTTCTCCCTGTTCGCGTGGGACACCGTCTCGCCCGCGGTCTTCGTGGGGTTCGACAACTACCTCGACCTGGCGCGCGACGACGTGCTCCGGAGCTCGTTCGGGCACGCGTTCGTGCTGATCTTCTTCTACGCGGTCCTGCCGCTGGGCGTCGGGCTGGTCCTCGCGGCCATCCTCAACCGGGCGAAGGTCCGCGGAATGGCGTTCTTCCGGACCGTGGTCTTCCTGCCCCAGGTGATCGCGATGGTCGTCGTCGCGGTGGCCTGGACCCGGCTGTACGCGACCGACGGCTCGATCAACGCGCTGCTCGACCTGGTCGGTCTCGGCGAGTGGTCGCGCGCCTGGCTGGGCGACTACCTGTTCGCCCTGCCCGCGGTCGGCCTGATCGGCTCGTGGGTCGAGACCGGGCTGGTGACGATCCTGCTGCTCGCGGGCATGGGCCGGACCCCCCAGGACCTGTACGAGGCGGCCCGCCTCGACGGGGCCGGAGCCGTGCGGGAGTTCTTCGCGATCACGCTGCCGTCGGTGCGCGGTGAGATCGCCGTCGCCCTCACCCTGACGATCGTCGCGGCGCTCAAGACGTTCGACCTCATCTACATGACCACGCGCGGCGGGCCGGGCAACAGCACCACCGTGCCGTCCTACCAGGTCTACTACCAGGCCTTCCAGCTCGGGCAGGTCGGCACCGCGGCCGCCATCGGGGTCACGTTGACGGCCCTGATCTTCGGCATCAACGCAGGTCTCACCCACCTCGCCGACCGGGCCACGTCGTGATCTCCCGGGGCGAGCGGTCCGCCCACTACCTGATCCTCATCGTGTTCTCGATCGCCGCGCTGTGGCCCGTGGTGACCATCCTCGCGAGCGCGTTCGGACCGGCCGGCGCCGATGCCGGCCCCGGGGTGGCGGGGCTGCACCCCGAGAACTTCGCCACCGCCTGGCGCGAGGGCCACTTCACGCAGTACATGACCAACTCGGTCCTGGTCTCCGCCCTGGTCGTGACCCTCGCCGTCATCTGCTCGGTGCTCGCCGGCTACGCCTTCGGGACGATGACGTTCCGCGGCAGCGGGGTGCTTTTCTACCTGTTCCTGCTCGGGATCATGGTGCCGGCCGAGGCGATCGTCGTGCCGCTGTTCTTCGACCTGCGCCAGCTCGAGCTGATCGACACGATCTGGGCCGTCGCCCTGCCGCAGGTGGCCCAGTCGATCGCGTTCGGGACGTACTGGATGCGGACGTACTTCCGCTCGAGCAACCGGTCGATCGCCGAGGCGGCCCGGCTCGACGGCGCCGGCAGCGGCCAGTCGCTGTGGCTCATCGAGCTCCCGATCGCTCGCCCGGCCATCGTGACCCTGGTGGTGCTGGTGTTCATGTGGACCTGGAACGAGTTCCTCATCCCGCTGGTCATGTCGCCGAGCGGGAACATGCGCACCGCACCGCTCGGGCTGGCGTTCTTCCAGGGGCAGTACTCGACGAACACCGCGCTGATGGGAGCGGCGGCCGTGCTGGTCGCGCTCCCGGTGCTGGTCGTCTACCTGTTCCTGCAGCGGCACTTCATCCAGGGCATGGTCGACGGCGCGGTCAAGGACTGAGCGCGCGCCTCAGGGCGCCGGCGGCAGCGAGGGCGTGGGTGCGGGCGTCGGCGGGTCCGTCGCATCCGGCGAGTCCGGCGCGTCCGTCGCGGGCGCGGTCGCCGAGCCCGCGGTCGACCCGACGATCGCGGGCGCCTTGGCGAACGGCCGCGGCGGGGTCCGCGGCATCGCTGCCTCGATCGGCTGCAGAAGACCGGTGAGGGCGTCGTACTCCAGCTCGCTCGCCGGGAGCCCGCTGAGCGGGTACACGTTCCACCGTTTGCGCCCGTCGTCGTCGCTGCCCGGCAGGAAGGACCACTGCTCCGCCACCCCGGGCAGGGACCAGGACTGCTGGCCCTCGTCGTAGGTCGTGCGCACGGCGCGACCGCGGTCGTCGAAGATCTGGACCTCGCTGAGCGGGTTGCCCGCCGCGTCGTACACGAACAGGTTGCTCACGAGCATGCCGTCGACGACGACGCCGTTCTCCGGCCGGACGATCGCCGGTGCGTCGAGGTACACCGGGTACGCGCCGGTCCCCGCCAGCCGCCGCGCGACCGTGTCGTCGGCCGAGACGAGGGTCGGCAGCAGGACCAGCACGGCGAGCAGGTTCACCGCCGCCGTCGCGCGCCGGGACCACGTGCGGGTGTGCCCGACGCCGCGGCCCACCTGGACCGAGGCCACCACGCAGGCCCCCAGCACCAGCCAGCCCGCAACGGTGCGCGGCACGAAGTGCTGGTCGCCGGGCTGGGTCAGGAAGTCCTGGACGGCGCCGAGCACGACGAACACGACCCACCCCCGCACCAGCCACCACACCGGCCGGAGCGAGACGACGAACGCGGCGAGCGCCTGCCAGGTGGCCGACGACCTCATCGGCGCGCTCGCGTCGCGGACCCGGCCCACGACCGAGCCCTGCAGACCGGACGCGACCGCCGCGAAGGTGTCGCGGACCGGCCGCCGTCGGGCAGGCTGCGCGGCGGGCTCCAGCCCGGCCGCCGATCGCAGCTCGGCCGCGTACTCGGCGGCCGGGCCGAAGCGCTGGGTGAGGTCGATGATCGAGCTCCCGGCGGCGCCGTCGACCGACGCGCCCGCGGGTCGACCGATCGGGATCTCGCCGGTGGCCACCGCCCCGCGCGGGTCCTCGAGGGCCTCCGCGAGATCCGCCTCGAGCCCGTCGGTGAGGTCGTCGACCTGGTCGGGCGACAGGTCGGCGAGCTCGGACCGCACGGCCGCGGCGTAGGCCCGCACGTGGGCGAGCAGGATGGCGGCGGTCATCGAGCAGCTCCTTCGGTCTCGAGCAGGGCGGTCATCGTGGCGGCGAACTCGCGCCAGTCCGCGCGCTGGGCCTCGAGCATCGCTCGGCCCTGCGCGTTGATGCCGTAGTACTTGCGGTGCGGTCCCTCGTCGGACGGCACGACGTAGCTGGTCAACGCGCCGGAGGAGTACAGCCGGCGCAGGGTCCCGTAGACCGAGGCGTCTCCGACGTCGCGCAGTCCGGCGGCGCGCAGCCGGCGCACGACGTCGTAGCCGTACCCGTCCTCGCCCGCGACGACGGCGAGCACGGCGACGTCCAGCACGCCCTTGAGGAGCTGGGTCGTATCCATCTGACCTCCCAGGAATCCCGGCGATCGCCGCCGGTGGTGCGGGGTGCCGGTCCCTCCGACCGGCACCCGCACGGCGCACACTACTCCAGAATGCACGGTACCGGTCAGCGCAAAGTAGCGCGTGTCGCGCACCTGCGTCACGAAGGGGCCGGTGGACGCACCCCTAAGGTGGCACCATGAGCGCGAGCGCCACCGTGGCCGAGCCATTGGTGCACATCCGGAACTTCCGCATGGACTTCGGCACCCAGACCGCGGTGCGAGACCTGTCGTTCGACGTGTTCGCGGGCGAGACCTTCGGCTTCCTCGGCAGCAACGGGTCCGGGAAGACGACGACCCTGCGGGCCCTGCTCGGCATCTACCAGCCCACCGCCGGGACGCTGCACATCGCGGGGAAGGTCTTCGAGCCGCGCGACGGTGCCCGGCTCGGCTACCTGCCGGAGGAACGCGGGCTGTACAAGAAGGAGTCCGTCCTCGACGTCATGGTCTACTTCGGCCGGCTCAAGGGCCTCGGGCGCGCGGGCGCCACGCAGTGGTCACGGTCCTACCTGGAGCGGGTCGACCTGGCTGACAAGGCGGACGTCCGGCTCGACAAGCTCTCGGGCGGGCAGCAGCAGAAGATCCAGCTCGGCGTGACCATCATGAACAGCCCCGAGCTGCTGATCCTGGACGAGCCCACCCAGGGCTTCGACCCGGTCAACCGGCGGCTGCTGATGGACATCATCGAGGAGCAGAAGCGCGCCGGCGCGACCGTGATCATGGTGACCCACCAGATGGACGAGGTGGAGCGCCTGTGCGACCGCGTCATCCTGCTCAAGGACGGCACGGCCGAGGCGTACGGCACCGTCGAGGAGGTCCAGGACCTCTACGGGGGCACCGTCGTGCGCGTGCGCTGCGCCGGACTGCTGCCCGCCTCCGACCTGTTCGACGTCGCGCGGTCCGACGGCGACCTCGCCGACCTGGCTCCGCGAGCCGGGGTGGACGAGGCGCAGATCCTGGCCGAGCTCGTGCGGCACGGGGTCCAGGTGCGCAGCTTCACCACGGCCCGGACCTCGCTCGAGGAGATCTTCCTGCGGGTCTACGGCACCCCGAGCGAACCGGTGGGGGTCTGACCGATGGCACAGCACAACCTGAGCACCGTGATCGGCTTCGAGTTCCTCCGGGTGGTGACCAAGAAGCGGTTCTGGCTCACCTCGCTCGCCGTCCCGCTCGCGCTGGCGGTCGTCTTCGCCCTGGTCTTCCTCAGCAACGCGGCCACGAGCGAGACGGCGCAGGCCCAGGCGGACACCCAGCTCGTCGTCACCTACACCGACGACTCCGGCCTGATCACCGACGCGGTGGCCGCGGCCTTCGGCGGATCCGAGGCACCCGACCCCGCCGCGGCGATCGCGGCGGTGAAGGACGGGACGGTCGATGCGTACTTCGCCTATCCCGCGGACCCGTCGACGCAGCCGATCCGCGTCTACGGGGTGGACAAGGGGATCTTCGAGAACGGCGCGTACGCAGCCGTCGCGACGCAGATGCTCGTCCTGGCCGCGCAGCAGGAGATCGACGCACCCGAGCTGGCCGCGGTGGTGCAGGGCGACGTGACGGTCACGTCCGAGACGTACCGCGACGGAGTGGTGTCCGGGGGCTTGGACGGGGTCATCCCGCCGTTGCTCTTCCTCGTGGTCTTCTACGTCAGCATCATCCTGCTGGGCAACCAGATGCTGAACAGCACCCTCGAGGAGAAGGAGAACCGGGTCACCGAGATGATCCTCACCACGATGAACCCGACGACGCTGATCGTCGGCAAGGTGCTCTCGCTGTTCATGGTCGGGCTGGTCCAGATGCTCACCTTCGCGGTGCCCGTCGTCGTCGGCTACCTCTTCTTCCGGTCCAACCTCAACCTGCCCGACGTCGACCTGTCCCACCTGAGCTTCGAACCCGGCGCCATCGTCGTGGGCACCCTGCTGCTGCTCGGCGGGTTCATCCTGTTCACGGGCACCCTGGTCGCCATCGGCGCCATGGTGCCGACCGCGAAGGAAGCCGGCACCTTCTTCGCGCCGCTGATGATCATGATCTTCGTCCCGTTCTACGTCGTGAGCCTGATCGTCAGCGACCCGCGGTCGTTGATCGTGCAGGTCTTCACCTACTTCCCCTACACCGCCCCGGTGACGGCGATGCTCCGCAACAGCTTCGGGTCCCTGTCGGCGCTCGAGTCGGGCATCGTCATCGTCGAGCTGTTCGCCCTCGGTTTCGTCGCGCTGCGCCTGGCGGTCTACCTCTTCCGCTACGGCTCGATCGCCTACTCCAAACGGCTCTCCCTGCGCGACACGCTCCGGCGCAGTCGCGCCTGAGGAGGCGGGCCGCACCCGAACGCTCATGGTCGGCGCGCAGGAGTCGATCTGACGGGTGCCAGCGGGGGAACGTGTGTGCACCCGGGTGCGGGCGCCCACGATATGGCCGTGGCCGCAGCACCCCCGGCGGCCTGTCAGAATGCTTGGTCAAGCCCGACTGAGAAGCGGGCGCCACGAACGTCGCACCACGAAGTTCACGTACTGGAAGTCCCGCTGACACGGGGGGCGGCCGGGCTAGATTACTGTTGCAAGGGCTTGCAGAGAATTGCGAATGTGAGCGCCACCATCGGTCGGTCGCACGCGGCTCGACCTCGGCTCGCCCGTGCAGCAGTGCCAGCTCGCCACCCGCCCTCACCCTGACGAGTCGGCATGCTCGAAGCAAAAAGGAGTCTTACCGTGCGCGCTGCAACACCCCGTCTGTCGTCCGCACCGCGCCCGGCCGCCGTGCCGACACCCGGCGCCATGCCGCCCGACCCGCGCGCAGGCTCCACCGCGATCCCGACCGAGGCCCTGGCCCGGCTGGGCATCCCCGCCACGTACGTCGACGCGCTCGGCCAGGTCCAGACCCCGCCCGCGCCGACGCTGACCGCGCTCGCCGCGGCGATCGGTTCGAGCCAGAGCGCCGAGCACCCGCTGGTGTGCGTGCCCGGCCAGCCGTGCGACGACCTCGTGGGCGATCTGCGCGACCTGACCGGGATCACCCTCGAGGGGCCGGATGGCATCGCCCCGGCTCCGGGCTACTACCACCTCTTCACGCCGGACGGCCGACGCCGGCTCGTGATCAGCGCCCCCGACCAGCTCCCCCAGCCGGCCCGCGGTTGGGGCTGGGCCGTCCAGCTGTACGCCGCCCGCTCACGTGCTTCCTGGGGCATCGGCGACTTCGGCGACCTGACCACGATCACGCGCGCCGCGAGGGACTCCGGCGCCTCCACCGTCCTGATCTCCCCGGTGCACGCGGCCGCGCCGGTGCCCGAGCAGCAGTCCTCCCCCTACTCCCCCACGTCCCGGCAGTGGCTCCAGCTGCTGCACATCGCCGTCGGCGACGCCCCCGGTGCGGCGGAGGTCGACCTGTCCGACCTCGCCCACGCCGGTCGGGCCCTGAACACCGTGCGCAAGATCGACCGCGACACCGTCTGGGTCCTCAAGCGCACGGCGCTCGAGCGCATCTGGGCCGCCACCCGCGACCACCTGCCCGCCGAGCACGACGCCTGGGTCGCCGAACGCGGCCAGGACCTCACCCGGTTCGCGACCTGGTGCGTGCTGGCCGAGAACTACGGCACGAGCAACTGGCAGGAGTGGGACGAGGCCGACCAGCACCCCGACACGTCCCTCGAGTTCGCCGCCACCCACGCCGAGCGGGTCGCGTTCTACGCCTGGGCCCAGTGGATCGCCGACTCCCAGCTCGCCGCGGCCTGCGCCGCCGGCGGCGAGGTCGACGTCGTCGTGGACATCGCGGTCGGGTTCGACTCGTGCAGCGCGGACGCCTGGGCGAACCAGGACCAGGTCTGCTTCGCCTTCGAGGTCGGCTGCCCGCCGGACGGCCACAACATCGACGGTCAGAAGTGGGGCCTGCCGCCGATCAACCCGGTCGCCCTCGTCGCCACCGACCTCGACCTGTTCATCAAGATGGTCCGGGTCGCGCTGCGGCACGCGGGCGCACTCCGGATCGACCACGTCATGCAGCTGTGGCGGCTGTTCTGGGTCCCGTCCGGCGGGTCGGCGACCCAGGGCGCGTACGTGAACTACCCGACCGAGGCGATGCTTGCGGTCCTGCGCGTGGAGGCGAGCTGGTCCGGCGCGTGGGTCGTCGGCGAGGACATGGGCACGGTGGCCGACGGCGTTCGCGAGACGATGGCCGACGTCGGCATGCTGGGCTACCGGGCCGCGCTGCGCCTGCCCGTCGACAAGTTCCCCGAGGCCGTCATGGGCGCCTCGTCCACCCACGACCAGGCCACCATCGCGGGCACGCTGACCGGGTCGGACACCGCGGACCTGCGCGCGATCGGCAAGCCGTCCAACTTCGAGGCGCTCGAGCAGGTCCGGCGCGAGCTGGCCGCAGCGGCCGGCATCGACCCGGACGGCCCGATCGGCCCGGACGAGGTCCACCGCGCGATCCTCGCCCAGTACCGCCGCCTGTCGGCCTGCAAGGCGCGGGTCGTGCTCGCCTCGCTGGACGACGTCGGGGCGGTGGCCGAACGGCCGAACATGCCCGGAACCGTGGCCCAGTGGCCCAACTGGTGCCTCAGCCTGCCCCGGCCGGTCGAGGACATCCTCGCCGAGCCGCTCGCCCGCGACCTGGCCGACGTGCTGGGTGCGCGGTGCACGCAGTGACCGCGGGCACCCCGACAGGCCGCCTCCGCGTCGTCGTCGCGACCCCGCTGACCGACACGCTCGGCGCGCTGATCACGACGCTCGAGCCCCGGATCGACCTCGTGTGCGAGCAAGACCTCCTGCCACCGATGCGGTTCGCCGGTGACCACGACGGCGATCCCGGCTTCACCCGGTCCGCGCCCGAGCAGGCCCGCTTCGACGCGCTCGTCGACTCCGCCGAGGCGCTGTACGGCATCCCCGACACCGACCCGGCCGCACTGGCGCGCACGGCGCGGGCCAACCCGCAGCTGCGCTGGGTGCACACGATGGCGGCCGGCGGCGGCGGCCAGGTGCGGGCCGCGCAGCTCACGGCCGAGGAGCTCGATCGGGTGGCGTTCACCACCTCCGCCGGTCCGCACAGCGGCCCACTGGCCGAGTTCGCCCTGTTCACCGTGCTCGCCGGGGCCAAGTCGCTGCCGCGCCTGCAGGCCCAGCAGGCGGCCCGGGACTGGAGCGGGCGCTGGACCATGCAGCAGATCGACCAGATGACGGTGCTCGTGGTCGGCATGGGCAACATCGGCCGCGGCGTCGCTGCGCGCTTCGCCGCGCTCGGTGCACGCGTGGTCGGCGTCGGCCGGCACCCCGTCACCGTGGCGGGGGTCGCGGAGATCGTCCCGCCCGCCCGGCTCGGCGACGTCGTCGGGCACGCCGACGCGATCGTCAACACGCTGCCCGGCACGGACAGCACCTACCGGATGATCAGCCGCGACGTGCTCGCCCAGGTGAAGCCCGGCGTCATCGTCTCCAGCGTGGGACGAGGCAGCGTCATCGACGAGGACGCGCTGATCGAGGCGCTGCGCGACGGGCGGGTGGCCTTCGCCGGCCTCGACGTCTTCGCCGTCGAGCCCCTCGCCCAGGACAGCCCGCTGTGGACGATGCCCAACGTCGTCATCTCCCCGCACACCGCTGCGCTGGACGACCGCGAGGACCGCCTCATCGCCGAGCTGTTCGCCGCCAACGCGACGCGGCTGCTCGACGCCGCCCCGCTCATCAACCGCGTCGACACCGTCGACTTCTACTGATCGCGTCGCCGGCGATGGCCTCGTCCGCGCGCCCGTCGTACCCGCCCATCGTGGTCATGGGTGTCTCGGGATGCGGCAAGTCGACGGTCGGCGAGGCGCTGGCCGACCGGCTCGGGCTCGAGTTCGCCGATGCCGACGCCTTCCACAGCGCGGCCAACGTCGCCAAGATGGCCTCGGGCCGACCCCTGGACGACGACGACCGGGCGCCCTGGCTCCTGTCGATCGGCGCCTGGCTGGCCGCGCACGAAGAGACCGGAGCCGTCGTGGCCTGCTCCGCGCTCCGGCGCCGGTACCGCGACGCGCTCCGCGCCGGGGCGCCGTCGACGGTCTTCGTGCACCTCGCCGGCGACCCGTCCGTGGTCGCCCGGCGGGTCGGCGACCGGCCCGGCCACTTCATGCCCGCGTCCCTCGTCGAGTCCCAGCTCGCGACCCTCGAGCCGCTCGAAGCCGACGAGGCGGGACAGTCGCTCGACTTCAGCGCACCGGTCGCGGCCATCCTCCTCGCGGCCGTCAGAACGCTAGACGGCACATAGGACTCGGCCGGACGAGCCGACCACCATGGCGAAATCGTCTATCTGTGCCGAGAGAGTCCATCGAGACGGACGATCTCGGCACGGAAGGACTACCTCGCGGTCACGTCCTCGTGGGGACTGCGCGGCTGCGTCCGCGCGGTCGTCAACCGCTGACGCGGATGCCTTGGCGCCATACTGCGGCGGTCAGGGCGACCCCGGGTCGGTAGGCGAGGTGCGCCACCGACGGCGCGGCCAGGACCTGGAGGTCGGCCCGCCCGCCCACGCGCAGGGAGCCGACGGCGTCGGGCCCGTGCTCGCGACCCACCGCCCGGGCCGCGCCGCGGGTCGCGGCCCACACGGCCTCGGCGACGGTGAGCCCCATCTGCAGCACGGCCGTGGCGACGCAGAACGGCATCGAGGTCGTGTACGAGGTGCCGGGGTTGCAGTTGGTCGCGAGCGCGATGCTCGCGCCGGCGTCGAGCAGGGCCCGGGCGGGGGCGAACGGCTCGCGGGTGGACAGGTCGCACGCGGGCAGCAGCGTGGCGACCGTCGAGGACGACGCGAGCGCCTCGACGTCGGCCGGGGTGAGGTAGTTGCAGTGGTCGACGCTCGCGCAGCCCAGCTCGACCGCGAGCGCGACCGCGCCGCCGAACCCCAGCTGGTTGCCGTGCAGGCGCAGCCCGAGACCGGCGGCCCGCCCGGCGAGGAGGACCTCGCGCGACTCGTCGACGTCGAACGCGCCGCGCTCGCAGAACGCGTCGACGAAGTCGACGTACGGGCGTACCGCGGTGAGCATCGGGCCGGTGACCAGGTCGAGGTAGTCGCGCCGGTCGGCGTCCGGCGGCACGACGTGCGCGCCGAGGAACGTCACGACGTCGGCCACCTCGGCCGCGACCCGCGCGGACCGCGTCTCGGTCTCGAGGTCGAGGCCGTAGCCCGTCTTGGCCTCGAGGAAGGTCGTGCCCTGCGCCTGCGCCTCGCGTCGCAAGGTCGAGGCGGTCGCCGTGAGCTCGGCGTCGGTCGCCGCCCGGGTCGCGCGCACGGTGGCGTGGATCCCGCCGGCCGCGTAGCGCTGCCCGGCCATCCGGGCCTCGAACTCGGCCGACCGGTCACCGGCGAACACGACGTGGGTGTGGGTGTCGACCCAGCCGGGCAGCACGGCGCGACCGGCGACGTCCGTGCGGCGGTCCGCGGCCGGCGCGCGCGACGCCGGGCCGATCCAGGCGATCCGACCGGCCTCGAGCACGACGGCGGCGTCGGTGAGCCGCGCGTGGTCGTCGTCCTGGGTCGTGAGCTCGCCGATGCCGGTGATCAGCTCGGAGGTCATCGGTGGGCTCCTGGGTCGAGCAGGGCGAGTGCGTCGTGGAGCATCGTCGCAGGGTCGGACGACGTCGTGGGGTCGTCGGGGCGCACGAGGCGTCCGCGATCGGCCACGATCGCGCCGTGCACGACGACGCGGCCGACGTCGGCCGCGGTGGCCACCAGGGCCAGCTGGTCGGGCGCGCAGCCGGTGGTCGTGGCGGTGTCGGTGCGGACCTCGACCAGGTCGCACAGGTCGCCGACTCCCAGGCGCCCCGAGCCCAGCCCGAGCGCCGCGTAGCCGTGGGCCGTGGCCGCCTCGAGGACCTGCGCGGGGGCGAACCGGCCGCGCCGGCCCGAGGCGAGCCGTTCGCCCATCTCCAGGTCCCGCATCTCGCGGAACGGGTCGACGACGGCGTTCTGGTCCGAGCCGAGCGCGATCCGCGCACCCGCCCGGGCCAGGTCGCGCGCCCGGCCGATCCCGTCGCCGAGGTCGGCCTCGGTGGTGGGGCACATCACCACCGTCGCGCCCGCCGCGCCGATGAGCGCGACGTCGTCGTCGGTGAGGTGCGTCGCGTGCACGAGCGAGACCCGCGGGTCGAGCACCCCGAGCCGGTCGAGCAGGCCCGTCGGGGTGAGGCCGTAGGCGGCGAGGCAGTCCGCGTTCTCCTGCGGCTGCTCCGAGACGTGCAAGTGCAGCGGCACGTCCGCCGGCAGGCCGGCCAGGATCTCCCGGATCGCGGCCGCGGGCACCGCGCGCACCGAGTGGACAGCGGCGCCGAGGGTGATCCGGCGGTCCGGGTCCTCGCCGAGCGCAGCGCGCAGCGACCGCCACCGACGCAGCCACGCCCCGGCCGAGATGTCGCCGAACGCCCGCTGCTCGGGGGCCAGCGGGCGACCGATCGGTTCGCCCGCTCCGCCACCGACGGCCTCGATTCCGGCGGTGAGGTAGCAGGTGTCGAGGAGCACGAGCCGGATGCCGACCTCGCGCGCCGCCGCGACCAGCGCGAGCTCCATCGCGTGCTCGGTCGGGTACGGCGAACCGTCGGCGCGGTGGTGCACGTAGTGGAACTCGCCGACCGCGGTCCAGCCGCTGACGAGCATCTCGGCAAAGACGGCCCGCGCCAGCGCCTGGTACCGCCCGGGGTCCAGCGCGCCGGCGACGCGGTACATCGCCGCGCGCCACCGCCAGAAGTCGCCGTCGTCGGCGCTGTCGTGCGCGTGGGTCCGGCCGCGCAGCGCGCGGTGGAACGCGTGCGAGTGGGCGTCGGCCATCCCCGGCACGACCGCGCCCAGCCGGAGGTCACCGGGTGCGGCGGCGACGTCGCGGGTCACGCGCGCCAGGCGCCCGTCGGCCCCGACCTCCAGGCGCACCCGGGGCACCGGGACGCCGTCGAGCAGGAGGGTCGCGCACCAGAAGGTCGAAGCAGTCGCCGAGGTCACCGCCGTATCCGAGGTCACCGCCGTATCCGAGATCACCGCCGTAGCCGAGGTCACAGCAGCGTCCGCGCGAGCATGCCGTGGGCGACCAGCACTCACTCGCCCTCCCACATCGGCACGCGCAGCCCCCGCTCCCGGGCGACGTCGGCCGCGCGCTCGTACCCCGCGTCGACATGCCGCATGACCCCGGTGCCGGGGTCGTTCACGAGCACCCGGGCGATCTTCTGCGCCGCGAGGTCGGTGCCGTCGGCCACGATCACCTGCCCGGCGTGGATGCTGCGGCCGATCCCGACGCCGCCGCCGTGGTGGATCGAGACCCAGGTCGCCCCGGACGCGGTGTTCAGCAGCGCGTTCAGCAGCGGCCAGTCGGCGATCGCGTCCGACCCGTCCGCCATCGCCTCGGTCTCCCGGTAGGGCGAGGCCACCGAGCCGGCGTCGAGGTGGTCGCGCCCGATGACGATCGGCGCGCTCAGCTCGCCCGAGGCGACCATCTCGTTGAACTTCAGCCCCGCCAGGTGCCGCTCCTGGTAGCCCAGCCAGCAGATCCGCGCCGGCAGCCCCTCGAAGTGCACCTTCTCGCCGGCCTTCGTGATCCACCGGCGCAGCGGCGCGTCGTCGGGAAACAACTCCAGGATCGCCGTGTCGGTGGCCGCGATGTCCGCCGGGTCCCCGGACAGGGCGACCCAGCGGAAGGGTCCCTTGCCCTCGGCGAACAGCGGCCGGATGTAGGCCGGCACGAACCCCGGGAAGTCGAACGCGCGCTCGTACCCGCCCAGCTGCGCCTCGGCCCGGATCGAGTTGCCGTAGTCGAACACCTCCGCGCCGGCGTCCTGGAACCCGACCATCGCGGCGACCTGCTTGGCCATCGCCGCCCGGGAGCGCACCGTGAAGCCGTCCGGGTCGGCCGCGGCCAGCGCCTTCCAGTCGGCGACCGACACCCCCTCGGGCAGGTAGGCGAGCGGGTCGTGCGCCGAGGTCTGGTCGGTGACGACGTCGATCGGCACCTTGCGGGCGAGCAGGTCCGCGAACACCGTGGCGGCGTTGCCGACCAGCCCCACCGACAGCGGCCGGCGGTCGACCTTCGCCGCCAGCACCCGCGCCACGGCGTCGTCCAGGTCGTCCGCGAGCTCGTCGAGGTAGCCGTGGTCCAGGCGCCGGCGCAGCCGGGTCTCGTCCACGTCCACGATCAGCACGACGCCGTCGTTCATCGTCACCGCGAGCGGCTGCGCCCCGCCCATGCCGCCCGCGCCACCGGTCAGGGTCAGGGTGCCGGCGAGGGTCCCGCCGAACCGCTTGGCGGCCACGGCCGCGAACGTCTCGTACGTGCCCTGCAGGATCCCCTGCGTCCCGATGTAGATCCACGACCCGGCCGTCATCTGCCCGTACATCGTCAGACCCAGCGCCTCCAACCGGCGGAACTCGGGCCAGGTGGCCCAGTCCCCCACCAGGTTCGAGTTCGCGATCAGCACCCGCGGCGCCCACTCGTGCGTGCGGAACACCCCCACCGGCTTGCCCGACTGCACCAGCAGCGTCTCGTCGGACTCCAGCGTCTCGAGCGTCCGGACGATCGCGTCGTACGCCGCCCAGCTGCGCGCCGCCTTCCCGGTGCCGCCGTACACGACCAGCTCGTCCGGGTGCTCGGCCACCTCCGGGTCGAGGTTGTTCATCAGCATCCGCAGCGGCCCCTCGGTCTGCCAGCTCTTCGCCGTCAGCTCGGTCCCGCGGGCGGCCCGGACGGGGCGGGGTTCATGGGCTGCTGCCATCGGAGGTGGCCTCTCTGGTCGGGTCCGTGCGGGTGCATCAGAACAGGTCGCCCGCGCCCGCGGTCGCGGCGGCGAGCACGTCGCCGCTGCGCACGGCGTCGGTGACCAGCTCGATCTCGGGCGACAGGAACCGGTCGGTGCCAGGCCCGGCGACGTCGCGCCGCACCCGGGCGAGGACCGCCCCCGTGCCGGCCGCCGGGAGCAGCGGCGCGCGGAGGTCGAGCGCCCGGGACGCGGTCATGATCTCGATCGCGAGCACCCGGGTCAGGCCGTCGATCGCGGTGCGGAGCTTGCGGGCGGCGGCCCAGCCCATGGACACGTGGTCCTCCTGCATCGCCGACGACGGGATCGAGTCCACCGACGCCGGCACCGCGAGCCGTTTGAGCTCGGACACGATGCCCGCGGCGGTGTACTGCGCGATCATCAGCCCCGAGTCGACCCCGACGTCGTGCGCCAGGAACGGCGGCAGGCCGCCGTTCCGCGCCGGGTCGAGCATCCGGTCGGTGCGCCGCTCGGACATGCTCGCGACGTCAGCGACCGCGATCGCGAGGAAGTCGAGCACGTACGCCACCGGGGCGCCGTGGAAGTTGCCGTTCGACTCCACCCGCCCGTCGAGGGTGACCACCGGGTTGTCGACGGCGGCCGCCAGCTCGCGGTCGGCGACCATCGCGGCGTGGTCGATGGTGTCCCGCGCCGCGCCGTGGACCTGCGGCGCGCAGCGCAGCGAGTAGGCGTCCTGGACCCGGGTGCACCCGGGGCCACGGTGGCTCTCGACGATCGGGGACCCCGCGAGCAGGTGGCGCAGGTTGGCGGCCGAGGCGCGCTGGCCGGTCTGCGGGCGCAGCGCGGCGAGGTCGTCGGCGAACGCCGCGTCGGTGCCGAGCAGCGCCTCGACGCTCATCGCGGCGGCGATGTCGGCCGAGGTCACCAGGGCGCGCAGGTCGTGCAGCGCGAGGCTCAGCTGGCCGAGCATGCCGTCGGTGCCGTTGATCAGGGCGAGGCCCTCCTTCTCCGCCAGCACGACCGGGGTGAGCCCGGCCGAGCGCAGCGCGTCGCCGGCGGGCAGCAGGGTTCCGGCCGCGTCCCGCACGGTGCCCTCCCCGATCAGCGCGAGCGCGCAGTGCGCGAGCGGGGCGAGGTCGCCCGAGCAGCCGAGCGAGCCGTACTCGCGGACCACGGGCGTGATCCCCGCGTTCAGCATCCCGGCGTAGGCCTGCGCGGTGGCCAGCCGCACGCCGGTGCGGCCCGTGGCGAGGGTCGAGAGCCGCAGCAGCATGAGCGACCGGATGGTCTCGCGCTCCACCTCGGGCCCCGACCCGGCCGCGTGCGACCGCACCAGGCTCTGCTGGAGCTGGGCCCGGCGGTCCGGGGCGATGAACTTCGTGGCCAGCGCGCCGAACCCGGTCGAGATCCCGTAGTGCGGCACGACGTCCGTCGCGAGGACGTCGATCACCTGTCGCGATGCCGACACGGCCGCCTGGGCCGCGGGGTCGAGGGCGACGAGGGCGCCGAACCGGGCGACCGCGACGACGTCGGGCACGCTGACCGGACCGATGCCCACCGTGACGGTCGGCTGGGCGGGGGCTGTGGGCATGCCTCTATCTGACTCCATGCGAGCACCGTTCACGAGGGGTTTGCCGTCGCGAGTGCGTGCGGGCCGTCGCGGTCTGCGCCGGAGTGAGAGCGATCAGACCGGCACGTCAGACCAGCACGGCCCCGGGGCCGCTGTCGATGACGGAATCGTCGATGAGGGCATCATCGATGACGGTGAGCGCCTCGGGCGGCCCGGGGCGGCCGAAGAACCACCCCTGCGCGTAGTCCACCCGCAGGGCGGTCAGCGCCGCGCCGTCGGCCGCGGTCTCGATCCCCTCGGCGACCACGCGGCTGCCGTTGCCGTGGGCGAACTCCACGAGCGCGGCGACGAGGGTCGACAGGACGGGGTCGGTGCTGATGCCGTCGATGATGCTGCGATCGAGCTTGAGCACGTCGGGCGCGCACAGCACGATGTGCCGCAGGGACGAGAAGCCCGCCCCGACGTCGTCGATCGCCAACCGCATCCCGGCCGCGCGCGGGCCGGCCAGGGCCGCGCGCAGTGCGTCGTAGTCCTCGACCCGGTCGTGCTCCGAGAGCTCGAGCAGCACCCGGCCCGCCGGCAGCCGGGCCAGCAGCTCCGCACAGGCCGGCGTCAGCAACGTCTTCGGCGAGACGTTCATCGCCACATAACCCGTCACCCGGGCCAGGTGGTCGGCGGCCCGTTCGAGGGCGAGCAGCTCGAGCTGGTCACCGAGCCCGACGGAGTGCGCCTCGGCGAAGACGACGTCGGGTGCCTTGCCCCAGTCGGCGGGGAAGCGACTGAGGGCCTCGGTGCCGACCCGGCCCCCGGTGGCGAGGTCGACGATCGGCTGGAGCACGACGGTGGGGCCGCCCGCCAGGATCACGGGGCCGAGCCGCGCCTCGATCTCGGCCCGCCGCGCGGCGGCCACGACGCCCGGCTCGATGATCACGGCCGCGGCCGAGGCCAGCACCTCCATGAGGGCCTTGTCGCGCGTCGTCAGGCCCTTGTCCGTGGTCAGCCCGGTGGCGCAGAACGTGCCGTACAGCGAGCCGTCGGTGAGCCGGACCGGCACGGAGACGTAGCTGCGCAGCCGGGGGAACCGGGCCGCCGGCAGCGCCATCGCCGCCGGGTACGCCCGGACGTCGCCGATCACGGCGGGCAGCCGCCCGTCCAGGATCGCCTGGCAGAACGTCGTGGCCTGCGGCAGCTTGACGCCCTCGCGGAACACGAACGGGATGCTCGAGTCGACGACCTCGAGGTGCTGGGTGGTCCCGTCCATCCTGGTCAGGAAGGCGACGGAGAGGCCCAGAGCCTCCTTGGCCGTGCGCAACAGCTCAGCGACCTGCTGCTCGGCGTCCGAGCGGTTGCTCCCCATGGTCCGACTCCCCCTCCGGCGCGCGTGCGGCGAAATCTGCGCCGCCATGCCAGGTAGATCGACCGATCGGGGGTCGGCGTGAAGGATCAGAACGACCAGGCGCAGGCCTTGCGCCGATCCCGCCCGGTCCGTAATGTACAACCACATGGTTGCACAACAGATGGAGCGGTCGGCTGCGGACCAGATCTTCGCCGCCCTCGCCGACGCCACCCGTCGGGACATCGTCACCCGGGTCCTGCGCGACGAGTCATCCGTGACCGCTCTCGCGCGGCACTACGCGATGAGCTTTGCCGCCGTGCAGAAGCACGTCGCCGTGCTCGAGCGGGCACGTCTGGTGACGAAGACCCGGCACGGTCGGGAGCAGATCGTGTCCGGCGACGTCGCAACCATCCGCGCGGCCGCCCGGCTGCTCGGCCAGTACGAGGAGATCTGGCGCGGCCGGATCGGTCGGATCGACGAGATCCTCGCCGCACCAGCAGAAGGAGAGACGCCATGACAGTCATCAGCACCACGCCAGACACCGCGACCCTGACCATGACGATCGTGGCCGACCTGGCCGCCCCGCCGAAGCGCGCCTGGCAGGTCTGGGCCGACCCGCGCCAGCTCGAGCGGTGGTGGGGCCCGCCCACCTGGCCCGCGACGTTCGTCACGCACGACCTCGTCGTCGGCGGCGGGTCCAGCTACTACATGACCGGGCCCGACGGGGAGAAGGCGCACGGGTGGTGGCGGTTCCTGGTCATCGACGAGCCGCACACCCTCGAGTTCGAGGACGGGTTCGCCGACGAGGAGGGCACCCCCAACCCGTCGATGCCGGTCATCGTCGGACGGGTCGCTCTGACGGAGGCCCCCGGCGGCACACGCATGACCATCGTCTCGACGTTCGCTGACCTCGAGCAGATGGAACAGCTGGTCGCCATGGGCATGGTCGAGGGCATGACGGCGGCGATGGGTCAGATCGACGAGATCCTGGCCGCCGGCTGACCGCGGGAGCTCAGTCCGTGCCGAGGACGTAGGTCTGGATCGCGATGACCGCGGCCCCGCGGGCCCACTGTGCCCGCGCTCAAGGACCGCCAGGGCATCGACGACACCGCGGTCTCGCTCATCGTGCTCCTGGTGTGCGCGGCCGCCGCCGCGGGCTCGGTCGCCGCCGAGCAGCTCGCCACCCGGCGAGGCAGCCGGACCGCGGTCGTCCTCGGCCTGGCCACGCAGGCCCTCGCGGTCGCGCTGATCGCGACGAGCGGCGCGCCCGTCGCGTTCGTCGGCGGGTTCGCGCTCTACGGCCTCGGCCTGGGCATGGTGGACGCCGCCGCCGGGATCCAGGGCGTGCTCGCGCAGCGGATCCTCGCCCGGCCCGTCATGTCCTCGTTCTTCGCGTGCTACACCGCTGCGGCGATCGTCGCGGCGCTCGCCATGTCTGTCCTCGCCGCCCGGCCCGGGTCGACCGCCTGGGCGCTCCTGGCCGCCGGCGCCGTGCTCGCCGCGACCGCGCTGCTCGGGCGGAGCCGGCTCGTCGCGCCCGGCCCGGCCGCCCCGGTGCCCGGCTCTGCCGTCCGGGCCGTGGCGGTGCCCGGCTCCGCCGTCGGGGCCGTGGCGGCCCGCGCCCCGCTGCCGCGCCGGGGGATCTGGCTGTTCGGCGGCGTCGTGCTCGTCGCCTTCGTCGCCGACTCGGCGGTGAGCACGTGGAGCTCGATCTACCTGGACGACACCCTGCACGCCTCGGCGGCCGTGGTTCCCCTCGGCTACGCGGCCTACCAGGCGGCCATCCTGGTCACCCGGCTCGTCGCGGACCGCTGGGCCCACCGCTCGGGCCGGGCCCGCGTCGCGGCGGTCGCCGCCGTCGTCGGTGCGCTCGGCTTCCTCCCGGTCGCCGTCCTCCCCCTCCCGCTGGCCGCCATCGTCGGCTTCGCGCTGGTCGGCGTCGGGGTGGGGGCGCTCGTCCCGCTCGCCTTCTCCGCCGCCGGCGAGCTCGACGACCGGGTCGACGAGGTCGTGGCCCGGGTGAACCTGTTCAACTACGCCGGGGCCGTCCTGGGGGCGGTCGTGGTCGGACTCGTCTCGAACGGTCCGGGCCTGGCGATCGCGTTCCTGCTGCCGCTCGTGCTGCTCGCGTCGGTGGCCGGGGTCGCGCGCCGGTTCGCGCCGGCCGCGCTCACCGGCACCCGCGGTCAGCTCGGCCACCCCCTGGGCGCACGAGGCACAGAATGACCTCGCACGTCTGCGAGCCTCGGGAGCACCGGTGGGTCCCAGGTCGACCGAGGTCACTGCCCGCCGGGTGAGACCAGGCCCGTCTCGTAGGCGAGCACCACCAGCTGCGCGCGGTCGCGGGCACCGGTCTTCATCATCGCGCGGTTGACGTGCGTCTTGGCGGTCGACGGGCTGATGTACAGCCGCTCGCCGATCTCGATGTTCGACAGGCCGCCACCGACGAGCTGGGTGACCTCGCGCTCGCGATCGGTGAGGTCCGCCATCCCGGGGACCTGCTGCCCGGAGGCGGGATCGGGGCGGTTCAGGACGCGTTCGATGAGCGCCCGCGTCGCGATCGGAGACAGCAGCTGGTCCCCGGCGGCGACCGTGCGGATGGCATCCAGGAGTGCGCCGGGGGCGACCCCCTTGCCGAGGAAGCCGCTCGCTCCGGCGCGCAGGGCCGCCACGACGAGCTCGTCGGTCTCGAAGGTCGTCAGGACCAGGACCTTGACGCCGGCCAGCGCGTCGTCGGCGGTGATCCGGCGGGTGGCCTCGATGCCGTCCAGGTCCGGCATGCGGATGTCCATCAGGACGATGTCGGCGCGGCTGGTGCGGGCGCGCGCCACGGCTTCGGCGCCCGTGGCGGCCTCGGCGACGACCTCGATGTCCGGTGCCGAGTCGAGCAGGAGCCGGAAGGTGGCCCGGAGCAGGGCCTGGTCGTCGGCGAGCAGGACGCGGATCGTCATGGTGCGGCTCTCTCGATGCTCGGGACGTCGGGGACCGGCTCGGCCTCGGCGGGGATGGTGGCGCTGACGAGGAAGCCGCCGTCGGCCCGGGGTTGGGCGCGGACGCTCCCGCCGGCGGCGAGCGCGCGTTCCCGCATGCCGATCAGGCCGTGCCCGGTGCCCGGCCCCCGGTGCCCGGTCGGGACCCCGGTGGCGCGGTCGTTGGCCACGCTCAGCTGCAGCTCACCGGCGCCCCAGTCCAGGGTGACCGCAGCCGGGGCACCCGGGGCGTGCTTGGTCGCGTTCGTCAGCGCCTCCTGGATGATGCGGTACGCGGCCAGGTCACCGCGCGGCGGCAGGTCGAGCGCCTCGCCGGTGACCGCGAGCCGGACGTCGCTGCCCGCCGCCCGGAACCCGCTCAGGAGCTCGTCGAGACGTTCGAGGCCCGGCGTCGGCCGCAACCCCCCGGCCGCGTCGGGGTCGCCGTCGGCGGCGTCGCCGTCCTGACGCAGCAGCCCGACCGTCGCCCGCAGCTCGTCCAGGGCCCGCCGGGTGTGCTGCGTGAGACCCCGCAGCGCGTCGGCGGCCGCCTGCGGGTCGGTGCGCACGAGGTAGTCGGCCACGGCCGCCTGGGCGTTGACCAGGGTGAGGCTGTGAGCCAGGACGTCGTGCAGCTCGCGGGCGATCCGCAGCCGCTCACCCTCGACCTCCCGGCGGGTGTGCTCCACCCGCTCGCGCGCCTCGCGCGCGAGGCGCTTGCGGCGGCCGGCGACCATGGTGCCGATCGCGGTGGCGAGCACCACGAGGTTGAGCAGCATGACGATGTCGGTCGCCAGCAGCGTGATCGGACGCGCCACCAGGCTGACGCCCAGCAGCACCACCGCGGCCAGGCCCCCGGCGATCCAGGCCGTGCGACGCGACGTCCGGGTCGCCAACGTGAAGGCCGCGACCATCGTGGCCACCGGCACCGGTTGGTAGGCCGCCAGCGCGATCGGCGTCTCCAGGTCCGGGGCCACGAACGGCACCAGCGCGAGGTGGAGCGACTCGACCACGACCGTGGCCACCAGGACACCCAGCGGCCATCGGGTCCGCACGACCAGCGGCAGCCACGCGAGCACCGAGAAGATGAGCAGGGGTGCCCCGGGGAACTCCTGATGGCCCTGACGCTCCGTCACGGCGACGAGCATCAAGATCAAGGTCCCGACCGTGACCGCCACGTCGCCCCGGCTGGGACGCCCGGCCCGCGCCGACCCGGTGGCTGCGGTCCGCCCTCCGGCGGGCAGCGTTCCCGTGCGTGGATCCATCGTCACCGCTCCCGAGGTGTTTCGGCGTCGTCCGCCGGCCGGCCGACAGCGTACGGGGCGCCCTGACGGACCCGCGCAGCGACAGTAGTACCCGCTGCACATCTGGGTCCCGTCGCCCAACGAGCATCGCCGTGCGGACCTGCCCGCGTCGTCGGCCGCTCGCGGTCATGCCACTACCGCACCTGCGGTAGTGGCACCGCCCCCTCGGGTGGACGACGACGGCGCCCCTCCTGCCCGAGGCTGGGAGCCGTTGCCCTCGGCCGTCCTGGCCAGGCCGTCGCCCCTGGGTGCGTCGTCGACGAAAGGCCCGTGCGGTGGATGGTGTGAACGAGCTCGTGCTCGCGAGCGTGTCGGGGCCCTGGGTCTACCTCGCCGTGTTCGCCTGGGTCCTGATCGACGCGTTCTTCCCGCCGCTGCCGAGCGATGTGGTCGTGGTGGCGCTGACCGCCCTGTCGATCTCGACGGGGGTCCCGCACACCTGGGCCCTGGCGCTCGTGGCGGCCCTCGGCGCGATCGCGGGGGACAACATCTCCTACGAGATCGGCCGCCGGATCGGCGTCGAACGGTGGCGATGGATGGCCGGCCGGCGCGTGCAGCGCGCGATCGAGTCGGCGCGCACGAGCCTTCTCCGTCGCCCCGTCGTGCTGATGCTGACGTCCCGGTACATCCCGATCGGTCGCGTGGCGGTCACCATGTCGGCCGGGGCGACCGGCTTCCCGCGCCGGCGGTTCGTCCCGCTCTCGATCCTCGCCGGCACGACCTGGTCGGCGTACATGGTCGGCGTCGGCGCGCTCGCGGGTACCTGGTCCCAGGACAATCCGCTGCTCAGCGTCGGACTCGCCATCACGATCGCGATCGTGGCCGGGGTGCTCCTTGATCGAACCTTTGCGCATTCGGCCAAACAACGGGACCTGCGGCGCGTAAGTTCACGAGTTGAATCACCGGCTGATTCACCGCCGGAAAGGGCGATGTCCACGAGCTGAGCCCACCGCACCGCACCGCGCACCGCCCCCGCAGAAGGAGAACCGCATGGCTTTGTCACTGTCCGTCGATTCTTCGGGGTCGACGACGGCGGTTGCGACGTCCCGACCCCGATGGTGGCGTGAGCTGTCCTTCGTCGGCGTGATCTACCTGGCGTACTCCCTGATCCGCAACGGGGCACCCGAGCAGGTCGCCCGCGCCCAGGACAACGCCCGGTCGATCGTCCACCTCGAGCACCTCTTCGGCCTGGACGTCGAGCACGGGATCAACGCGTTCGTCGCGTCGCTGCCGGCCCTGGCGATCCCGGCCAACTACTACTACGCGACGCTGCACCTCGCGGTCACGATGTCGGTGCTGGCCTGGCTGTATGCCGTGCGCTCGCCGGAGTACCGCCGCGCCCGGAGCGTCTTGCTGACCATGACCCTGCTCGCTCTCGTCGGGTACTGGCTCTTCCCGCTGGCGCCGCCACGTCTCATGACGGGCGGCGACTTCGTGGACACCGTGCGCTCCTTCAGCACCTGGGGCGTGGCGCCGTCGGCCCCGATCTCCACCGCCTCGAACCAGTACGCCGCGATGCCGTCGATGCATGTCGGCTGGGCCCTGTGGTCCGGGATCACGCTGGCGCAGCTCGCCCGCACGCCGCTGCTGCGGGGGCTCGGTGCGGCCTACCCCGCCACCACCCTCCTGGTGGTCGTCGCGACCGGGAACCACTTCCTTCTCGACGCGGTGGCCGCCCTCGTGCTGTTCGTCGTGGCCATCGTGATCGTCGACGTCGCGGGTCGTGCCCGCTTCGGCCTGTCCCCCGCCGTCCGCCAGCGCGACGGGGCTCTCCCGGCCGCTCCGAGCGACCGGCCGATCGAGGCGTTGGCGAGCAGTCGGCGAGTGTGACGCGGCTCATGTGCCGCACCTGCCCCGGAGCCCGGCCCGGACCTCGCTACAATTGAGGTCGCATTGCGGCCCGGTCTACCAGACCGGGGTCTGCGTCCGACTCTCCAGATCGGCATCTTCAGGTTCACCGAGGCCCCATGGCCTCCCGGTGGCAGGCGTGTGCGGCGAATGACCGATCGACGTCGCTCGGTACCTGGATGAGAGGGCGATCACCTATGTCAACGACACTCACCGCTACGGATGCGGTCTCGACGAGCGACGACGGCTACATCCTCTCGTCGAGCGAGGACGACGCCCCCGCCCCCGTGATCTCGTCAGCCGGGGCGACGGGCGATCCCGTCAAGGACTACCTCAAGGTGATCGGCCGGGTCCGGCTGCTCAACGCCGTGGAAGAGGTGGAGATCGCCCAGCGGATCGAGGCGGGGCTCCTGGCCGAGCACCTGCTCGCGAGCGAGGCGAGCTTCAAGGACGCGACGAGGCGCGAGCTGCAGGTCATCTCGGCCGATGGCAGCAGGGCAAAGAAGCACCTCGTCGAGGCGAACCTTCGCCTGGTGGTCTCCATCGCCAAGAAGTACACCGGGCGGGGAATGCTGTTCCTCGACCTCATCCAGGAGGGGAACGGCGGCCTGATCCGCGCGGTGGAGAAGTTCGACTACACCAAGGGTTTCAAGTTCTCCACCTACGCCACGTGGTGGATCCGGCAGGCCATCACGCGCGGCATGGCCGACCAGGCACGCACCATCCGCATCCCGGTGCACATGGTCGAGATCATCAACAAGCTGGCCCGCGTCCAGCGGCAGCTGTTCCAGTCCCTCGGCCGCGACCCCCTGCCCGAGGAGCTCGCCGCCGAGCTCGACATGACCCCCGAGAAGGTCATCGAGGTCCAGAAGTACGGCCGTGAGCCGATCTCGCTGCAGACCCCGCTCGGGGAGGACGGCGACAGCCAGTTCGGTGACCTCATCGAGGACTCCGAGGCGGTTGTCGCGATCGACGCGGTGAGCTTCGCGCTGCTGCGCGACCAGCTGGGCCAGGTGCTCGACACGCTCTCCGAGCGCGAGGCGGGTGTGGTGACGATGCGGTTCGGACTCACCGACGGCCAGCCCAAGACCCTCGACGAGATCGGCAAGGTCTACGGGGTCACCCGCGAGCGCATCCGCCAGATCGAGTCGAAGACGATGTCGAAGCTGCGCCACCCGAGCCGGTCGCAGGTCCTGCGCGACTACCTCGACTGACGCGACGGAGCGCCCGCGTCTGTGAGTCAGATCACAGGCACGGGCGGTGACTATTGCCCTGCCGGCCGGGATGGGTTGCTGACAGGGCCGGACGTCTCCGCGCCCTGCACCCAGCCGGAGGTACCTCGTCGTGCGGAAATCCAGGTCCCCCAGGGGCATCGCGGTGCTCGCGGTCGTGAGCGTCGCAGCGGCGGGCTGGCTCTTCTGGCCGCTGCGCCCGCCGCGCCGCGTCCCCACGGACGTCCGTCGCGGCGAAGTAGCCATGTGAATCCTCCAGCCGCTGAGCTGGTCGGGGTGCGGGTGGAGTACCCGTCGCCGCAGGGCCAGGTCGTGGCGCTGCGCGACGTGTCGTTCACCTGCCCGGCCGGGACGTCGACGGCGTTGACGGGCCCCACCGGCAGCGGGAAGTCGACGCTGGTGGCGGTGCTGTCGTTGCTGCGCCGGACGACGTCGGGCACGGTGCGGATCGGTGGCCATGACACCGCCGGGCTGTCCGGCCGGGAGATCGCGGGCCTGCGCTCGACCAAGATCGGCGTCGTGCTCGCGTCGTTCCACCTGGAGACGTCCCTGACCGCGGCGCAGAACGTGATGATGCCCTGGTTCTTCCGGGCCCGCCGCGCGCCCCGCCGCGAGGCCCAGCTCCGGGCCGTCGAGCTGCTGGACGCCCTGGAGATCGGGGACCTCGCGGACCGGAGCCCGCACACGATGACCGGCGGCCAGCGGCACCGCGTGGCGATCGCGCGGGCCCTGTTCAGCGATCCGGCGGTGTTCCTGGCGGACGAGCCGGCCGACCACCTCGACGAGGACGCCGCGACCGAGGTGGCGACGTTGCTGCTGTCCCTCCCGAGCCGGTTCGGCACCGCCGTCGTGCTGGTCACGCACGATGAGGCGATCGCGGGGCGTGCCGACCGGCGGGTGGACCTGGTCGGGGGCGAGATCGCGACGCCTACCGGGTCTGCCCCACGGCTCGCACCCACGACGACGTCGTCATCGTGGTGAACTCGGTGACCGTGGGGGTGTCGATGCGCAGCGCCTCGGACCGCAACGTGACGTTCTCGGTGCCCAGCAGCTCCCCGGTCGAGGGGCTGACGATGAGCACCCGGACGGTCGCATCGGGGTCGCCGGTCGCCGGGGGGATCGCCACCGCCACCCCGGGCCGCCCGGCCCGATCGGTGGTCGAACCGAGGTAGCGCACCCCCGGTTCGTCCGCGAGCACGGTCCACATCGCGGCCGTGAGGTCGTCGGGGGCGGCGTGCTGCTCGAGCACGCTGAGCACCGAGCCGACCAGGCACATCGCCCGCCACGAGTCGTCCTGCGCGCACGGCAGGCCGGCAGCCTGCTGCAGCAGCTCGGTCTGGAGGGCGGCGGGGTCGCGGGGCAGGCGGTCAGTCAGGGTCGCGTCGAGCGAGGCGGCGGGGAGCTCGTCGGTGCTGAGCAAGCCCGCCGCCGACTCGATGGCGGTCGTGGACAGATGCCCGTCGACGTCGAGCGGGGCGCCGCGACGCTGGGTCTGGCGCGCGGACCCGTCCGGCGCGATCCACAGCTGGGTGATCGTGGGGAACAACGCCGTCACGCTCACCTCGGCCCCGTCCACCTCGAGGTACCAGCCGGCGGATGCGACGTACTGCACCGATCCGGGGCGGTCCTGCGCCGGCTGCGCCCGCGCCGTCGACGCCAGGTCGGTCAGGGCGGACCGCGCGCTGGGCGCACGTCCGGACGCGACCGCGGCGGGGTCGCCCGCGCTGTACGTCAGCGCAACCGGCGCTCCGGCGGTCGCCTGCGGCACGACGGCAGCCTGGTAGCCGACGACGATCGCGACGGCGGCGGCCGCAGCCGCGCCGAGCTGCCACGCCCGGGGTCGGCGCCGAACCGGCAGCGGGACCGGGACCGCGCCGATCTCCTCGGCTTCCGCCGCCACCAGGATGCGCGCCAGCAGCCGCTCGGTGTCCTGCGGGGTCGCGGCATAGCGGGCGGGAACCGACGGGACCAGGTGGTGCGCGGTCATCAGCTCGCGAAGGGCTGCGACTTCCTGGGCTGCGACGTCGTTGCCGGCGCGATCATCCGATGACATGGTCGCTCCGTCCTTCGGCCGCGAGGAGCCGGCGCAGTCGTCCGCGCGCCTTGGTGAGCCGGCTGGTCACGGCCGTGGCCGAGCACTGCAACGCCTCGGCCACCTCGAGGGTGGTCAGCCCGGCCAGCACAGCCAGCTCCACCGCGTCGCGCTCGGCCCTCGGCAGCAGGTCGAGCACGCGCCGCGCCTCCTCGATGGAGGCGAGGTCGTCGCCGGGATCGGAGAGCTCGATCACCGCGGTCGCCACGACGCGCGACGCGACCCGGAGGTGCCTGTCCCGGTCCCGCAATGCGTGCGCCAGCTTGTGCTTGACGATCCCGTACACCCACCCGCGCCGCCGGGACGGATCCGCGGGCGCGTCGTCCCACCGCCGCCACACCACCACGAACGCCTCCGCGACGACGTCGTCGACGATCTCCGGTCCACCCCGGCGCAGGACGAAGTGTCGAAGCTCCGGGTGCATCGCCCGGAACAGCGCGCTGAAGTCCGCCGTGCGCTGCTCGCTCGCCGTTGCACGGTCGCTCAGCAGGCCGTCGTGGTCAGCACCTTCACCGAGAAGCTCGCCAGCGCCACCTGAGACTTCTGGGTCCCGGGGGCGAAACACGATGACGACCCGCCCCCTCCGGCAGCCGAATACACCCGCACCGCGAAGCCGGTGCGGTTCCACAAGGATCTTGCCCCAGTCACGCCGCCGACGTTGACCAACGACTGGCTGGATGTGCTCCAGAAGGAGCCGGCGTACAGGGCCGAGCTCCACAGGCAGAACGTGCCCGACGCGCACTGGGACGAGCTCATGGGGCCCACGAGGTCGACGCCCACGGCGGTGGCCGAGGGCGAGGGCGCGACGAGGGACAACCCTGGCAGCAGGCTGAGCAGGAGGACCCAGCGGACCGGGTGGCGGCGAGTCTCGGAGGCGGTGTTCATGCACCGCTCATCCCCGCCCCGCACCACGTTGTCAGCCGCGGGGACGTGGTGTTGCTCACACCCGCGGCGGGTCGTTGGGGATCAGCACGACGGCGTCGATGACGACCGACCCGCCGGTCGGTGCATCGAGGATGAGGAGGTCGCCGGCCGCACCGGCCCGCGGGTCCGGCACCGCAGCGAAGCGTCGCTGCGCCCGGAGGTACGCCGGGACGAGCACGGCGACGGCGCCGACCCAGGCGAGCGGGTTGCCCCACACCACCCCGTTGAAGCCGAACGCGGCGCCGAGAACGATGGCCGCACCGACCCGCATGACGAGCTCGATGGTGCCGGTGAGCGTCGGGACGAAGGTGTAGCCGAGGCCCTGCAGAGCCCCGCGGATCACGAAGAGGACGCCGAGCAGGACGTAGCAGGCACCGTTGACGTAGAGCAGGTACGACGCCATCGAGACGACCCGCTCCTCCCCCGGCCCGACGAACAGCTCGATGAGCGCGCTGCCGGCCGCGATCAGCACGGCGCCCAGCAGCATCCCGCCGAGCACGGACATCCACACGCTCTGCACGAGGCCCTGCCGGATCCGGTCGGGCCGCCCCGCACCGTGGTTCTGGGCGACGAAGGTCGAGACCGCAAGTCCGAGCGACTGGAGCAGGGCGACGGCGAGCCCGTCGACGCGGGCGGCGGTCGTGTACGCGGCGACGGCGTCGGCACCGAGGCTGTTGAGCCGCACCTGCACCGCGAGCGCACCGATCGCGATGATCGACATCTGGAACCCCATCGGCAGGCCGAGTCGCAGGTGGCGCGCGAGGTCGCCGCGGGTCACCCGCCAGTCCTCGCGCTGCGGGTGGAGCACCGGGACGCTGCGCCACACGTACACCAGGCACAGGGCGACGGAGGTGGCCTGCGAGACGACCGACGCGAGCGCCGCGCCACCGACCCCGAAGCCGAGCCCGCCGACAAGTGCGATGACGAGCCCGATGTTCAGCACGCAGCTGAGGGTGAGGAACACCAGCGGGGTGCGGGAGTCCCCGATCGCCCGGATGATCGCCGCGAGGTAGTTGAAGGCCATCATCGTGCTCGCGCCGAGGAAGCTGACGACCGCGAACGTCGTCGCCTGCGGGATGAGCGCTTCCGGGGTGCGCAGCAGGCGGAGCGCCGGCGCGGCGAGCAGCGGGGCGAGCACGGTCAGGAGAACGCTCGCCACCGCGGTGAGCAGGGTGCCGGTCGCCACGGAGCGGCGCACCGCTGCACCGTCGCCCGCGCCGAACGCCTGCGCCGTCGGGATCGCGAACCCCGACGTCATGCCCCAGGCGAAGCCGAGGAGCAGGAACAGCAGGCTCCCCGTCGCGCCGACCGCGGCGAGGGCGTCGACCCCGAGCACCCGCCCGACGACGATCGCGTCGACCACCTGGTAGAGCTGCTGGACGACGTTGCCCACGAGGAGCGGCACTGCGAACGAGAGGATGACGCGCCACGGAGGTCCGGCGGTCAGAATCTTGGCCATGGTGGTGCGGGTCCTCGGGAAGCGATGGGTGGCGGGCGGCGTGGGGCTCGTCGAGCGGGACCGGCGCGACTGAATCGTATCGTTACGACTCGCCTCGGCGCGAAGCAATTCCCTGGTCCCTCACGCGCCGGGATCCACCGCGGCCGTCACCCGCCGCCACCGTCCTCGGACTCAGGTGCCGGGGGGCACGGGCACGACCCGAAAGACCGGGAAGTCGGCCGCGATCGCCTCGAACGCCGCGACGGGTTGGTGCCGGTCGACCGGGATGTGCGGCCGGCCGCCGGGGACCTTCTGGACGTAGCGCCTGATCACCGCCGCACGCTCCGCCACCGGCACCTCGACGAGGGTGACTCGCCGCGCCCGCCCGCGTCGCAGGGTTGCGGCGCCCGCCGCGGCGCGCACGTTGGCCACCCAGTGGCACTCACCGAGCATCGACACGAGGTACCACTGGCCACCGACGTCCGCCATGCCCAGGGGGAACCGGGTCATCCGACCGGTGCGTCGCCCCGGGACCTCGAGAGTGACCCAGCGCCTGGGCAGCAGTCCGAGCTGGTGGACCACGGCCCAGAACCGTGCGAACCGGCGGGCCGTCCCGTTGCCGTGCCGTCCGAGATACATCGCGCGCAGCCGGTCGTCCTGACGCCCCATGGCCACCTCCCAGTGTCGGGCCCATCGTGCCGCACGCAGCGCGCCCACCTCGTCCGGGACCCGCTGACGTCGCGCGCGCACCCGCCTGGTCAGGACCTGGGGGCGGCGCGGAAGCCGGGCGAGGCGGTGTCGGCACGGTATGACAGGATCGGCCGATGCCAACCGAGGAGCCGGACGGGTCCGGTGGCGGCGGCTCGGGCAGCGAGCCGTGGCGCGACGTCCTGCGCGGCCTGGTCGCCCACGGGACCGCGCAGCACGGCCTGCGGGCCCGCGGGTTGGGGTTGGGGCTGCAGTTCGAGCTGCGCGAGCTCACGCCGCACACCCGTGAGCGGTGGAACGGCCCCACCTCGCGGACGGCCGGGCCGCGAAGCGCCGCGCGACCGCCTGCCGAGGAGACCGCGGGGAGCAACCGGGCCCCGGTCGGAGGCCGCGGCGAGTACCGGCTCGGCGTGCGCCCCGTCGTGCGCTCCGAGCGGGGCTGGACGCGGAGCAACGTCACCTGGTCGAACATCGCCCAGATGCTCGGCCGGCTCGACCTGGACCCGGAGCAGCACCGCTGGTTCTGCCAGTTCGGCGCCCTGCACCGCGCGGCCGGCCCCGCCCTGCCCGGCGCTGATCTCGCGTGGGTGTACCTCGACGAGTTCGTCAACCCGGTGCTGTGGGACCTGCTCACCCAGGCCCAGGCGATCGGCATCGTCTTCGTCGGCTCGGGCTCCGGCGCCACCGTGCGGGTGGCCGACGGCGCACGCCTGGGCCTCGACGCCGCCCGATCGGAGCGGGGCATCCGGGTCAGCGCCCGGCTCGAGATGGACGGCGCGCCGGTCGAGGTGCGCGACGGCCACGCGATCGGTGCGCACGGGATCTACGTCGTCGACCTCGAGCGGCCCCGTCAGATCGTGCTGGCCCCGACCCTCGAGGCGCTCGGCGCGCCCCAGCTCGCCCTCCTCGGTGTGCGGGGCGGTCGCACCGTCGCGGACGCGCTGAGCGAGGGAGTCCTCGTGCCGGGCGACCGCGCGGAGGAGTTCCTGCACGAGCACCTGCCGGCCCTGCGGGCCGGGTTCGACGTCGGCAGCGTCGACGGCACCGTGTCCCTGCCCGCTGCCGCGCCGCCGACACTCGTGCTGACCGCGCGGTACTCCCCCGGTCACACGCTCGACCTTGCCTGGCACTGGGACGGGCACGCGCGCTCCGGGCCCACGCCCGACCCGCGCGCCGTCGTGCCTGACGGCATGCTGCCGGGTGCCTGGTGGCCGGCGCAGGACGGGACCGACCTCCCCCGACCGGTGACGCTGCACGACATCGAGGCCGCCGAGTTCGCGGCCACCGACCTGCCCCGCCTCGCGGCCCTGCCCGGGGTGCGGGTGGACACCGTCGGCACCCCGCCGAACTATCGCGAGCTGCTCGGCACCCCGGTGCTCACGGTCACCGCCCAGCCGACCGAGACGAACGACTGGTTCGATCTCGGTGTGAGCGTCACGGTCGACGGCCGCACCATCCCGTTCGTCCCCCTCTTTCGCGCCCTCACGAAGGGTCGCCGCAAGCTGCTGCTCGTCGACGGCAGCTACCTGGCCCTCACCCATCCCGCGCTCGGGCCGCTGGCCGCACTCATCGCCGAGGCCTCGGAGGTCGCCGAGTGGCACACGGGACCACGGATCAGCCGGCATCAGACCAGCCTGTGGGCGGACCTCGTCGACCTCGCCGACGAGGCGATCCCGGCCCCGCAGTGGAGCGAGCTGCTCGCGGAGGCGGGCGACCGCGCACCCCGGTCGACGCCGCTCCCCGCCGGGCTGCACGCCGAGCTGCGTCCCTATCAGGCCGAGGGGTTCAGCTGGCTCACGTTCCTGTGGCGGCACCAGCTCGGCGGGATCCTCGCGGACGACATGGGGCTCGGCAAGACGCTGCAGTGCCTCGCGCTCGTCCAGCACGTCGCCGAGCAACGGCCGTCCGGTGAGCCGCGACGCCCCTTCCTCGTGGTCGCCCCCACGTCGGTCGTGCCGAACTGGGTGTCCGAGGCCGCCCGGTTCACCCCCGGTCTGACCGTGCGGCGGCTGTCGGCCACCGACGCCGCGAGCACGACGTCGGTGGCCGAGGCCGCCGCGGGCGCTGACATCGTGGTCACCAGCTACGCCCTGCTGCGGCTCGACTTCGACGCCTACCAGGCGCTCGCCCAGGGCAGCGGGTGGGCGGGGCTCATCCTCGACGAGGCGCAGAACGTCAAGAACGCCTCCGCCCGCACCCACGAGTGCGCGCGTGACCTGGCGGTGAGCTTCACCCTGGCCGTGACCGGCACACCGATGGAGAACTCGCTCACCGAGTTGCACGCCCTGTTCTCGCTCGTGACCCCCGGGCTGCTCTCCTCCGCCCGGAGCTTCGGCGAGCAGTACGTCCGACCGATCGAGGGCGTGCGCGCCGGGATCACGACCGGCCCCGGCGCCGGCAGCGCACCCGCCGACGTCGCCCAGCTGCGCACGGTGCGCCTGGATCGGCTCCGAGCGCGGATCCGGCCGTTCCTGCTGCGCCGCACCAAGGACCTCGTCGCGGCCGATCTGCCGGACAAGCAGGAGCAGACCCTGACCGTCGAGCTGGCCCCGGGGCACCGCCAGCTCTACGACCTGCACCTGCAACGGGAGCGCCAGAAGGTCCTGGGGCTCCTGGACGACCTCGATCGTCAGCGGTTCATCGTCTACCGGTCCCTGACCCTGCTGCGGATGCTCGCCCTCGACGCCTCGCTGATCGACCCGGACCACGCCGACCTGCCGTCCAGCAAGCTCGACGCCCTGCTCGACCAGCTCGCCGACGTCGTCGCGGAGGGACACCGCGCGCTGGTGTTCAGCCAGTTCACGTCGTACCTGAAGCTCGCCGCCGCCCGCCTCACCGCCGCCGGCGTCCCGTTCACCTACCTCGACGGGTCGACCGTGCGACGCGCCGACGTGATCGACGACTTCCGCGCCGGCACCGCACCGGTCTTCCTCATCAGCCTCAAGGCTGGCGGCACCGGGCTGAACCTCACGGAGGCCGACTACGTCTTCCTGCTCGACCCGTGGTGGAACCCCGCCACCGAGGAGCAGGCCATCGCCCGCACGCACCGCATCGGCCAGCACCGCAACGTGATGGTCTACCGCCTGATCGCCGCGGACACCATCGAGGAGAAGGTGGTGGCGCTCAAGGCGCGCAAGGCCGCACTCGTGGACGCCGTCATCGACGACGGCGACCTGTTCAGCTCCGTGCTGACCGCGGACGAGGTGCTCGAGCTGCTGGCGTGAGCACGAGCAGTCAGGGCATCACGTCAGAGGCGATCCGGAGCGCGGTCTCGGTGCGCTCGGAGTCCGTGCCGCCGAGGTCATCGGCGCCCTTGTTCGCGACCAGGATCGTCATGATGGCGACCCGGGCCCGGAGGCGGTCCTCGAGGGTCGCCCCGGGTGGCGTGCAGGCACGCCACAGCTCGTCCTTGTAGCGGTGCACGATCTCCACCGTTCCGGGCAGCGCCCCGAGCGAGAGCTCGTTCTGCTGGACGCACCGCATCAGGTCACCCACCCCGCCCTGGGTCAGCAAGGCGAGCCGGCGCAGCATCTCCAGGCGACGCTCGCGGGTGGACGGCTCGGAGTGCACCCAGCCGACGAGGTCCGTGATCGACTGCCCGACGTCATTGACGAGGCTCTCGAGGATGCTCTCCTTGGTGCGGAAGTGGTAGTAGAGCGCCGCCTTGGTGACGCCCAGGTCCTCGGCGATCTCCCGCAGCGAGGTCTTGTCGTAACCGTCGTTCGTGAACCGGGACAGCGCCACCCGTTGGATCTCGGACCGGGTGTCGCCACGGCGCCGCGTCTCCGCCGCCATGGGGCTTCTCCTCCTCGTGTAGCTGCTGAGCACTCTCGTGAAACTGCCACGCAAACTTACTTGACGACCGGCTAGTTCCAGCCGTACGGTTCCAGAATACAACTTGCCGGCTGGCAAGCAAGTAGGTCCGCCGCCCCCGGGCGAGAACGCGTGCCCCCGGTACGCATCGAGCGTCGCCGCTCCCCCATCCTCCCGTCAGGAAGGTCCTCCGATGGACACCACTCTGCCCCAGACCGGGGCGCGCCCCGCCCCCGCCGCCGACCCGGCGCGTCCCGATCCCCGCCGTTGGTGGGGACTGGCGGTCATCTCCCTCGCCCAGCTCATGGTCGTGCTCGACATGACGATCGTGAACATCGCCCTGCCGTCCGCCCAGGCGGACCTGGGCATCTCCGATGCCGACCGGCAGTGGGTGATCACGGCCTACACGCTCGCGTTCGGCGGGCTGCTCCTGCTCGGCGGCCGCATCGGTGACCTGATCGGTCGCAAGCGCGCGATGATCATCGGCCTCATCGGCTTCGCCGCCGCGTCGGCGATCGGCGGCGTGGCGGCCACCGGCGCGCTGCTGCTCGGGGCGCGGGCCCTGCAGGGCGTCTTTGCCGCCCTCCTCGCACCCGCGGCGTTGTCGCTGGTGAGCGTCACGTTCACCGAACCGCACGAGCGCGCCCGCGCCTTCGGCATCTACGGCGCCATCGCCGGTGGTGGCAGCGCGGTGGGGCTCATCCTCGGCGGCCTGCTGACCGAGTACCTGGACTGGCGCTGGTGCCTGCTCGTGAATGCCCCGATCGCCATCCTCGCCGTGCTCGGCGCCAGCGCGTTCCTGCACGACCAGCGCAAGGAGGCCGAGACCCGTCTTGACGTGCTCGGCGCGGTGCTGGCCAGCGGCGGCCTCCTGGCCATCGTCTACGGCCTGAGCGAGGCGGAGCAGCACGGCTGGACCTCGGGGTTCGTGCTCTCGCTGCTCGCGGGCGGGCTGGTCCTGCTCGCCCTGTTCGTCGTGGCCGAGACCCGGGTGGCCCACCCCCTGCTGCCGCTGCGTGTGCTGCGCGACCGCAACCGCGCCGGCGCGCTGCTCAGCGTCGGCCTCACCACCGTCGGCATGTTCGGCATGTTCCTGTTCCTGACGTACTACCTGCAGGTCACGCTCGGCTACTCGCCCGTGCGCACCGGGCTCGCCTTCCTGCCGCTCACCGCCGGGATGATGACCGGCGCGGTCGGGATCGCGGCCCGGCTGCTGCCCCGGGTGCCGGCCCGGATGATCATGACCCCGGGGCTGCTGGTCGCGGCCACCGCGCTCATCCTGCTCACCCGGATCGAGGTGGACTCGAGCTACGTGACGCACGTCCTGCCGTCGATGGTGCTGCTCGGGATCGGCATGGGTTCGACCTTCATGCCGGCGATGAGCACGGCGACCTTCGGCGTCGAGCCACGAGACGCCGGCGTGGCCTCGGCCACCGTGAACACCGCCCAGCAGGTTGGTGGGTCGATCGGGATCGCGCTGCTCAACACGGTCGCCACCTCGGCCACAGCGCGCTACCTCACCACGCACGGCTCGGATCCGCTGGCCCAGGCGGCCGGCGTCGTGCACGGGTTCTCCGTCGCGATCTGGTGGGCCGTCGCGTTCCTGCTCACGGCTGCCGTCGCAGCAGCCGTCCTGATCACCGCGCGTCCGGCTGCGGTGCGGGCCGCCGACGACGGCGCGGCCACCTCGGCCGAGCCCGTCGCGGTCCTCGTGTGAGGGCGCGGGGTGGGCGTGCGCGCCCACCCCGCCCCCGCTGGATACCCATGGGGGTATAGTTCGGCACCGGTTGACCAACGAGGAGGACAAACGTGTGCCGTGCCGTGAGCTGCAGGACGTGCGGAAAGACGACGTGGGCGGGCTGTGGTCAGCACGTCGACCAGGTCATGCGCGGGGTCGCCCGAGCCGACCGGTGCCAGGGGCACGAGAACGAGGTGTCGACACGGACCGGGTTCTTCTCCCGGCTCTTCGCCCGAAGCTGACCGCGCTCAGGCGTCGGCGGACGCCGCCGTCGCCGTGACGGCGTCGTCGCGCGTCCGGACCGCAAGGCCCGGGATCGCGCGACCGAAGGCCACGAGCCGGTACACCGTGTAGCCGGCGAGGCCGAGGCTGACGACCGCGAACAGCGCGACGACCACCGGGTTCGTCACGGGCCACGCGAACCAGATCGTCGCGAACAGGTAGCCGAGCCCGAGCCAGAAGCAGGACCCGATCAGCCGGAATGTCGGCGTCCAGCCCATGATGTACGCCTTCATGAGCACGTCGGTGAGCCAGCTGCCGCGCACGGGTAGCAGCGACATCGCCTTCGACGTGATCGTCAGGGGCCCGATGGCCTCGGTGGAGCGCGACGTCCCCGAGAGCGCCTCACCGGCGTAGCTCGGGCGCAGCGACCGGGCGAAGTACACGAACGACAGCGCAGCGAGCGGCCAGGCGGTGAGGGCGAACATCCCGACGATCCAGCCGAAGAGCAGCGCGAGCGGCGGGCCGAGCAGGACGACGACCAGGATGAGCTTGAGCGGGTTCGCCTGGAGGTCCACGATGCCGGCGGCGGCCGAGAGCGGCGTGTCCGCCAGCCCGATCGGATGGCGGTCGGAGAGGGCGATGGGCAGCGCGGCGGCCATCGCCAGGATGATGAGCCAGAGCGCGACCCAGATCGTGCCCATGGCGAAGTAGCCGAAGGGCCGCAGGATCAGCCGCGACACCGGCAGGCGCTCCCCGGGCTGCAGCGTGCGGGCTGGCCCGCGCACCGCGCTGATGACCGATCCCCAGCCGACACCCGCCAGGATCGCGCAGACGCCGATGAGGATGCCGTACATCGCGCCGCCGGCGACGGTGTCGTCCACCTCGTAGTTGCGGTACGCCACCCCGGTCGACCAGAGCACCGCGAGGGTGACGAGCGCGGCCGTGAAGACGGCCCCGGCGAGGCCGAACATGAGCAGGGTGGAGTGGTGCCGGACGCGGGCACGGAAGGCCGCCCGGCTGGCGCCACCGATCGGCAGGTTGGACAGCAGGCCGATGCCCCCGACGAGGATCGCGAACACGCCGGCAGCCAGCGGGACCACCGACCCCGCGCTCCACGCCCCCGGACCCGCCAGGACCCAGCCGGCGCGATCGGCCCCGCCGCCGAGTCGACCGGGCATCGGTGAGCCCTGCGCACCGAGCCAGACCAGATACAGCCCGACGACGACGGCGGCGCCGCGCAACGCGAGCCCGAAGGGCGGCATCGGCCCCTCGTTCGGCGCCTTCTCCCGCGACCCGCGCGACGCGGTATCGCCCGGCGGGACGTCCTGGTCCGGCCGTGCGCGGTGATCGGTTGCCATGGTGACTCCTGGTGCGGGAAGGGTTCGCGACGGCTCGCGCGCAGCGAACACGCACCTCAGACCGCTAGGGCGCACAAAGGTTAACCGACCGATCCGCCAGCGGCGGCCCGTCTGGTTGGCGCGGCGGACGCGGGAACAGCGGCGTGACGAGCCGGTCTTCGTCGAGCCGGTCCAGCCGCGCGGGTTCCGTCTCGCGATCGCTAGGCTCGCCCCAGGTCCACTCTCCCAAGGAGGTCCGGCATGCCGCTGACCTGCATGCCGTCGACCTGGCCCCGGCGGAGGACCGCGTGAGCGGCGGTGCGCCCTCCGGTGCGCCCTCTGCGGCGGGCCCCGCCGTCGGGAACGGACCGCCGGGAGAGCAGCGGGCCCTCATCGAGTCGATCGTCGGCGCGGGCGTCCTCGGCCTCCTCGCGCTCGGCTGGGGCGTCGTGGCGCAGTCGCGCGTCCTTCTCTTCGACGGCGTGTTCGTCCTGCTCGGCATCGTGCTGTCAGCCCTGTCACTGATGGCGGCACGCGCGGCGGGCTCCGCTCCCACCGCACGGTTTCCCTTCGGCAAGCGGGCCGTGACACCGCTCGCGATCGCCATCCAGGGCGCAGCGCTGCTCGGCACGCTCGTCTACGCGGCCGCTGACGCGGTCGCCATCGTGATCGCCGGCGGGTCAGACGTCGCCGCGACCACCGTGGTGATCTACGGGCTGATCTCGATGGTGAGCTCGTACGGGTTGAGCCGTTGGCTGTCTCGCCGGGCACCGAGATCCGAGCTCGTGACGGCCGAGGTGGTGCAGTGGCGGGCCGGCGCTCTGCTGAGCCTCATGTACGCGGTGGGCGCGGGACTCGCGCTCGCCCTCGGCCTATGGGTCCCGGAGGAAGCCCTGCGCTACCTCGACCCCGGCCTGGTCCTGCTGGCGAGCGCTCTCCTCGCGCCGATACCGCTGCGCCTGCTGCGGGCGGCGGGGCTCGAGCTCTTGGAAGCGGCACCCCCGGCCGAGGTGACGGCTGCGCTCGGCGCCGCTATCGCCGCCGTGAGCGCGGAGTTCGGTCTCGATGCCCCGTTCGTCCGCGCAACGAAGCTCGGCGAACGGCTCTACGTCGAGGTGGACTTCGTCGTGCCCGCGGGGGTGTGGGACGTCTCCGGAGAGGATCGTGTGCGGCGGGGTCTCATCAGCCGGCTCGAGCCGCTCGGCTACGAGCTGTGGGCCAACGTCGAGCTCACCACCGATCCCGCGCTGGCCACCTAGGGCGCTCGCAGGCTCACCGGCCGATCCGGCAGGTGGCACATCGGCAGCCCTACGGGTGCGCCGGCTCCGGGGGAACCCGTGCCGGGTAGTTCGCTACGAGGTCGGTGTCGGCACCGATGACCCCGAAGGCCGCCGCGCCGCCGGGAGCGCCCAGCGGTTCGCTGCGCCCGGGCAGCGGCTCGTCGAAGAAGAGCGCGTTGTCGGCCAGGAACGGGCCGAACGCGCTCGGCAGGTCGTCCTCGTAGAAGATGGCCTCCACCGGGCAGACGGGTTCGCACGCACCGCAGTCGATGCACTCCGTCGGGTTGATGTACAGCGATCGTTCGCCCTCATAGATGCAGTCGACCGGGCACTCCTCGACGCAGGCTCGGTCCAGCACGTCGATGCACGGCGCGCCGATCACGTAGGTCATCGCACTCCTCCAGCTGCCTCCGGTGCGCGACAGGGTGAGGTCCAGCGCCCTTCGCGGGGACGGCGGCGCGCCTCAACCGAAGAAGGGCAGGGGCCCGTCGAGGCGACGCCGCCGCGATCAGTTTATACGACTTTTCTCGTATTAACTCAGTCGGTCACGGCGAGGATGCCGTGGGCGCCGCGCTCGGCGTCGACCATGCGGTGCGAGACGAACGGGTAGTGGCCGGCCTCGGGCATCACGAGCTCGACGAACCCGCCCTGCGCGGGCTGCAGCCCGAGGACCTGCGCCCCGCCGGTCTCTCCTGCCCCGGCGCGCGGGCCGCCGAGCTGGTAGGCACCCTCCAGGAAGACCGTGTCGAACTGACCGCCCACGACATGGAAGGCCGAGGACCGGTTGGGCCCGGCGTCGAGCACCCAGATCCGGACCCGCTCCCCCACCCGCGCGGTCAGGGGCCGGCGGTCGTACTGGTTCGGGTACCCGTTGAACGCCACCGCGTCCGGCGACTCGGCGGCGATCAGGGCGGGGTCGGCGATGTCACCCTGCGGCCCGAAGTACTGCTCGGACTGCACCAGGACGTACTCCCGGTCCACCGCCGGCAGGTCGGGCGGGTCGATGATGACCGCCCCGAACATCCCGTTCGCGATGTGCAGGGACATCGGCATGGTGGCGCAGTGGTACATCCAGATCCCCGAGCGGGTCGCGGTGAACCGATAGGTCAGCTCCTCCCCCGGTTCGATCGTGCGCATCGGCCCGTCGGGGGCGAGCGCACCGGCGTGGAAGTCGATCGAGTGCCCGATGCTGCCGTCGTTGACGAGCGTGATCTCGAACATGTCCCCGACCCGTCCGCGCAGCACCGGCCCCGGCGCGGTGCCACCGAACGTCCAGATCGTCTGACGGACCCCCGGCGCGACCTCGGTCTCGACCTCCTCGACCACCAACCGCTCGCGGTGCACGGTCGGCTCCGCCGCGGGGGCGAGCACCGCGTCCCGCAGGGCGGCGTCCGGGCCGGGTTCGGCCTGCAGGTCCAGGTCGTCACCCGCAGAGTCAGCACTCGCCGCATCACCTGCATCACCGGCGTGGCCCGCATCGTGCTCGCTCGCGGTCGACCCGTCGGCGCTGCCGCCGAGGACCACCACGTCGAAGACCATCCCCATCTGCCGGTGCCCGGCGATGGAGCACCACCCGGCCAGGTCGCGGCCGACGACGCCGACCTCGACCCGTGTGGTCGCGTGCGGCGCGAGTCGGCCCGAGCCGCCGCCGGAGTCCAGGACGAGATCGTGCACGCTGGCGTCGGTGTTGGTCACCACGAGCACAAGCTCGTCGCCGGCCTGGACCTGGACCGAGGACGGGACGAAGCGCATGTCCCGGGCCTCGACCGCGATCTCGACCACCGTGCCGGACGGCTGGACCCCGTCGGCCGCTGCGGCCCCCAGACCGACGCTCGCCGGGTCGGCCGCGATCCCCGCCACCACCACCAGGGCGAGGGCCGCCCCGGCCGCGATCGACTGGCCCCGACGCCCCCGACGCCGCCCCACCTGTTCGGCGGGCACGGCGGCCGGCCCACCGGGCGGCCCGACGACGGGCATCGGCCCCGCCGGCCGCGGCCGGCGGGAGACCACGGCCACCCGCACGAGCAGCACCGGGGTCCAGATCAGGGCGCCGAGCACGAGCATGGACGCCCCGACGCGCAGCAGGCTGGGGCCCGGGAGCAGGCACAGCGCCAGGCCACCGTTGACCAGGACGAGCCGCGCGGGACCGCCCCGGTCGGCGATCGCATTCGTGGCCCGGACCACCGCGGGGCCGCCGCCCAAGATCATCGGCACGAGATAGCTGAGCGACCCGAGCAGCACCTGCGCCGCAAAGCCGACCGCGAGCGGAGCGAGCAGCGCCCCGACCCGGACCTCGGCAGCCGGCCAGCTCGCCGCGGTGGCCAGCATGACCGTCCACGAGAGCACGGATCCGCACAGCCACACCCACGCGGCGGCCACGGACCAGGTCGCGAACGACGACGGCGCGCGGCGCCGGGCCTCGCCGACCAGCGGCGCAGCCGTACGGGCCAGCCCCGACGCATAGAGGCCCACGCCCGCCGCAGCGAGCCCGAGCATGCCGGTCGCGGCGCCGGTCACGACCACGGCCAGCCCCGATCCCAGGGCGACCAGGCCCTGTCGGGCGGCCCGCTCGGCACCGGGTTCCACCCGCACGCGGAGCATCGTGGGCCACAGCGTGACGAGGGTGCCCATGACGGTCAGCCCGATCCAGCCGAGCAGCATGGTCGCCAGGTGCGCGACGTACAGGCGCGCGTGCGCCGAGCCGTCGGATCGGGCAAGGAGGACGCCGAGGGCGATCCCGACCGGCAAGGTCAGCGCGGCCGCCACGAAGTACGACGTCGTCCAGCCGAGGGAGGAGGCCAGCGCGCGGCGGCCCTGGTCCCAGAGCACGACGGCGTGCCAGCCCACCACCAGGGCGACCAGCACCGACCCGATCACCACCACGGTCGACCTGCCGGTGGACATCCCGACGATCGTCGTCACCGCGCCGACCGTGTGTGCCGCGAGGCGGATGGCCTGATCGCGATGGCCACCGCGCAGCGGCCGGCGCCGCACCGCCTCGGCGAAGTGGGCGCTCCAGATGAGGATCGCGGCGCTGACCGCACCCAGGAGCAGCAGGTGAACCATGAGCCACCGCGCGTCGGGCACCCCGCGGTGCCCGATCGCGACAGCAGCACCCGCGACCAGCCAGCCGAGCACGATGGCGTTCACCCGGAGGTGCCAGCGGGATCTCACGCGACCACCTCGGCGCCCGACGGCTCGGTGCATGCCGAGCCGCGCGGGCCCCTGCTGGTCACGTCCGGCGGGTCAGGCTGCGGTGCGGCGCGTGAAGCTGAGCCGCCAGGCCTCCGGGCCGCGCTCGAGGTAGCTGACCGTGAACTCGTCCGGCCAGCGCTGCTCGATCTGCGCGAGGAGCGGGAGCGGGTCGTGCGGGGCGACCAGGATCAGGCCGGCGCCGGGTGCGATCGAGTCGAGCGCCCCGAAGATGGTGGCGTGCCGGATCGCGTGCGGAACCGTGCGCGCATCCAGCTCCGGGTACTGCGGGCCGTCCACCTCGCCGCAGGTGCAGCTCCCGCCGCACCCGGCCTCCGCGGTGCCGTCGGCGAGGGCTTCGGCCTCGTTCGCGGCGATGGCCTCGGCCTCGTTCGAGGCGATGACGACGTCCTTCATGGTGATCCTCCAGCTCAGCGGCGCGACCGGCCACACGGGTGCGGCCGCGGAGACTGGCGACCTCCACCGGATATTACTACAATCAACTCCGTGGAAAATAACCCGTGGTCGCGAACCCCGGCGAGCACCGGCATGGGGCCTCGCCCGGCGGTCGCCATCGCTGCTTCCGGGTCGACCCCGTCGCTGTCGACCTCGCGTCGCGCGCTGCTGGCGACCCTGCGCTCGCAACCCGGACCCGTCACCCTCACCGCCCTGGGCGCAGCCACCGGGCTGCACGTCAACACCGTGCGCGAGCACCTGGCCGCCCTCACCGACGCGGGTCTGGTGACGCGCGGCCGCGCCGCGCCGCACGGCCGGGGGCGTCCGGCTGCGACCTACACGGCGTCGACCGACCCGGCGACGGGGTCCGAGCCGGCCCCCGTCAGCGCGGAGTACGCCGGGCTCGCGGCCGCGCTCGCCTCCACGATCCACCGCACGAGCAGCTCCCCCAGCCACGACGCCACCGTCGCGGGCACCGAGTGGGGCCGGGAGCTCGCCCGCAACCGGCCAGGCCCTCCCCCCGCCGACGACGTCGATCCGCGCGGCCGGGTCGTGCAGCTCCTCGCCGACCTCGGCTTCGCCCCGCGGCCCGCCGACGGGCCGCCCGCCGTGCTGCTCACCCGCTGCCCGCTGCTGGAGACCGCGCACGCCTACCCCGACGTGGTCTGCGCCGTGCACCTCGGCATCGTGCGCGGCGCGCTCGGCGAGTTCGGCGCCGACCCCGCGGGCGCCGAGCTGCACCCGTTCTCGGATCCCGGCGCCTGCCGGCTCGACCTGGCCCGCACCGACCGGGTCCCGCGATGACCGCGACCGCACCGACCCACGGCGGCTCTCAGCGGAGCCGGCCGCCGAGCCCCGCCAAGCGCCGGCTGCGAAAGTACCTCCCGCCGCAGCACGGCGCCTGGGCGATGCTGCTCGTCCCGTTCCTGGTCGCGCTGGTCACCGCCGGCGTCGACTGGGTGCAGGTCCCGCTGCTCCTCGCCTGGCTCGCCGGGTACCTGCTGTCGTACTACGCGTTCCTCGCCCTCAAGACCCGACGCCCGGCGCGGGTGCTCCCCCAGCTGCGCCTGTACGCGGCCCTCACGGTGCCCGCCGCCCTGGTGGTGGTCGTCCTGCGACCGGCGGTCCTCTGGTTCGCGCCCGCCTACGCCGCCCTGCTCGCGGTGAACGCCTGGTACGCCTGGCACCACCGCGATCGCGCCCTGACCAACGACCTCGCCTCGGTGGTCCAGGGCTGCCTGATGGTCCCGGTCGCCGCCACCGTGGCGGGGGTGTCACCGGTCGCCGTGCTCGAGCCGTTCGTGGTCGTGCTGCTGTACTTCCTCGGCACCGTGCTGTTCGTCAAGACGATGATCCGCGAGCGCGGCGACGAGAGCTTCCTGCGCGGATCGATCGCCTTCCACGTGGTGGCGGCGGTCCTGGCCGGTCTCCTCGCCTGGCCGTTGGCCATCCTGTTCGTCTGGTTCGCCGTGCGTGCGGCCTGGCTGCCGCGCTACGCGATGACGCCGAAGTCCGTCGGGTTCGTGGAGATCGGCAACTGCGTGGCGCTCCTCGGAGCGATCGCCCTGCTCGCCGGGTAGCCGCGGCAGTGCGGGGCAGCCGCGTCAGCGCCGGGCGGGTTCGGTGGCCCGCCTGGCGTTGTTCCGCACGAAGGCCACGGGGGCGCCGGCCGCGGCGGGGGTGTGGCTCTGCGTGCGGCTGCGGAGCAGTCGCATGGCGTTGAGGATGACGACCAGGACCGACACCTCGTGCACGAGCATCCCGGCCGCCATCGTGACCCCGCCGACCAGGACCCCGAGCAGCAGCAGCGACACGGTGGCCAGTGCGACGGCGATGTTCTGGTGCATGTTCGCCACCGTCCGGCGCGCGAGCCGGATGGCCTCGGGCAGCTTCAGCAGGTTGTCGGCCATCAGGGCGATGTCGGCCGTCTCGAGGGCGACGGCCGATCCGGCCGCGCCCATGGCGACCCCGAGGTCGGCGACCGCCAGCGCGGGGGCGTCGTTGACGCCGTCGCCCACCATGGCCACGACGTAGCCCGCGGCCTGCAGCTCACGGACGACATCGAGCTTGTCCTGCGGCAGCAGCCCGGCCCGCACCTCGTCGACGCCGGTGGCCTCACCCACGGCGACGGCGACCGGCATGGCGTCCCCCGTGAGCATGACGACCTTGCGCACGCCCGCCCGGCGCAGCTCGCCGACCATCTGCGCGGCGTCGGGGCGGACCTCGTCGGCGACGGCGACCACGCCGACCACGACGCCGTCGACCGCCACGATCATCGGGGTGCGGCCCGCGACGGCGAGGTCATGGGCCACCTGGCCGCTCCCCCGGTCGTCAGCCACCCCGAACTGGGTCAGCAGGGCGAGGTTGCCGACGAGCAGGCGATGTCCCCCGCTGGTCGCCGTGATGCCCTTGCCCGGGATGGACTCGGTGACCTCGGGCAGCCGGTCGGTGGGCAGCCCCTCGGAGCGGGCCGCGTCCAAGACCGGGCGCGCCAGGGGGTGCTCGGAGCCCGCCTCGGCCAGCGCGGCCCAGCCCAGGACGGCGGCGCGATCCGCGTCCGGGCCGAGCACGACGACGTCGGTCAGCCGCGGGCGACCGCGAGTGAGCGTGCCGGTCTTGTCGACGGCGACCGCGGTGATCTTCGCCGACTTCTCCAGGTACTCCCCGCCCTTGATCAAGATGCCGTCCTTGGCCGCGCGGCCGATGCCGGCCACGATCGAGACCGGGATGGAGATCACCATCGCCCCCGGGCAGCCGATCACGAGCAGGGTCAGCGCCAGGACGACGTCCCCGGTGAGCACCCCCGCCACGACCGCCAGCACGATGATCGCGGGCGTGTACCAGGCGGAGAACCGGTCCATAAAACGCTGCGTCCGGGCCTTGGCGTCCTGCGCCTCCTCGACGCGATGGATGATCCGCGCGAGCGTCGTGTCGGCCCCCACCCCGGTCGCCCTCACCTGCAGCAGGCCGCCACGCGAGACCGTGCCGGCGAACACCTGGTCCCCGACCGCCTTATCCACCGGGATCGACTCCCCGGTGATCGAGGCCTGGTCGACGGCACCGGTCCCGGCGAGGACCTCGCCGTCGACCGGCACCTTCGCGCCGTTCTTGACCAGCACCGTCTCGCCCATGGCGACAGCGGCGGCGGCCACCTCGACCTGGCCGCCGTCGCGCAGGACGACGGCGACGTCCGGTGCGACGGCGACCAGCTCAGCCAGGGCAGACCGGGTCCGGCTCAGCGTCGCCTGCTCCAGGGCGTGGCCGACGGCGAACAGGAACGTCACCGCGGCCGCCTCCCAGTACTGACCGATCACCACCGCACCGATGGACGCCACGGCGACGAGCAGGTCGATGCCGATCACCCGCGCCAGCAGCGCGCGGACCGCGTGCAGGGCGATCGGGGTCCCCGCCACGACGGCGGCCAGGGCCATCACCGTGTCGCCGGCGACCCCGGCCCCGGCCAGGCCGGTGATGGCGGCCGAGCCCGCGATGAGCAGCCCGCTCACCGCGGGGATCCCCCACCGGCCGTGCAACCCCGCGTGCAGCTCGGTGTGCAACCTGGTGTGCAGCGTTCTCATGATCGGGCTCTCCTTCGGCAGGTCGACAGGTTCCGGGCTGGGCCGCGCGGTCAGAACGCCGCGGGGGCGGAGGTGTACCCGGCCTTGGCGACCGCGGCCACCAGCGCCTCGACCCCGACGACCTGCGGGTCGTGGTCGATCTCGATGCGACCCGAGGCGAAGTGCACCGCGACGGCGTCGACCCCGGCCACGCGGCCGACCTGCTTCTCGATCTTCGCCACGCACGACGGGCACGAGAACCCCTCGGCCCGCAGGATCGTGCGGGTGGTCGCTGTGGGGTTGGTGGCGGTGGGGTTGGTGGCGGTGGGGTTGGTGGCGGTGGTGCTCATGATCGGACCTCTTTCGATGGTGCGGCTCGCCCCGTTCGAGGCGACTGACCCTGACGTTTCCAGGCACCCGGCGAAGCGAACATGACGTGGGTCAATCAACGGCACATCGGCGTGGGATCGACGTGCGTCGGCGGGGTCGGGGACCTCGCCGGGGAGCGCGCCGGACCGGGGCGATACGCTCGCGCTGAGCCCAGGAGTCGATGTGAACCCCCCGCACGCCAGCCCCCAGCCCGACGGCCATCAGCACGACGAGGCCGGACCGACCAGCCCGCCGTCGGCCCGTCGGCGGATCCCGTTGCGGGCGACCTGCGCCGAACCGCACCAGTGCCCGGCGCCGGTCCGGATGCGCGTGCTGGGCCACGTCTCGCTCTTCGCCGGGCTCTCGACCACCGAGCTCGAGGCCATCGACGCCCGGATGGTCTCGCTCTCCTGGGCCGCCGGGGACGTGCTGTTCTCCGCCGGAGCGCCTGCGGACCACCTCTACGTCCTGGCCTCGGGCCGCGTGAAGCTCTCCCGGCCGACCGTCGTCGGGCGGGAGATCGTCGTCGACCTGCTCACCCCCGGCGACCTCTTCGGGACCTTGACGGCCCTCGGGGACCCGACCTATCCGGAGACGGCGGAGGCTCTCACCACGACGTGCGCCCTGCAGATCGACCCCGCCGCCTTCCGCGCGGTGCTCACCGAGCACCCCCCGGTCGCCTTGCGGGTGCTCGACGACGTCGCGGCCCGCCTCACCCGGGCCCGCTCCGACCTGGGCCACCACTCCACGGACACCGTGGCGCAACGCGTGGCCGCCACGCTTCTGCGCCTGGCGGACAAGCTCGGCCAGGAGCGCGCCGGCGACGGCGGCACGCTGCTGCAGATCCCGCTCTCCCGCGCCGACCTCGCTGGGATGACCAGCTCGACTCCCGAGTCCGTGTCCCGCGCCATGAGCCAGCTGCGCAAGGACCGGATCATCGACTCGGGGCGCCGCTGGACCGCCGTCCTGGACCGACCCCGCCTGGCCGACGTCGCCGCGGGCGCCGATGGACCGGCAGCCCCGGCCTGACCTGCTCGGCTGCTGCGCTGGCCGGCTGCTGCGCTGGCCGGCTGCTGCGCTGGCTGGCTGCTGCGCTGGCCGGCTACCGCGCCCGGGCGGGCTCGGCGGTGCGCTCCACGCCCGTGACGGTGGTGAGCAGGAACACCGAGTCCGCCTCCGCCAGCACGGCGTGACGCAGGTGCGTGAGCAGGGCGACCTCGCCGGCGACCAGGGCGGCGGTCTCCACCCCGGTGACGCGCAGCCGGCCCACCAGGACCTGCAGGCTCGCCGCGTGGGGGGAGTTGTGCTCGGCGAGCTCGGTGCCGGCCACCAGCGCGATCAGGGTCTGCCGCAAGGGTCCGTCGTGCAGCAGCAGCTCGGCGCTGCGGCCGTGGTCCGCCGCACGGGCGGCGTCGAGGTGGGACTGGGCGAGAAGGTTGAGATTGGCCACAATTCCTCCGGAAGCGGTCTGAGCCTGCGGCCCGCGCCTGCGGCACGAGCGGAGCGTGGGAAACTTCTCCTATGCCCGCCTCGAGGTCTGGACTCCCCCGTCGGGTCCTGGCAAGTCGCCGCCGAGCCGAGCTCCTGCAGCTGCTTCGCGAGCATAACGACGCCCTGAGCGTCGCCGAAATCGCGACCGAGATCGGCATGCACGGCAATACCGTGCGAGGACATCTGGACGCACTCGTCGAGTCAGGGCACGTCGAGCGGACCACCGACGCCCGCGGCACCCCCGGTCGTCCCCGTCAGGTCTACTCGGCCACCGGGGCCCCGTCCGCCGACCGTGACTACCGCCTGCTCGCAGACATCCTGACCGACCACCTGGCCGCCGCCAACCCCGATCCGGGCCGCGTCGCCCTGGCCGCCGGCCGGAGCTGGGCACTGGCGAACAAGCCGCACTCCGCACCGCCACCTCGGCTGGCCCCCACGACCAGCACCGGTGCCCCCGGCGAGCCGCCGGACGCCCTCGAGCCGGTGCTTCGCATGCTCTCGGCCGCGGGGTTCGCCCCGGAGCTCGCCGAGGATCGGTCCGTCATCCGCTTGCGGCACTGCCCGTTCCGCGAGCTTGCCGCGCGCAACGCGGCGGTGGTGTGCCAGGTGCACCTCGGGCTGATCCAGGGCTCCCTGGCGTGCCAGGACACGACCGTCGAGGCGACCCAGATCGCCCCCTTCGTCGAGCCCGGGCTCTGCCTGGTGACCCTGACCAGCGCGTCCGCGATCTGACCGGCGCGGGCGCTCTGCCCGCCCGGCAAGCGAATCCCACAGGCATGTCAAAGGAACCTCTTCAGCGGTGCTAGGTTCGCCCTGCGCAGTTGTTCACAATTCCACTGTGAAAACTTCGTGAGGTGGGCTTGGCCGCTCGTGAGCGGTTCAGCCTGGGCGGGGGCCCCTGCGCGGACGCAGCTGTCCGTCGCAATCCGGCGGGTCGGATTCTTCGGCTGGTCATGAACGACTTTTCATGGTCAATCCGACAGGAGCAACGACGTGGCACGGACGACGCCTGAAACGGGACAGCTGGGCAAGCGCTCGGAGCTGCTGGTCTCGAAGGGGTGGATCCAGGGCGTCGCCCTGGTGATGCTCTTCGGATTCTTCATCATGGGTCTGCTGGCCCTGCGCACGTACACCGACTCCATGCCCCAGCCCACGCAGGTGGTCGACTCCCAGGGCGAGGTCGTGTTCTCCGGTGCGGACATCACCGCCGGTCAGCAGATCTTCCTGCGCCGAGGCCTGCAGCAGTACGGCTCGATCGTGGGCCACGGCGGGTACCTCGGCCCGGACTACACCACCGACTACCTGCGCCGCTCGTCGCTGTTCATCCTCGACGAGCTCACCGCCTCCGGCATCCAGGACCCTCGCGGCGAGCTGGTCAAGGTCATGCGGACCAACCGGTACGACGCGGACACCGGGACCCTGGTGCTGACCGATCTGCAGGTGCGGGCGTTCGAGGACGTCAAGGGTCACTACGCGGACTTCTTCGGCTCGCCGACCACGCAGTACGGGTTGCTCCCGAACGTGATCACCAACCCCGCTGACATCAACCAGCTGACGGCGTTCTTCGCCTGGACCGCCTGGGGCGCCGCCGCCGAGCGCCCGGGGCACGACTACTCGTACACGAACAACTGGCCCCCCGAGAAGCTCGTCGACAACACCCCCACCGCCGACCTGCTCGTGTGGAGCGCGCTGTCCCTGGCCGCGCTGCTCCTGGGCACCGGGGTGCTGTTCGCCCTGTACGGCCGCTGGAGCAAGAGGATCGGCTGGCAGAACGCCGAGGCGCCGCCGTTGTCGTTCAGGCAGCCGGGCGAGGTCGCGGTGACTCCCGCCCAGCGGGCCACCGCCTGGTTCTTCTTCGTGGTCGCGCTGCTCTTCCTCGGCCAGGCGCTGCTCGGCGCCGCCGCCGAGCACTACCGCGCCGACCTCACCAGCTTCTTCGGCCTGGACCTCGCGCGGATCCTGCCGTTCAACATGGCCCGCACCTGGCACGTCCAGCTGTCCCTGTTCTGGACCGCGGCGTCGTTCCTGGCCGCCGGGATCTTCATCGCCCCGTACGTCTCGGGCCGCGAACCCAAACGACAGCACTGGTTGGCGTACGGCCTGCTCGGTGCCATCGCGCTGGTCGTCGTCGGCTCCATGACCGGCGAGGCGCTGAGCATCTTCGGCGTCGAGTGGGCCAAGGGTTCCCCGCTGTGGGACCAGCAGTGGGAGTACCTCGACCTGCCCAAGGTCTGGCAGGGCCTGCTGACCGTCGGGATGTTCTTGTGGATCGCGATCATCTACCGCGGGATCCGCGCCCGGCTGAAGACCGAGAACCGGGCGAACCTGCCCTGGCTCTTCTTCTACTCGGGCCTGGCCATCCCCGGCTTCTACGCCGTCGGCATGCTGGCCGGCACCGAGACCCAGCTGACGGTCGCCGAGTTCTGGCGCTTCTGGGTCGTCCACCTGTGGGTGGAGGACTTCCTGGAGCTCTTCACGACCGTGATGGTGGCGTACATCTTCGTCATGCTCGGCGTGATCCGCCGCCAGATCGCGATGACGATCATCTTCCTCGACGTCATCCTGTACTCCGCCGGTGGCGTCATCGGCACCATGCACCACCTGTACTTCTCCGGCACGCCGGTCGAGCACATGGCCCTGGGGTCGGTCTTCTCCGCCCTGGAGATCATCCCGCTGACGTTCCTGACCATCGAGGCGTGGAGCTTCCTCCAGCTCGGAGCGCGACAGCAGTCGCGCAGCGCAGCTCCTTTCCCGCACCGGTGGGCGGTGATGTTCCTGGTCGCCGTCGGATTCTGGAACTTCCTCGGCGCCGGGGTGTTCGGGTTCCTGCTCAACCTGCCGATCGTGTCCTACTACGAGATCGGCACGGCGCTGACGGCCAACCACGCCCACGGTTCGATGATGGGCGTCTACGGGATGATGGGCGTGGGCCTGTCCCTGTTCGCGCTGCGGTACCTGATCCCCGCACGCCGCTGGCCCGACCGGCTCGCGAAGATCTCGTTCTGGTCGCTCAACATCGGCCTGGCCTGGATGGTCTTCGCCACCCTGCTGCCGCTCGGCATCATCCAGCTGTGGCACTCCGTCAACGACGGGTACTACGAGGCCCGCTCGCTGGCGTTCATCAACACCCCGGGGAACGCCGTCCTGGAGTGGCTGCGGATGCCCGGCGACCTCATCTTCATCGGCGGTGGCGTGCTGCCGTTCCTGTGGATCACCTGGCTCGGGGTGCGGTACCGGATCACGGCGACCACGCACGTCGTGCCGCAGGAGACGCTCTTCGTCGAAGAGGTCCCGGTCGCGGTGGGAGCCGGCGACCCGCTGACCCCGAAGTACGGGTCGGACGGCCGTACCGACCGCGACGGCGGGCAGGGCCTGGACCGGGAGCCCTGATGGGCGACGTCGAGATCACGGTCTGGCTCGCGTGCGGCTACGCGATCTTCCTGCTCCTGGTCGCCTTCGTGCTGGACCTCAGCGCCCGGCACGCGGCGACCCGGACCCAGGCCTGGCGATCGGGCACGTTCACCTACCAGGAGGACCACGACGCCTGGGTGTGCGAGGAGGACCAGTGGCTGTGGCCGATGTCCTTCGACCCGGACAGCCGGGTGATGCGCTACCGGGCCAACCCGAAGGCCTGCAACGCCTGCCCGAACAGCTGCACGACCTCGGAGCTCGGCCGCGAGGTCACCCGCAACGTGGACCCCTGGCCGAGCTCCGAGGTCGAACGGTTCCACCGGGGCATCGCGTGCGCGGTCGTGGTCCTGGCGGTCATCTGGCCGCTGGCAACCATGATCGGCTCGCGGACCCCGGCCGAGCTCGCGGTGCTGGCCGGGGCCGCGCTGGGCGTCTCGGCGGCCAGCTGGCCGCTGTGGTCGCACCTGCACCGCACGCCGGCGCGGTTCCCGGGGCACATCAAGTCCGAGACGGTGGACCAGGCGATGGACGCCCGGTCCGCCGCGGTCGCCGCCGCGGCCCTGCGTCCGATCGTCTACCGCAGCGACCGGCGCGCCGCGGGCAGCGGCCCGGTGCCGGTGACGATCGCCGCACGAAGCGCGTTCGCCACCCGATGGGGCGCGTTCGAGAACCCGGCGGCGGGCGACCCCCCGCTGCCGTCCAGATCGAGCAGGACGGACAACCCATGACTGCGTTGCTGTGGATTCTGGTGGCGATCGGGCTCGTCGGCCTCGTCGTCATGGCGATCTCGACGAAGGTGATCCAGGAGTACCAGCGCGGTGTGGCCTTTCGGCTGGGTCGGCTGCGAGAGCCGCTCGAGCCCGGGGTGCGGCTGATCTTCCCGGGGATCGACAAGATGGTGCGGGTCGACCTGCGGGTCGTCACGCTGACGATCCCGCCGCAGGAGGTCATCACCAAGGACAACGTCCCGGCCCGGGTCAACGCCGTCGTGCTGTTCAAGGTCGTCGATCCGGTCCGCTCCGTGATGGCGGTCGAGAACCACGCCGTCGCCACCTCCCAGATCGCGCAGACCACCCTGCGCTCCGTGGTCGGACGAGCGGACCTGGACACGCTGCTCGCCCACCGCGCCGACATCAACGAAGACCTCGCCCGCACGATCGACAGCCAGACCGAGCCCTGGGGCGTCCAGGTCCAGGTGGTGGAGATCAAGGACGTCGAGATCCCGCAGGCGATGCAGCGGGCGATGGCCCGCGAGGCCGAGGCCGAACGCGAGCGACGCGCCAAGATCATCAACGCCCGCGGTGAGCTGCAGGCCTCCGAGGAGCTCAGCCAGGCCGCCGAGACCCTCAGCCGCAACCCGGCGTCCCTGCAGCTGCGCTACCTGCAGACGCTGCTCGAGCTCGGCGCCGACCACAACTCCACGGTCGTCTTCCCGATCCCGATCGACATCATCGGCCCGTTCCTCGGCAAGCTCCCGCAGATCATCGACAAGTTCACCGAGCCCGCGGCGAGCCACGCAGCCCCGGGCCCCACCGAGGCAGCAGCATCCGCCGCCAGCAGCAATGGAAGGACGCAGCATGAGTGAGGACCACAGCCCCGCTGCCCATCCGGACCCGAGCCGGGGGGTCAGATCGATCATCCTCGGCTCCTTGCTCGCGGTCCTCGCCCCCCTCGGCGGATTCCTGGGCGGCAGCATGGCGGGCACGTCGGGCCCCCTGGACGACGTCGACCCGCTGGTCGTCTGGCTCGTCGTCGGCATGGTCATCGGCGGGATCGGGGTAGCCATCGCCGTGCGGGGCGGGCTGCTGTGGGTGCGCGCGAACTACTCCCGAGCGGGGTGAGTCGCGCGCTCAGGCGACGGGGATGGCGGGCGAACCGAGCGTGAGTGGCGTCGACGCGAGCCGCGGCTGATGCGCCAGCGAGGCGACCACGACGTCGTCCAGCTCGGAGTAGAACGCCGACCGGGCCCGGCCCAACGCCCCGCGCAGGCCGCAGCCGTCGAGCAGCGGGCAGTTGCCGGCGGGCGTCTCGCAGTCGGCGACGTCGGTTCGCCGCTCGAACGTGCGCAGCACCCAGCCCACCGTGACCTGCCGGCCGGCGGGGCTGATCCGCACCCCGCCGGAGCGGCCGCGGGTGACCTCGATCAGGTCGAGCTCCCGGAGCCGAGCGACGATCTTCGTCACGTGGTGGTAGGGCGTTCCGACCTGGACGGAGATGGCCTTGGACGTCATGACGTCCGCCCCGCCCGGTGCGGCGGCGAGCAGGATCAGGACCCGCAGGGAGACGTCCGAGAAAGCGTTGATCCGCATGCTCGAAGGATAGGGCCAAAACTTGCATTTGAGGTGCTAGTTTTCTCCTGGCGCGCCTCTCACCCTGACGGGGCGACACCCCGACGAAGTGAGGCTCACGATGGCCGAGGGTCAAGGACGACTCGAGGGGCAGGGCTCGAGCCCGCTCGCAGCAACCACGCCCGGAAGCCCCACGCCGGCCGGCGACCAGTCGCCGTCGGCCACCCCGGCCCTCGCGAGCCGGATGCTCGTGCTCGCCATGCTCGGCTTCATGGTGAACTTCTGGGCCTGGGCCCTGATCAGCCCGCTCGGCGCCGCCTATCGCGACCAGCTCGGCCTGACCGTCTTCCAGCAAGCGGTCCTCGTGGCCGTCCCGGTCATCGTCGGGTCGCTCGGCCGGATCCCGGTCGGGGCGCTGACGGACCGGGTCGGGGCGCGGATCATGTTCCCCGCCATCAGCATCCTGACCGTCCTGCCGGTGCTCTACGTCGGGCTGGTCGCCGAGAGCTTCGCGGCGATGCTGGTCGGCGGGTTCTTCCTCGGGCTGGGCGGCACCGCGTTCGCGATCGGGGTCCCGCTGGTCAACTCCTGGTACCCGCCCGTGCGCCGGGGTACCGCGCTGGGGATCTTCGGGATCGGCATGGGCGGCACGGCGATCTCCGCATTCACCACCGTCCGGCTGACCGACAGCCTCGGCCCCGAGGCGCCGTTCCTCATCGTGGCCGGCGTGCTGACGGTGTACGCGATCGTCTCGGCGCTGCTGATCCGCGACGCCCCCGGGCGCGTCCGTCCGACCGGCTCCTTCCTGGCCCGGACCTGGGCGACCGCCAAGATCCCCGCCACGGCCCAGCTGTCGTTCGTGTACGCGGTGGGCTTCGGCGGGTTCGTCGCGTTCAGCGTGTACCTGCCGACCTACCTGATCAACGCGTTCGACCTGGTGCCGAACGACGCCGCGATGCGCACCGCCGGGTTCGTGGTGCTGGCCGTCGCGGCTCGTCCGGTCGGCGGCTGGCTCTCCGACCGGTACAACCCGGTGAGCGTGCTCGTCGTGGACTTCACCGCGGCGGCGGTCCTGGCCGGCCTGGCCGCGCTCGAGCTGCCCCTGGTCCCGGTCGGCACGATCGCGTTCCTCGGCCTCGCCGCGGCGCTGGGCTCGTCCGCCGGGGCGACGTTCGCGCTCGTGGCGATCCTCGCGCCGAAGACCAAGGTGGGTGCGGTCACGGGCATCGTCGGCGCCGCCGGTGGGCTCGGCGGCTTCGTGCCGCCGCTGGTGATGGGCGCCGTCTTCAGCGCCGTCGGCGACTACTCCATCGGACTCGCCCTGCTCGCCGTAGTCTCGTTGAGCGCGGCGCTGTTCACCCGCGGCCCCCTGCGGCGCTCCGCCCGGGCGGTCGCGACCGTCTAGCTCGACCGGACCGCCAGCTCGACCGGAAAGCCAGCTCGACCGGAACGCTTCGACCGTCGAACTTCTCGAAAGAGGGACCCGCTCGTGACACTGCAGAACAACCCGCCGAAGCCCGCCTCCCGGATGGACGACGACGTCACCGAGGCCCTGCTCAAGACCCGGCGGTTCTTCCAGAAGAAGGAGGTGTCGCCCGACCTGCGCACGCTGCACCAGATCGGGGGGCGCGACGCCGACACGTTCTACCGCGACCGGTGGAGCCACGACAAGGTGGTCCGTTCGACGCACGGGGTCAACTGCACCGGGTCCTGCTCGTGGAAGGTGTACGTCAAGGACGGCATCATCACCTGGGAGACCCAGCAGACCGACTACCCCTCGACCGGCCCGGACCGCCCCGAGTACGAGCCCCGGGGCTGCCCGCGCGGGGCCGCGTTCTCCTGGTACACCTACTCCCCCACCCGCGTGCGCTACCCCTACGTGCGCGGGGTGCTGCTGGAGATGTACCGCGAGGCGCGTGCCCGCCTGGGTGAGCCGGTCGCCGCGTGGGCCGACATCATGGCCGACCCGGTCCGCTCGGCGCGCTACAAGGCGGCCCGCGGCAAGGGCGGGCTGGTGCGCGCGACCTGGGACGAGGCCACCGAGATGATCGCCGCGGCCCACGTGCACACCATCAAGGAGCACGGCCCGGACCGGATCGCCGGGTTCTCCCCGATCCCCGCGATGTCGATGGTGTCCCACGGGGTCGGGTCGCGGTTCTACTCGCTGCTCGGCGGCGCGATGCTGTCGTTCTACGACTGGTACGCCGACCTGCCGGTCGCCTCCCCGCAGGTGTTCGGCGACCAGACCGACGTGCCGGAGTCCGGCGACTGGTGGGACGCGGGCTACCTGATCATGTGGGGCTCCAACGTCCCGGTGACCCGCACCCCCGACGCGCACTGGATGGTCGAGGCGCGGTACCGCGGCCAGAAGGTCATCGCCGTCTCCCCCGACTACGCCGACAACGTCAAGTTCGCCGACGAGTGGCTCGCCCCCGCCCCCGGCACGGACGGCGCGCTCGCGATGGCCATGGGGCACGTGGTGCTCAAGGAGTTCTTCGTCGACCGCACCACGGAGTACTTCGACGGGTACGTGCGCAAGTTCACCGACCTGCCGTTCCTGGTCACCCTCGAGCAGCAGGGCGACCACTACGTCCCGGCCAAGTTCCTCACCGCGGCCGACCTCGGCGAACGCAGTGAGCACGCCGAGTTCAAGACCGTGCTGCTCGACGACGCGACCGGCGAGGCCGTCGTGCCGAACGGCTCGCTGGGCTTCCGCTACGGCACCGAGGGCGAGGGCAAGTGGAACCTCGACCTCGGCGACACCGTCCCGCGCCTGAGCGCCGACGGGGCCGGCAGCGGCGTCGCGGCGATCGACCTGCCGCGGTTCGACGCCGTCGACGGGTCCGCCGCGGTGATCGCCCGCGGCGTGCCGACCCGCGTGGTCGGCGGCCACCTCGTGACCACCGTGTTCGACCTGCTCCTGGCCCAGTACGGCGTCGGCCGCCCGGGCCTGCCCGGCACCTGGGCGACCGGGTACGACGACGCCTCCAGCCCGTGCACCCCGGCGTGGCAGGAGACCATCACCGGTGTCCCGGCAGCGAAGGCCGAACGGATCGGCCGGGAGTTCGCGGCCAACGCCGAGGAGTCCAAGGGTCGCTCGATGATCATCATGGGCGCCGGGGTGAACCACTGGTTCCACGCCGACACGATCTACCGCGCCTTCCTCACGCTCACCACGCTGTGCGGCACGCAGGGCGTCAACGGCGGCGGCTGGGCGCACTACGTCGGGCAGGAGAAGGTCCGCCCGCTGACCGGCTTCAACCAGTACGCGAACGCGCTCGACTGGTCGCGGCCGCCGCGGCACATGATCCAGACCGCGTACTGGTACCTGCACTCCGACCAGTACCGCTACGACACGTTCAGCGCGGACGCGCTCGCCTCCGGCAAGGCCAAGGGCATGTTCTCCGGCATGGCGATGGTCGACGTGCTGGCCAAGTCCGCCCGGCTGGGCTGGATGCCGTCGTACCCGACGTTCGACCGCAGCTCGCTCACCCTGGCCGACGACGCCGACGCCGCCGGGGTCCCGGTGGACCAGTACGTCCCCGCGGCGCTCAAGGACGGCTCGCTGAAGTTCGCCGGCGAGGACCCCGACGCGCCGACCAACTACCCGCGCCTGCTCACGGTCTGGCGCTCGAACCTGCTGGGCAGCTCGGGCAAGGGCAACGAGTACTTCCTCAAGCACCTGCTCGGCACCGACCACGCCGTGCGCGCGACCGAGGCCGAGGCGGTCAACCGCCCGCGCGACGTCACCTGGCGCGACGACGCCCCGATCGGCAAGCTCGACCTGCTGCTCACCCTCGACTTCCGGATGACCAGCACCACGCTGTTCTCCGACATCGTGCTGCCGGCCGCCACCTGGTACGAGAAGTACGACCTGTCCAGCACCGACATGCACCCCTTCGTGCACTCGTTCAACCCCGCCATCGCCCCGCCGTGGCAGACCCGCACCGACTTCGACGCGTTCCACACGATCGCCAAGGCGTTCTCGGCCATGGCGACCGAGCACCTCGGCGTCCGCAAGGACGTCGTGGCGATGCCCCTGCTGCACGACACTCCCGACGCGATGGCGACGCCGTCGGGCCGGGTCCTGGACTGGAAGTTCGGCGAGTGCGAGCCCATCCCGGGCAAGACCATGCCCAAGCTCGTCGTCGTCGAGCGCGACTACGGCGCCGTCGCGGAGAAGCTCGGGGCGCTCGGCCCGCTGGCCGACACCCTCGGGGCGACCACCAAGGGGATCACCTACGACCTGACCAAGCCGATCGAGTACCTGGGCCACAAGAACGGCCGGATCCGCGGCGGCGTCGCGGACGGTCGCCCGTCGCTGCAGCGCGACATCCACGTGTGCGAGTCGATCCTGGCGCAGTCGGGCACCACGAACGGTCACCTGGCCACCGCGGGCTTCCGGGCCCTGGAGAAGCGCACCGGCCGACCGCTGGTCGATCTGGCGGCCGAGAACGAGGGCAAGCAGGTCACGTTCGCCGACACCCAGGCCGCCCCGATGCCGGTGCTCACCTCGCCGGAGTGGTCCGGCTCGGAGACCGGCGGGCGGCGGTACTCGCCGTTCACCATCAACGTCGAGCGGCTCAAGCCGTGGCACACCCTGACCGGGCGGATGCACTTCTTCCTCGACCACGACTGGATCACCGAGCTGGGCGAGCAGCTGCCGATCTTCCGGCCGCCGCTGAGCATGACGGCCCTGTTCGACGAGCCCGAGCTCGGCGACACCGGCGAGCTCGGCATCACCGTGCGCTACCTGACCCCGCACTCGAAGTGGTCGATCCACTCCGAGTACCAGGACAACCTGCTGATGCTCAGCCTGTCGCGCGGCGGGCCGGGGATCTGGATGAGCGAGGTGGACGCGGCGAAGATCGGCGTCAAGGACAACGACTGGATCGAGGCCGTCAACCGCAACGGCGTGGTCGTGGCCCGGGCGATCGTCTCCTACCGGATGCCCGAGGGCACGGTGTACATGTACCACGCGCAGGACCGCCTGATCGATGTGCCCAAGACCGAGACCTCCGGCAAACGCGGCGGCATCCACAACTCCCTGACCCGGATCCTGATGAAGCCGAGCCACCTCATCGGCGGCTACGCGCAGCTGACCTTCGCGTTCAACTACCTCGGCCCCACCGGCAACCAACGCGACGAGGTGACGGTCATCCGTCGTCGCTCGCAGACTGTGGAGTACTAGACATGCGCGTCATGGCCCAGATGTCGATGGTGATGAACCTCGACAAGTGCATCGGCTGCCACACCTGCTCGGTCACCTGCAAGCAGGCGTGGACCAACCGGACCGGAACCGAGTACGTGTGGTTCAACAACGTCGAGACCCGCCCCGGGCAGGGCTACCCGCGCACCTACGAGGACCAGGAGAAGTGGGAGGGCGGCTGGACGCTGACCAAGCGCGGACGCCTGCGACTGAAGGCCGGCGGCAGGATCAAGAACCTCGCCACGATCTTCTCCAGCCCCAAGCTGCCCTCGATCGAGGACTACTACGAGCCGTGGACCTATGACTACGAGACGCTGACGAACGCGCCCCTGCAGGAGCACAGCCCGGTCGCCCGGCCGATGTCGCTGATCACCGGCAAGGACATGAACATCACCTGGAGCGCGAACTGGGACGACGACCTCGGCGGCTCCGAGCTGCTGGCGGCCGACCCGATCCTCGCCAAGGTGTCGGACAAGGTGAAGCTCGCCTACGAGCAGACGTTCATGTTCTACCTGCCGCGCATCTGCGAGCACTGCCTGAACCCGTCCTGCGCCGCGTCGTGCCCGTCGGGGGCGATCTACAAGCGCGCCGAGGACGGCATCGTGCTGGTCGACCAGGACAAGTGCCGCGGCTGGCGCAAGTGCGTCACCGGGTGCCCGTACAAGAAGATCTACTTCAACCACAAGACCGGCAAGGCCGAGAAGTGCACGTTCTGCTTCCCGCGCATCGAGGTCGGCCTGCCCACGGTGTGCGCCGAGACGTGCGTCGGCCGGCTGCGGTACATCGGGCTCGTGCTGTACGACGCCGACAAGGTGCTCGAGGCGGCCACGGTCACCGACCCGAAGGACCTGCTCGAGTCCCAGCGCGGCGTGTTCCTCGACCCGTTCGACCCGACCGTCATGCGCGAGGCCGAGCGGGCCGGCATCCCCCGCGACTGGGTCGACGCTGCGCAGCGCTCGCCGATCTGGGCCCTGATCAGCACGTTCAAGGTCGCCCTGCCGCTGCACCCGGAGTACCGCACCATGCCCATGGTCTGGTACATCCCGCCGCTGTCCCCCGTGGTCGACGTCGTGCAGGAGACCGGCGAGGACGCCGAGGAGGCCGGGAACCTGTTCGCCGCGATCGACACGCTGCGGATCCCGGTGGAGTACCTCGCGGAGCTGTTCACCGCCGGGGACACCGAGCCGGTCACCGGCGTGCTGAAGAAGCTCGCCGCGATGCGCTCGTACATGCGCGACATCAACATGGGCCGCCCCGGCGACCCGTCCATCCCGGCCGCGGTCGGGATGACCACCGGCGAGATGGACGCGATGTTCCGGCTGCTCGCGATCGCCAAGTACGACGAGCGGTACGTGATCCCGCCGGCGCACGCCGAGCAGGCGCACAACCTCGAAGAGCTCGCCACCGAATGCTCGCTGGACTACGACGGCGGACCCGGCATGGGCGGTTCGGGGCCGTTCGGCGAGGGCTCCGGGGCCGGCACGCCACTGGCCGTGGAGAACTTCCGGGTGCTCAAGGACCGGCAGACCTCCGACACGACCGCGGGTGCGGGCACGGGACCGGCCACCCGGGTCAACATGCTGAACTGGGACGGGCGGGGCACGCCGCCCGGGCTGTTCCCCGGCCGCGACGGACCGCCCGCGGAACCCCGCACCGAGTCCGCGCCGGATGGGCAGGACACCCCGTGAGCCCGCTGCCGATGCCCCGCACCGCCCGCCGGGCCAAGGGGCGCGGGCTCGACGCCCGCCAGATCGCCATCGTGCACCGCGTCGCCGGGATCGTGCTCGACTACCCGGGCGAGGATCTGATCGCGCGGATCCCGGACCTGCGCATCGCCGTCGCCGCGGTGCCGGACCCGGCTCGGTCCGCCCTCGAGGGGGTGCTGGACCACCTCGAGCGCACGGCGCTGACCCAGCTCACCGTCGACTACGTCGAGGGGTTCGACATGCGCCGGCGCGCGTGCCTGTACCTCACGTACTACGGGCACGGGGACACCCGCCAGCGCGGCGTCGCCCTGCTCAGCTTCAAGCAGGCCTACCGCGCGGCCGGGCTCGAGCTCACCGACGAGGAGCTCCCGGACCACCTGTGCGTGCTGCTCGAGTTCTCCGCCACCCAGGACGCCGAGGTCGGCACGCGGCTGCTGCTCGAGCACCGCGCCGGGCTGGAGGTCCTGCGCCTGGCGCTGCTCGACGCCGGCTCGCCGTACGCCGGCGCGCTGGTGGCGGTCTGCGCCACGCTGCCCGCGCTGGTCGGCGACGAGCGCGAGGCCGTGGCCCGGCTGGCCGCGCAGGGCCCGCCCGACGAGTCCGTCGGGCTGGAACCGTATGCACTGCCGGACGTCAAGGGAGCCAGGCCATGACCACCACGCTCGACATCGTGCTCTGGGTGGTCGTCCCGTACGTCTGCCTGGCGATCTTCATCACCGGGCACGCCTGGCGCTACCGGTACGACAAATTCGGTTGGACGACCCGCTCGTCGCAGCTGTACGAGAGCAAGCTGCTGCGCTGGGGCAGCCCGCTGTTCCACTTCGGGATCCTCGCCGTGTTCGCCGGGCACGTGATGGGGCTCGGCATCCCGAAGAGCTGGACGGATGCGGTCGGCCTGTCCGAGTCGGTCTACCACGCGATGGCGGTGAGCGTCGGCCTGCTCGCGGGCCTGGCGACGGTGGTCGGCATGTCGCTGCTGATCTACCGGCGGCGGACCAACGGCGCGGTGTTCGGGGCCACGACCCGCATGGACAAGACGATGTACCTCGTGCTCGGCGTCGTGATCTTCTTCGGGCTGTGGAACACGATCGGCTCCGGGGTGCTCAACCTGTACGACCACTACGACTACCGCGAGGGCGTCTCGGTGTGGTTCCGCGGCATCTTCACGTTCCAGCTGCACCCTGAGCTGATGGCCGAGGCGCCGTTCCCGTTCCAGGCGCACGGCATGGCCGCGATGCTCCTGTTCGCGCTGTGGCCGTTCACCCGCCTCGTGCACGTGTTCAGCGCGCCGCTGTTCTACCTGTGGCGCCCCTACGTGGTCTACCGCGCCAAGAGCGAACGCTTCGGCGCCCGCGCGCCGCGCCGGGGCTGGGAGAAGTCGGAGAAGACGCGCCGCTGATCGCTACGAGGCGACGACGAGAATCACGACGCCTCGAAGAAGCCGTGGGCGCCGCGTTCGCCGTCGACCATGGCGTGGTCGATGAACGGGTAGCGCCCTGCCTCGGGGAGCTCGAACTCGACGAAGCCGCCCTGGGCCGCCGCGAGATCGAGCACCTGCGCGGCGCCGTGCTCCGCGTTGCCGGGGCGCAGCAGGTAGGCGCCCTCCTTGAAGACCGTGTCGAACTGGGCCCCGACCACATGGAAGGCCGTCGCCCGCTGCGGCCCGGCGTCGACCACCCACACCCGGACCCGCGTCCCCACCTTGACCTCGATCGGGGCGTGGTCGTACTGGTCGGGGTAGCCGTTGAACACCACGGCGTCGGGTGCCTCGGCGGCGATCTTGGCCTCGTCGGCCGTGCCGCCGGCGGCGCCCAGGTACAGCTCGGACTGCACGAGCACGAGCTCGGTGTCGACGGCGGGCAGGTTCGGCGGGTCGATGATGACCGCACCGAACATGCCGTTGGCGATGTGCAGGGCCATCGGCATCGTGCTGCAGTGATACAGCCACGCCCCGGAGTTCGTCGCGACGAACTGGTAGGTGAGCGACTGGCCCGGGTCGATCGTGCGCATCGGCCCGTCCGGTGCGAGCGAACCCGCGTGGAAGTCGATGCCGTGCCCCATGCTCGCGGCGTTCGTGAACGTGATCGTGAAGACGTCGCCGATCTTGCCGTGCAGCGTGGGCCCCGGTGCGGTCCCGTTGAAGGTCCACAGGGTCTGGCGCACGCCGGGGGCGACCTCGACCTCGGTATCGGCGACGGTCATCGTCAGGCGGTGCTCGGTGGCGCCGGGGGCCGGTTGCAGGGTCGGGTCGTACGGACGCCAATCGGGCCCGGGGTCGCCGTGCAGGTCGACCGTGCCGGTCGCCATGGCACCCATCTCGTGCTCGGATCCGGCCGGGTCGGCCGCACCGGCGTCGCCGGCGTCCGCGCCGACGGCCACGATGCTCAGGGTCATCCCGGCCGCCCGGTGCCCGGGCACGGTGCACCAGCCGGTGATGGCGGCGTCCACGGTGCCCACCTCGACCGTCGCGGACTCGCCGGTGCCGAGCAGCGGGGTCCGCTGACCGGTGTCGAGCGTAAGGTCGTGCCGCATCGCGTCGGTGTTGGTGACCTCCAAGACCAGGCGCGTGCCCGCGGGCACCTCGATGACCGACGGTGTGATCGTCATCCCGACGAGCGTCACCTCGACGGTCTGGGTGCCGCCCGCGCCCACGACGGCGCGCGCGTCGCCACCGGCGCCCACGCCGCTGCCGGTCAGGGTCACCACCAGCGCGACGGCGACCATGACGGCCCCGAGCACGAGCCCGCCCCACCGCGGCTGCGTCGTCGTCATGCGGGCACCCCCGGTCGACGCGAGAGCCGCACCGCGGTGACCGACGCCGCGAGGAACCCGAGGATGGCCAGCTCGGTGCCCACCCCGCCGATCCGCGACCACAGCTCGATCCCCGCGGCATCCCCGAGGATCACGCGCACCAGCAGGGACACGTGCAACAGCGCCACGTGGGCGTAGAACCACCGGTGGAACGGCAGCCGGACCCGCAGCACGGCGGGCACGATGACGGGCGCGTGCCCGAAGATCATCGACATCACGAACCCGAGGAACACCGTGTGCAGCGCGGCGTCGTAGACCTCGACCGTCACCCCGAGGTTCCCCGCGGCCAGCCAGATCACGCCGGCGATCGCCAGCCAGAGATACCCGGTCAGCAGGCACACCGCCATGAACCGTGTGACCCCGGGGATCTTCACGGTGCGCCGGGCGACGTCGTGCGCGGCGCCCCACACCGCGAGCGCCACCATGCCCGCCCCCGCGAGGCGGATCCCCGCCGACCCGGTGATCGCCGTCGTCGTGCTCAGGACCAGTCCGGCCCCGAAGAGCGACGCCCCGACCAGGAACTCTCGGATCGAGCGGCGGGTCAGCAGTGCGACCCGGGCGAGCTCCAGCCGCTCGCCGAGGATCGTCAGCACGAGGAAGCCCGCGATCCACGGCACCAGCCGCGGCAGGGACCACCCCGCGAGCCACAGCACCGTGGCCACGTACCAGCAGACCGCGCCCGCGGCCATCACCCGCAGGTGCAGCGCGGGCTGGATCCGGTGCACGACGACGTACACGACCACGAGCACGATCGACGCCGCGCACAGCAGCAGGCGGCCGACGACGGGCGGCAGGCTCACCAGCAGCGCGAGCCCACCGGCGCCGGCGAGCGCGGGAGCGGCGAACGCCCACCGGCGCCCGAGGGCCACGGCCCGTTCGAGCGAGATCACCGTTCCCAGGAACCCGAGCGCCATCAGCGGACCGTGGTCCGCGGCCGCCATCGGCAGCAGGGTCGGCACCGGCAGGCCGAGCAGCACGAGGCCGCCCCAGAGCCCGGCGAGCAGGCAGGCCAGGGCGGCGGCGAACAGCGGCAGGCGGCGGCGGGCCACCCGCTGGGGGGCCCGGACCGCGGCCGTCACCACCCGAAGGCCCGCTTGGTCTCGACGGACATCAGGTCCGGGGTCCACGCCGGCACGTGGGTGATGACGACCTCGACCCGGTCGACCCACCCCCCGGTCACGAGAACCCGGCGCACCTCGTCGGTGAGGTACTCCCCCAGCGGGCACGCCGGTGTCGTGGTGGTCATCAGGACGGAGGCCTCGCGGCCGTCGACCTCGAGGCCGTAGACCAGCCCGAGATTGATGATGTCGACGCCGAGCTCGGGGTCGATCACGTCCCGCAACGCGTCCCGCAGCTGCGCCGCCTCGGTCCCCGGTCCCACCAGACGGGCCACGGACAGCAGGTCGCGGCTCATGCCGCACTCCCGAAGCGGGCGCGGCGGGCGCTGCGGGCGCTGCGGGCGAGGGCGTCGTTCGGTTCGAGGGGCACGGGATACAGTTTTCACTGAAAGTGTAGTAAAAACAACTGACGGCTCGTCGTCCGCCCCGAGCACCCCACTCCTCAAGGAGACCCGATGTCCCTCGACATCCACCAGATCGCCTCCGCTCCCCCTGCCCCGACGTCGGCTGCACCCGTCGCATCGACGCCGAACGTCGAGGTGATCGGCGCGATCACCCGCCACCACACCGCCCTCGCGGCCGAGCTGGCCGCGCTGGCCGACGACGTGATCGCCGGCACGCGCGTCGGACGGTTCGAAGAGGCGCGCACCGCGCTCGTCGCCTGGTTCGCCACCGAGCTGATGCCCCACGCCCACGCCGAGGAGGCCGTGCTCTACGCCGCCGGCGCGCGCCTGGAGGGCACCCGGCTCCTGGTCGAGGCCATGATCGCCGAGCACCGCGCGCTCGACCTGCTCGTGACCGACCTCGACAGCATCCACGACGCCTTCGCGGTAGCCGTGGCGGCCGGCTCGGCCCAGGCGCTCTTCACGGTGCACCTGGCCAAGGAGAACGACCTGCTGCTCCCGGCCCTGGACGCCGCCGGCATCGACCTGAGCGCCGCGCTGGCCGGGATGCACGAGCTCCTCGGTGCCGACGAGCCGGACCAGCTCGACGTCCGCAGCCTCCCGCACGGTGGCCGGCACGAGATCATCTTCGCCCGGCTCGACGAGCTGCTCCCCGGCGGCAGCTTCGTCATCCTCAACGACCACGACCCCAAGCCCCTGCGCTACCAGACGGAGGCGCTCTGGCCGGGGCGGTTCACCTGGACCTACCTCGAGACCGGCCCGCTGGAGTGGCGCGTGGAGATCACCCGTGCCGGCTGAGGCCGCGGACGTCACCGATCAGCTCACCCGGGTCCTGGCCCGCACCTGCCGACAGCTCCCGCTGGCGGGGCAGCCGCAGCTCGCCGGCCGCCTGGCCGCCGACGGCTGGGTGCTGCTCCGTCACTCGCACCCCGTCCAGGCGCAACGCCTGGACGGGGCCATGCACCACGCCGCTCTGCTGGAGACCGAGCACGAAGCCCCGCTCGACGCCTCATTCCCGTTTCACCGAGAGGACCCCACCATGCCCACGACCGACCCGCTGCTCGATGTCCGCCCGGAGATCCCCCGCATCCGCCACGACCTGATCTTCACGACCTTTGCCGCGCTCTTGCCCGGGACCGGGTTCGTGCTGGTCAACGACCACGACCCGAAGCCGCTGTACTACCAGCTGGCGGCGGAGAACGCGGGCGAGTTCACCTGGGACGCCCTCGAGGAGGGGCCCGAGGTGTGGCGCGTGCGGATCGGGCGGGTCGCGGCGGCGTAGCGCCGTCCACCCCTGGCCGGCGCCCGCGGCACCTACTGCTCGGCGTGGGCGCCGGTCGCTCCCGGCGCGAGGTGGACCAGGCACAGGTCCGGACGCACGAACGGTTCGAGCCGGACCGCTGTGGGCGGCGCATCCAGCTGCTCGAGCGCACCCTGCATCAGGCCGAGGTGCACGGCGCACACGACGTCGCGGTGCTCGCGGGCGACCTCGACGAACGGGCACCGGTGCAGCTCGATCACGGTCGGGTCGCCCGCGGCGTCGATCGGCACGGCCTGGTCGGAGCCGCGAACGGTAGGCGCGAAGCCGACGTCGTCGAGCAAGGTGACGATGCGATCGACCACGCCTGCACCGTCGAGCGGACCGACTCCCTCGTCGAGCGGGGTGGCCTGCCGCCCCCAGCGCCTCCCCATCTCCGTAGCCACGGCGCCAGGTTCCGACGCGCTGGCACCGATGGCACCGGCCAGGACGCCCGCCAGCATCCGGTAGGAGTCGTCGGGGCCCGACGTCGTGCCCGCGACCGCAGCGAAGCTCAGGCGGGGCCGTCCCGGCGTGACCCGCGCGCTGACCGAGCTCTCGACGAGTCCGGCCTTGATGAGCCGGTCGAGGTGCGAGCGCACCGTGTTGGGGTGCAGCGCGACCCGGGTGGCGATGGCCTGGATGTCGAGAGGGCCGTCGGCCCGGATGACCTCGAGCACCGCGACCCGGCTGGCACCCGAGAGCACTCGATGGGTCCGGGCGTCGATGGGTTCGGAAGGCACGACTGTAGTTTTCCTCGAAAGTGTAGTAAAAACAACCCGCCGGCGACGACGAGGCCGCGGGCTCCACATCACGGTACGTGAGCGCAGCAGCCCCCTGCCGCCAGCCATCGATCGAGAGGGCCGACCATCCCCGCCCCGAGCGCCGTCCGACACCTGCACCACGACGCGTCCGAGCGGCCGTTCATCGTGATCTGGGAGGTGACCCGCGCCTGCCAGCTCGCCTGCACCCACTGCCGCGCCGAGGCCATCCGCAGCCGCAACCCGCTCGAGCTCAGCACCGCGGAGGGCAAGCGCCTGCTGGACGAGCTGGCCTCGTTCGGGACCCCGCGCCCCCTGGTCGTCCTCACCGGCGGAGACCCGTTCGAACGGCCGGACCTGCCCGAGCTCGTCGCCCACGGCACCGAGCTCGGCCTGAGCATGGCGCTGTCGCCGTCGGTCACGGACCGGCTCACCCGGCCGGTACTGGTCGAGCTGCACGCGGCCGGGGCGAAGGCGGTCTCGCTGTCCTTGGACGGCGCGAGCGCGCAGACCCACGACTCCTTCCGCGGCGTCGACGGGGTCTTCGACGCCACGCTCGAGGCCGCCCGCATGGTGCGTGACGTCGGCTTCCGGCTGCAGATCAACACCACCGTCACCAGCGGCAACGTCCACGAGCTGCCCGAGGTCCTCAAGACCGTCATCGACCTCGGCGCATCCCTGTGGAGCGTGTTCTTCCTGATCCCGACCGGTCGCGGGAAGGCCCTCGAACCCCTGACCGCGGCCGACGAGGAGGAGGTCCTGCACTGGCTGCACGACGCCTCCTCGTTCATCGCGATCAAGACCACGGAGGCACCCCACTACCGGCGCCTCGCGATCCAGCGGTCCGGCGTGGACAACCTCGACGAAGCCTTTCCCGTGGGCCCCCTGCGCGACGCCCTGCGCCGGGACACCGCGAGACTCCTCGCCGGGCAGGAACCCCAACGACGCCGACCCCGCCCACCGATCGACGTGAACTCCGGGCGCGGGTTCGCCTTCATCGACCACGTGGGCACCGTCTACCCCAGTGGATTCCTGCCGGCTCCGGCCGGGTCCGTCCACGGCACACCCTTCCCCGAGATCTACCGCTCCTCCCCGCTCCTGCAGTCGCTCCGCGACCCCGATGGGTTCGGCGGCAGGTGCGGTCGTTGCGAGTTCCGCACCGTGTGCGGCGGATCGCGTTCCCACGCGTTCGCCGTCACGGGCGACCCGTTGGCGGAGGATCCCAGCTGCCGCTACGAGCCCGCGGCGGCGACTCTCGGCTGACACACAGCAGAACCACCTGTCTGACACAGGCGCCACCGCTTTGCTGGGCGGATGACAACGCCCCCGCTCGTCCTTCGCCCTACCCCCCGCCGGTTCCGGGCGGGCGCCGTCGTGCTCGGGACGACGCTGGCGCTGGGGGGCCTGACCGCGTGCGCGACGACGACCGCCACGGGCTCCGGGTCCTCGGCGGCCTCGAGCTCGTCGACCAGCAGGCTCTTCGACAGCGCCACCGTGCACGACATCGCGGTGACCTACGACGACGATGACTACGACGCGATGATCGCGTCGTACCAGTCCACCGGCGAGAAGGCGTGGATCACCGCCACGGTCACGATCGACGGCACCACCTTCGAGGACGTCGGGCTGCGCCTGAAGGGCAACTCCTCGCTGCGCGGCCTGACCGCCGCCGACGCCGAGGACCCGGCCGCGCTGCCCTGGCTCATCCGCCTCGACAAGTCCGACGACAGCCTGTCCTTCGACGGCACGACGTCGTTCGTGGTGCGGTCCAGCACCACCGAGACCGCGCTGAACGAGGCCGTGGCGCTCGAGCTGATCGGGCTCAGCGGGCTGGCCACCGAGCAGGCGGCCGCGTCCCGGTTCAGCGTCAACGGCGGCGATGCGGACCTGCGACTGATCATCGAGAACCCCGACGACGCGTGGGACGCCGCCTCGTTCGGCTCGGCCGGCCTACTGTACAAGGCCGAGGCCGACGGCGACTACTCCTACCGCGGGGACGACCCGGCGTCCTACGACGACGTCTTCGACCAGGAGGCGGGCGACGAGGACCTGACCCCGTTGATCGACTTCCTGGCGTGGATCGACGGCGCCGACGACGCGACGTTCAACGCCGAGCTCGCCGCTCACCTCGACGTCACGGCGTTCGCGACCTACCTCGCGATGCAGGAGCTCGTCGACAACTTCGACGACATCTCCGGCCCCGGGAACAACTCCTACCTGCACTACGACACCACCAGTGGCGTGTTCACGGTGGTCGCCTGGGACCAGAACCTGTCCTTCGGCACGCAGAACACCGCCGGCGGCGACGCGGCGGGCGGGGGTCCGGCGGGCGGGGCGATGCCCGACGGCGCGATGCCCGACGGCGCGATGCCGGACGGCGACCGTCCTGGCCGGCCGACCGGTGGCGCCGCGCCCGGCGGCGGCGCGGCAGGCCAGCCCGGCGGAGGCATGGGCGGCAACGTGCTCGCGGAACGTTTCATGGCCGACGACGAGTTCGCCGCCCTGTACGCGAGCACCCTCGCCGACCTGACCGCGACCCTCTACGCGAGCGGCACGGCCGCCGACATCGTGAGGTCATGGACCACGGTGCTCACCGACCAGGCCGGCGACCTCGTCAGCACCGAGACGATCGACCAGGAGGCCGCGGCGATCACCACCTATTTCGACTGAGCCCGCCGCGGTAGCGTGGAATCCAAGCGATCTGGAGGTTTCTCGTGAGCACCCCGGCCATCGTTCTGCTCGTCGTGGCGCTGCTGGTCGTCGTCGGGCTGGCGCTGGCGGTCAAGGTCGTCAAGCAGTACGAGAAGGGCGTGCTTCTTCGGGTCGGACGGCTCCGCGGGACGCGAGACCCCGGCCTGCAGATCATCATCCCGGTGATCGACGTGCTCACCCGGGTGTCCCTGCGGATCGTCACCCTGCCGATCCAGTCGCAGGGGATCATCACGCGTGACAACGTGAGCGTGGACGTGTCCGCTGTGGCGTACTACCGCGTGGTCGACGCGGTGCGGTCGGTGATCGCCATCGAGAACGTGCGTGCCGCCATCGACCAGATCGCCCAGACGACGCTGCGCAAGGTGGTGGGCCAGCACATGCTCGACGAGATCCTCACCGAGACGGACCGGATCAACGTCGACATCCGGGAGATCCTCGATGTCACGACCGGCGAGTGGGGCGTCGAGGTGACGCTGGTCGAGCTGAAGGACATCCAGCTGCCGGAGAGCATGAAGCGCGCCATGGCACGTCAGGCCGAGGCCGAGCGGGAGAAGCGCGCCAAGATCATCAACGCCGAGGGCGAGCACCTGGCAGCGGCCGCCCTCGGGGACGCGTCGGACGTCATGATGGCGCACCCGGTGGCGCTGCAGCTGCGCAACCTGCAGACGCTCGTCGAGCTGGGGGTCGACAAGAACTCCACGGTCGTCTTCCCCGCACCGTTGATGAGCACGATCGGGGAGATCGGCGCGTTCCTGGCCCGGGAGTCGGCCGCCGCGGCCAGGCGCGCTCCCCTGGGGTCGAGGGCCTCCGCCCGAGGTGCCGTCCGTCCGCGCCACCTGCGACCACCGCCACCACCGGGGTAGCTGCCCTCAGCGGTGCGCTGAGGACCCTCGAGACGGACTACCCCGGGCCGGGCCGACGTCACGAAGGGGCGTGCTCGGTGAGCCAGCGCTGCCAGTGCGGCGCCTCGCGCGCCGCCACGACGGCGCGATCCGGGCCGTAGAGGTAGGACCAGATCGACACGCTCACCTGCTCGCCCGTTCCTTCGACGGCAAGGAACGCTGTGCCCGGGCACGGTCCGTCGAGGAGCAGGGCGAGGCGCCACCCCGCGGCATCGACGACCGTGCCGGAGAGCGTCGGCGTGTCGGTGGCTCTCACGACGACCCGCTCGCCGATCGCGGGCGACGCCGGGAGGTGAAGCGCCTCGGTGAGCGCCGCCCATGCTGCGTGGGCTGGCACCTCCCACATCGCCGTCGGCAACATGGCCGTCGCGACCTGGCCACGGAAGTGCTCCAGGTGGAGCTGAAGGTTGAGCAGGAACATCTTCCATCCCTGCGCCATCCCGTCGTACTGAGCGTCCCATTCCGGACCGGTGCCGAAGACGGCGTTCACGAGGCGGACGAGGCAGCGTCCGCCGTCACGGGCCTCGACCAGCCACTCGAAGGCGAGTCCTCCGTCGCCGCCGTCGAAGAGCACCCGGCGGGGAGGATCCCAGGCGACGACCCGGCCGGCGACCTGCATGTCCGGACCGTCACCGAAGGACAGGGTCATCGCGCCTCCCGCACGCTCCTCGACGGTGTGCGGGACGTACCAGGAGGAGATCCCCGGGCCGGTCGCGATCGCCTGCCACACCTCCTCGGGCGTGCCGGCGACCTCCACCTCGAGCACGATCGAACGCTGGTCATCAGGCATCGCGAGGCCTCCCGGTTGAACGGACGGGAACGGTGGCGAACTGACCCCACGATGCCACCGTGCCGTTGGGCTCGCCTGGGTTCAGTGACTGCCGCCGACGGCGGGGCCTACCGTCTCGTCGACCATGGTCAGCGCCGAGGCGATCGCCATGTGCATGTCGAGGTACTGGTAGGTGCCGAGCCGCCCGCCGAAGAACACCTGCTGCTCCCCCGCTGCCCGCGCGCGGTAGGCGAGGAGCAACCGCCGGTCGGCCGGGGTGCGCACCGGGTAGTAGGGCTCGTCGCCCGGCCGGGCGAACCGCGAGTACTCGCGCATGATGACGGTCGCGTCGTCGGGGTGGCGCCGCTCGGGGTGGAAGTGGCGAAACTCGTGGATCCGCGTGTACGCCACGTCCGCGTCGGGGTAGTTCATCACCGAGGTGCCCTGGAAGTCGCCGACCGGCAGCACCTCCTGCTCGAAGTCGAGCGTGCGCCACGACAGCTCGCCCTCGGCGGCGTCGAAGTACCGGTCGAGCGGCCCCGTGTACACGATCGGCACCTGCCCGACGAGCGCGTCCCGGTGGAACGGCTGGGTGGGGTCGAGGAAGTCCACCTCGAGCCGGACCTCGATGTTCGGGTGATCGACCATGCGCTCGAGCCATGGCTGGTACCCGTCGACCGGCAGACCCTCGTGGGTGTCGTTGAAGTACCGGTTGTCATAGGTGTACCGGACGGGCAGCCGCGCGAGGACCGAGGCCGGCAGGTCTCGCGGGTCGGTCTGCCACTGCTTGGCGGTGTACCCCCGGATGAAGGCTTCGTAGAGCGGTCGGCCGATGAGCGACACGCCCTGCTCGTCGAGGTTCGCGGGAGTCTTCCCGCCCAGCTCCGCGGCCTGCTCGGCGAGCAGCGCACGCGCCGCCGCCGGGCCGAGCGCGGACCGGAAGAACTGGTTGATCGTGCCCAGGGTGATCGGCATCGGGAACACCTCGCCCCGATGCGTCGAGTAGACCCGATGGACGTAGGGCGTGAACGCGGTGAACCGGTTGACGTACGCCCACACCCGCTCGTTCGACGTGTGGAAGAGGTGCGAGCCGTAGGTGTGGACCTCGATGCCCGTCGCCGGCTCGACCGCGCTGGACGCGTTGCCGCCGACGCGCGACCGCCGCTCGAGCAGCAGCACCTTCGCGCCGCGGTCGGCCATCCGCTCCGCCACCGTGAGGCCGAAGAGGCCGGACCCGACCACGACCAGGTCTGTCACGACGGCTCCTTCTCTCCACTCCCTGCATGGTCAGTCTCCCCGCACCGTGCGGTGCGGTCAGGTGGCTCGCGCTAGTTGAACCCTACGGCCCACTGTGCCGCCCGATAGGCGAGCATCGAGATGCCCCTGCCCGGCCGGCCGGGGAGATTGGTGATCTGCCCTAGCACGCTCCGTCGGCGCAGCCGTCGGTAGAGCCAGGGGTCGTCACGCTCGACCTCGCGCCAGAACCCGTCCTTCAGCGCCCGAGCCTCGACCGTCCCCGCGCGGACCAGGAGCACCGAGGAGACGGCGCTGACGATCTCGGCGTAGTGGATGAGATAGCGGCACAGTCCCATCGAGATGCCGGGCTGGCGCCGCACCCGACCGACGTGGTCGATCATCATGCGGTTGATGCGCAGCTGCTGGTCGACCCGGCCGATCATCACCGACTCGTTGACGGACTGGTCGCTGCGGCCGATGAAGTACCGGTAGAGGTCCTCGTCGAGATACACGATCCGCTCGACGTGGGCCAGCGGGACGTAGGCGTACAGGTTGTCCACGTAGAACGTGTGTTCCGGCAGGCGCAGACCGCACTCGCGCAGCAGGTCTGTCCGGTAGATCAGCGAGTGCATGAGGATGTACTGCGACGGCCCGAACTGGCCGACGTCGTCCCACGAGAAGACCCGACCGGTCGGCAGCACGCCGCGGTACCGCATCGCCTTCTTGTTCCGCTTGTCGACCTTCTCGTAGACGAAGTTGCTCACGACCATGTCGACGTCCGCGCCGTCAGCGACCATCGTGCGCAACGAGTCCAGCACGCGACCGAGCGCCTCGACGTCGAGCCAGTCGTCGCTGTCGACCACCTTGAGGTACTGCCCGGTCGCGTGCTCCAGGCCCGTGTTGATCGCCGAGCCGTGCCCGCCGTTGGGTTGGTGGATCACCCGCACGGTCCCGGGGAAACGCTCGGCATACGCCTCGGCGATCGCGCCGGTCTCGTCGTGCGAGCCGTCGTCGACGACGAGCACCTCGAGGTCGTCACCGCACTGCACGAGCGAGTCGAGGCACCGGTGCAGGTAGGCCGCGGAGTTGAAGCACGGGACGACCAGGGTCAAGGTCTTCAGCGGGTGGGACATCGGCACCTTGGCCGCAGAAGTGCTCACGAATCGATGCTCCTTTGCACGGTGGTCACTTCTTGATGTGACCACCAGTGGTTCACCCCAGAGCGACGTCGTTCTCCGGCACAAGGAGAACACGGGCACCTGAGCCGATCGGCAACGCGTGCACGACCTGTCGATCTCGGCGCACATCCTGCACTCTCGGGCCGGACGGGGCGAAACCCGGCCGGCGCGGACGGTCCGGGGTGGCGGTGCCCGCGACGCCGTACCGTACTTCTCGGCACCGTGCTACCTCGGCCCGGCGCCGAGATCCAAGGAAGGTAAAGTGCCCCACGTGATCCGCGTCGGCGTCGTCGAGGACGACCCGGCGGCGACAGCGCAGATCCTGGCGTACCTGCACCGGTTCGAGACCGAGCACGACGTGACGTTCGCGGTGCAGACCTACCCCGACGGCCGCGACGTCGTCGAGCGGTACCAGTCGGGGTTCGACATCATCTTCCTCGACGTCGAGATGCCGTACATCGACGGGTTCGAAGCCGCCCGCCACATCCGCACCCTCGACAGCGAGGTCGTGCTCGTCTTCATCACGAACATGGCGCAGTACGCCATCAAGGGCTACCAGGTCGACGCGCTGAGCTACCTGCTCAAGCCGGTGCCGTACTTCGCGTTCTCCCAGGAGCTCCGGCGCTCGATCGACAAGACCCGCAGCACGCAGGGCGACTGGATCATGCTCTCGGTCGGGTCAGGGATGGCCCGGGTCTACCTCAGCGACATCACCTACATCGAGAGCATCCGCCACAAGATCATCGTGCACGGGGTCGATCGCACGTATGTCCCGACCGGGACGCTGAAGGCCTTCGAGTCGCAGCTCGCGGACAAGGGCTTCTTCCGCAGCAACAACTGCTACCTGGTCAACCTTCGTCACGTCACCGGCGTGGACGCCACCAGCTGCGTCATGATCGACGGGGCCGACCTCCAGGTCAGTCGTCCGCGCCGTCGGGCGTTCCTGCAGGCCCTGGCCGACCACGTGGGTGGTCGCACGCCGTGATCCAGGAAGTCCTGCCCGACATCCCCCGCTTCTACACGGCCCTCGCGGAATGGTCGGCGTGCGTCGTGTACGTCCTGCTCATCCGCAAGCGGCTGCCCCGCGCCAGGCTCGTGCTCGCGGCGGGGGTCGGCCTCGGTGCCCTGCTGGGCATGCAGCACCTTGCCAGCGCCCTGCCGATCGCCCTGTGGGTCGTGGGCATGACGCTCGCCGTCGCCACGATGTACCTGATCATCGTCGTGTGCGCGGAGGTCTCCGCGCTCGCCGCGTGGTACTTCGTCGCGCGGGCCTTCGTGCTCGCCGAGCTGGTCGCCTCGCTGCAGTGGCAGCTGCAGACCTTCTTCCTCGCCACCCCCGCCGAACGGTCACCCGGGTCGGTCGTGCTGCTCGTCCTGGTCTACGGCGCGGGCTTCTCCGCCGCCTACGCGATCGAGCGGCGACACTTCCCCGCCGACCAGCCCGTCGACGTCGACAGTCGTGGCGTGCTGAGCGCGGCGGCGACCGCCGTGATCACCTTCCTGATCAGCAACATCAGCTTCATGAGCACGAACACCCCGTTCAGCGGCCGTCTCGGCCTGGAGATCTTCTACATCCGCACCCTGGTCGACCTCGCCGGGTATGTCGCCCTCTACGCCCAGCAGGGCCAACGGCTCGAGCTGCGCCGCGCGGCCGAGGTGGAGGCGATGGATCGGCTGCTGCACTCCCAACACGAGCAGTACCTGCAGGCCAGGAACAACATCGACGTCGTCAACCGCAAGTACCACGACCTCAAGCACTACATCGGTGCGATCCGGGCCGAGGCGAGCGCCGACACGCGCGCGACGTACCTCGACCAGCTCGAGCACTCGATCCGGCCGTACGGCACCCAGGTCGAGACCGGCAACATCGTGCTCGACACGATCCTGACCACCAAGAGCGCCGACTGCGCCCACCTGGGGATCACCCTGACCTGCGTGGCGGACGGCGCCGCGCTGGACTTCATGTCACCGATGGACGTCGCGGCGCTCGTCGGCAACGCGCTGGACAACGCCATCGAGGCGGCCGTCGCGCTGCCGGACCCCGAACGGCGCCTGCTCCGGGTGGCGGTCCACCGCCAGGACTCGTTCGTCATGCTGCGCTTCGAGAACTACTACGAGGGTGACCTGACCTTCGAGGACGGCCTTCCGCAGACCACCAAGGGCGGGGACAACCTCCACCATGGTTACGGGCTACGGAACATCCGGCAGGTGTCCGAGCACTATGGCGGCACCCTCACGGTCCACGCCGAGGACGGCTGGTTCATCGTCCGGGTGCTGATCCCGGTTCCGGGTCCGCTCAGTTGAAGCCGACGCGCCACTGGGCGGCGCGGTAGGCCGCCAGCGTCACCCGGCGGCCGTGCCGACCCGGGAGGTTGGTGATCTGCCCGAGGGCGCTGCGTCTGAGCCGACGGTGCAGCAGCTCATCCTCTTCCCGGATGCCGCGCCACAACGCCTCCTTGGCCGCGAGCGCCGCGTCGGTACCCGATCGCAGCAGCAGCGTGGAGGACACCGCGCAGACGATCTCCAGGTAGTGCGTCATGTACCGGTACGCGGGGTGCTCCGGCGGGACCGTCCGGGCGACGTGCTCCATCATCAGCCGGTTGACCCGCAGCTGCTGGTCGAGGCGGCTGATCATCACGCGCTCGGAGACCGACTGACCGGCCCGACCGATGTAGTACCGGTACAGGTCCACGTCGAGGTAGTACATCCGGCGCACCGCCGGGAGCGGCATGTACGCGAAGATGTTGTCGACGTAGAAGGTGTGCTCGGGCAGGTGCAGCTCGACCTCGCGCAGCAGTCCCGTGCGGTACACGATCGAGTGCATGAGGAAGTACTGGGTCTTGCGCAGCCGGCCCACCTCGTCCCACCCGAAGACCCGCCCGCTGGGAAGTGCCCGGCGGTACCGGACGGCTCGCTTCGTCCCGCGCCCTTCCTTCTCGTAGACGAAGTTGCTCAGCACCATGTCGACGTCGGCGTCGTCCGTCCCGAACCGGCGCAGGGTCGCCACCAGCTCGGCGAAGGCCGCGACGTCGACCCAGTCGTCGGAGTCGACGACCTTGAAGTAGCGACCCCGGGCGACCTCGAGGCCGACGTTGATCGTCGAGCCGTGACCGCCGTTGTGCTTGTGCACGGCGCGGACGCGGCCGGGGTACAGCTCCTCGTACTCGTCGGCGATCTCGGGGGTGGCGTCCTGCGAGCCGTCGTCGACGATGAGGATCTCGACCTCGGGCCCGCCGCCCGCGAGCAGCGAGTCGACGCACCGGCGCATGTAGTCGGCCGAGTTGTAGCAGGGCACCACCACGGTCAGCGTGGTGGCCCCGGGTAGGCCGCTCATCGAGACAGGGCGCCGGGCGTGCCCGCCTCGGTCTCGGCCTCGTCAGCCTGCACCGGGCTCGGTTCCTGCTTGAAGATCACCTTGAAGATCGGGAAGAAGATCCAGAACGCGATGGCGCTGTTGATGATCATCGTGACGGCGTCGGCGATGGTCTCACCCGTGCCGCCCATCCCCCACGTGTCCATGAACAGGCTGTAGATCGGCGCCTTGTACAGGCCCTGCGCCGCGGCCGCTCCGAAGCTGATGAGGATGTAGGCGATGACGTACCAGGTGGCCGCCTTGCCCACCGAGTTCGTCGCCTTGAAGGTGATGTTGCGCTGCGCGAAGAAGTTGATGATCTGCGCGATACCGATGGTGATCTGCACGGCGAGGAAGTACGCCAGGCCGCCGCCGCCGAGCGGGAGCTCGCCCGCCGGGTAGTCGAAGATGAAGTACGGCAAGCCCTCCACCTGCGTCCCCACCTGCAGCACCTGGAAGTCGGTGTCGACCAGGGAGGTCTGGTTGAAGATGCCCTTGAAGATCGGCATCAGTGCCAGCTGCAACGCGGTGACACCGTTGCTGAGCAGGAAGAACATGAGGAACTGGGCCGTGCCGGGACGCTTGTCCTCGAGCCGGCGCCAGGCCTTGGTGATGGGCGTGAACATCGTTGTCGCCTTCGTGTGGTGGGCTAGCGCGCTGTGCGCGAGGTACGGGCGGGTCGAGCGAGCTCCGCGGCCAGGCGGCGCGTCGACCGCCGGCCGCGGACGTAGCCCGCGATCAGCCCGCCGACGCCGCGGAAGAACCGGCCGTTGACGACGGTGACCATGGAATCGACCATCTCCGTGGTCACCGCGCCGTTCGTCATCTTCGCCATGGCCCTGAAGGGCATGTTGTAGAGGAAGAGCAGGTTGAGGTCGGGCTTGCCGCGACGCATCGAGCGCGCGATGAGCGCGGCGAGCACCCGCGCGGCGAGCCGGGCGATCGGGCTGCGGGCGCCGTGCATCGCGAGCAGCGGCGCGTTGACGCCCAGTGGTCCGCGTGGTTCCGGACCGTCTGGTACCGGTCCACCGAGCTCGCGGCCCAGCAGCGCCGAGAACTCCTCGTCGGACACCGCGGTCACGGTGGCGGCGTCATAGGACGGCAGGTCGGTGGGCCGGTCCGCGACCTGGTCGCCGGCCACCTGGAGCACGGCCGCCAGGGGCAGGTCCGCGACGTTGGAGCCGACCGACACCGTGAACTCGCCCGCCTCGACCTGCCACGCGGCCTGAGCCACGGCGAAGTGGCGGAACGTGTACCGATCGAAGGGGATGGAGACGGTCACCTTCTCCCCCGGCGCGAGCTGGACCTTGCGGAAGCCCTTGAGCTCCCTCGCAGCGCGGTGCACCCCGCTCGGTGCGCGACGCCCGACGTACAGCTGGGCGACCTCCGCACCCGCGACGGCGCCGGTGTTCTCGACCGTGAAGGTCGCCCCCGCGTCGTCGACCGCGAGGTCCGCGTAGGCGAACGTCGTGTAGCCGAGCCCGAAGCCGAAGGGGAACAGCGTCGGGGTCCCGGCCGTCTCGGTGTGGCGGTAGCCGACGTAGATGCCCTCGCGGTACTCAGCGGTCTCCCCCGTGCCGGGGTAGTACCCGTGGCTGCTGGTGTCCTTGAGGTGCACGGGATAGGTCTCCGCGAGCCGACCGGACGGGTTGACCGCTCCGGTGAGGACGGCGACCGTCGCCTCGGCGCCCGCCTGACCACCCAGGTAGCCGTGCACCAGCGCGTCGGCGTGACCCAGCCACGGCATCTCGACCACCGAGCCGGCCGAGAGCACGACGACGACCCGCTCGGCCACCCCGTGCAGCGCCGCGAGCAGCGTGACCTGGTTGTCGGCAAGCCGCAGGTGGCTGCGGTCGTTGCCCTCCGACTCGCTCGTCTCGTCCAGGCCCAGGTAGACCAGCGCGACCTCGGCCGAGGCCGCGGCGTCGAGCGCTTCGGCCACCAACGACGCGTCCGCGCCGCCGGTGCGCCGGAAGCCCTGCGCATAGCGCACGACCTCGAGCGACGAGGCTGCGAGCGCCTCGAGGGCGGTCGTCAGGCGGGTGGGGTGGACCAGCGAGGAGCCGGCCCCCTGGTAGCGCGGGGTCTCGGCGAAGTCGCCGATGACGGCGACGCGCGTGCCGCCGGCGAGCGGCAGGGTCGCGTCGTCGTTCTTGAGCAGCACCTGGCTCGCCTCGGCGACCCGTCGCGCAAGGGCGTGGTGGGCGTCGATGTCGACGGCCCGGTCCCGCGACGGATCGATCCGCTGGACCAGGCTGCGCATCTCGGCGACCCGGGCGTCGAGCTCGACCTCGGTGAGCCGACCCTGCTCGACGGCGGCGACCAGCTGCCGGGCGGAGTCCAGACCGGGCGACGGCATCTCGAGCGTTCCCCCGGCGCGGACGGCCGCGACGGCGTCGTTCGAGCCGCCCCAGTCGGAGATCACCGCGCCGTCGAAGCCCCACTCCGCCCGCAGGATGTCCTGCAGCAGGTGGGCGCTCTCGTGGACGTAGGTCCCGTTGACCTTGTTGTAGGCGGACATCAGCGCCTTGGGCTGCGCTTCGCGGACGACGATCTCGAACGCCGTCAGGTAGATCTCGCGCAGCGTGCGCTCGTCGAGCAGCGAGTCGCTGGCCATCCGTCGCAGCTCCTGGCTGTTCGCCGCGAAGTGCTTGGGGCACGCCGACACGCCCCGGCCCTGGATGCCGCGCACGTAGCCGGCGGCCATCGTGCCGGACAGGTACGGGTCCTCCGAGAAGTACTCGAAGTTGCGGCCGCACAGCGGGCTGCGCTTGATGTTCAGGCCCGGGCCGAGGACCACGTCGACGCCCAGGTTCACCGCCTCGGCGCCGAGGGCGTCGCCCACCTGGGCGGCGAGCTCGACGTCCCAGGAGTTGGCGACCGTCGCGGCGGTCGGGAAGCAGGTCGCCGGCATCGATCCGTTGATGCCGAGGTGGTCGGACGACCCGACCTGCTTGCGGATGCCGTGCGGGCCGTCGGAGAGGGTGAGCGAGCGGATGCCCAGTCGAGCCACCTCGCGGGACTCCCACACGCTCGCACCGCTGAGCAGTGCTGCCTTCTCGAGCAGGGTCAGCTCATCGGACATGGTCATACCTCTTCCTGTGCGCGCAGTGGTTGGGGTCGGCGCCGCCGGGGTGTCGGGCCCGCTGGTGCGGGCCCGACATCCCGGGAAGCGGGTCGCGGGTGGCTAGACGCGCGCCGAGGACGGATCCGCGGCGGCACCCCGCGGCGTCGTGCCGACCTCGGGCACGCCGGCACGGACGCGACGCACCCGACGCCACACCATGAAGCTGCCGAAGGCCACCAAGCCCCCGAGGAGCACCGAGATCCCGATCTGGAGGTACACCCAGACGGGCGGCGTGTAGTCGACCGTCGCGCCCGGGGCGAGCCCGTTCATGGCGTTGGAGTTCGTGACCGTGAACAGGATGTTGTGGGTCGCGTTCCGGATGTCGGTGACCGCCTTGGCCGACTCGGAGTCGCTGAAGGACTTCGACGGCTGGAACGTCAGGGTGAGGTCCGTCCCCGCACTGATGCCCTGGTTCGGGTTCATGTAGGAGTACAGGTTGAAGTCGGAGATCGCGAAGCCCTCGAAGCCCCACTCCTCGCGGAGCACGGTCGTCATGAGGGCCGTCGAGCCACCCGTCCACGTGGCGCCGATCCGGTTGAACGAGCTCATGATGCCGCCCGCCCCGATCGTCGCCTCGGAGACCGTGCCGTCCTCGTCGGACACGTACGAGACGTTCATCGAGATGTTCTTGACGGCCATCTCGAACGGCTTGAGGTAGACCTCACGGATGGTCTGCTCGGTCGCCCAGGTGGCGATGCCGTTGTTGACCCGGTTCGTCTCCTGCTCGTTGAGGGCGAAGTGCTTGAGCATCGTGTAGACGCCCTTCTCCGCCGCCCCGTTCGCCACGGCCGTCAGCATCGAGCCCGAGAGGTAGGGGTCCTCCGAGTAGTACTCGAAGTTGCGCCCGCCGAACGGGGAGCGGTGCAGGTTGGTCGCCGGTGCGTACCAGCCGTTGATCCCCTTCTGCAGCGCCTCGTTCCCGAGCATCTGGCCCATGGCCGCGCCGAGCTCGACGTCCCACGTCTGCGCGATGAGGAACTGCGACGGGTAGGCGACCCCGTTGATCGACGAGTTGATGAACGAGGAGAAGCCCGCCGGTCCGTCCGGCTCCACCGTCTGCGGCTTGGCGATCGAGCCGATCGCGGCCGTCTGGTAGGCGCCGTTGAGCAGCATGCCGGTCATGTCACCGACCGAGAGGGAGTCGAGCAGCTCGTCCCACTGCGGGTCGTCCTTCGGCAGGCCGCGCAGGTCGACGAGCGCCAGCTCCGACCGTTCGCCGGTCGTGGGCATCTCGCCCTCGAACTCGGCGGCCGCGGCGTCGTCGTCCCAGGCCGCGAAGCCCGCCACGACGGCCTCGTCCGCGATGAACAGGTCGGCGGTGGGCGCCGTCGGGAACGTCCCGGCGAAGTCCGCGCGCGACATCGACAGGATCTTGCCCTCCTCCGGCTCGGCGCTGAACTGCGCCGAGACGTCGTCGAACTGGTTGGTGACCTCGGTGAGATCCGTCGACCGGTGGTTCTCGCCGGCGTAGACGACGTCGGAGTCGACCGGGTAGGTGATCGGCTCGGTACCCGGGGCGACCGTGTGCGAGTCGGTGCGCAGACCGATGGTGTAGTCGCCGGCCTCGAGGACGTACGCCTGGTTGCCCAGGTGGTCGTAGGACGCCATGTCCTCGACGGCGAGGTCGATCGTGACGGTCTCGCTCGCGCCGGGCTCGATCAGACCGGTCTTGTCGAAGCCGCCGAGGACGACCTCGGCCTTCTCGATGCCGCCGACCGTGTAGGGCGCGGAGTAGTACAGCTCGACGACGTCCTTGCCGGCGGTCGTGCCCGTGTTGGTGACCTCGACCGTGACGCTGACGGATCCGTCGACGTCACCGACCTCGGTGCCGACGACCTCCCAGGAGAAGTCGGTGAAGCTCAGCCCGTGCCCGAAGGGGTAGACGACCGCGTCGTCGTAGTCGATGAAGCCCTCGGCCGCCGCGGTCTCGTAGTACCGGTAGCCGACGTAGATGCCCTCGGCGTAGTTCACGAACGGGGCGTCGGAGGTCACCGTCGCGTTGGAGGTCGCCTTCTCGACGGCCGAGACCGGGTAGGACGCCTCGATGTTGTCGTAGACGAACCCGCCGACGTTCGCGAAGGTGGGGTCGGCCGTGAAGTCGGCGGCCCACAGGTCGGCGGTGCGACCGGACGGGTTCACCTCACCGGTCAGGATGCTGCCGAGCGCGTTGAAGCCCGTCGCGCCCGGCGAGCCGGCCAGCAGGATCGCGTCGATCTCGGGGTCGTCCTGGAGCGCGCCCATCTCGATGGTCGTGGAGGAGTTGACCACGACGACCACGGTCTCGAAGGAGGCTTCCGCCAGGTCGATCAGGTTCCGCTCGTCGGCGTTCAGCTCGAGCTGGTGCTGTCCGTCCTCGGCGTTGTCGTCCCAGGCGGTCATGTCCGTCGTGAGGTCGCCGCCCTCACCGCCGGGTCGACCGATGTGGATGACCGCGGCGTCGGAGTACTGCGCGAAAGACGCCGACTGCGCCTCGTACTCGCCGACGGGCAGCTCGCCGATGTAGTAGGTGGACGCGTCGGGGTTGTCCATCTCGATGTAGCCCCGGGGGTTCTCGTCCGCGAACGCCGTGATCGCGGCGAAGACCTGGTCGTTGACCTGCAGGCCGGCGTTCTCCAGCCCGGCGCGGGCGGTCACCGCAGAGTTCGTGTCGACCGAGCCGGAGCCCGAGCCGCCGAAGACCGGGTCCGCGGCCGCGCGGCCCAGCATCGTGACCTTCGAGCTCGGGGCGAGGGGCAGTGCGCCGGCCTCGTTCTTCGCGAGGACGATGCCGCCGGCGGCGATCTCCTCGACGAGCGCCTGCGCCGCCGCGTCGACCTCGTCGATGTTCGCGAGGTCGGACGTGTAGTACTCGGTGTCCCAGTCCGCCGCCTCGGCGGTGTTCGTGAAGGTGTAGGTGCCGGATCCGAACTGGGACGCGACCCAGCCGCCAGCGATGTTGAGCGCGACGTTCGCGACGACGGTCAGCACGGTCACCGTGGCGAGCACGGGGACCCAGATCGACAGGTATTTCTTGTTCGACATCGGCGTCTTCACGCGTTCGGCGCTCTTCTTCGGTCTGGCGTTCACTGCATGTCTCCTTGAGTGCGGGCCGGCGATCAGGTGCCGGGAGGCGAGTGCCCGCCCACAGGGCGGCCGGGCGGGCACTCGCGCGCGGTCCGGGCGGACCGACGCGATGCCGGTGGGACTACTCGGTCACCTCGGTGATCGTGCCGTCCTGGTCGATCTGCCATGTCTTCTCGGTGGCGGCCGAGTCGGCGTCGATCGTGTACTCGCCGTCGGTGATCGTGATGGTGCCTTGGACGCGGGCGGCGGCCTCCGAGAAGGAGTAGGGCACGACCAGCAGGCCGTACTTGACCGTGGGAGCCTCGACGTCGCTCGCCAGCATGATCTGGGCCCAGCTGTCGTCCTCGGCCAGTGCGTCGGCGACCGCCTTCCGGGCGTTCTCGAGGTCCTCCGCGACGTCGACGTCGGCCTGGGTGCTCTCGGAGGAGCCCTCAGCGGCGCTGTCGTCGCTGGAGCACGCGGTGAGCCCGAAGGCGCCGGTAACGGCGATCAGCAACCCGAGGCCGGTGGTCAGCACCTTGTTGTTCTTCACATCTGCTCCTTTGAGATCTGGCCGCGGGCCGATCCCGCAACCGGTCGTACGCACCGAGGGTGACATGAGAGGCGGCTGGTCCCGCCGGCCTGTCCGGTGCCCGGGGAGTGGCCGGCGGCGTGCACCGCCGGCCACTCCCTCGAGGTGCTCGCGTCAGTCCGCCAGCGGCCCCGCGTAGTTCAGGCCGAAGCCGAACTTCCAGTCGCTGCCCGCGGCGTCGACGTAGGTCGTCATGTCTTCCCCGACGCCCTCGTCCTGCGCCTCGACGGCGTCCATGTCGACCGGGAAACCGATCGGCAGGCGCCCCTGGGGCTCGTGCAGACCCGCGGCGACGGTGAGCGTCGCGAGATCGCTGACGCCGAACCCGACCAGCACGGCGTCGGACGCGGCCTCGAACTCGGCCGGGACGACCGGGTTGTTGGCCTTGACGACCGTGATCATCGGGATGTCCTTGCCGGACGCCTCGACTGCGGCGACCGCACGCTCGAAGGCGTGGATGTCCGCCTCGTTCGAGATGCGCGAGGTGGCGCCGAAGTAGGAGCGGTTCTCCTTGGTGCCGTCCGCGAGGACGTCGCCACCGATCGAGGTCGTGCGCACGTTCGCGCCGTCAGCGGTGTACGGAGCCCACTGCAGCGAGAGGGGGTACCACGCCTTCGTCTCGGCGTCCTGGCCGGAGGCGGAGAACGGGTTGCCGTTGTTCGGCGAGCGCAGACCGACGAGCACGAGGTCGACGTCGGTCAGGTCCGGAGCCGTCTCCGAGACGACCTTGCCCTCGGCGTCGAGCTCGACGGTGTCGGTCAGGACGGTGCCGAAGATCTGCTCCGCGGCCTCGACGCTCAGCGACGCTCCCTCGGAGTAGACCGCAGGGCCGAACAGGCCGTCCATGCCCGTGTCGTACGTGTGCGGGATGTAGACGGTCTTGTCCGACCAGTCGCCCTCGGCCGCCTCGGCGACCGTGCCGTCGTTCTTGACCATCACGACGGAGTTGAGCTGGGCGTTGAAGCCCGCCTCGACGTTCTCGGCCGATCCGACGGTCGCGAGCGACTCCTCGAGCTCGACGTACGGAGCGTCGAACAGGCCGGGCGCGAAGGACATCGTGAGGATGCGGGCGCCGGACTCGGCCCACCGCGCGTCGGCGTCGACGTCGACCGTGCCGGCCTCGAACTCGGCCTGCCAGGCGTCGTAGGCCTGGAGGATGAACTCGGCGCTGTTGACGCCGCCGAACATGTCGACGCCGTTCTTCAGGACCTTGACGTAGCGCTCGACGGGGGTCAGACCCTCGGCGCCCCACGCGGTGCCGAGGAAGGCGCCCTCGTCGGTGATGCCGGTCATGACGGCCCAGTCGGTGACGATCGCACCCTTGAAGCCGATGTCGTTGCGGATGTAGCTCATGAGCTCGGTGTTGTACGCGGTGCCCATGACCTCGCCACCGGCGACGGGGTTGCCGTCCTTGTCGAGGCTGATCGAGTACGACGTCATCATCGCGAGCGAGTCCGTCGCGGCAGCGAACACGGACGCGTGGTCGTCGAGACCCTCACCCGTGATCGCGTACTTGCCCACGTTGGTGTGCGACTCGCGGCCACCCTCGCCCGCACCGTCGCCCGGTGCGTGCTTGATGGTCGTGGGGACGCTGTTCTCGCCCCAGCCGACGAGGGTGCCGTCCTCGTCGTAGGTGCCCTGGAAGCCCTTGACGTAGGCGGCGGCCAGCTCGGCGGCCAGCTCCGGGTCCTCCCCGAGCGTGCCGGCGACGCGCAGCCAGCGAGGCTCGGTCGCGAGGTCGATCTGCGGGCTCAGGGCGTTGGAGATGCCCAGCGCGCGGTACTCGTCGGACACGACGCGGCCGAAGTCCTCGACCGTCGCCGCGTCGAACGTCGCGGCGAGGCCCAGCACGGACGGCCAGAGCGAGACGCCCGCACCGGTCTCGATGTAGGAGGAGCCGGACTGCGCCTCGGAGCGGGGGTCCGAGCTGAAGTTCGCCGGGACGTAGGGCTCGTCGGCCGTGGCGATCGACTCGGTGTACGCCTGTACCGCGTTGACCCACGTGACGTTCTCGGTCACGTCGGACCCGCCGGCGTTGAGCACGTTGCGCAGCTTGTCCTCGGACAGGTAGGTCTGCTGGGCGTCGGTGAGGCCGTCGGCAGGGGAGCGCTCGTGCGAGCTGAACAGCATCAGCCCCGAGATCTGCTCGACGGTCAGCTGGGACGCGAGGTCGGCGGCGCGATCGCTCGCGCCGACCCGCCAGTCCTCCCAGACGTCGAGCTCGCCGTTCGCGTTCATGTCCTTGAAGGCGAAGGTCGAACCATCGACCTCCTCCTCGAGGAGGGTGATCTTGCTGTCGACGCCGTAGGACAGCGTCGCGCCGTCACCGGGGTTGTCGACGACCATAAAGGTCGTCCCACCGTCCGTGACCTCGCGCTCGACGTAGGCGTCCGGTGTGGTCGTCTCGGGATCCGACGGGCCCGCCGTGCAACCCGCAAGGGTGATGGCGGTGAGACCGGCGAAAACCGCTACTCCAGTGGCGGGCAGGCGCCTCATCGGCCTGCTCCCCGGTGACTTCATCTGGCCAAGCTTCATCGCTCTCTCCTCATTGAGTGTTGCGGGCCGAGACCGCCTCCGGACGACGGTCGTCCGAGGTGCCATCACCTGTCCGCTCAGCCGTTCGATCGTGCCGTCACGACCCTGATCAACCGGGTCGCCCGCCCCGGCTCGGCCGTGGTGCGCGCCCCTGTCCGGGGTGTCTACGTAGTGCTAGGTCGGAGCCTGCGACAGCGCGTCCGGCCGAGGCGCTGGGGGTGCTCAGGCACATCAGCGGCTGGCTGGACGGGTTCTGTCACGGGCGCCGGTGATGACTCAAGCAGCCGTTCGAAGACCCGTGATCGGGCGCGGCACAACCTGTCGATCTGGGCGCACAACCTGCTGGTGCTGCCCCGGTGACGCGTCGCCGTTATGGTGTCGTCGACGTCTGAGCCCGCACGACGCACCCCGCTCCGGCAGGAGCGCGTCGTCAGCGGTGCCGACCCTGAGAGGCGCGCATGTTCGGATGGTCCTCTCGGCGCGGAGAATCTCCTCGGGCCGGACGGCGACGCGTGCCGGCCCTGGTCGCCGCGCTAGCCCTGGTGGGCAGCGCGGCGGTCGCGGCCGGGTGTTCGGTCCGGGTCGCGGACGACTACCCGGAGTGGAACAACAACCCCGAGGTCTTCGCCGTCGGCGACGAGCCGCCGCATGCGACGTTGACGCCCTACGACACGGTTCGCCAGGCTCTTGCGGCCGACGGCACGGACTCGCCGTACCGGCAGAGCCTCGACGGCGACTGGAGGTTCCAGTGGTCCGAGAACCCGGCATCGCGGCAGGAGGACTTCTTCTCCACCGAGGTCGACGACTCCGGCTGGGACACCATCACCGTCCCGTCGAGCTGGCAGACGCAGGGCTACGACTTCCCCATCTACACGAACATCACCTACCCGTTCACGGGCGCCAACGGTGGAGAGGAGAACCCCGAGTTCCCGTTCGCGCCGACGCGCTACAACCCGGTGGGCCAGTACCGGACCTCGGTGACCTTGCCTGCTTCCTGGGACGGGCGGCGGACCTTCCTGCACTTCGACGGGGTCGAGTCGGCGTTCTACGTGTGGGTGAACGGGCAGAAGGTGGGCTACCGGGAGTCCAGCTTCGACTCCTCCGAGTTCGACGTGACCGACTTCTTGGATCCCGGCGTGAACCAGATCGCGGTGGAGGTGTACCGGTGGTCGGACGGTTCCTGGCTCGAGGACCAGGACATGATCCGGCTCGCCGGGATCTTCCGCGGCGTCTACCTCTTCTCCACGCCGCAGGTGCACCTGCGGGACTTCCGGATCCAGACGCCGCTCGGCGACGACTACCGCTCCGCCGCGCTCGAGGTGCAGGTGGCCCTGCGCGACTACGCGGGCCGGTCCGCGGGTGGGTACACCGTCGAGGCGATGCTCTACGACGGCAGCGAGCCCGTGTGGAGGAAGCCGCTCGTCATCCCGGTGGACGTCGGCTCGTCCGGTCCGGGGCAGGACCAGACGGGCACCGGCAGCAAGGAGGTCGCGGACCCGCGGCTGTGGTCCGCCGAGCAGCCGAACCTGTACACGACGGTGCTTCAGGTCAAGGATCCCCGGGGCGAGGTGATCGAGACGATCTCGACGCGCACGGGACTGCGCGAGGTCCAGCTGGACCCGGCCCGCGACCTGCTGACGGTCAACGGCCAACCGGTCTCGATCCGCGGCGTCAACCGGCACGAGATGTCCGCCGTCAACGGGCGAGCGCTCACCCGGGAGGAGATGGTCGAGGACATCTCGATCATGAAGCGCAACAACATCAACGCCGTGCGCACCTCGCACTACCCGAACGACCCGCAGTGGTACGAGCTCGCCGACGAGTACGGCATCTACGTCGTGGACGAGACGAACCTCGAGACGCACGGCGCGTCGACCGAGATCCCGGTGGACCGGCCCGAGCTGACCCAGGCCGTGCTGGCTCGCATCCAGGCCATGGTGCACCGGGACAAGAACCACGCGAGCGTCATCATGTGGTCGCTGGGCAACGAGGCCGGCTACGGCACGAACCAGGACGCCATGTACGACTGGGTCACGTCCTACGACACCGAGCGCCCCGTCCAGTACGAGGGCGGCGGGAGCCCGGCGCGGGTGTCGGACGTGACGAGCCAGATGTACACCTCGGCCGACGCGATGGAGACCTACGCCGAGAGCAGCGCCGACCCGCGTCCGTTCGTGCTCATCGAGTACTCGCACGCCCTGGGCAACAGCACCGGCAACCTCGCGGACTACTGGGACGTCATCCGCGCCCATCCCGACCGCCTCCAGGGCGGGTTCATCTGGGTGTTCGCCGACCAGTCGCTGTGGACCGACGAGCCTGCGGCCCGCACCCTGCAGGAGTCCGGGCCGGGCCTGCTCACCGCGACGGTCGACCGGGACGCGACGATCGGGCCGACCGGCCTGCGCGGCACGGCGACGTTCGGCGTCGAGGCCGTGCTCGAGCTCGCCGGACCGCTGACCCTCGAGGCCGTGCTCACCCCCGAGAGGGCGTCGACGTACTCGGACGCGATCGCGAGCACCGGTGACCGCCAGTTCGAGCTCGCGCACGACGACGAGGAGGTCTCGTTCTCCGTCTACTCCACCGACGGGCAGCGGACGACGGTGTCGGCCGCGACGCCCGACGGCTGGACCGGTACCGAGCACCGCGTCACCGGCGTGTACGACCCCGGGCCGGGAACGGCGACCGTCTACCTCGACGGCCTGGCGGCCGGAAGCGCGCCGGTCACGGGCCCCGTCGGCCCCACCTCGGCGCCGTTCATGATCGGCGGCACCGCGGACGACGCCGACCGGCAGTTCCTCGGTGACATCGCCGCCGTGCGGCTCTACGACCGGGCGCTCACCGCGACCGAGATCGCCGACGACGCTCGCACGGCCCGAGATCCCGCCGTGCGCCTGTGGTTCGACGCGTCGCAGTCCACCGTCACGCAGGCCCCCGCCTCGGGCGAGACGTTCCTCGCCCGCGGCGGGGACTGGGGTGACGACCCGAACGACGGCGGCTTCATCGGCAACGGGATCCTCCTCGCCGACCGCACCGAGACTCCCAAGACGGCCGAGGTCAAGCAGGTCTACCAAGCCCTGCAGGTCACCGGCTCCGACGTGGCCGACGGGACGATCGAGATCACCAACGAGAACCTGTTCACCAACGTGAACGCCTACGACGTGACCTGGCAGCTCATGCAGGACGACGAGGTCATCGAGGCCGGCCGGCTCGCCGGGCCCGCCACGGACATCGGGCCCGGTGAGACCACGGTCGTGACCCTGCCAGGTTTCACGGCCCCCGCCACCCTGCCGGCCGGCAGCGAGTACTGGCTCGACGTGCAGTTCCGCCTGCGGCAGGACGAGCTGTGGGCGGAGAAGGGCTTCGTGCAGGCGAAGGCGCAGCTCGAGGTGCCGTTCGGCGCACCGGACATCCAGCCCGCCGACCTCTCCTCGATGCCGTCGCTCACCTCGGTGGACGAGGGCACCGTGGTGCAGGTCACCGGCGACGACTTCACCGTCACCATCGACAAGGAGCAGGGGACGATCCGCTCGCTCACCCGCAGCGGCCAGGAGCTGATCGCGTCCGGTCCGCGCCCGAACTACTGGCGCGCCCCGACCGACAACGACCTCGGCAACAGCATGCCGACCGTCACCCGCACCTGGCGTCACGCCGGCCGGGACTGGCAGATCGACGACGTGCAGGTGACCCCGCTGCTCGACAAGGCGGTCCGGGTGACGTTCACCGGGACGGTGCCCACCACGACGCCGTCGGCGGTCACGATGGCCTACACGGTCCTGGGCAACGGCCAGGTCCAGGTCGAGAGCACCTTGCAGCCGGGCGCGAGCGACCTGCCGTACATCCCCGAGGTCGGCACGATGCTCACCCTGCCTCCCGAGCTGGAGACGCTCACCTGGTACGGCCGCGGACCGGGCGAGTCGATGCTCGACCGCAAGACGTCCACCGACGTCGGCCTCTACAGCGGGGCCGTGAGCGACCAGGTGACCCGGTACCTCCGGCCGCAGGAGTCCGGCAACAAGACCGACGTGCGCTGGGCGACCCTGACCGACGAGGCGGGGAACGGCCTCCTCGTCTCCTCCGGCACCCCGCTCGAGGTGAACGCGAGCCACTACGCGCCGGAGGACCTGTCCCAGGTGCTGAGCCACCACGGCCAGCACTGGTACGACACCCCGCCGCGGCCGGAGGTCGTGCTGCGCGTCAGCGCCCACCAGATGGGCGTCGGCGGCGACGACAGCTGGGGCGCCGCGGTGCATGACGAGTACACGCTGTTCGCCGACCGCGCGTACTCCGTCAGCTACAGCCTCACCCCGTTCACCTCCGGCGAGGACCCGATGGTCCGCGCACGGCAGCAGGTCGCCACCCACCCGTAGGTCGACGGGCCGTCGCCTATGCTCACTAGGGTTTTGCCTAATGCCTGTAGGCTGGGACCCATGACGCGCACTCCTCTCACCGCGACGGCGATCATCGCCGAGGCGGCCGACCTGGCCGACGAGGCCGGCTTCGACGGCGTGACGCTGTCGGCGGTCGCGCGCCGCCTCGGTGTGCAGACCCCGAGCCTGTACTCGCACGTGCGCGACCGCGCGGCCCTGCTGGACGGGATCACCGCGCTCGCCCTCTCGGAGCTCGCCGACCGCGTGGCGGTGGCGATCGCCGGGCGCGCCGACCGGCTCGCCCTGCACGGCTTCGCCGAGGCTCACCGGGCGTACTCGCTCCAGTCACCGGGCCGATGGCAGTCGCTGCAGCGGCGAGCCGGCGCCGCCGCCGTGGAGTCCAGCGCCGCGCGGAGCTTCGTCGCCCTGACCGACGCCCTCCTGCGGGGATACGGCTTGCCGCCGGAGGAGCGGGTGCACGCCACCCGCCTGATCGGCAGCACGATCAACGGCTTCCTCGCCCTCGAGGCCATCGGCAGCTTCGATCACAGCGCACCCGCCCCCGAGGTGTCCTGGCGCAAGACCCTCGACGCGCTCGACGCGCTCCTGATGACCTGGTCGACCGACGCACAGAACCGGACCCCCTGATGATCACCACCCCCCTGACCGCTGCCTTCCTCCAGGGCGCCGCCGAGGTGGAGACCACCGCCCGTGGCCTGCGCCCGCACCGGCTGCCGGCGTGGGTGCGCACGCAGTTCCCCGACCCGCAGCTGCTGATGACGCAGGGCCAGCCCGCCGGGGTCCGCCTGACGATGTCGACCGCGGCGCGGACGATCCACCTCGTCGCCCACCCCTCGCGGGTCGCCTACCGGGGGGTGGACCGTCCCCGCGGGAGCATCGACCTGGTGGCCGACGGCGACGTCGTGGCGAGCGACCTGCTCGACGGCGGCGACGTCGTGGAGGTCGACCTGCAGACCGGCGTGCCCGACTTCCGGGCGGGGCCGGCGCACACGGCGGTGTTCAGCGGGCTGCCCGCGGGCGACAAGCTGATCGAGATCTGGCTGCCCCACAACGAGTCCCTCGAGCTGATCGAGTTGCGCACGGACGAGCCGGTGCGCCCGGTCGACCCGACCCGACCCGTCTGGGTCAACCACGGCAGCTCGATCAGCCACGGCTCGAACGCGAGCACGCCGACGCAGATCTGGCCGGCCGTCGCCGCGCGGCTCGGCGGCGTCGAGCTGCGCAACCTCGGCTTCGGGGGCAGCGCCCTGGTCGACCCGTTCCTCGCCCGCGTGATCCGCGACGCCCCGGCCGACCTGATCAGCGTCAAGCTCGGGATCAACGTGGTCAACCTCGACTCGATGCGGCTGCGGTCGTTCGTGCCCGCCGTCCACGGCTTCCTCGACACGATCCGCGACGGGCACCCCACCGCGCCGCTGGTGCTCATCTCGCCGATCTTCTGCGGCATCCACGAGGACACTCCCGGCCCGGGTGCGTTCGACCCGGACTCGCTCGGCACCGGCCAGGTCCGGTTCATCGCCACCGGCCGCAGCGAGGACCAGCAGCAGGGACGCCTCACCCTGCGCGTCATCCGCGAGGCGCTGGCCTCCCTCGTCGACCGCCGGGCCGACGACCCGAACCTGCACTACCTGGACGGGACCACGCTGTACGGCGTCGGCGACACCGCCGAGCACCCGCTGTCCGACGCGCTCCACCCCGACACCGCCACCCACCGCCTGATCGGCGAGCGGTTCGCCGCGTACGCCTTCGCGCAGGCCGGGCCGTTCGGGGATTCGCTCAGGCTCGCTGGTTGATGCGGAGGAGATTGCCGGCCGGGTCGCGGAAGGCGCAGTCGCGGACCCCGTAGTCCTGGTCGATGGGTTCTTGGACGACCTCGGCGCCCGCGGCCGCCAGCCGCTCGAAGAGACCGTCGAGGTCGTCGGTGGCCAGCGTCACGGCCGTGTAGGAGCCCTTGGCGATCAGCTCCAGGATCGTGCGCCGCTCGTCCTCGGTCACTCCCGGATCGGTAGCCGGCGGGTGCAGCACGATGGAGGTGCCCGGCTGTCCGGGGGGGCCGACGGTGATCCAGCGCATGTCCTCATAGCCGACGTCCTGGCGGACCTCGAAGCCGAGCGTGTCGCGATAGAAGCCCAGAGCGGCCTCGGCGTCGGTATGCGGCAGGAACGCGTAGTGAATGGTGATGTCCATGCCCATCACGCTAGGCGCGGCCACCCGCTCGTGCTTCTTGATTCCTGACCGGTTGGCTCCTGACCGGTTGGCTCCTGACCGGTCTGGTCACCTGCTTCGCCAGACACGGAGGAATGCCCGCCGCGGCCTGGGAGTGGTCGCGGCGGTAGACGCTGGGCGGCACACCGACCAGCTCGGTGAATCTCGTGCTGAACGTCCCCAACGACGAGGAGCCCACCGCGAAGCAGATCTCGGTGACGCTGAGGTCGCCGCGCCGTAGCAGCGTCATCGCCCGTTCGATCCGTCGTGTCATCAGGTACGAGTACGGCGACTCGCCGTAGACCCGCCGGAACTCTCGACTCAGGTGCCCACCGGACAGGTGCACGCCCCGGGCGAGCGCCTCGACATCCAGCGGCTGGGCGTAGTCGCGGTCGATCCGGTCGCGGACACGACGCATCACGGTGATGTCGCGCAGACGCTGCGCCTCGGACTGCCCACCGGCCATACCGGTCATTCTCTCGCGGCGGCGACGGCCTTCCGGATCAGCTGGGTCATCGCCGCGGCGCCCGCCTCGCTGACCTCGGTCAGGGCGTAGGCGGTCGGCCACAGCCCACTGTCGTCGTCGAGCGTGGCCTCGGTGCTGAATCCGAACGTCGAGTAGCGCGCCTTGTCGACCTGCCCGCTGCGGAAGAAGCACACCACCTTGCCGTCCATCGCATAGGCCGGCTGCCCGTACCACAGCTTCGGCGCCAGCTCCGGAGCAGCTGCGGTCACGACGGCGTGCACACGCTCGGCCAGAGCACGGTCCGGCACCGCCATCTCGGCGATCTTCGCCAGCACCGCCGCCTCCTCGGCGGCCGCCTTCGTCGCGCCCCGGCTGCCTCGCGCCTCAGCCCTGAGCTCCGCGGCCCGCACCTTCATGGCGGCTCGCTCCTGGGGGGAGAAGCCCTCCGCCGGGGACGCCTCGTCTCGTTTCTGGGGGCTCGCCTTCGATGTGGTGCTCATGTGCTGCTGCTCCTCGTGTGATCTGGCGTCGGAAATGTCACTGCAACGCTAACCGCGGTCACTGCACCGATGCTTCTCGATTCCTGACCGATCTCCGGTCGGCGGGTCGCTGCAGCTGCCGCGCGACGAGGCCCGAGTTCTGTGAATTCAATCGCCCCCGTCACCTATTCTCGGGACGTGCTCCTCCGCCGATTCCCGTCGCCCGGCGCATCTGCTGCGCGCCACTCCCGCGCTCAAAGTGGCCACCGCGCCCGGCGTGGCATTGCCCTCGGGCTGACGGCCGTGCTCTCATTCGGGATAAGCGCGTCCGCCTTCCTCGCATTTCGTCTGAACGGCAACGTCGACCGGGTCGACATCACCAACCTGGTCGCCAAACCGTCACCGGGTGCGACCCGCGAACCAAATCCCACCGACCCCAACCTCGGCGCACCCGTGAACATCTTGCTGCTCGGCTCCGACGAGCGGGACGGCGCCAACGAGTCCATCGGCGGCGCGGACCCCAGCCTCGCGTCGGACACCGCGATCGTCGCGCACCTCTCCGCGGACCGCAGTCGCATCGAGCTCGTCTCGATTCCTCGCGATTCGATGGTGAGCATCCCCGCGTGCACCGGCACGAACGGATCGACGTCGAAGCCCAGGTCGAAGGCCATCTTCAACTCGGCCTTCTCGATCGGCTGGAACCTCGGCGGTGACATCGCCTCCGCCGCCGCGTGCACGATGAGCACGGTCCAGGCGAACACCGGCCTTTCGCTCGACCATGTCGCCATCGTCGACATGATCGGATTCCAGCGCATGGTCGACGCGATCGGGGGCGTCGACATCTGCATCCCGAGCCGCATGGTGGACGCCTACACCGGCCTGGACGCTGCTGCGGGAAATCAACATTTCGACGGGGTCCGGGCGTTGCAGTTCGCCCGAGCTCGGCACGTCGAGGGAACCGATGGCTCGGACCTCAACCGCATCGGAAACCAGCAACGCCTGCTCTCGGCCGTGATGACCACCGCACTGTCCAAGAACGACCTGGGAAACGTGCCCAAGCTCATCTCGTTCCTGTCCGCGGCGACGAGCTCGATGACCACCGACGCCGATCTGACGCTCCAGACAATGGCCTCCCTGGTCTACAACACCCGCAGCGTCCGCAGCGGCGACATCACGTTCATGACGATCCCGAACGGTCCGGACCCCGCGGACGGCAACCGGGTCGTGTGGACGTCCGCGTCCGAAGCCATCTGGTCGAACATGGTGCAGGACCTGCCGATCGTCACCGCAGAAGAGCCCGTCGACCCCGCCGCCCCGAGCGCCCCCGGACCCGCCTCCGATCCGCCTCTGCCTCCGACCCCGACCCCGACCCCGACCCCGACTGAAGCGAAGAACGCGGGTCGGGAGCCGTTCACCGGCGACGACATCACCGCCGTCTGCGACTGACCGCCCCGAGGGACGCGTCGCCTAGAGACGGCCGACGCGACGGGCATCGGAACGAGCCGCAGCGTTGGCGGCGCTCCGCGCACGGGAGCACCATGTTTGGTGTCGGTGCACCGGGGTGGGTCCAGCCCCCGCAGAGACGGCCCGACGAGGACGGGGGCAGCGCGTGTCGTCCGTGTTGTTCGCGGTGGGTGCTGCGGCCTTTCGAGCCCGCTGGTGGGTGGTGCTCGGGTGGGTCTTCGTCGTCGGCCTGCTGCTGGCCGGCGCCGGCACCCTGGGCACCGGCACGAACAACTCGTACAACTTCCCGGGCACCGAGTCCCAGGACGCGCTGGACTCGCTCACTCGCACGTTTCCCCAGTTCAGCGGCACCTCGGCCCAGCTGATCGCCGTCGCGCCGACGGGCGGCGACGTCACCGATCCGAACTTCCAGGCCGCCGTCGAGAGCTCGGTCACCACGATCGGCACCATCTCGCAGGTCTCGGGCGTCACGTCGCCGTACAGCGACGCGTCGTCGGGCGACATCGCGCCGGACAGCTCCGCCGTCCTGGTGCCGATCCAGCTCGCCGTCGGCAACGCCGACGTCACGACGTCCACGTCCGACTCGCTTCAGGCACAGGGTCGCGCCCTGCAGGATGCCCTGCCCGACGGGTCCCAGGTCGCGGTGGGCGGCCAGGTGTTCTCGCAGGTGGACACGGGTGTCGGCCTCAGCGAGCTCAGCAGCCTCGTCATCGCCCTCGTCGTGCTGCTGTTCACGTTCGGGACCCTCGTCGCGGCGGGGCTGCCGATCCTCACGGCGGTGACGGGGGTCGGCACCTCGGTGGCGATCGTGCTGATCGGCACCCGGTTCGCGACCATCACCTCGACCGCACCGCTGCTGGCCGTGATGCTCGGGCTGGCGGTGGGCGTGGACTATGCGGTCTTCATCGTCTCCCGCCACCTGGACCAGCTGCGCCGCGGGATGACCCCCCAGGAATCGGTACCGCGCGCCGTCGCCACGGCCGGGTCGGCAGTGGTGTTCGCCGCCACCACGGTGATCATCGCGCTGCTGGGTCTCGCCGTGGCGCGCATCCCGTTCCTCACGATCACCGGGGTCGCCGCCGCGCTCGCGGTGGCCTGCGCCGCTGCGGTCGCCCTGACCCTCACCCCCGCGCTGCTGGGGTTCGGGGGCTGGCGGGTGATCCGACGGCGCGACCGACCCGGGCCGGCGGAGCCACCGGAGACGTCGGAGGCGTCGGAGGCGTCGGAAGACGCAGATATCGGCGAGCCGGAGCCCGCCGCCGAGCGGCGCCCGGGCGGCTTCTTCGGCCACTGGGTGCGCGCGGCCACGAGGTGGCCACCGGTGACGGTCCTGCTCGTCACGGCGGCCCTCGCGGTCGTCGCGCTCCCGGCCGTGCAGCTGCGCCTCGCGTTGCCGAGCTCGGGCGCGCTGCCGGCGGGCACGCCGGGGCGGGTCACCTACGACCTCATCGGCGAGCACTTCGGCCCGGGCTACAACGGACCGCTCCTGGTCACCGGGTCGGTGATCCAGAGCACCGACCCGGTGACGCTCGTCAACGACCTCGCCGCCGAGCTCGGGGACCTGCCGGGGGTGGACTCGGTCCCGCTGGCCACCCCCAACGAGTCGGGTGACACCGCGGTGATCCAGGTGATCGGGACGGGGGCGCCGGACTCGGCGCAGACCGAGGCCCTGGTCAACGAGAGCCGTGGCAAGGAGCAGGCATGGCTCGACACGTACGCCGTCGACCTCTCGGTCACCGGGTACACCGCGCTCGGCATCGACATCTCGACCCGGCTCGGGAGCGCCATGCTCCCGTTCGGCCTGCTGGTGATCGGGCTGTCCCTGGTGCTGCTGGCGATGGTCTTCCGCTCGATCGTGGTGCCGGTGACCGCGGCGCTGGGCTACGCGCTCTCGATCGGCGTCGCGTTCGGGGTCACCGCCCGGGTCTTCATCGACGGTGCACTGGCCGGACCGCTCGGCATCGACTATGTCGGCTCGGTGAGCAGCTTCATGCCGATCATCGTCATGGGGGTGCTGTTCGGCCTGGCGATGGACTACGAGGTCTTCCTGGTCAGCCGGATGCGGGAGGACTACGTGCACCACGGCGAGCCGCGCCCGGCGATCGAACGGGGGTTCGTCGCCTCCGCCCGGGTCGTGACCGCCGCGGCGATCATCATGATCGTGGTCTTCGCCGGATTCATCCGCAACGGCGACGCGTCGATCCAGCCGATCGCCGTCGGGCTCACCGTCGGCGTCGCCACGGACGCGTTCATCGTGCGGATGACCCTGATCCCCGCCGTCCTCGCCTGGTTCGGCCGGTATGCCTGGTGGTTCCCGGCCTGGATGGAACGCGTCTTCCCGCACTTCGATGTCGAAGGTGAGGGCCTCAGTCAAGAGGATGCGCTCGCCGGATGGCCCGAGCCCGGCGACCACGTCGGGATCGCGGCGCAGGACGTGCGGGTCGCGGGGCAGTCCCCGGAGGTGGCCGGGCTCGACGCGTTGGTCCGCGCCGGGGACGTGCTGGTCATCGAGGGCGGCTCTCGGTCGGAGCGCAGGGACCTTCTGCTCGGGCTCACGGGGCGCCTCCCGATCACCGCCGGACGATGCAAGGTGGCCGGGCTGGTGCTCCCGCCGCGGGCGTCGTCGGTGCGGTCGCGGACGTCGGTGGTGCTGCTCGACCGGGACCACGATGCGGTGCCACGGCTGGCGCGCGCCCTCCTTGACGAGGTGGTGCTGGTCGCGATCGACGGCGCGGACGCCGTCGTGGACCCCGCGGTGCGGGCCGACTTGCGCGCCGTCCTCGCGGAGGCCCGTGCCGGTGCGCGGGCTCGATCAGGACCGCCCCGCACCCTCGTCCTGAGTTGCGCCTCCCACGAGGCGGTGGACGACCTCGTTCCCGCGGACGCCGCGGTCCACGTCGTGTCGCTCGACCGTGCCCCGTCCGCGCCCGAGCTCGACCCGGCACGGGGGGCCTGACGTGGTCGGCCGAGCGCGGTCGGTGACGAGACGCGAGGAGCGCCTCGGTGGCCTCGCGGTGCTGGGGCTGCTCGCCGTGCCCCTGCTGGTGGGGGTCCTGCTCGCGTGGGGGCTCTCGGCCCCGGTCAAGCACCTCGACCGGGTGACCGCCGCGGTGGTCAACAACGACACGCCGGTCACGATCAACGGCCAGACCGTACCCGTCGGCCGGGAGCTGGCCGCGGGGCTCGTCGGCGGCGAGGCCGGCGCCGGCGCGCCCGGGGACCCCGGGTCGGACGCGACAGCAGGGCCGACCTCCACGGGCCCGAACGTCACCTGGGTGCTCACCAACGACGCGGACGCCGCCGCGGGGCTGGCGGCCGGAACGTACGCGGCCGTGGTCACGATCCCGTCCTCCTTCTCCGCCTCGGCCACGTCGATCTCCGGTCCCGCCGCCAGCGCCGTCAAGGCCACCGTCGAGGTCACGACGACCCCCGCGACGGCCTTCCTCGACCCCGCCCTGACCCAGCTCGCGGTGCAGGCAGCGGTCGCGACCCTCAACAGCAACCTCACCGAGCGCTACCTGTCGAACGTCTACCAGGGGTTCAACCAGCTCAGCTCGTCGATCGCGCAGGCGGCCGACGGCGCCGCCCAGCTCGCGTCCGGCGCCTCGTCGCTCGCCGAGGGCGCGGATCAGCTCGCCGTCGGCGCCGACGAGCTCTCCGCAGGCCTGGACTCCCTGCAGAACGGAGCGAGTTCGCTCGCGGCCGGACTCACCCAGCTCGACGCTTCGGTGCAGGGGCGGCTGCCCGAGCAGGCCGCCCAGCTCGCGACCGGAGCCGCCCAGGTGGCGTCGGCGCTCGACGCCCGTGCCGCCGCCCTGTCGTCGGTGACGCAGGAGCTCGCCGAGGTGGTCGCGGCGGTCTGCGAGCAGCCCGGTCCCCTCTGCGACCGGGCGACCATCTCGCTCGCTCGGCTCCAGACCGCCTACGCCGACGTCGCGGCGCTGGCCTCAGGAGCGGACGCCGTCGCCGCGGGCAACGGGCGCCTCGCGGCGAGGATGCCCGGGCTCGTCGACGGTCTCGACAGCGCGTCCTCCGGCGCCGCGGAACTCGCAGACGGAGCGGCCTCGTTGGCGTCCGGCGGTGCTGCCGTCGCCGAGGGCGCCGACGGCGTGGCGTCCGGCGCCGAGAGCGTCGACCAGGGCGCGGCCTCGTTGTCGAGCGGCCTCGGGCAGGCCGTCGCGCAGATCCCCACCTACAGCAGCACGGACATCACCACGCTCTCCTCGGTCGTCGCGCAGCCCGTCGATGCCGCCGTCGGGCTCCCGGCGACCGGCACCCAGTCGGTGCCGCTGTTCGCCGTCATCGCGCTCTGGGTCGGGGGGATCGTCATCGCGCTGGCCCATCGAGCGCTGCCGAGCAGTCGACTGCTCACCGCTGAGTCGTCGCCGTCGTTGGCCTGGCGGTCGGCGTGGCCGGTCGCGGCGATCGGCGCGGGCCAGGGGGTGCTCGTCGCCGTGGCGCTCGTCGGCTTCCTCGACGCGGGATCACGCTCGCTCGGGAGCCTGGTCACCGCGTGCGTCGCGATCGGCGTGGTCTTCGCCCTCGTCAACGAGGGCCTCGCGGCCCTGCTGGGGGGCACCGGGCGCATGCTCGCCGTGGTGGTGGCCGTCATCGCGCTCGTCGTGGGGACGGCGTCGACGGCCCCGGCCGCGTTCGAGTCCGCCGCCGGCCTGCTGCCCACCGGCCCGGCACGTGACCTGCTCCTTGCCGTGATCGGCGTCGGCTCCGCCGGGCCCGCCCTGATCGCGCTCACGCTGTGGGGCGTCGTGGGGGCGGTGCTCGTGCTCCTCGACGTCGCCCGCCGTCGTACCGGGGTGGCGCTGGTCGCCTGACGCCCCGCTCCTTCACCGCGCGAGCAGCCGATGTCGAGCGGTGCGGGGTCGTCACCCGCGGGCATCTCGTCCATCGAGAGCGGGTGCGGGAGGGTGCTGGTCTTCTCCTGCTGCCCGAAGTCCTGGAGCGGCAAGGTCAGCGGTAGCTGGTCGAGCAGGGATCGCTCGGGGCGGCCGGCCGCAGACGGCGTCGTGCGGCGCGGACCGGTGGGGGCTTCATCTGCCCGCCGGGAACGCCGAGCGTCGAGCCACGGCCGCGATCGAGAGGGCGACGAGCGCGAGTCCGATCATCGCGGTCGGGAGCACGAGCCCGTCGCCACCGCTGATGAGCAGAGCGCCGACAACGCCGGCGGTGAAGATCGCGAGGTTGAACGAGACGCCCACGAGTGCGTTGGCGACGTCGGCGTTCTCCCCGCTCGCGTCACCGATCGCGGTCTGCACCTGCGCGGCCGCGCCGCCGAACGCCACACCCCAGAGCGTGATCGCGATCAGCACCGCTGTCAGGGAATCGTGCCCGAGGAGGAACACACCGCCCGCGACCGCGAACAAGCCGATGCTGGCGAGCACGAGCGGGCGCAGGGCGCGATCGACGACGGCCCCGGTGATCCAGATCCCGACGAGCGCGGCGACACCGAAGACGACGAGCGCGGTGTCCACCGTGAGGCCCACGTCTGCCGTGCGGAGGTAGGCCGAGATGTAGGTGTAGACGGTGTTGTGCGCGAGCATCCACACGAAGATCACCGCGAGGATCGCCGCGACCCCCGGGAGCGTGGCCACGCGATGGAGCGGCATCCGCGTCTCGGCGCGCTGACCGGGCGCGTCCGGCACGAGCGTCACGATCAGCGCGAGCGTGACCAGGGTCAGGATCGACAGCGCGCCGAACGACCAGCGCCAGTCGAACGTCGTACCGAGCCAAGAGCCGAACGGTGTGCCGACCGCGAGTCCGATCGGGGTGCCGAGCGACGCGATCGACAGCGCCCGGCCGGCAAGGTCCGGCGCGGTGATGCGGCGGGCGTAGCCGGCGAGCATGCCCCACATCAGCCCGGAGAACGCCCCGGCCAGGAACCGGGTCGCCAGCGACAGCACGAGATCGGGCGAGAACGCGGTGATCGTGTTCGCGACCAGGAAACCCGTGAGCCCGAGCAGCAGCAGCGGCTTGCGGCGCAGGCCGCGGGTGAGGGTGATCGCCGGGATCGCGGCGATCACGGTGCCCAGGGCGTAGGCGCTGACGTATTGCCCGACGGCGGGTTCGGTGACGCCCATGCCGGCGGCGATCTGCGGCAGCAGGCCCGCCGGCATCGTCTCGGTCGCGATGAGGACGAACCCGGTCAGCGCCATCACGAGCAGCGCCGCCCACGGCAGCCGGGGGCTCCCTGTGGTGGTGGCGGTTGCCTTGTCGGGGCGGTCGATGGTCACGACCATCGCGCCGCCGTGGCCGGTGCCGTCGGCGAGCGAGGTCACGGCTGCAGAAGGACCTTGATCGCGCGCCGCTCGTCCATCGCCGTGTAGCCGTCCGCCGCGTCAACGAGCGGAAGCGTCAGGTCGAACACCTTGCCCGGGTCGATCTGGCGGGTCCACACCAGGTCGATGAGCTCGGGAAGGTACTGGCGCACCGGGGCGGGTCCGCCGTGCAGGTGCACGTGGGAGAAGAAGAGCTCCTGGCCGGGCAGCTCGACACCGTGGGACACGCCGACGTAGCCGACGGATCCGCCGGGACGGGTCGAGCGGATGGCCTGCATCATCGATTCCTGGGTGCCGACGCACTCGAGGACCGAGTCCGCGCCGAGCCCACCGGTGAGCTCCTTGATCCGGGCCACGCCCGCATCGCCGCGCTCGTCGACGATGTTGGTCGCGCCGAACTCGCGGGCGAGCGCCTGCCGGGACGCGTGACGGCTCATCGCGATGATGCGGCCGGCGCCCATCTGCTTCGCGGAGAGGATGCCGAGAAGCCCCACCGCGCCGTCGCCGACGACCGCGACGGTTCCGCCCGGCCGCACGTTCGCAGCGACGGCGGCGAACCAGCCGGTCCCCATCACGTCGGACAGGGTGAGCAGGCTCGGGATGAGGTCCGCATCGGGCATCCCCGGGGTGGCCACGAGGGTGCCGTCGGCGAGCGGGACGCGCAGCAGCTCGGCCTGGGAGCCGGACATGAACTGGCGGTGCACGCAGGACGCCTGATAGCCGGCGAGGCAGTTCGGGCAGGAGTTGTCCGACGCGACGAACGAGCCGATCACGAACTGACCGGGCTTCACGGTCGTGACGGCGTCGCCGACCTGCTCGACGACGCCGACGTACTCGTGTCCCATCGGGGTGGGCTCGGTCACCGCGTCGGCACCGCGGAAGGGCCACAGGTCCGAGCCGCACACGCACGCCGCGGTGACCCGGATGATCGCGTCCGTGGGTTCGAGGATGGTCGGGTCCGGGCGATCTTCGACGCGAACGTCGCCGGCGGCATACATGATCGTTGCGAGCACAGGAAGCTCCAGATGAGGGATCGGTGCGGTCCGCAGACCGCCGTGCGAGACGAGTCAACAGCGGTCGCACTCGACGGGAAACGCCCTGATGGAGCGTGTACTGACAGTGCATCGCTCAGGCGCGCGACGCCCCGTAGCGTGGTCGCCATGGACAACCGGGACGAGGTCAGGGACTTCCTGGTCACGCGACGGTCGAGGCTGACACCCGAGCGGACGGGGCTGATCGCCGGATCGAACCGGCGCGTGCCCGGGCTGCGCCGCGGCGAGGTCGCGACCCTCGCCGACATCAGCGTCGAGTACTACGCCAAGCTCGAACGCGGCAACCTCGCCGGTGTCTCCGAGTCCGTCCTGCACTCCGTCGCCCGCGCCCTCCAGCTCGACAACGCCGAGGTGGCACACCTGCTCGACCTGTGGAGCGCCGCAAACGCCTCGCCGACCCGGCGCACGCGCCGCAACCCGCGCAAGACCGACGTGCGCCCCGGGCTGCAGCAGACCCTCGACGCGATCATCAACAGCCCCGCCATCGTCCGCAACGGCCGCATGGACCTCATCGCCACGAACGCGCTCGGACGTGCGCTCTACTCCGACGCCTACCTCGACCCGCAGCGACCGCCGAACTTCGCCCGGTACACCTTTCTCGACCGCGAACGATCCGAGCAGTTTTACCCCGACTGGGACGGCGCCGCAGACGTCGCCGTCGCGATCATGCGCACCGAAGCGGGCCGCGACCCCCATGACCGCGATCTCCACGACCTCGTCGGCGAGCTCTCCACCCGCAGCGCCGACTTCCGGCAGCGCTGGGCCAAGCACGATGTCCGGCTGCATTCCGCCGGCGCGAAGAGCTTCCGTCACCCCGTCGTCGGCGACCTCGATCTCACGTACGAAGCGCTCGACCTGTCCGCCGACCTCGGCCTCAACCTCACCATCTACACGGCCACGGCCGGATCGCCCTCAGACGACGCGCTCCGCCTCCTGGCGAGCTGGGCCGCCACGCAGGAAGAGTTCGCGACGGAGGCCGCGGTGGGCCGCCCCGGCCGCCGCCACGACGCGGACGCTCATCCTGAGGGCGCCTGACCTCGCCGCGGTCCCGGCGGGCACGGCCCACGTGCGGCCAGACTCGGCCACCTACGATTGGCAGATGGCACCGGACTGCTCCTACCTCGCGGAGCTCGTGCGGATAAACGACACCTTGATCTGGTCGCACGACCGCGCGGACTCGTATCTTCGGGCAGTACGAATCATCAAAGACGTGATCGGCGCCAGGCTCGCGCCGTCGTTCCTGCTCGACGACACCGGGACCCGTCTCGACCTGGTCACCGATGACGAGCAGCGGGCGATCCTGGGCGACGAGTTCGCGACGATGCCGGCATCCGAACACGTCCGGGCACCGTGGATCAATCCCGGGGAGTGGCCGGTCTCGGCTGCTGACCATCTTGACCACGAGGGCTGGGCGGTGCTCCCCCCCAACTTCAAGAAGTGGTTCGGCTCGTCGGGTGTCGTGGTGTCCATCCACGCCGACGGCAAGCACCTCGGAGCGGTCGTCCTGAGCTTCGACGGTGAGTTCGTCCTCACGCAGACGAAGAAGGAGTTCCTGGCGGCCGCCGGTCGAATCCTCGGCAATGCGCTGTACCGCTGGCAGGTGGGCGCGCGCGAACGCGAGCTGGGTGCCCTCGAGGAGCGCCGCCGGCTCAGCGATGAGCTCCATGTCGACCTGTCGCAACAGGTCGCCACCCTCGGCCTGCACGTGGGCGCGATGAAGCTCGACCTCGCCGAGGCGAACGTCGACCGCCTGGCCGAGGACGTCCGGCGGCTCGACGACACCGTGACCGCGCTCAAGCGGAGCCTGCGGCACCAGATGCTCGGACTCCGCTCGGACTGCGAGCTGATCAGCGGATCCTTCGTCGAGCGGGTTCGTCGCCAGGTCGACGACTTCGAGCGCCAGCTGGCCATCCCGGTCGAGCTCGACTGCCCGCGGCCGGGCGATGCCGACAAGGTTCCCCTGGCGGTGGCAGCCCAGCTCGTCCGAGTGCTTCAAGAGGCGCTCTCCAACGCGAACATGCACTCCCGTGCATCGGGCGTCACCGTGCGCCTGCTGCCGGCACATACGCGCATCCGCCTGGAGATCCAGGACAACGGCTGCGGGTTCGACCCCGACAGCGTCCCCGACTCCCGGCTCGGCCTGCGCATCATGCTCGAGCGCATGCAGCAGATCGACGGATCGTTGTCCATCGAGCCCGGGCCGCTCGGCGGCACGCTCCTGGTCGCCGAGGCGCCCCTGAACGTGGCCGGACGCACCGCGGCGATTCCCGCACGTGAGGGGTCCTGACGTGGAGACCGCCAGCACGACCGTCCTCGTCGTCGACGACCACGCCCTTTTCCGCGACGGGCTGGCCGCGCTGATCAGCAGGTGGAGCGACTTCCACGTCGTGGGGAGCGCGGCGGACGGCGCCGAAGCCATCGAGTCGGCGCGCCGACTGCAGCCGCAGCTGATCCTCATGGATGTCCGGATGGCAGGCATGGGAGGGGTCGCCGCGACCCGCACCATCACCTTCGAGAACCCGCAGGTCCGGGTCGTCATGCTCACGATGTCGAGCCTGGGCGAGGACGTGTTCGAGGCCCTGCGCAACGGCGCTCACGGCTATCTGAGCAAAGACGAGCCGGCCGACCGCCTGCACGACTACCTGGTCGCCGTGATGCGCGGCGAGGCCGCACTGTCGAGCACCATCGCCGCCAAGGTGCTGGCCGAGTTCGGGAACCAGAACGACGCACGAAGCGCCGCCGGACCGCTCCGGGTCGAGCAGTTGACCCACCGCGAGCGAGACGTGCTGCGACTGCTCGTGGACGGCCTCTCCAATGACGAGATCGCCCAGGATCTCCACCTCAGCGAAGCAACGGTGAAGAAGCACCTCGGCCGGGTCATGACCAAGCTGCACATGAAGAACCGGGTGCAGGTGGCCGTGTACAGCGTCCGCGAGGGCCTCTTCGACTGAAGGCTCGGGTATCCGAAGGTCTACCGCGGTGTATCCAGAAGGTGCTGTCGGTAGGTACCAGACCCTCACAAGACTGTTCGTAGAGCCACAGCGGCGTGAATGCCGGCCCGTGAACGGGCGTGGGCACGAACGGCAAGAGGGGCCTCGACGACCAGATGAAGACAGTGATCGCGTACAAGTGGGCGCGGGACGGCGAGCGCGCCGCCGTGCGGGAAGACGGCTCCGTCGACTGGCGCAACGCGAAGATGACCGCAGGCGAGGACGATCCCGCGGCGCTCTCGGCGGCCAAGGCCATCGCCGCCGCGACCGGAGGCGCCCTCGTTGGGCTGACCATCGGTGACGGGGACGCCAGCTGGGCGCTCGCCCGTGGGGTCGAACAGTCCGTGTCGGTCACCGATGCGCCGACCCTCACCGACAACGCCCAGACGGCGGCGGTCCTGGCCGCCGCGGTCCGCGCGATCGGCAACGTCGACGTCATCGTCATCGGCGACTCCGAGCAGCACCCCGGAGTGCCCGTCACGCTCGCCGGCCTGCTGGGCTGGCCTGCCGTGGTCGGCATCGACTCCGCCACCGCGCGGGACGGGCGGCTCGAGATCGTCCGCAAGGTCGGCGACGACCACCAGGTCCTGTCGCTGGCCACCCCGGCGGTCCTGGGCGTCGCGGCCCTGTCCGCCGAGGAGTCGGCACCGGGGATGAAGGAGCTTCTCGCGGCCCGCAAGCGCCCCCTCACCAAGATGACGCTGGCGGACCTCGGGATCACCGTGGCCGACGCGGTCTCGAACCGGGGCTCCCACCTCCCCGCGACGAAACCGGTGCGCGTGTTCGACGGGGACCCGACCCTCGCGGCCGAACAGCTGGTCGGAGCCCTCCGCGCGGACGGCGCCTTGTGAACACCCCCGACGGCGCGTCGAGCCAGGTCAGCACCATGGAAGGCAGGTCCCTATGAGCATGGACACGTGGGTTCTCGTGACCGACGCCCGGCACGTGGGGGCCATGCTCGCGGCCGCTCGAGGCCTCGGCACGCCGGTCACCGCGGCGGTGGTGGGCTCCCGCGCGCTGGCGGAGCTGGTTGCGGCCGCCGGCCCCGACACGGTGGTCTGGGTGGAGCAAGACGCTCAGATTCCCGTGGAGGCCTATGCGGCCCGACTCGCAGCAGCAGTCGTCCTGGCAGCACCGCGGGTCCTGATCTCCAGCACGGCACCTGCCGCCCGCGTGCTCCTCGGCGCGGCCGCCGCCCGACGCGGCTCGGTCGTGCTGCCGGCCGTGGTCGACCTCGCGGCCGACGGCGACCATCTCGTCGTGCAGCGTTCCGCCGTCGGCGGCGCGGTCATTGAGACGCTCGAGACCTCGTCCCCGGTCGCGATCGTCTTCACGGGCGAGGACGTCGAGGCGCCAGTGGGGTCACCGGCAGCCATCGAGACCATCCCGGCCGATCTCCCCGCCTCCGACCTGTGCCTCATCCGGACCGAACCGGCCGGCGGGGACTCGTCGGGCGTGCGTGCTGCCGCCCGGGTCGTCTCGGTGGGTCGGGGGGTGAAGTCGAAGGCCGACCTCCCGCTCATCGAGGAGCTCGCCGCAGCGCTGGGCGCCGAGATCGGCTGCTCCATGCCCGTGGCGGACGACCTGGGCTGGATCAGCAAGGACCGGTACGTCGGCCGGTCCGGGCAGCACATCGCACCCCGGTTGTACGTGGCCCTCGGCATCTCGGGGGCACCGCAGCACATGGAGGGCATCCGCGACGCGAAGGTCGTCGTCGCGGTCAACAGCGACAAGGACGCGCCGATCTTCCGCACCGCCGACTTCGGCATCGTCGGTGACCTCTACGAGGTCGTCCCCGCCCTCGTCGCCGCTCTGGGCACCACGTGACACAGCCGTCACGCCGACAGGAACGAACAGGAGAAGCAGAAATGACCGAAGCACTGACCGAGGAGTTCGACGTCGAGTACGACCTCGTGGTGGTCGGGGGCGGTGGGTCGGGCATGTCCTGCGCCGTCCAGGCCGGCCACAACGGGCTGACGGTGGCGGTGCTGGAGAAGATGCCCACCCTGGGCGGCAGCTCGTCGTTCGCCGAGGGGCACGCCGCTTTCGAGTCCGATGAGCAGGAGAAGCGCGGCATCCACGTCTCCAAGGACGAGGCCTTCCAGGGCTACATCGACTACAGCCACTGGCGGGCCGACGCGTCCGTGGTGTCGCGGTTCGTCGAGAACGCGAACAAGACCATCGTCAAGATGCGCAACGAGGGCGCGGTCTACGAGGAGGTCATCACCACGGCACCCGACCAGCCCGACGAGCTCGTCACCTGGCACATCCCGAAGGGCGAGGTGGCGCACGTCATCGACCTGCTCGAGGCGAGCGCCCGCTCCATGGGCGTCGAGATCTTCCTGCAGACGTCGGCCAAGCAGATGCTGATGAAGGACGGCAAGATCGTCGGAGTCGTCGCCGAGGACGCCGACGGACAGCCCGTGCGGATCGGCGCCAAGGCGGTCGTCGTCGGCACCGGCGGCTACGCGTCCAACCCGGAGATGCTGAACAAGTTCACCAAGTTCGGCTGCGGCGACCAGATCATCAACATCGGCAATCCCGGCAACACCGGCGACGGCCTGAACATGATGTTCGACGTCGGCGCACAGCCCTTCGAGTCCATCGGGACCACGCTGCTCATGCCGTTGATGCGGGGCAAGACCGTCACCTCCCACACGAACACCGCGGGATTCCAGCCCTACCTCTGGGTCAACCGCGACGGCCGGCGGTGCACCAACGAGATCTGCGGGCTGAACTTCGGCAACGCCGGTGACGTCGTCGCCGGGCTGCCGGGCTCGTTCTACTGGTCGGTCATCGACCAGGCCCAGATCGACCACCTGGTCGACGACGGCTGCGAGGTGGGCCTGGGCATCTACGTGCGCACCGGCGAGAAGCTCGTGAACCTTCCGACCGAGCTCGAGTCCGACGTCGAGGCCGGGCTGTCCGCCTTCAAGGGCGACACGATCGAGGACCTCGCGACGGCGATCGGCGTCGACCCCGCGGTGCTCGCAGCGGAGATCGCCGAGTACAACACCCTGTGCCACGCGGGCAAGGACACGAAGTTCCACAAGGCGAAGTACCTCCTGGCCGTCGAGAAGGGCCCGTTCTACGCCATCAAGATGGAGCCGGGAATCATGGTCACCATGGGCGGCATCAAGATCAACGACAACATGCAGGTCATCGGCGCCGACGGCAAGCCGATCGAGGGCTTGTACTCCGTGGGCTGCGACGCCGGCGGGCTGTTCGGCGAGTCCTACATCCTGACCATCCCCGGCTCGGCCAACGGTTTCGCTCTCACCTCCGGGTGGCTCGCTGCCGACCACGCCACCGCGGCGATCCGCCAGAACGTGGACGCCTAGGGAGTCGGTCGCGGTCGCAGAAGAGCGGCGACCTCGAGAGTCGAAGACGCGCCGGAGGCGAGGGAAGCCTCCGGCGCGCGCTCTAGCTCCCCTGACCCATGCTCCACATGGTCCAGATGGACGTTCGCATGGTGCGCGGCTGGCTCAGGGTCGTCACGATCGCCGCGGCGACGTCCTCAGGGCGGAGCCAGTCAGCAGACCGGGGGTCGGCCTCGGTGCGCCCCGCGCCGACGGCGAACTCCGTCGCGGTGGCGGCGGGGCAGATGAGGGTCACCCGGACGCCGCTCTCCCGGAGCTCGCGGTCGAGTGCCCCGGCGAGCCCGACCTGAGCGTGCTTCGTCCCGGCGTACACCGCTTCGTCGGCGCCGCCGCGGAACCCCGCGACCGACGAGATGATGACGATGTCTCCCCCGCCGGCCGCGAGCATCGGCGGCAGCGCCGCCCGGACGGTCCAGACGGTGCCGGCGTAGTTGGTGTCCATCATCGTGGCGAGCTGCTCGTCGCTCTGGTCGAGGATCCCGCCGTACATGCCGATGCCCGCGCCGGGGATGACGGAGTCGAGGCGACCCCAGCGGTCGACGGCGGCGGCGACCAGTCGCGCATTGTCCGCGGGTGAGCGGACGTCCATCGTGACGCCGACGGCGTTGTCCGCGCCCAGCTCGTGGACGAGCTCGTCGAGCCGGTCGGTGCGCCGCCCGCCCAGCGCCACCCGGGCGCCCTCCTTGACCAGCAGCCGGGCGGTCTCCCGGCCGATCCCGGCGGTGGCCCCGGTGAGGGCGACGACGGTTCCGGCCAGATCGCGGGTGGACGACATGTGGGCTCCTGAGGGTGGTGCGGCGACCTTCGCCGCGGGGCGAACGGATGGGCGGTGGTCGAGCTCGAGGCCGGTCAGTCGGCCACGGGGATCCACACCCGCATGGTCGACGGGCCGCGGTTGGCCCACCGGTGGTAGGGCACGAGCGGGACGAGCCCGTGGTCGACGACGTCGCGGCCGTCGGGCTGGACGGTGTCCTGGGGCGCGCTCTGGTACGGCCAGGAACCGTCCCGCGGCTCGCGCGTCGCGGCGGGGACGTGCACGACGCCGTCGTGCTCGACCGGCGGGCCGGCGGTCCGGGTGTGCACGGTGTTGACGGTGGCGCCGAGGTCGGTGGACTCCAGGCACAGCACGATCGGGCCGCGTTCGACGGCGACCTGCCCGCGGAGCGCGTCGATCCGCGGGTCCGGCAGGGTCCACCGCGGCGCGACGGGCAGGTGCAGCAGCACGACGTCGCCGACCGCGAAGGCCTGGGTGACCATCGCGTAGCCGGGTTCCACGGTCCGGGTGATCCCGCCCACGGTCAGCTCGGCGCCCGCGGCCCAGGCCGGCACCCGGAGGGTGAGGGTCCAGGGCGCCTCGGGGCTGCGGAGCACCGTGACCTGCACGCTCCCGTGGTCCGGGTAGGCCGTCGCCACCCGCAGGGCGACCTCACCCCGGGCGCCGATCCGGGTCGCGATGGTGGAGCCCGCGTACTGGTGGATCTGGACGCCGTCGTCGTCGGCCGTGGCGAGGTAGGCCGCGAGGGAGGCGACCGTGCGGGTCACGTTCGTCGGGCAGCACGAGACCTCGAACCAGGGTGCCCGCAGGCTGGAGGAGGCCCGGGCGCTGGCGACGTCGGCCCGCGGGACGCTGCCGGGGCTGCGTTGGTGCAGGGTGTTGGTGTAGTAGAACGCGTTGCCGTCGCGGGCCGGGGAGGTGGCGACCACGTTGTACAGGGTGCGTTCGACGGCGTCCGCGTGCAGCGGGTCGCCGGTGGCCAGGAGCAGCCGGTGGTTGAGCATGACCGAGGCGACGCCGGCGCAGGTCTCGGAGTAGGCCCGGTCCGGCGGCAGCTCGAAGTCCTGCCCGAAGGACTCCCCCTCGTGGTGCGCGCCCATGCCGCCGGTGAGGTAGGTCCGTCGGGCCAGGGTGGTGGCGGTCTGGCGGGTGATCGTGGCGAGCAGCTCGCCGTCGTGGTCCTCGACGGCGAGGTCGGCGGCGGCGGCGGCGAGGTAGAGGGCACGGACGGCATGCCCGGCCATGACGGTGGTCTGGCGGACGGGCTGGTCGTCCTGGAAGTACTCCGGGCCGAACTCGATGTCGCCGAGCACGCCGTGCCCACGGCGCTCGATGAACAGGCGCGCCTGGTCGAGGTAGCGGTGCTCGCCGGTGAGCCGGTACAGCTCGACGAGGGCGACCTCGATCTCGGGGTGCCCGCAGACGCCCTGGTGGGCGTCGGCGCCGAAGGTGGCGCACACGTGGTCGGCGGCCCGCACGGCGATCCGCACGAGCTCGTCGTCGCCGTGGGTGCGCGCCCGTGCGACCCCCGCCTGGATGAGGTGGCCGAAGCAGTACAGCTCGTGCCCCCACTGCAGGTCGCTGTAACGGGGGGCCTGGCCGGGGCGGCCGAACCGGGTGTTGAGGTAGCCGTCGGGCTCCTGTGCGGCCGCGACCCGGGCGACCAGGGACCGCAGCCGGGCGTCGAGCCCCTGGTCGCCGGTGCGCCCCACCTCCCAGGACATCGCCTCGAGCAGCTTGTAGATCTCCGAGTCGGAGAACTCGCGGCCGCGCCGGTCCTGGGGCAGTCGTCCCTCGAGGGCGGCGTCGAAGTTGCCGCTCCACCCCATGGTCTCGATCCAGGCCTCGCAGTGCGCCAGCATCGTGGTGGCGTTGAGGGCCTGCAGGTCGGCCCAGAAGCCGTCGTCGATGCTCACCTCGCCGAGGCCGAGCGGGCGCCAGTGACCGGTCGACGGGGCGACGGGCCGGCCGCGATCGGTGCGGTCGGCGGGGATCAGAAGTCCCGGTCGGGACTCGGCATGGACGGTGGCAGGCATGGGGATCTCCTGATCAGTGCGGTGCACGGGATGCGGGCGCAACGGGTTCGGGGTGAGCGGTGGACTCACTTGACCGCGCCGACGGTGAGGCCGTCACGCAGCAGGCGGTACGTCCCGGTGAAGACGATGAGGATCGGGATGGACGTCAGGACGGCGAGCGCCATGAGGCCGGGCCAGTTGATGCCAAAGGCGGAGACCTGTTGGGCGAGCAGGGCGCTCAGCGGGTAGCTGCCGGGGGCGAGGAAGAAGTTCACCGCGTACAGGAACTCCCCCCACGAGAGCAGGAAGACCAGGGTCCCGACGGTGAACACCCCGTTGCGGGCCACCGGCAGGACGATCGAGAAGAACGCCCGCAGGATCGAGGCGCCGTCGATCGACGCGGCCTCCTCGAGCTGGGGCGGCACGGCGCGGAAGAACGGGCGCAGCAGCAGCGTCGCGAACGGGATGAGCAGCGCGGTGTCGGCGATGATGACGCCCAGCGTGGAGTCGAGCAGCTTCCAGTTCCCGAAGATCTGGAACATGGGGATGACCGTGGCGGTCTGCGGCATCATCTGCAGCACGATGAGCAGGCTCAGGCCGATCGTGCTGATGCGGCCGGTGGTGCGGGCCAGGCCGTAGGCGGCCGGGACCGCCACGAGCAGGGTGAGCGCGGTGGTGCCGGTGGAGATGAGCAGGGACTGGCGCAGCGCGGTCAGCAGTGCGCCGTCGAACGCCTCGACGTAGGCCGTGGTGACGGGGCGGAACGCGAAGGACGACTGCAATCCGAAGACGTCGGCCGAGCTCTTGAACGAGGTGAGCACGATCCACAGGATCGGGACCCCGTACATGAGGGTCAGCAGCGCCTTGATGGCGGTGGTGGCGGGACCCGCGGTCTGCTTCACGACTCCGACTCCTCTCGGCGGATGCTTCGGGCGTACACGGCGGCCAGGACCAGGACACCGATGACAGCCACGACGGACGTGGCCGAGCCGAGCCCGAAGTCATAGCGGACGAAGGCCTGGAGGTAGCCCAGGAACGGCAGGGTGTTGGTGGCCGTGCCCGGGCCGCCGTAGGTCATCACGTAGATGAAGTCGAAGCTGCGGAAGCCGTAGACGATCGTCAGGACGAGGAGCACGAGCGTGGTCGGCCGGACCGACGGGAGCATGATGTGGCGGATCTCCTGCCACTTGCTGGCGCCGTCGAGGGCGGCCGCCTCGAAGGTCTCGGGCGAGATGTTCATCAGCGCGGCGCGGAAGACCAGGGCGTTGAACGGGATCACGACGAACGCGTTGACGAACGCCACGGACATCAGGGCCCAGTACTGGTCGTAGAGGAACGGCAGCGGCGTGTCCCGCAGCCCGCTGGTGAGCAGGAGCGTGTTGAACAGCCCCGAGTCTCCGAGCAGGAACTTCCACACGCTGCCGTTCACGACGGGTGGCAGCGCCCACACGAAGACCATGAGGGCGAGCAGGAAGCCGGACCACCGGCCCGTGGTGCGCAGCGCGATGGCCGCGGCGAGCCCGCCGACCATGCCCAAGATCGTCACCACGAGGACGAAGACTCCCGTGCGGTAGAGCGCTTCGGTGCTCTGCCCCGAGGAGAACCCGGCGGTGAAGTTGTCGAGCCCGACGAAGTCCCACGTCCCGTTCAGGGTCGCCGCGGTCACCTTGCTCACGCTCATCCGCAGGAGCTGGACGAGCGGGAAGAAGCTGAACAGGCCGAGGAACACCACGGCCGGCACGAGGAAGAGCAGCCGGACCTGGGGTGGTCGGCGTCGGGCCCGGCGCGACCGGGGTACGGGGGCGGTGTGCGGGGCGGCCGCCGGCGCCAGCTGTGCTGTCATGTCGAGGATCTTTCTCGTCGAAGTGACTTCTGGCGCCGGCGGACGCCGAGGCGCGCCGAGTGCCGGGCTGAGGTCAGCCCAGCAGCTTCTGCAGCGCCGCCATGGCGGTCGCGGCGGCGTCGGCCGGTGAGCTCTGACCGCTCAGGGCGGCGCTCCAGGCCTGGCCGACGGTGAGCTGGACGTCGGCGACCGCCTCGGGCGGGATGACGGCGGCCGGGTAGTTGGCGCCGAACTGCGCGATGGACTCCGCGAACGGCTTGAGCAGCGCGTCGCTGCCGACGGCGTCGTTCTGGGCCGAGTCGAGCCGGGACGGGATGGAGCCGACCAGGGTGACCGGCAGGATCTGGCCGTCCTTGTCGAAGTACGTCTCGCTCAGGTACTCCCACGCCAGCTCGGGGTTCTCGCTGAACGCTCCGATGCCTTCACCCTCGCCGCCGAGGTAGACCTGACCGTCGTCTCCGAGCGGGAGCGGCGCCACGCCGTAGGCGAACTTGGCATCGGACTTGGCGGTGCCCATCTGCCAGTTGCCGTTCTCGGCGAACGCGACCTTGCCGGCCGCGAACTGCTGGAACGGGACCGTCTGGTCCCAGGTCACCGCCTCCTGCGAGAGCCAACCGTTCTCGACCCAGCTGCGCGCGCGGGTCAGCGCGGTCTCGAGCGACTTGGCGTCGGGATCGGTGTAGTCGAACCCGGCGGCCGACAGCCACGGGTAGGCCTGCCACTCGCCCTGCGACTGCGGCAGCCCGCTGAGCGTGATGCCCCCGTAGCCCGCGTCCTTGGCGGCGGCCATCGCCGCCTCGAGCTCGTCGAGCGTCGTGGGCGGCTGGACCCCGATCTCCTCGAGGATGTCGGCGTTGTACCAGAGGCCCAGCAGGTTCACGTAGCCCTGGACCGCGTAGGTCTTGCCATCGATCTTGTGGATCACCGAGTCGGGGAACTGCGCGGCGTCGGCGAAGGCGGCCCACTGGTCGTCGATCGGGGCAAGGGCGCCACCGAGGGCGAGCGTGGCGGCCTCGGCACCGTTGAACACGACGACGTCGGGACCGGTCTCCGCGCCGGCCGCCGAGATGAGCTTCGAGTTGAGCTGGTCGTACGGGACGAAGACGTTCTCGACCGTGACGTCCGCGTGGGTGGACTCGAACTTCGCCGCGAACTCGTCCATGAGCTTGACCTGGTTCGCGTCACTGAAGTAGTGCCAGACGGTGAGGGTGCCGCTGTCACCGCCGCTGGCGCTCGCGTCGCCGGCGGCGTTCTCGCTGTCCGAGCCGCCCGAACAGGCGGCCAGGGCGAGGACGCCGGCCATGGCGACAGCCGTCAGCGCGAGCGGCCGAACACGACGAGTGCGGGGACCGGCGTGCTGCCGCATGCCCCGGATGCTGGTGATTCTCAACAGGACTCCTCAGGTGGGTTCTCTGGCGACGGACCGGATGGGCTCGGCGTCGTCGCCGTGCTTCGATCCTCGTTGATGGAAAAGGCAACCGCTGCCGTGCCGTGCTGGTCGCTCTGGCGGGCGTGTGCGACGGTGGCATCAGCCGTGATGCCGCCGTCGTACCGAAACCCGCCGAAACCGTTTTCAGGACGCTAGCACCGTATGGATACTTCGGTCAACAGCACTACGATGTGCCAACGGTTTCGTAATCTTGCTGTGACCTGAGGGAGCTCCATGAGTGGGATCGAGAGCGCCAATGCACGGCCCAGAGCCGCGACTCTCCGGGATGTGGCCACGCTGGCGGGGGTGTCGGTCGCCACCGCATCCAAGGCGCTCAACGGACGCGCGAACGTCCACCCCGACACCCGTCGCCGGGTCACCGAGGCGGCCGAGCGCATCTCCTTCACCCCGAACACCCTCGCGCAGGCGATCCTCGCCGGGCAGACCGGCACCGTCGGCCTGCTGACGAACGACCTCGAGGGGCGGTTCAGCCTGCCGATCCTCATGGGCGCCGAAGACGCGTTCGGGGCCGGGAAGATGTCGGTCTTCCTGTGCGACGCGCGCGATGACGCCATCCGCGAGCAGCACCACATCCGGGCCCTCCTCGGGCGCCGGGTCGATGGCCTGATCGTCGTGGGCAGCAACACGGACCCCCGCGCCACGCTCGGTCTCGACCTTCCGGTGCCGACCGTCTACGCCTACGCACCCTCCACCGATGAGCAGGACTGCTCGGTCGTCCCGGACAACGTCCATGCCGGGACCCTCGCGATCGAACACCTGGTGGCCACCGGCAAACGCAGGATCGGGCACATCTCCGGTGACGTCCGCTACGCGGCAGCTCGCGACCGCGCGACCGGCGCGCTCGCCGCCCTGGAGGCCGCCGGACTTGAGCTGGCCGGCGACCGGGTCCGGTTCGGGGACTGGACCGAGGCGTGGGGCCGCGCCGCGACGCACTCCCTCCTGGACCAGGTCTCAGACCTCGACGCGATCTTGTGCGGAAGCGACCTGATCGCCCGCGGGACGCTCGACGTCCTGCGAGACCGCGGGATCGACGTCCCCGCTCGGGTCTCCGTGATGGGCTTCGACAACTGGGAGATCCTGACCTCGGGGGCCCGCCCGCCCCTGACGAGCATCGACATGAACTTCGAGACGCTCGGACGGCGCGCCGCGCAGCGTGTCTTCGATGCGCTCGACGGCAAGTCGACGGTGGGCGTCGAGCTGATGCCGTGTCGGCTCGTCGTGCGGGGATCAACTGCGCAGGGTGCGTAGCCTCGCGCATTCGTGGCACGGGGTGACGCCGTGACGTCATTGCGAAAGGCACACCTGCACTGGGCCAACCTGGATTGGTGGGGTTCGAGCCGAACCAGGACCCGCCGGATCGATGCCGACGGCATCCTTGCCGCCCATCGCCGTCTCGGCGCAGACGTGCGCGACGGACAGGACGCCGGCGTGTGGCGCATGGTCCAAAGATCGAGGCTTCCTCGACACCATGGCCGACCAGGCTCGCCAGGTGGCGCGGATGGCTCGGGAAAGCTCCTAGTGGCGTGTCACATAAGTTTCTGATGTGTTCGCTATGCTCTGGGACATGCCGAATCGGGTGAGAGTGTTGGCGG
>NZ_SDWW01000020.1 GCF_004168625.1 Pengzhenrongella frigida
GAAACCCAGCTTGTCCGCCATGACCGTCAAACCTTCTCAACCTGAGCGAGCGTGGTGTGCTGGGCGTTGCCCTTGCTGATGGGCGACGGGTGCCAGCTCGTGAGCGTGTTCATCGAGCCGCCGACATCGACACCGTCAGCGTTCGGGTCGTACCAGGCACCCTGCGGGACCGACATCACCCCGGGCGCGATGCGCGTGGTGACGCGGGCGGGCAGCCGGATCCGGCCGCGGTCGTTGAAGACCTCGACCACGTCGTCGTTGGCGATCCCGCGCGCCGCCGCATCGAGGGTGTTGATCCACACCGTCTGCGGGTGCGCCTCCTTCATCCAGGCGACGTTCCCGTAGGTGGAGTGCGTGCGCTGCTTGTAGTGGTGCCCGATCACCTGCAACGGGTGCTTGGAGTCGGTGCGCGCCGCCTCGGCGCCCTCCCAGGTGGCGATGTACTCCGGCAGGGCAGTGATCTTGTCGCCCTCCGGAAGGGTCCAGGTCTTCGACATGTCCCAGAGCAGCTCGGAGAAGATCTCGATCTTGCCCGACGGCGTGTCCAGCGGGTTCGCCACCGGGTCGGCCCGGAAGTCGGCCAGCGCGATGTTGCCGCTCCCGGCCGGGTTCGGCGTCTTCCACACGCCCAGCTCGCGGAGCTCGTCGAAGCCGGGCAGCCCCGGGACGTCCGGCTGGGACTCCTCGACGGTCTGGCGAACCCAGTCCTCCTGGCTCTTGCCCTCGGTGAACTGCTGCTCGACGCCGAGCCGCTTGGCGAGCTCGGTGCACATCTCGTAGATGGTCTTGCAGTCGTACAGGGGCTCGATGACCTGGTCGGCGATGATCGTGTAGCCCATGTTGCCCGCGCTGCCCTGCTGGATGATGTCCAGCTGCTCGGCGTTGGACACGTCCGGGAGCAGGATGTCGGCGTAGCGCGCCGAGACGGTCATCTGGTTGTCGATCACGACGATCATCTCGCACAGCGAGTCGTCCTCGAGGAGCTTGGCGGTGCGGTTGATGTCCCCGTGCTGGTTGGTCAGCGCGTTGCCCGCGTACTGCCACACCATCTTGATGGGGACGTCGAGCTTGTCCTTGCCACGGACGCCGTCGGCCAGCGCGGTCATCTCCGCGCCCCGCTCGATCCCGTCGGTCCACGAGAACACCGAGATCGAGGTCTCGACGGGGTTCGCCATCACGAACGGGTTGGCCATCGCCAGGCCGTAGGAGCTCTCCCGCTCACCGGTGCCACCGCCGGCGACGCCGATGCTGCCGGTCAGGGCGGCGAGGGTGAAGATGGCGCGCGCCTGGTTCTCCCCGTTGGCGTGCCGCTGCGGGCCCCAGCCCTGCGTGATGTGCACGGGGTGGGCCGTGCCGATCTCCCGCGCGAGGCGAATGATCGACCCGGCGGGGATGCCGGTGATGCCGGCCGCCCACTGTGCGGTCTTCGCGACGCCGTCGGGCCCGTCGCCCAGGAGGTAGCTCTTGTACGAGCTGCCGGCCGGGATGCCGGCAGGCATGTGCGCCTCGTCGAAGCCGACGCAGTAGGTGTCCAGGAACGCCTGGTCGTGCAGGTCCTCGGTGACCATCACGTACGCCAGCCCGGCCACGAGCGCGGCATCGGTGCCGGGCCGCAGGGCCACCCACTCGTCGGCCAGTCCGAGCGCGGTCTCGGAGTAGCGCGGGTCGATGACGAGCGTGCGCACGTTGTGGAGCTTCTTGGTCTGCTGCGTCACGAAGGTCTCGCCGCCCCCGCTCATGCGGGTCTCGAGCGGGTTGTTGCCGAACAGGATCTGCAGCGTGGCGTTCTTGGCGTCGTCGAAGCTGTTCGAGCCGATCCAGCCGCCGTACTGGTAGGTGGCCGCGCCGGCGATCTGCGCCGAGCTGTAGTCGCCGTAGTGGTTGAGGTACCCGCCGACGCAGTTCATCAGGCGGGCGACGGGGGTGTCGCTCGGCGGCCAGCTCCGGGTCACGGTCCCCCCGAGGGTCCCGGTGCCGTAGTTCAGGTAGATGGACTCGTTGCCGTAGTCCTTGATGAGCCGGGTGATGGTGCCGGAGATCTCGTCGAACGCCTGCTCCCAGCTGATCTCCTCGAACTCGCCCGAGCCGCGCTTGCCGACGCGCTTCATCGGCGCCTTCAGGCGGTCCGGGTTGTAGATCCGCTGCCGGATCGAGCGGCCGCGCACGCAGGCCCGGATCTGCTGGGTCCCGATCTCGTCGTCGCCGGTGTTGTCCGGCAGGACCCGAACGATCTGCCCGTCCTTGACCTGCATCCGCAGCGGGCAGCGCGACCCGCAGTTGACGTTGCACGAGGACCAGACGGTGCGATCCACGTCGAACCCACCGGCAGCCACCGCGGCGTGGGCCGCCCCGACGCCGGGGACGCCACCGAAGTGCGCTCCGGTGGTCACGAGCGCAGCCGCTCCGCCCGCCACCCCCGACCACTTCAGGAACGACCTGCGGGGAAGGCCAGCGGTCTGCGGGACCTCCGTGGTGGAAGCTGTCATCATTCGTCCTTTCGGGACCCTGCAGGTGTCTGAATCTGCTTCCATGCTCGCCGTCCGCACCGCACCCTCCTGGGTCGTTGGTCCTACCAACGGGCCGTTCCAGGGGGGCCGGCCGGCCGGTGGGGCGCGCGGACTGCCACACTGTCGCGATGACCACGGGCGAGAGCGCAGCCGACGAGCCAGACCGGGGTGCGCGTCCCCCGACCTCGACCTTGCCGCGGGTCGGCGTGGTCATCCCCGCGGGCGGAACGGCCCGGCGACTGGGCGGCACCGACAAGCCGTCCCTCGAGGTCGGCGGCCGTTCGATCCTCGCTCGCCTCGTCGCGGACCTCCGGCCGCTGCCCGTCGTGGTGGTCGGGCCCCGCCCGGAGGGTGCCGAGTGGCCCGGGGTCGTCTGGTGCACGGAGGACCCGCCCGGCGGCGGGCCGGCCGCCGCGCTCGCCGCCGGGGTCCGTGCCCTGCCCGACGTCGACGTGATCGTCGCCATCGCGGGCGATCAGCCGTTCGCCGCGTCCGCGGTGCCTCGACTGGTGCGATCGCTCGCCGCCGACCCGACCGCCGACGCGGCCCTCGGGCTCGACGACGCCGACCGCGTGCAGCCGCTGCTCGCCGCGTACCGCGCTGCCGCGCTGCGGGCCCGGCTCGCCGGTCCGGTCGACGGCCTCGCGATGCGCCAGGTCATCGCGGCGATGCAGCTCGTGCGGGTCCGCCTCACTGCCCCCGAGTCCGTCGACGTGGACGATCCCGCCGACCTCGCCGTCGCGCGGACCATGTCGGGCGAGGGCTGATCCCGGCGGTACCGCGCCCCGTGCGGCCGGTCTCGTTGCGCTCAGATCCCGTGGACGCAGACCGATAGGGGGGACATGACGCATCGGGCCCGACGGCTGTCGGACGGCGGGCCGGACGGGGCGGCACCGGTCCCGGCGTCGCCTGCGGACCGGATCCGCCACCTGCTCGGCCCGCGCGCGTTCGTCGTCGTCTGCTGCCTCGCGCTCCTGCCCGTCATGGTCGGCGCCAACGCCTACCTCACCCAGCACGTGCGGGCCCAGATCGCGTTCCACGAGCGCGAGCGCATCGGGGTCCTGTACCTCCGGCCCGTCACGACCCTGCTCGGCCTCGTCGTCCAGGAGCAGACCGCGGTCCGAGAGCAGATCGGGGCCGACGGCGATCCCGACGGCGCGGTCGACGCGGTGGTCGACGCCGCGGTCGCCGCGGTCGACGCGGCCGATCGGGAGTACGGCACCGTGCTAGCGACCTCCGCCCGGTGGTCCGCCTGGAAGCGCCGGTTCGACCGGGTGCCGGACTCCCGGCCGGCGACCGGCGACGACGTCGGCGAGCTCGCCACCGGGCTCGCCGGGCTGCTCCTCCAGGTCGCCAACGCGTCGAACCTCGTCCTCGATCCCCACACCGACTCGTACTACCTGGTGCACGTCCTGGTCGTCAGCCAGCCGATCCTGCTCGACGAGCTCGTGCAGGCCGAGCGCCTGGCAACGCTCGTCGACCGGACCGTCGCGGATCGTGACCTGCTCGTCATCGCGCGGTCCACCCTCGACCGCACCGCGGCCACGATCGCCGTCGACCTCGCCACGACGCGCGCCGGCACCGCCGATGCCCCGCTGGAGGCGGCGATCGCACCCCCGAGCGCGGCCCTCGCCCGGACGGTCGCGACGACCTCGACAGCCCTCGTCGAGGTGCTCGACGGGCGGACCGCGACCCTCGATGTCGCCGCCGCCGTCGCCGCGATGCGCACCCTGGACACCGCATGCGTCGAGCAGCTCGACCGGCTGGTCGCCGGCCGGATCGCCGACCTCCGCCAGGACAGCCGGAACGTCACCGAGGTCCTCGCCGTGCTGGCAGCGCTGCTCCTGCTGCTCACCCTCGGCCTGTCCCGCGCGCTAGGCATCCTCAGGCAGCGGACCGCCGAGCTGCGTCACCAGGCGATGCACGACTCGCTCACCGGGCTGCCGAACCGGGCGCTGGTCCTGGAACGCGTCGAGCAGGCCGTGGTCCGGGCCCGCCGGGGAGACAGCGCGCTCGCGGTGATGTTCGTCGACCTCGACGGTTTCAAGGGCGTCAACGACACCTACGGCCACGCCGTCGGCGACCAGCTGCTGCGCGCCGTGGGACGTCGGCTCAGCAGCGTGCTGCGGGCCACCGACACGGTCGGACGCCTCGGCGGCGACGAGTTCGTGGTGCTCACGGAGGGGCCCACCCTCGGGGCGAGCCCGGAGTCCATCGCCGAACGCCTGAAAGCGGTTCTCGCCGCACCGTTCGAGCTCGACGGCACCCAGGGGGTCGCCCTGCGCGCCCACGCGAGCATCGGCATCGCCGTCGGCGCCCGGGCGATCGGGTCCGACCTCCTCCGGGATGCCGATGTCGCGCTCTACGAGGCGAAGGCGGCCGGCAAGGACTGCCATGTCGTGTTCCAGCCGCAGATGCAGCGCGCCGTTCAGGAGCGGCTGGAGGTCGAGATGGACCTCGGTCGCGCGGTCGGCGCCGGCGAGTTCTTCCTCGACTACCAGCCCGCCGTCGACCTGCGCACGGAGCAGATCACCGGGGTGGAGGCCCTCGTGCGCTGGAACCACCCGACCCGGGGCGTCGTCATGCCCGAGGAGTTCATCGCGATCGCGGAGGAGTCCGGCCTGATCGTGTCGATCGGTCGCGCGATCCTGGGCGAGGCCTGCCGGCAGGCGGCCAGCTGGCAGCGCCAGGGGCACCGGATCTCGATGGCCGTGAACGTCAGCGGTCGGCAGTTCGACCGCCACGGCGACCTGCTCGCGGTGGTGCTCGCTGCCCTCGACGACAGCGGTCTCGATCCGGGCCTGCTCACCCTCGAGATCACCGAGACGATCCTGATGCGCGACGCCGACCGGAGCGCGGCCCAGCTGCTCGACCTCAAGGGGCTGGGGCTGCGGCTCGCGATCGACGACTTCGGCACGGGCTACAGCAGCCTCGCCTACCTGCAGCAGTTCCCGGTCGATGTGCTCAAGATCGACCGGTCGTTCATCCGGGACGTGGCGACCGCCGGCGGCACCCGCGCCCTGGTCCATGCCTTCGTCGAGCTCGGCCGGTCCTTCGGCCTCGAGACGTGGGCCGAGGGCATCGAGGACCGGCACCAGCTCCGGTGCCTGCAGGACGAGGGCTGCGACAGCGGCCAGGGGTATCTCTTCGGCCGGCCGCTGTCCGCCGCCGCCGTCGAGTCGCTGATCAACGAGCAGACTGGCGCCGCGCGGGAGCCCGCGCCAACCGCCTGAGACTCGTGCGGCGAGCGCGCCGGACGCATCCGGACCCGACGCGCAGAGGTTCACGATGCGAGACCCCGGGGTCTGCGCCTTGACTCTGCGCGCACGGGAGTGTGTCATCGGATGACCAGACCAGTCGGAAGCGAGGCGATGATGACGAGCACCACCATCGCGACCTCGCCGACCACGGGTCCGGATCGACTCACCCGACGGGCCTTCGTCGACCTCATGCGTACCTGCACCGCCTGTTGTCAGCCCAGCTGACCAGCTCGCACGCCGGCACGACGCCGGCCGCCAGGTAGTTCCGTCCGCGCCGCGCACCACCACCCGGTGCCCCCCGCGCCGACGGCCCGCAGTCGTTCCGAAGGACCTCATGACAATCGCTCCGCACGCCGCGTCGACGCTCGCCGACAGCGCACTGCCGATCTTCGACGCCGCGACCTCCGGGGTGGCCGGTCGGGCCGGGCTCGTGCTCATCCTGCTCGCGACCGCGAGCGCCGCATGGTGGATCGCCCGACGCCGCGCGGCCCGGTTCCGGCCGACCAGGACCCCGCGCGGCGCCGCCGGCGCACCCGGGCCGGACCGGTCCGACGCCACGCTGACCGGCACCGAGCTCGGCGCCCCGCTCGGGAGCCGAGCGACCTTCGTGCAGTTCTCGGCCCAGACGTGCGCCTCCTGCCCGCAGGTACGCCGGGTGCTCACGTCGCTGGCTGAGTCCGAGCCCGGTGTGGTGCACATCGACCTCGACGCCGAGGCCCACATGGACCTCGTGCGGAGGTTCTCGGTGTTCCGCACCCCCACCGTCCTGCTGCTCGACGCCGACGGAGCCGTCCGGGCCCGGACGTCCGGCCCCCTCACCCTCGATCGCGCACTGGCCGCCCTGGCACCTCTTCCCGCGCCCGCCCTCAGGAGCACCCATGTCTGACTCCACCCCCGACCTCACCGCCCGACCGGCGGGGGTCCCCGCTCCCCCGGCTGGTATCGATCCGCGCGGTCCCCGCTTCGGGGCCGCCGTCACGGCGGTGCTCCTCGTCCTCACCCTGCTGCTCGGCACCGGGCCGGCCGCCACCGCCCTGCTCACGGTGATCGCCCTGCTGTTCCTCCTCGGCGTCGCGCGCGGCGTCCAGGGCACGCTGCAGGGCCTGGCATTTCGCGCCTGGATCCGGCCCCGGCTCGCCCCGCCGGTCGAGCTCGAGGACCCCCGCCCCCCGCGCTTCGCGCAGCTGATCGGCCTGATCGTGGTCGGCACCGGCCTCGTCCTGGCGGCAGTCGGCGTCGCGTCGGCCGTCCCGGTCGCGGCCGCGGTGGCGCTCGTGGCGGCCTTCCTCAACGCCGCGTTCGGGCTGTGCCTCGGCTGCGAGCTCTACCTCGTGCTGCGACGCTGGGCACCGCAGCACTGAGCCCGCACGGGAGCCGTGCACCCCCGGCACCGCGCACGCTCGCTGGCGCGCGGCGCTCAGGCGCCCGGTGAACGATCCGCCAGGGTGGCGACCAGCTGGCTGATCTCGGCCGGACCGACGCGGCAGCAGCCGCCGATCACCCGCGCACCGGCGTCCACCCACGACGCCACCAGGTCCGCGGAGAACCCGGCCGCGCCCGTCCAGCGGCGCTCGCCGCTGTTCCAGGTCCCGCCCGCGTTCGGATAGACCACGACCGGCTTGCCGGACGCCGCCGCCGCGACGCTCACCGCCCGCGCCGCGCCGGCGGGGTCGACGCAGTTCACCCCCACCGCGATCACGGCTTCGAGATCCTTCGCCATCGCGAAGACCTCGGCGGCGTCCTCCCCCAGGCGGGTGCGGACCGTGCCGTCGGCCCCCGTGACCGTGGTCAGGCAGAGCCAGGCCGGCACCCCGAGCTCGGCGACCTCGTGCAGGAGCGCCTCCGCCTCGGCCGCGGCGGGGATCGTCTCGATCGCCAGCAGGTCCGGCGCCCCCATGAGCAACGCGTCGATGCGACGACGATGGAACTCCCGCAGCTCGCGGACCGTGAGCCCGCCCCCCGCGCGCCCCGTCCAGCCCGGGGCCGCATACGCCCCCGTGTACTCCTGCCCACCGGCGAGGACGGCGCCGTACGGGCCGACCGAGGCCGCCACCCAGGCCCGGCCGGCGAGCCCGCAGCGGTCGACGGCGTCCCGCGCCAGCGCGACGGATCGGCCCAGCAGCGCGGCGGCCTCGGCGGGCGCGACCCCGCGCGCGGCGAAGCCCTCGAACGAGGCCTGGTAGCTCGCCGTGATCGCCACCCGCGCGCCCGCCTCGAAGTACCCGACGTGCGCCGCCGTGATCGCCGCCGGAGCCGTGCGCAGGACGTGGGCCGACCACAGGTCGTCGGACAGGTCGAACCCCGCCCGCTCGAGCTCGTTCGACAGCCCGCCGTCGAGGGGCACCACCCCGCGCGCGATCGCCGCGGCGAGACCCGACGCCGCGGACGTCTTCCCCGCGGCCGGTGCGGTCAGGTCAGCGGGTCGGGTCACGTCAGCGAGTATCCGCTGTGTTCGCTCGGCGGGCCGGTTCGTCCGCCGGACGCCGTCACGGCCGCCAGGAGCTCATATCGACGATCTTCGATGTCTTGTGGCATGGTTGCCTCCCGAACGTCATCCTCACCGTCGTCCTCAGGAGCTCCCACCCGTGCGCAGCATCATCCGGATCCTCGGCTCGGCCAAGGAGCTCTGGCCGTACTACGCGGGGATCGTCGCGTGCTCGCTCGCGGTGGCCGCGACCAGCCTGCTCACCCCGTTCATCATCAAGGCAGCGACCGACTACGTGGTCGCGACCACCCAGGGCGAGGCCGGCGGGATCGCGACGGTGATCTGGCTCGCTGCCGCCCTGCTGGTCGCCGACCTGACCAACACGGTCTTGAGCAACATCGGCGGCTACCTCGGCGACACGATGGCGGCCAAGCTGCGGGCGCGCCTGTCGGGCACCTACTTCGCCAAGCTCCTGTCCCTGCCGCAGCGGTACTTCGACGGCGAGCTCACCGGGACGGTGATCAACCGGCTCTCCCGGTCGATCACCGAGACCACCGGCTTCCTCAACATGTTCGCCAACAACTTCTTCCAGATGGTGCTCACGGTGGTCGCCATCCTCGCGATCACGGCGTTCTACTCCTGGCCGATCGCCCTGCTGCTCGCGGTGATCTACCCGATCTTCATGTGGCTGACGACGATCACCAGTGCCAAGTGGCAGGTCCTCGAGGCGGAGAAGAACCACGAGTTCGACGTCGCCGGCGGCCGGTTCGCCGAGGTCATCGGCCAGATCCGGGTCGTCAAGAGCTTCGTCCAGGAACGCCGCGAGCTCGCCTCCTTCAACGGGCACTACGACCGGACGGTCGCCACCACCCGACGCCAGTCGCGCTACTGGCACGAGATGGACGCGACCCGGCGGGCGGCGCTGAACGTGATCTTCTTCGGTGTCTTCGCGATCATCTTCGTCCAGACGGTCAACGGCGACTTCACGATCGGCGTGATGTTCCTGCTCATCCAGCTGGTCAACATGGCCCGCCAGCCGGTGTTCTCCATGAGCTACCTCGTCGATGCCTCCCAGCGCGCCGTGGCCGGGAGCCGAGACTACTTCGCCGTGATGGCGGAGATCGCCGAGGCCGAGGCGCTCCCGACCCTGCCCGCCCGGGTCGCCCCCGGATCCCCGGCACCCGCGGAGATCGAGTTCGACTCCGTCTCGTTCGGCTACCCCGGCGGCGCCGACGTGCTGACCGACGTCAGCTTCTCGATCCGCCAGGGCGAGCACGTCGCGTTCGTCGGCGAGAGCGGCGGAGGCAAGACGACGCTCGTCAGCCTGCTCCTGCGGCTGTACACGCCGTCGGCCGGGACCATCCGGGTCGCCGGCGCGGACACCGCCAGCGTCCCCCTCGAGGAGCTGCGGGCCGACATCGGGGTCGTCTTCCAGGACCCGTCGCTGTTCTCCGGGTCCATCCACGAGAACATCGCCTACGCCACCCCGCACGCGACGACCGACCAGGTCATCGCGGCGTCCCGGTCTGCCAACGCCCACGACTTCATCGCGCGGTTCACCCACCGTTACGAGGCGCAGATCGGCGAGCGGGGGCTGAAGCTCTCCGGCGGCCAGAAGCAGCGCATCGCCGTGGCCCGGGCGATCCTCAAGAACGCCCCGATCCTGATCCTGGACGAGGCGACCAGCTCGCTGGACTCCAAGTCGGAGCGGTTGGTGCAGGAGGGGCTCGAGCACCTGATGACCGATCGGACCACACTGATCATCGCGCACCGCCTGTCGACGATCTCCACCGTCGACCGCATCATCACGCTGAAGGACGGACGGGTCGACGAGATCGGCACCCCCGAGGAGCTCGCCACGACCGGCGGCATCTACGCGGAGCTGCTCGCCCTGCAGGCCTCCGCGACCAAGAAGGACCGCAAGCGGCTGCAGCTGTTCGACATCCGCGCCTAGCCGGCCTGCTCCTGCGGTGCCTCGAGCTCCGCGCGGGTCTCGTGCAGGACCCGGCCGAGCACGCCGGGCACCTGGTCGGCGGTGACCGCCGGGGTGAACAGGTAGCCCTGGCCGCTCACGCAGCCGACGTCGCGCAGGAAGGTCAGGTGCTGATCCGTCTCGATGCCCTCGGCGATCACCGCGAGCCCGAGCGCCTTGCCCATCGCGACGATCGCACGCACCAGGTCGGCCGTGCGTTCGCCCGTCGTCAGGTCGTGGATGAAGGCTCGGTCGATCTTGAACGCCTCGACCGGGAACCGGTGCAGCGTCTCGAGCGACGAGTACCCGGTGCCGAAGTCGTCGATGTGGAGGGCGAGACCGACGTCGTGCATCTCGCGCATGCGGGCCAGCGCGACCTCGGGGCGCCGCATGATCACGCCCTCGGTGATCTCGAGGGTGAGCCGGTCGGTGGTCAGCCCGTGCCGGTGCAGGCTGTCGAGCACACCCGTGAGCAGGTCCTTGTGCCAGAACTCGCGGTTGGCGACGTTGACGGCCACGTTGGCCACGCCCGGTCCCCACTCGGCAAGCCGGCGGCACACCTCGTCCCGGATCCAGCGGCCGAGCGGGACGATCAGACCCGTCTCCTCCAGGAGCGGCAGGAACTCGCCGGGCGGGACCAGCCCGCGCTCGGGGTGGCGCCAGCGGACCAGCGCCTCGAACCGGTCAGATCGCCCCGTCGCGAGGTCGACGATCGGCTGGTAGTGGACCTCGAACTGGTCCTCCTCGACAGCCTTGTAGAGGTCGACCTGCAGCAGCTGCTGGTGCACGGCGTGCGCATGCATCTGGGCGTCGAAGAAGGTCACGGTGCCCCAGCCGATCGCCTTCGCGTGGTACATCGCGGTATCGGCGTCGCGCAGGATGTCCTCGGCCGAGGAGTACTCGAGCGCACTCGTCGCGATGCCCACGCTCGCCTGGATCGTGATCTCGTGCCCGTCGAGGTCGATGAGCTCGGCGAGGTCGGCCTGGATCCGCCGGGCGACGACCAGGACGTCGTCGGGCAGCGCGTCGTGCAGCAGGATCGCGAACTCGTCGCCCCCGAACCTGGCGCCGGTGTCCACCGCCCGCAGCTCGCGCGCGAGGCGGGCACCGACCACGGTCAGCAGCCGGTCACCCGCGGGGTGGCCCAACGCGTCGTTGATCGCCTTGAAGCCGTCCAGATCGAGGAAGAGGACCGCGAAGGGCGTCCCGGACCGCTGCCACTGCGCGACGGCCAGCTCGAGCCGGTCGAGGAAGAAGCGGCGGTTCGGGAGCCCGGTCAGCGGGTCGTACATCGAGGTGTGCCGCAGCTGGTCCTCGAGCGACCGCCGGGTGTCGATGTCGGCGAGCGACCCGACGATCCGCGCGATCGTGCCGTCTGCGGCCAGCACCCCGACCGCGCAGGAGAGCATCCACCGGTAGGTGCCGTCCGCGGCCCGGACGCGGTACTCGGTGTCGACGGTCTCCTCGGGGGCCAGGGACACCCGCTCGAGCAGCCCGCGCAGCTGGGCCAGGTCGTCCGGATGAAGCACCGCTGTCCACTCCGCGCGGCGGTCCTCCGTGCGCAGCCCCGGCTCGAGCCCGAGCAGGGCGCAGCAGCGATCGGAGATGAACACCGTGCTCTCGCGCACGTTCAGCTCCCAGTGCCCTTCCTTGGTCGCGCGCGCCGCGAGCGCGTACCGCTCCTCGCTCTCGCGGACGTCCTCCTGCAGCTGCTGCGACTCGAGCGACGCGCACAGCAGGGCGGCCCAGTGCTGGTAGGTCTCGCGCACGGAGATCGTGTCGATCCCGCCGACGACGGCGAGCAGCCCCCAGTCACGATCGACCGTGCGAACCGGGACGACGACGCAGACCCGGCCCTCCCCGGGGGCACCCTGGGCGATCAGGGACTGCGGGGGGAAGCCCTCCGCGGTCACCACGTCGCCCATCACCGGCGCCAGGACCGCGGCCGGGTCGAACACCCCGACGATCTCGAGCCGATCCGTCGACGGCCCGGAGGTCCACAGCGCGAGCGCACCGGCGCTCACATGGGTCCCCGTGAGCCAGCGCAGGTCGCGGGGGTCGACGCTGCCGGCGTCGAGCAGGCCGCCGTCGACCACGTACTGCTCCTGGATCGCGGTCTCGGTCGACTCGGCCCGGCGCAGAAGGGCACCGGCCTGCGACTTCCACAGCATGGCGACGATCCGGGCCGAGGCCACGGTCGGCCCGCCGGAGGACGCTCCGACCCGCTCGACGTACTCCGTCATCGCGTCCGTGATCCGGCGCAGCGTGTCGGGGCGGTCGGTGAGCCGGCGCAACGAGTCGGCCAGCGCCCTGATGTCCGCCGAGGTCACCGTCATCCCGGGCCGCAGGAGCCGCTCGGCCTCGCGCACCGCGGCGAGGACCGCGTCGCGCATCGCGCCGTCGACCATCCCGTCGCCCGCGAGCAGCGCGCCGCTGAGCACGTCCTGGAGCTCGTCGCGCAGGATCTCCGGTGCGGAGTCGAGCAACCAGGGTGCCCCGCCCAGCACGCCGTGGGGCGAGTCGGCGACGCAGCCGCAGGACTCGCGCACCGCCACCACGACGGAGGGCGAGGTGAACACCGCGGACGGGACGTCCTCGCCGCGGATCTTCGCGAGGATCAGCCGGCCGGCGAGCGCACCGACCTCGTCGAACCGCTGGTTGACGCTCGACAGTGCGGGATCGCTGAACGCGCCCACTTCGATGTTGTCGAACGCCACCACGGCGATGTCCCGGGGGACGACCAGACCACCCCGGGCGAGCGTGCTCATGACCCCGACCGCGTTGCGGTCGGTGGCGATCATCAGCGCGCTCGGGCGGTGCGGGCCGGCGAGCAGGTCGCGGGCGGCCCGCACGCCGCCGGTCTCGGCGTTGTCGGAGGCGCTGAAGACCAGAGCGGGGTCGGCCACGAGGTCGTAGGTCGCCAGCGCCTGCCGGTAGGCGGCCAGTCGGTCCCGGACGTCCGGCTGCCCGAGGTTGCCGACGAACCCGATGCGGGTGTGGCCGTGACCGATGAGGTGCTCGACCGCGGCGAAGGTACCGCCGTGGTTGTCCGGCATGGCGATCGGCGCGGCGAAGCCGTCCAGATGGGTGCTCGAGAGCACCACCGGCATCCCGCGGTCACGCAGCCGCTGGAGATACGCCGCGGTGACCGCCGTCGTGATCGAGACGACCCCGTCCACCTGGTTCCAGCCCACCGGGGTGGCGAAGTCGCCGGGCTCCCCCGGCTCGTCCAGGACTGCGCCGGCCGGCAGGGTCTCGACGACCACGAGCCGTCCGCGCGCGCCGGCCACCTCGCGGGTCAGGCCGGCCAGCAGCTCCCCGAAGTACTGCCCACCGACGCTCGGCGTCAGCGCCAGAACCGTCATCGGCTGCGTCATCGTTGGTCTCTTTCAGGCTGGCCGCGCACACACACCTCAACGAGGCCCGTGCCCAACTGATCGGCGCGTGCGTCGCAGTTCTGAGCGAGGCCGTCGCCGACGATCAGCTGAAGCCCGCCACGGCGCGCACCGTGTAGGCGCCCGCGAGCGCGTCGAGCTCGTCACCGGACAGGGTGAGGTCGAGGGCGGCCACGGCGTCGGTCAGGTGCGCCGGCTTCGTCGCCCCGACGATCGGCGCGCTGACCGCCGGCTGGGCGATCACCCAGGCGAGCGCCACCTGGGCGGGCGCCACGCCGCGACCGGCGGCCACGGCCATGACCGCGTCGACGATCGCCTCGTCCTCAAGGGTGTACAGGTTCTTGCCGAACTCGTCGGACCCGCTCCGGTTGGTCTGCGCACCCCACGGCCGGGTCAGCCGCCCCCGCGCGAGCGGGCTCCACGGGAGCACGCCCACGCCCTGGTCGAGGCAGAACGGCAGCATCTCCCGTTCCTCCTCGCGGTTGAGCAGGTTGTAGTGGGGCTGCATGGTCGAGAACCGGGTCCAGCCGTGGAGGTCGGCGGTGTGCTGCGCGGTGGCGAACTGCCAGGCGTACATGGAGGACGCCCCGATGTACCGGGCCTTGCCCGCCCGCACGACGTCGTGCAGCGCCTCCATCGTCTCCTCGATCGGTGTTCCGGGGTCCCACCGATGGATCTGGTAGAGGTCGACATAGTCCGTGCCGAGCCGGCGCAGGCTCTGGTCGATCTCCGTGAGGATCGCCTTGCGCGACAATCCCGCACCGTTCGGCCCGGGCCGCATCCGGCCGTGGACCTTGGTGGCGATCACGACCTCGTCGCGGTCGGCCATGTCGGCCAGCGCCCGACCGAGGATCTCCTCGCTCGTACCGGCCGAGTACACGTTGGCGGTGTCGAAGAAGTTGATCCCGGCCTCGAGCGCCTGCTTGATGAGCGGCCGGGAGGCCGCCTCGCCCAGCGTCCAGTCGTGGTTCCCCGCCGCCGGGTCGCCGAAGCTCATGCACCCCAGGGCGAGGGGTGAGACCTCGAGACCCGTCCGGCCCAGCTTGGTCAACCTCATGGCCACTCCCTCACGTCAACGCGCTGGTCACGTCGGCTACCCGCCGATGTAGGACATCTCGACCCGTTCGCCGGGTGCCGGCGGTGTCCGCACGGACCGGCCGCGCTCCTCGGAGTACCGATCGGTGCGCTGGCGCCAGATCCCGGCCATCGTCTCCGCGAGCGCGTCGTCGGTGCAGCCGGTCCGGATCATGGTGCGCAGATCGTGCCCGCTGGTGGCGAACAGGCAGGTGAACAGCTTGCCGTCGGTGGAGACCCGGGCGCGGCTGCACGAGTGGCAGAACGCGCCGGTGACCGACGAGATCATCCCGATCTCGCCACTGCCGTCCCGGTATCGCCACCGCGTCGAGGTCTCACCGCGATAGTTCGCCGGGACCTGCTCGACCGGCAGCTCGGCCCCGATGCGCGCGAGGACCTCGGCGGACGGGACGACCTCGTCCATCCGCCACCCGTTCGTCGCGCCGACATCCATGTACTCGATGAACCGCAGGATGACCGGGGTGCCCTGGAAGTGGCGTGCCATCGGCACGATGTCGTGATCGTTGTGGCCGCGTTTGACGACCATGTTGACCTTGACCGCCAGCCCCGCGCGCTGGGCCGCGTCGATCCCGTCCAACACCTTCGCCACGGGGTACGCCACGTCGTTCATGGCCATGAAGGTCGCGTCGTCGAGGGAGTCGAGGGAGACCGTGACCCGCTGCAGCCCGGCGGCACGCAGCGCGGGCGCCGTCCGGGCGAGCAGGGAGCCGTTGGTGGTGAGGGCCACGTCGGGGACGGCACCCTGCGGGGTCCGAAGCCCCCCCAGCGAGCCGATCAGCAGGTGCAGGTCCTTGCGCAGCAGCGGCTCACCGCCGGTCAGGCGGATCTTCTCGACCCCGTGGGCCACCGCGACCCGGGCCACCCGGGTGATCTCCTCGAACGTGAGCAGCTCGGTCCGCGGCAGGAACGCGTGGTCGCGACCGAACACCTCCTTGGGCATGCAGTACACGCACCGGAAGTTGCACCGGTCGGTGACCGAGATGCGCAGGTCCCGCAGCGGACGCCCGAGCTGGTCGTCGAGGCGACGGACCGCGAGCGCGGGAGGTGCTGGCACGGGACGGGCCTGCCCGGGAGGCGCGACCGTGGCGGTCGGCGGCTCGGCGACGGCATCCGACCGGGCGGGATCCTGCGGGTCCGGCACGCCGATCCTTCCGTTCGATGCAGCGCCGACCTGATCCCAGGCCGACCATGCGGGTGCACCGCTGCGCTGCGCGCGCCGCGAACCCACCGCGCAAACTTAGGCGATGACCGCGCACAGGTCGAGCGCGGGTCGAGCGGAGGTCACGCAGAGGTCGAGCGGGCGCGGCGAGGTTGAGCAGGCTACGGACAGTCGACCCACTCGTCCGTACCGTCGGCGAACACCTGACGCTTCCACACCGGCAGCTGGCGCTTGACCTCGTCGACCAGCAGCGCGGCCGCCGCGAATGCCTCGGCCCGGTGCGCGGCCGACACGGCGACGGCGAGCGCGCAGTCCCCGATCGCGAGCTCCCCGAGGCGATGGGAGACCGCGAGCGCGTCCACCTCCGTGCGTGCCGCGACCTCGCCCGCGACGCGCGCCAGGATCTCCCCGGCGCTCGGGTGGGCCACGTACTCGATCCGCAGCACTCCACGACCCCCGTCGTGGTCGCGCACCGCACCGGAGAACGTCACCACGGCGCCGGCGGTGGACCGGGCGACCTCCACCGCGTGCTCCGCCGGGTCGATCACGTCGGACGTGACCGACGCACGCACGACGACCCGCGCCGGCGGCAGGATCCGGGAGGTGTCGCGCGAGCCGACCGGTCGGGCACCGGCACCGGGAACGGCACCTGGATCGGCACCGGAGGACGGTGCGGGGCGGGGAGTCGGCATCGGGTCAGCGTATGGCCCCGGCTCGCCGCGCCCGACGGGCGCCGTCACCAGCTGCCCGCCTCGGTGATCATCACCGCAACCTGCTCACCGGTCTCCACCCGGCCCGTCAGCTCCGGCACGACAATCAGTGCGTTCGACCGGGCGAGGGCGCCCACGAGGTGCGAGCCGGCACCGCCGACCGGCCGCACCACCCGCTCGCCGGCCACGATCTCGACGTGGGCGCGGACGAACTGCCGTCGGCCGACCGGTGACGTCATCGCCGCGAGCAGGCGCGCGGGCACGATGGGCCGCTCGACCTCGTCGTGCCCGAGCATCCGGCGCAGCACGGGCCGCACGAACACCTGGAACGACACGTAGGCGCTCACGGGGTTGCCGGGCAGCGTGATGACGCGGGTGCGGTCCGGCCCGAGGACGCCGTGGCCCTGGGGCTTGCCCGGCTGCATGGCGACCTGCTCGAAGGTGACCGTCCCGAGCCCGCCGAGGGCCGCCTTGACCACGTCGTACGCGCCGACGCTGATGCCACCGCTCGTGATCACGAGGTCGACGCCGGGCAGGGCGTCGGCCAGGACCTGCAGCAGCACCGCGGGGTCGTCGTGCACGGCGGCCAGTCGCCGGACCGTGCCGCCGGCCTGGCGGACCGCCGCGGCGAGCATCAGCGAGTTCGAGTCGAAGATCTGGGCCGGACCGAGCTGCGAGCCGGGCGGGACGAGCTCGGAACCCGTGGACAGGACCAGGACGTGCGGACGCCGGTGCACCGTCGCGACGCCCGGCCCGACCGAGGAGATGAGCCCGATCCCGGTCGGGTCCACCTCGGTTCCGCGCCGGAGCACCACCTCGCCCCGCGTGACGTCGTCGGCCCGCGGGCGGATGTTCGCCCGGGCCGCGGGCTGGCGGGTGATGCTGACCCGATCGGTACCGCCGTCCGTCCACTCGACCGGGACGACGGCGTCCGCCCCCACCGGCACCGGGGCCCCGGTCATCACGCGCACGACGGCGCCCGGGGTGGCGGGCGGGGCGACCGCACCGGCGGCGACGTCGCCCACCACGGCCAGGACGACCGGATCCAGCTCGGTCGCACCCTCGAGGTCGGCGCGCTGCACGGCATAGCCGTCCATCGCCGAGTTGTCGAAGACCGGCAGGTCGACCTGGGAGACCACGTCCTGCGCCAGCACGGCGCCCAGGGCCTCCAGGAAGTCGACGGCGACCGCCTCGAGCGGAGCGACCCCGGCCAGCAGATCCTCCAGATGACGGTCAACGGATTTCATCGTGCGACTCCCACTGGTTCGCGGCGCGCCTCGCGCCCGTGCTCTGTCCTCTCGGGCGAGGGTACTGGTCGGCACTCGGCCGGTCGGGTCAGTTGAAACGAGCCGAGAACTCCGCCGCCGTCATCGGGCGGGCGAAGTAGTAGCCCTGGGCGCGCTCGCAGCCGACCCGCACCACCTCGTCGCGCTGCGCCTGGGTCTCGACGCCCTCGGCGGTGACGGTCTTGCCGAGGTCGTGCGCGAGGTGGGTGACGGCCGCGACCATGGTGAGCGCCTCGAGGTCCTGGCCGAGGTCGGCCACGAAGCTCTGGTCGATCTTGACGATGTCGACGGGGAACCGCCGTAGGTAGCTCAGCGAGCTGTACCCGGTCCCGAAGTCGTCCAGCGCCAGCCGCGTGCCGATCCTGCGCAGCTCGCTCAGCACGCTCAGCGCGCGATCGCCGTCCTCCACGAAGATGCCCTCCGTCACCTCGAGCACCAGCGCTGCCGGATCCATCCCGGTCTCGTGCAGGATCGTGGCCACCGTGGCGTCGAAGCCGGGGGCCATCAGCTGCCGGGCCGAGACGTTGACCGACAGGTCGAGCACCCGATCGGGTCGCTCGGCGCGCCACCGCACCCAGTCCCGACAGCTGCGCTCGAGCACCCAGGTCCCGATCTCGGCGATCAGGCCGCTGCCCTCCGCGAGCGTGACCGCCATCGCCGCGGGGATGGGGCCTCGGTCAGGGTGGGTCCACCGCAGCAACGACTCGACCCCGGTGACCATGCCGTCGCGGGGCCGCACGATGGGCTGATAGGCGACCTCGAGCTCCGCGCCGGTCAGCGCTCCGTGCAGGTCACGCTCGAGGTTGCGACGGTCGAGCGCCTCCTCGGCCAGCGGCAGATCGATCACCTGGTGCGTCGCGCCGCCCTGGCTCTTCGCCTGGAGCATCGCCGTGTCGGCCTCGAGCAGCAGGTCGTCGGTGACCGCCTCACCCGGACCGGAGTAGGCGATCCCGACGCTGGCCGTGACCGCCAGCTCGAGGCCCGCCAGGACGAACGGCTCCCGGAACGCATCGTCGATCCGGCCCACCAGACCCTCGACGTCGGAGGCGTGCGCCAGCTCCTCGCACAGGAACACGAACTCGTCTCCGGACACCCGGGCCAGGGTGTCCCCCGGCCGCACCAGCGCCGACAGCCGGGCGGCCACCGCCGTGAGCAGGTCGTCGCCGAGCCGGTGCCCATAGGTGTCGTTGATCTGGGTGAAGCTGTCGAGGTCGACGAACAGCACCGCCACCGCGGTCTGCGAGCGCTGGCTGCGCGCCGACGCGTGCGCAAGGCGTTCGCGCAGCAGCACCCGGTTCGGGAGCCCGGTGAGCGCATCGCGCACCGTCCGGTCGTGGAGCCAGCCCGCTGCCAGCCGCACCTGTCGCCGCGCGTGGGCGTTGGTCAGGTACGCCGCCGCGACGTCCCCCAGCAGCTGGGCGGCGTCCCGGACCGATGCCTCGAGCGGACCGGGGACGTCTCGGTACAGGGTCAGGACCCCGAGCCGGGCCTCGCCCTGGCGCAGCGGAAAGCTGAACAGCGCGACCGGCCCCGCGGGCGCCGCCGACCGCCGGAGGTCCGGGTACCGCTCGTCGGCGGCGACCTCGGGAACTGAGACCGCGACCGCGGTGTCGAACGCCGTCAGACCCGGCCCGGACGGGATCCCGGCCTGCATCATCTCGAACGCGAGCGCGTCCCGTCCCCAGGCTGCGACGTACTGCCGGGACCTCCCCGGCGCCAGGAGCGTGACCCCCACCCCGGTGACGGGCAGGGCCTTCGCTATCCGCTCCACGAGGCCGTCGAGCATCACCTGGACGGGAGCGTCGGTCAGCATGGTCTGGGCCAGGTCACCGAGCACGGCCGCCAACGGCTCCGCGCGCACGACGACTCCTTCCTCGGACGAGGAACCCGGGCGGAGCGTCCGGGGACTGCCTCGAACCCGACGAATCTACGCTATTCACCCACCCCCTCCGACGGGGTTGCGGCCCCGGTCAGGCGACGGCGGACAGCCGTCCGACCAGGGCGACGGCGTCGTCCCAGTACTTCGCGTAGTGCTGGGGGTCCGCGTTGCGCTGCACCGCGTGCGCGACGAGCGTCGGCGCCATCCCGTCGCGGCCCTCGACCGCGGTGAGGGCGGTGAAGAAGTTCGTCGCGCTCACCGTGGGGTCCATCCGGTCCGCCATGCTGCCCCACGCGCCGTTCGCTCGCTGCTGGAACAGCCCGCGGCTGTCCGGTCCGGCCACGTCGCCGTGGTCGGCGACGGTCAGGGACGACTCACCGAGCGCGGTCATGACGCCGATCGTCTGGTCACGGACCGACAACCCCATCGCCCGCCCGGCCCGGACGATCGCCGCCGCGTTCGCCACCTGCTCGGGGCGATAGGAGCCGACGGCGACCGGTGCGGCAGCCCCGGCCTGTCCCGCGACCTCCGTGGCGAGCACGGCGGAGAACGTCCCGGCCCCCGACGACGCCGCTCCCGTCGTGGCCGGGGCGGTCGCCACCGGGGCGGTCGCGGACAGCGCCGCGAGGGTGTGCTGGATCGCGGCGATGCGGCCCGAGATCGCGGCAATTCCGTCCACGAGTGTCCCGTCCTCGACGTCAAAAGGTCTGCCCTCCCCATCGTCCGACCGCGCCCGGGTATGACGGGTTCAGACCGGGGCCTCGACCTCTTGTGCCCGCGCGCACGGCAGGCCAAGGTCAGAGCAGATCCGCAGGGCCGCGGATCGCCCGCTGGGGCGCGGGCGCTGCCCCGTGCACAAGGGAGTGCGACATGGACGCAGGACGCTTCGCAGGACTCACCGCCATCGTGACCGGCGCCGGGTCCGGCATCGGACGGGCGACCGCCCTGAGGCTGGCCGCCGAAGGAGCGCGGGTCGTGGCCTGCGACCTCATGCCCGAGCGCGTCGCGGAGACGATCGCACTGATCGCGGCGGAAGGCGCGGGCGTCGGGGTCGGTGCCGTCGGGGACATCACCGACCAGCAGCACATCGACGCGATCGTGGCGGACGCGGGCGGGCGGGTGGACGTGCTGGTGAACTGCGCCGGGATCATGGACGGCTTCCTGCCGGTCGGCGAGCTCGACGACGCCACCTGGGAGCGGGTCCTCGACGTCAACCTCACCTCGCCCATGCGCACCACCCGCGCGGTCCTGCCGCTCATGACGGCGGCCGGGGCGGGCGCGATCGTGAACGTCGCGTCGGCGGCCGCCCAGCACGGGGGCGCGTCGGGAACGGCGTATGCCGCCTCGAAGCACGGCGTGATCGGTCTGACGCGGTCGACGGCGGTGCTCTACCGCGCCGCCGGGATCCGGTGCAACGCGGTGCTGCCGGGCGCGGTCGCGACCAACATCGGAGCGACGGCGGCCCCGAAGTCGGACTACGCGATGTCCGTCCTGGGGCCGCTCATGGCGATCATCCCGCCGGTCGCCCAGCCGGAGGAGCTGGCGGCCGCGATCTGCTGGCTCGCGAGCCCCGACGCGCGCAACGTCACCGGCGCCCTGCTCAGCTCCGACGGCGGGTGGTCGGCGATCTGACGGACGGCGCGGGCCGGAGCCCGGCTCCGGCCCGCGGCACCCGGCAGTCACGCCCGTCTCGGGTCCCACGTGGGGGCGGGTGGGACCGGGCAGAGTGTGTCGACGAGGACCCGTGGTCGACGGGGCGGCGGCATCGAGGGATCGAGGACCGGATGGCGGCTGTCAGGGTCGCGCAGGGTGGCGCCGGGGCGAGCGAGGTGCGGTCCGCCGAGTACGACGCCTTCGGTCCGTGGATCGCCGAGATCCGCACCCTCGACGACGTCCCCCGGCTGTTCCGCGACCATCCGCTGGATCTCGGTGCGCAGCGCCTCGTCCTCAAGGTCCCGCGGAACATCGCCCGCCGGGACGCGACCCCCGACATGGACCTGTACGACCACCTCCTCGCGGTCGGACCGACCCGGATGACGGTGCTGACGCGGCAGGCCGGCGGGTACGCCGAGGCCCTGGTGTCCCACGACCAGATCGCCGCATTCGACGACAGCGTGAACCTGCTGGACGGTCGGCTGACCATCCACACCCTCACCGCCGGCACCGCTGGCACCGCTGGCACCGCCGGCACCGCCGGCACCGCCGGCACCGTGTCGATCCCGTACAACGGCTCGTCCCAGCCGGTCGTCGCCCGGCTCGTGCGTCTGCTGCGCGAACTGTCGGCGGGGTGCGACGCTCCCCCGCCCGCGGCGCAGTCCCCCGCCCCTGCCCTGCCCGACCTGGGGCGGAGCGACATCGCCCTGGTGACGTCCGTGCGTGACCTGCTCCGCGAGGAGCCGGCCATGCGCCTGCTCGCCGCCCACGGACGGCGCGGGCTCGTCCCCCGGGGCGGTGCGCTCACCCGCGCGCTGCACCTCGCCCGCCCGATGAACCTTCAGGGCGCGATCGTGTGCAGCGACGGGCTCGATCTGGTGGTGCTCGGCCGCCGGGACCGGCTGATCCGGGGCAACCGCCCCGTGCACTCGCTCGCCCGGCTCGTCGTGCCGGCGCACCGGCTCGAGGCAGTCACCGTCCGGGACCACCCGCAGTACCTGGGGGTGCGCATCGTGACCCTCCACGCGGGCGCCGCGAGCGTCGACCTGCCGGTACCGACCGGGTCGGAGGCCGAGCAGGTCCTGCTCGGCGGGGTTATGCCTACCGCTGGTCCCCGTACCGCTGCTTCCCACCCCGAGGCTTCCCACCCCGAGGCTCCGTACTCCGATGCCGCTCACCCCGAGACCGCTCGCCCAGGGGCCACCTAGCGGCCACGCTGGTGCTACCAATAGGCGCAGGGTCTAGGTCGGTGGATTCCGGCTCTCGGCGCCTAGGCGGTTGGTCCCTGGTCATTCGCCTGTGGCGCACTACTATTGCTGCAGAGACAGACGCCGGAAGCGATGCTCGGTATTCAGGTGAGGCTTCTGAAACGAGTTCGCGGGGATCAATGACGACCGTGCACGCATCCCCAGACTTCTTGCGGATCCACCTACTTGATGAACGTTGATAGCCAGCCCTCGGGCAACGATTATTGCCTGGTGAGCGAACTACTTTGAAGGGGTCTTTGTGGACAAGGTCATGGATCTGGACGCGGCGATGGAGAAGATCCACGACGGGGCGACGATCATGCTCGGTGGGTTTCTCGGCGTCGGATCCCCCCTGCGCGCGATCGACAAGCTGGCGGAGCGGGGCGTCAAGGACCTGACGATCATCTCCATCGTCAACGCGCACCCCGCCGGCAACTTCGACATGGAGATCCTGTACCGGCACAAGCAGGTGAAGAAGCTGATCACCTCGCACTCCGGGACCTGCCAGATCGCACTGGACCAGTGGGCCGCCGGCGAGACCGAGATCGAGTACTTTCCGATGGGCACGATGGTCGAGAAGATGCGTGCCGCGGGTTCCGGGCTCGGCGGCGTGCTCACGGCGACCGGGCTGGGCACGCTGGTCGAGGAGGGCAAGCGCAAGCTCACCATCGAGGGCAAGGAATACCTGCTCGAGCTCCCCCTCAAGGCGGAGTTCGCGTTCATCAAGGGCTACCGGGGCGACCGGTTCGGCAACATCCAGTACCGCGGCGTGTCCGCGAACTCCAACCCGGTCATGGCCACCGCGGCGGACTACACCGTGGCTGAGGTCAACGAGATCGTCGAGGTCGGCGTGATCACACCGGAATGCGTCGGAACACCCGGAATTTTTGTTCAGGCAGTGGTCCAGGGGAACACTTTCGAAGAGCACCAGCGCGCCTATACCGATCAATGGGTGCGCGCGAAGCTGCTCAAGTAGACCCCGACCATCAGCTCAGGAGGTATTGCAGTCATGGAAGCAAGAGAACTCATCGCTCGACGCGCCGCCAAAGAACTCCGTGATGGCCAGGTGGTCAATCTGGGAATCGGCATCCCGACCGCCGTGGCGAACTATCTCCCGGAAGGCGTGGAACTGATCCTGCAGTCCGAGAACGGCGCGCTGATGTTCGGCCCGACCCCGCGGCTCGGCGCCCAGGACCCGGACTTCGCCAACGCGGGCGGGCAGCCGATCACCCTGCTGCCGGGGGCTGCGGTCTTCGATCTGGCGGCCTCGTTCGGGATCATCCGCGGCGGGTTCGTCGATGCGACCATCCTTGGCGGGCTCGAGGTCGACCAGGAGGGCAACATCGCGAACTGGGCCCGGCCGATCGCGCCCGGGAAGTACACCCCGGGGATGGGCGGCGCCATGGACCTCCTGGCCGGGGCGCGCCGGGTCATCGTGACCCTGCAGCACTCCAGCAAGACCGGGTCGAAGGTGCTCAAGAAGTGCACCCTGCCGATCACCGGTGCGGGCGTGGTCGACCTGATCGTCACCGAGAAGGCGGTGTTCGAGGTGAGCCCGGCCGGCATGGTGCTGATCGAGATCGTCGACGGCGTCACGGTCGACGACATCCGCGCCATCACCGAGGCCGACTTCACCGTCTCCGACCAGCTCTGCGCCTACCAGGTCTGAGGCCGAGGGTCGTGCCGGCGGCACGCTGAGCCCGAAGCCTGCCTCGACACGAGGCTCTAGATCGATTCACGCGTGCTCCGCGGTGCGTACCTTTGAGCAGTGGTCCGCAGATCGGGCCCGGAGCCGCGAGGAGGACCATGGCCGCCACGACCCGGATCTCCGACGTCGCGACCGCGGCCGGGGTCTCGGTGGGCACCGTCTCGAACGTGCTCAACCGGCCCCACCTGGTCACGGCCAACACCCGCGACCGCGTCACCGCGGCGATCGAGAGCCTGGGCTTCGTCCGAAACGAATCGGCTCGCCAGCTGCGCGCCGGGTCCAGCCGGGCGATCGGGCTCGTGGTGATCGATGCGGCGAACCCGTTCTTCGCCGATGTCGCCCGAGGCGTCGAGGACTGCGTGGACGACGTCGGCGGCGTGGTCCTGCTCGGCAACAGCGGCGGCGAGGAGGCCCGCGAACGCCGCTACCTGGAGCACTTCGAGGAGCAGCGGGTGCGGGGCGTGCTGATCGCTCCGCTGACCGATGTCGCCCCACCACTGGGCGCGCTCGCGCGGCTGGGGATCCCCGTGGTCTTCCTCGACCGGAACGCCGAGGACCTCGCACATTCGTCGGTCTCCGTCGATGACGTCGCCGGCGGGCGGATCGCCACGGAGCACCTGATCGCCCAGGGCCACCGGCGGGTCGCGTTCGTCGGCGGGCCATCCACGTTGCGCCAGGTCCGTGATCGGCGGCAGGGGGCCGAAGAGGTCGTCGCCGGGACCGCCGACGCGAGCCTGCTCGCCATCTCCACCCGTGGCCTCACCGTGGCTTCCGGTCGGCAGGCGGCGGACGACCTGGTGGCCATGCCCGCCGAGGTGCGTCCCACGGCCGTGTTCGCGGCGAACGACCTGATTGCGATCGGCCTGCTGCAGGGGGCGCTGGCCCTGGGGCTGCAGGTTCCCCGCGACCTGGCCATCGTCGGGTACGACGACATCGAGTTCGCGGCGGCTGCGGCCGTTCCGCTGTCCTCGGTGCGCCAGCCGCGCGTCGAGCTCGGTCGCCGCGGCGCCGAGCTGCTCTTCGAGGAGCTCGCGGCGCTCGAGTCCGGACGCAAGGTCAAGCACCAGCACGTCCGCTTCAAGCCGGAGCTGGTCGTCCGACTCTCGTCCGCCTAGCACCCCGCCCGCCCCGGATCGTGACGGGACGGGCGGGACGGGCTGACGAGAAGGCGTGGTCCGTCAGACCCAGGGAGAGTCGATCTCGAACTCGTCGGCGACGGACTTGATCTCCGCGCGGGTCAGCCCCTCGGCCCGGCCACCGGCGACGATGTCCATGTACTCGTACTTGGCCCCCGTCTCGGCGTACTCGATGCGGTCCACCGCGCGCGTCACCGACAGGTCCGAGCGGGACATGACGCCGTGCTTGGACCACACGACGATCTCGAAGTCGCGCAGGCCCTCGACGTTGGCGGCCATCATGCCCTCCGAGCCCGGGACGAAGAACGGCAGCACGCCCACACCCTGGGACAGCGCCACGATGCTCTCGGGCTCCCAGCGCAGGATCTTGGCGTTGAGGGCCGCGGTGTCTCGGTACGCCGGGATGTGCGACAGGTAGGTCAGGTGCGGCGGCTGTGCGTGCACCACGGCCTGGAAGTCCACGCCGCGCCGGGAGACCTGGTCCTGGTGGACGGCCAGGTGGGAGTTGAACTCGCTGGTCAGCTTCTCGAACTGGCGCCGCGGCGAGGTGTACAGGGTCGCGGTGAGCCCGTCGGAGCTGATCCGCAGCGCGCCGACGGCGGCCAGCGGGTCGTCGTGGATCTGGCGCAGCCGCCGACCGGAGCCGGTCACGAGCATGCTCTTGCCCGCCAGGGCCGGAGCGGCCAGCGGCAGGGTGATCTCGGACTCGATCGGAAAGCGGCGGCGCAGCTCGATGTCCCAGCCGATGTAGACCGAGATGTTGCCGGCGCCGGCCTCGGAGGCGTCGATCTCGCTGATCCGGGAGCCACCGGCGCCCATCGATTCGAGGAGCTCGTCAAGCTCGGGAAAGGGCTCGTGCAGGGGCATTGTTCTCTCTCCTTTGTGCGGTGATCGGTGCTGGTGCGGTGTGATCGGTGCTGGTGCGGTGTGATCGGTGCTGGTGCGGTCGTGAAGGCTGGTGCGGTCGTCAGTGCCACAGGGTGCGCTCGGCCGCGTCCCACGCGGCCTCGCTCCCGGTGGGTTCCCACCGGGTCAGGTCGGACGAGGCTGCGACGACCTCGCGGATGGCAGGCAGGCCGCCGGGCAGTGCCCCGGTCGCCCAGGCCTGGACCAGCAGGTTGCCCATCGCGGTGCCCTCGACGGGCCCGGCGACCACGGGCAGCCCCGTCGCGTCGGCGGTCAGCTGGCAGAGCAGACGGTTGCGTGCCCCGCCACCGACCACATGCACGACGTCGATCTGGCGTCCCGACAGGTCGGCGGCCTGGCGGATCGCGCGCCGGTAGCCCAGGGCCAGGGAGTCCAGGATGCAGCGGACCGTGGCGGCCTCGTCGGCCGGCGGGCGCTGGCCGGTGCGCCGGGCGGCGGCGGCGATCCGGGCGGGCATGTCCCCCGGCGGGGTGAACGCCGGGTCGTCGACGTCGACCACGCACGCCAGCGGCGACACGTGCGCCGCGGCCGCGAGCAGCGCGACGAGGTCGGCCGGTCGTCCCTGGGCTGCCCAGGTCCGCAGCGACTCGGACAGCAGCCACAGCCCCGCGACGTTGCGCAGGTAGCGCACCGTGCCGTCCACGCCCAGCTCGTTGGTGAAGTTCGCCGCCCGACTGGCCTCGCTGAGCACCGGGGCGGCAAGCTCGACGCCCACCAGCGACCACGTGCCCGAGGAGATGTACGCGGCCCGGGCGGGGTCCATCGGCACCGCGGCGACGGCCGAGGCGGTGTCGTGCGAACCGACCGCGACCAGCTCGGTGCCGGCCAGGGCGAGCTCGGCAGCCAGGTGCGGGCGCAGCGGACCGAGCACGTGGCCGGGCGCGACGAGCGGTGCGAGCAGCGGGCCGGCGTCGACCCCGGTCGCCGCGGACAGGGCGGCCACGGCGCGCGCGCTCCAGGTGCGGGTCGTGGCGTCCAGCAGGCCGGTGGTCGAGGCGTTCGTCAGCTCGGTGACCTCCACCCCGGCGAGCCAGTACCCGAGCAGGTCCGGCATGAGCAGCATCCGCCGGGCCGCGGCGAGCTGGGCGGTGCCGGCCGTCGCCCCGAGCTGGAAGATCGTGTTGAACGGCTGGAACTGCACCCCGGTCAGGGCGTAGAGCTCGGCCGGGGGCAGCTCCGCGAAGACCCGCTCGGGCACTCCGCTCGTGCGCTCGTCGCGGTAGTGGACCGGGTTGCCGAGCAGGGCGCCGTCGGCGTCCAGCAGGCCGTGGTCGACCGCCCAGGTGTCGATGCCCACCGAGCGCACCGGACCGTGCTCGTGCCCAGCGACCCGCAGCCCGGCCAGCACCCCGCGCCACAGGCGCAGCACGTCCCAGCGCAGCGCCGTCCGATCGCCCGCCGGCACGCTCACGGGCCGGTTGGCGAACCGGGACGCCTCGACCGTGTGCAGCCGTCCGTCGGCCAGGTGCCCGACGAGCACCCGCCCGCTGGACGCCCCGAGGTCGACGGCGGCGAAGCTCTCGGTCGTCGGCGCGGATGTCGGGGACGCGGATTTCGGGGACATCGCGGTCAGGCGCCCCAGCCGGCCTGGGTGCCCCCGACGCGCTCGTCGGCGATCGTGCCCAGGTAGCCGCTGGCCGCGAACGCCGCCATCGGGTCGGCCGGCAGGCCGCGGTCCTCGCGATACGCCGCGAGCATCGGGCGCACGTCGGTGTAGAACGCGTCCATGAACACGGCGTTCGCGCCGAGCACGTCGTTGGCCTCCTGCGCGGCGACCAGGGCGTCCGAGTCGATCAGCAGCGCGCGGGCGACCATCTCCTGGACGTTGAGCACCGAGCGGATCTGCCCGGGGATCTTGTCCTCGACGTTGTGGCACTGGTCGAGCATCAGCGCGACGCCGCCGGCCGGGTCCAGGCCGCCGCCACGGACCACCTCGACGATGATCCGGAACAGCTGGAACGGGTCTGCGGCCCCCACGATGAGGTCGTCGTCGGCATAGAACCGGGAGTTGAAGTCGAACGAGCCGAGCTTCCCGAGCCGCAGCAGCTGGGCGACGATGAACTCGATGTTGGTGCCCGGCGCGTGGTGGCCGGTGTCCAGGCACACCAGCGCCCGCTCCCCCAGCGCGCTCACGTGCGCGTACGAGGTGCCCCAGTCCGGGACGTCCATGTGATAGAAGGACGGCTCGAAGAACTTGTACTCCAGCACCATCCGCTGCTGCGCCCCGAGCCGGTCGTAGATCTCCCGCAGCGACTGCGCCAGGTGGTCCTGGCGACGGCGCATGTCCGACTGCCCCGGGTAGTTGGTGCCGTCGGCGAGCCAGATCTTCAGGTCCCGCGACCCGGTCGCGTCCATGACGTCGAGGCACTCGAAGTGATGGTCGATCGCCTTGCGCCGGACGCCGGCGTCGAGCGAGGCGAGCGAGCCGAACTTGTACGCCTCGTCCTGGAAGGTGTTGGAGTTCACGGTGCCCAGGGCCAGGCCGAGGTCGCCGGCGAAGCGGGCCAGCGCGGCGTAGTCGTCCGTCGTGTCCCACGGGATGTGCAGCGCGACGCTCGGGGCGAGCCCGGTGAAGGCGTGCACCTGGGCGGCGTCGGCGATCTTCTCCTGCACGGTGCGCGGCGTGCCCGGCGTGGAGAAGACCCGGAACCGTGTCCCGGAGTTGCCATAGGCCCACGACGGGACCTCGATGGACAGGGAGTCGAGACGGGCCAGCGCCCGGTCAGGAAGGCTCACAGCGGAAACCCTTCGGCATTGAATCGATTCACGGTCTGATCAGAGTAGCACCTGGCCTCGGCGCCGCAAGCCCCTGCGTCGGCGCGAGGCCCCGCGCCGACGCGAGACCCCGCGCAGCACCGAACCCCGTCGAGGCCGCCCACCAGGGGGCACACCTCGCCGGGATCCGGGCCGGGGACGGCTAGAACACCGAGCGGTACAGCGCCTCGATCTCGGCGACGCTCGCCGGGCGGGGGTTGCCGCCCGCGCAGACGTCGTCGAACGCCGACTGCGCCAGGGCAGGCAGGTCCGCCTCGGTGGCGCCGACCTCGCGCAGCGTGGTCGGGTTGCCGAGCTCCCGGGTCAAGGTGGCGACGGCCTCGACCGCGGCCGCGCGGACCTCCGCCAGCGGGGCCGTGGCCGCACCCTCGACGCCGAACGCCGCGGCGATGTCGCGGAACCGCTCCCCCGTCGACTCGGCGTTGAACGCCATCACGGGTGCCAGCAGGATGCCGTTGGCCACCCCGTGCGGCGCGGAGTAGAACGCGCCCAGCGGGTGCGCCATCGCGTGGACCAGACCGAGCCCCACGTTGGAGTAGCCCATCCCCGCGACGTACTGGGCCAGCGCCATCCGGTCGGCCGCCGCCGGGTCGCCGTCGGCCGAGGCCTTGAGGGACGCGGCGATGACCTGGATCGCCTTGAGGTGGAACAGGTCCGACAGCTCCCACGCCCCGGCGGTGGTGTAGCCCTCGATCGCGTGCGTGAGCGCGTCCAGCCCGGTGGCGACCTTGAGGGAGCGCGGCGCGCTGGACATCATCTCGGAGTCGACCACGGCCATCACCGGGATGTCGTGCGGGTCGAAGCAGACGAACTTGCGCTGCCGCTCGACGTCGGTGATGACGTAGTTGATCGTCGTCTCCGAGGCCGTTCCGGCCGTCGTGGGCACCGCGATGATCGGCACGGACGGGTTCTTGGTGGCCGCACCGCCCTCGAGCGAGCGCACGTCGGCGAACTCCGGGTTGGCCACGATGATGCCGACGGCCTTGCAGGTGTCCTGCGGGGAACCACCACCCACGGCGATGAGCACGTCGGCGCCGCTCGCCTCGAACGCCTTCACGCCGGCCTGCACGTTGGCGATCGGCGGGTTGGGCAGCACGTCCGAGTAGACCTCGTAGGCAAAGCCGGCCGCGTCGAGCAGGTCGGTGACCCGCGCGGTCACGCCCGAGGAGACGAGCACGGCGTCGGAGACGACCAGCGCCTTGGTGAAGCCACGTCGCGCGAGCTCGTCGGGGATCACCGAGATGGATCCCGCGCCGAAGTACGCCGTCTGGTTCCAGATCATCCGCTGTGCCACGTCGCCACTCTCCTCGTGTCCAGGGCGACGTCGTTGCCGCCAGGTGAATCGTTTCACGCCATCCGGTGCGCCGCCATCGGACCAAGGTCCCCGGCCGAGCGGGCCGGCCTCGGGCAGCACCGGCCGGCCGTCGGACATCACGATCCGGTACCGATCCGCGCAACCGTTCGCGGCACCGCCACCCAGGCGCTAGACACGGAACAAGGCCCGCGAAACTCAGGACCGAAGTCCCTGGCTCGACGACGCAGATGCCCCCGTTCAACTGTTGACTTCCCCAGCAGTCGCCTCTTAGGATCGCCTCAGACGCTTGAAACGATTCATGCCTCAATGGAGAGGAATGTCCCGATGGTGACCGACGACCAGGACCCCGGTCCAGACGTAGTGCCCGCCCTGTCGCTGACCGGCGCGGCCAAGACCTTCGGACCGGTCGTGGCCCTGGCGGACGGGACGATCGAGCTCCGCGCCGGTGAGATCCACGCGCTCGTCGGGGAGAACGGCGCCGGCAAGTCGACGCTCGTCAAGATCCTCGCCGGCGTGTACCACCCCGACGCGGGCCAGTTCAGCGTCGGGGGCGCGCCGGTGGCGTTCCGCAGCGTGGCCGACAGCAAGGCGGCGGGGATCTCGGTCATCTATCAGGAGCCCACCCTCTTCCCGGACCTGACCGTCGCGGAGAACATCTTCATCGGCCGGCAGCCCACCGGCTCGCTCGGTCTGATCAGCCGCACGCGGATGCGGCAGGAGGCACGGAACCTGTTCGCCCAGCTCGGCGTGCCGATCGATCCGGACCGCCTCGCGGAGGGGCTGTCGATCGCGGACCAGCAGATCATCGAGATCGCCAAGGCGATCTCGCTCGACGCACGCGTGCTCGTCATGGACGAACCCACCGCGGCCCTGAGCGGCGTCGAGGTGGACCGGCTGTTCACCGTCGCACGGGGGCTTCGCGACAAGGGCGCCGGGATCCTGTTCATCTCGCACCGCTTCGACGAGGTCTTCGACCTCACCGATCGCATCACCGTCATGCGGGACGGGCGGTACATCGCCACGCACACGACCGCCGACGTCACCGTCTCGGAGATCGTCCGCGAGATGGTCGGGCGCGACGTCGCCCAGCTGTTCCCGAAGGTGGCGGCCCAGATCGGCCCGGTGGTGCTCCGTGTCGCGGGGCTGGGACGCGCGGGAGTCTTCACCGGCATCGACTTCGAGGTCCGCTCGGGCGAGATCGTGGCCCTTGCCGGCCTGGTCGGAGCCGGCCGGACGGAGGTGGCGCGCGCGGTGTTCGGCATCGATCCGTACGACACCGGCTCGGTCGAGCTCCTCGGGCACCGCCTGCGCCCGCACGACCCCCAGGCCTCGATCGACGCCGGCATGGGCTTCGTCCCGGAGGACCGCCGCAAGCAGGGCCTGGTGATGGAGCTGTCCGTGGCCGGCAACGCCACCCTGACCCTGCGCAACGCCCTGGCCCGGTTCGGCCTCATCAGCGGCTCGCGGGAACGCGCGGCGGCCGAGGAGTGGACGAAGCGCCTGCACGTGAAGGTCGGGTCGCAGGAGTACGCCGCCTCGACGCTCTCGGGCGGCAACCAGCAGAAGCTCGTGCTGGCCAAGTGGCTCGCGACCGAACCGACGTTCCTCATCGTCGACGAACCGACCCGCGGGATCGACATCGGCACCAAGTCCGAGGTCCATCGCCTGCTCTCGGATCTGGCCGGGCGCGGGATCGCCATCCTCATGATCTCCTCCGAGCTCCCCGAGGTCCTCGGCATGGCCGATCGCGTGCTCGTCATGCGCGAAGGGCGCATCACCGCCGACCTCGTCCGCGACGAGGCCACCCCCGAGAGCGTCATGCACGCCGCGACCGCGGCATTGGAGGCGTCACAGTGACTGCGACCACCGTCCAGACCGAGCCGAGCCGGTCGGGACCGCCCGGCCTGCTCCGGACCCGGGAGATGCCGGTCGCGCTGGCGCTCATCGCGCTCGTGCTGTTCACCTACCTGAACAACTCCCGCTTCCTCAGCGCCCAGGGCATCAAGGACCTCCTGCTCAACTCGACGATCATCGTGATCCTCGCCGTCGGCCAGGCCCTGGTGATCATCACCCGCAACGTCGACCTGTCGGTCGGCTCGATCCTGGGCCTCGTCGCCTTCGCCACCGGCACCCTCTTCGCCACGGTGTCGGGCATCCCGATCGTGGTCGTCTTCCTCGCCGGCATGGCGCTCGGCGCCGCGCTGGGGGCGATCAACGGCCTGCTGGTGACGGCGGCGAAGGTCCCCGCGCTCGTGATCACCCTCGGCACGCTCTACATCTACCGCGGGCTGAACAACGCATGGGCGGGCGGAAAGCAGTACTTCGCCGACGACCGGCCCGCCGCCTTCGGTGCCCTGTCGACGACACCGTGCTCGGGTTCCCGGTCATCACCCTCCTGGCGATCGTGGTCGTGGCCGTCGTGGCCGTGTACATGCGCGGCACCCGGCCCGGTCGTGACCTCTACGCGATCGGTTCCGACCCCGACGCCGCGCACCTCTTCGGCATCCCGGTCGGACGCCGCGTCTTCCTCGCGTTCGTGACCAACGGGGTCCTCGCCGGGCTTGCCGGGGTGCTCTACGCGAGCCGGTTCAACTCGGTCGGCGCCACCACCGGGACCGGTCTCGAGCTCGACATCGTCGCGGCCGCCGTCGTCGGCGGTGTGGCCATCTTCGGGGGCAGCGGCTCGGTGGTCGGCGCCGCGATCGGCGCCGTGCTGCTGACCACGATCACCAGCGCCCTGACCGCACTGCGGGTCGACAAGTTCTGGCAGCAGGCGATCGTCGGCCTGCTGATCCTCGCCGCCATCATCATCGACCGGGTCGCGAGCCTGCGCACCGCGAAGAAGCTCCGAGTAAGCGAGGCTCGCAATGTCTGACGCCATGACCACGGCCCCCGCCTTCGACACCACGAAGACCCTGACCGAGGAGGCCACCGGCCGGACCGGGCTCGCCCGGATCCTGCTCGGGCGCGACGCCATCATGATCTACCTCGTCCTGGCCTTCATCCTCTACGCCAGCCTCACGATCCCGCGGTTCGCAACCCCGGTCACGGTCGGCTTCCTGCTGCTCGACGTCGTCCCCGTGCTGCTCATCGCCATGCCGATGACCCTGGTCATCATCACCGGCGAGATCGACCTGTCGGTGGCCAGCATCGCCGGTCTGACCAGCGCACTGATGGGGGTGCTCTGGGCCGACGGTCTCGACATCGCCCTCGTGCTGATCATCGGGCTGCTGGCCGGCATGCTCGCCGGCGCGTTCAACGGCTTCCTCGTCGCGGTCGTCGGCCTGCCCTCGCTCGCCGTGACCATCGGCACCCTCGCGCTGTTCCGGGGGCTCGCCCTGGTGGTCATCGGGGACAACGCCGTGGCCAACTTCCCGCCCGGCCTGACCACGTTCTTCACCTCGAAGCTCGGCGCGACGGGGATCCCGACCGTGATGATCGGCGTGGTGGTGGTCGCGCTCTTCTTCGGCGTCCTGCTGCACTTCACGCCATTCGGCCGCGGCCTGTATGCGCTCGGCTTCAGCAAGGAGGCGGCCAGGTTCGTCGGCATCAAGGTCGCCCGGTCCAAGTTCTGGCTGTACGTCGGCACCGGCACCATCTCCGCGCTCGCCGGGATCTTCTGGACCCTGCGCTACTCGAGCGCGCGCAGCGACAACGCCAGCGGGCTCGAGCTCACCGTGATCGCCGCCGTCCTGCTCGGGGGCGTGTCGATCTTCGGCGGGAAGGGCTCGATCCCGGGCGTGCTCGCCGGCGTGATGCTGATCGGCACGATCAACTTCTCCCTGCGCCTGACCCGCGTCTCGGACGTCATCCTCATCATCGTCACCGGCACGCTCCTGATCGTCTCGGTCGTCGGACCGAGCATCTTCGGAGCGATCCAGCAGTGGCGGCACGACCGCAGGGTCCGCAAGGCCCTCCCCACCCTTCCCTAGGCAACAGGCCTCGGGAGTCAGCACGCCTCACTGGGCGTCCAAGAAAGGAAATGACAATGCAGTCACTTCGTCCTCTTGCTCGCAGAGGCAAGGCCACCCGTCGCGTCACGTCGGTCGCCGCCATCGCGGCAGCCCTCGCCCTGCTGGCTGCCTGCTCGTCCGGCGGCGACTCCGACGAGACCAGCGGCTCGGGCGGCGGGGGCGGTGAAGACCTCACCATCACCTTCATCCCCAAGCAGCTCAACAACCCGTACACCGACGTCGTCCTCGGCGGCGGCGAAGAGGGCGCCACCGCGGCCGGCTTCGCCGACACCCAGGTGGTCGGCCCGCTCGAGGCCAGCGCCTCCAGCCAGGTCTCCTTCATCAACGCCGAGACGCAGGCGGGCACCAACGTCATCGTCATCGCCGCGAACGACCCCGACGCCGTCGGGCCCGCGCTCGAAGAGGCACGGACGGCCGGCGCCAAGATCGTCGCGTTCGACTCGGACACCAACCCGAAGTACCGCGACGTGTTCATCAGCCAGGTCGTCGCCAAGGAGGTGGCGCTGATCCAGACCAAGCTCATCTCCGAGCAGATCGGCGGCGCGGGCGAGATCGCCATCCTCTCGGCGACGGCGAACGCGACCAACCAGAACGAGTGGATCAAGTTCATGGAGGAGGACCTCGCCGCCAACTACCCCGACATCACGCTCGTGGCGAAGGTGTACGGCGACGACGACGACACCAAGTCGTTCCAGGAGGCCCAGGGCCTGCTGCAGGCCTACCCGAACCTCAAGGGCATCATCTCGCCCACCACGGTCGGCATCGCCGCCGCCGGCCGGTACCTGTCGACCTCGGAGTACAAGGGCAAGGTCGCGCTGACCGGGCTCGGCCTCCCGAACGAGATGCGCCCGTTCGTCAAGGACGGGACCGTCACCGCGTTCGCGCTCTGGGACCCGGCCCAGCTCGGGTACGTCGCCGCGTTCGCCGGCAAGGCGCTGGCGGACGGCACCATCACCGGCGCCGAGGGCGACACGTTCGAGGCCGGTGACCTGGGCGAGCGCACGGTCGGCCCGGACGGCATCGTGATCGTCGGCCCCCCGACGGTCTTCACCGCCGACAACATCGACGAGTACGACTTCTGAGCCGGTAGGGCTTCGAGGGTGGGGCGGGTGCCGGTGCACCCGCCCCAGCCCTCCACCCGCATCGACCCCTCCACCCGCATCGACCGTCTCTCGAGGTGAGAACGAATGACTGCCGAGATCCACCGTTCGGCGAGCGACCTGCTCAAGCCGAAGGCGCGTCGGCGCACGCGGATCGGCCTGGTCTCGGGCGGCCTCGGCGCGTACTGGCCGCAGTTCCCCGACCTGCTCCCCCAGCTGCAGGAGTCCGCCCGGTACGTCACCGCCCGGCTCGACGCCCTCGATGCCGACGTGGTCGACGCCGGGTTCGTCTCCGACGCCCGGGAGGCGGGGGTCGCCGCCGAGACGCTGCGCGCCGCCGACTGCGACCTCATCGTCATCTTCCTCGCCACCTACCTCACGTCCTCGATGGTGCTGCCGATCGCCCAGCGGGCCAAGACCCCGGTCCTCGTGATCGACCTGCAACCCACCGAGGCCATGGACCACGCCACGTTCGACACCGGCCGGTGGCTCGCGTACTGCGGGCAGTGCCCCGTGCCCGAGGTCGCCAACGTGTTCCGCCGTGCCGGCATCCCCTTCCGGTCCGTGTCCGGCTACCTCCGCCAGGAGTCCGCCTGGGACCGGATCGGCCGGTGGGTCCAGGCCGCGCACGTGCGCGCCACCCTGCGCACCGCCCGCCACGGCCTCATGGGCCACCTCTACCCGGGCATGCTCGACGTCTCCACCGACCTCACCACGGTCTCCACCACGTTCGGCTCGCACGTCGAGGTCCTCGAGTTCGACGACCTGCGGGTGCGCGTCGAGGAGGTCACCGACGCCCAGGTCGCCGAGCGGATGGACCTCGCCCGGGCGCTGTTCACCCTGGACGGCTCCGTGGTCGACGACGACTTCGCGTGGGGTGCGCGGGTCTCGGTCGGCCTGGACCGGCTCGTGGCCGACTTCGAGCTCGACACCCTCGCCTACTACCACCGCGGCCTCGCCGGCGAGCAGCACGAACGCCTCGGCGCCGGCATGATCCTCGGTGCCTCCATCCTCACCGCGCGCGGCATCCCGGCGGCCGGCGAGTACGAGCTGCGCACGTCGATCGCGATGCTCGCCGCCGGCGCGATCGGCGCGGGCGGGTCGTTCACCGAGATCCAGGCGCTGAACTTCCACGACGGCGTCGTGGAGATGGGCCACGACGGCCCCGCGCACCTGGCGGTCAGCGCGCAGCACCCGCTCCTGCGCGGCCTCGGAGTCTTCCATGGCAAGCGCGGGTGGGGGGTCTCGGTCGAGTTCGACGTCCGGCCCGGGCCGGTCACCACCTTCGGGATCGGCCAGGACCCCGACGGCAGCTACGTGTTCGTCACCTCCGAAGGAACCGTCGTGCCCGGCCCGCTCCTGGCGATCGGCAACACCACGTCCCGCGTCGACTTCGGCGGGGACCCCGGGGTCTGGGTCGACGAGTGGAGCCAGACCGGGACCGGCCACCACTGGGCCCTGTGCCTCGGCCACCGCGCCGCCGACCTGAAGGCCGCCGCCCACCTCCTCGGAATCGAGCACCGCCATGTCGCCCTCGTCTAGCGTCCCGGCCGGGCCGTCGAACCATCGGGTGTGCTTCCAGCTCCAGGTCCGCCCCGACCGGATGGCGGAATACCGCGAGCGGCACGCGGCGGTGTGGCCGGAGATGCTCCGCGCGCTGAAGGCGACCGGGTGGCACAACTACTCGCTGTTCCTGCGCGACGACGGGCTGCTGATCGGCTACCTCGAGACCGCGGACCTGGCCGCCGCGCAGGCCGCGATGGCCGCCACTGACGTCAACGCCCGGTGGCAGGCCCAGATGGCCGGCTTCTTCGCCGACCTCGACACGACGCCCGACGCCGGGTTCGTCGAGCTCACCGAGGTGTTCCACCTCGAAGACCAGCTCGCCGCCCTCGACGTGGCCGACTCTCCCGACCCCGGTCCGACGGAAGGACACCGCTCATGACCCTCACCCCGCAGGTCCTCGCCCAGCTCGAGGCCCAGACCATCGAGCTGCCCTCGTGGGCGTTCGGGAACTCCGGCACCCGGTTCCGGGTCTTCACCACGCCGGGCACGCCGCGCACGATCGAGGAGAAGATCGCCGATGCCGCCCAGGTGCACGCCGTCACCGGGCTCGCGCCGTCGGTCGCCCTGCACATCCCGTGGGACCGGGTCGACGACTACGCCGCGCTGGCCCGCTTCGCGCAGGACCAGGGCCTGACCCTGGGCACGGTGAACTCCAACACCTTCCAGGACGAGGCCTACAAGTTCGGGTCCCTGACGCACATCGACCCCGCCGTGCGCCGCAAGGCCATCGACCATCACTTCGAATGCCTCGAGATCATGGACACCACCGGATCTCGGGACCTGAAGATCTGGCTGGCCGACGGCACCAACTATCCCGGCCAGGGCGACCTCCGTGGCCGCCAGGACCGCCTCGCGGACTCCCTCGCGACCATCTACGCCCGCCTCGGCGCCGACCAGCGCCTCGTGCTGGAGTACAAGTTCTTCGAGCCGGCGTTCTACCACACGGACGTCCCCGACTGGGGCACCTCCTACGCCCAGGTCACCGCACTGGGCGACCGGGCGCTGGTCTGCCTCGACACCGGCCACCACGCGCCGGGCACCAACATCGAGTTCATCGTCGCCCAGCTGCTGCGCCTCGGGAAGCTCGGCTCGTTCGACTTCAACTCCCGCTTCTACGCCGACGACGACCTCATCGTGGGCGCCGCCGACCCGTTCCAGCTGTTCCGCATCCTGTACGAGGTCGTCCGCGGCGGCGGCCTCGACCCCGACAGCGGGGTCGCCTTCATGCTCGACCAGTGCCACAACGTCGAGGACAAGATCCCGGGCCAGATCCGCTCCGTGCTCAACGTCCAGGAGATGACCGCGCGGGTCCTGTCCGTCGACACCGAGGCCCTCACCCGCGCCCAGGACACCCACGACGTCCTCGGCGCCAACGGCATCCTCATGGACGCGTTCTACACCGACGTCCGGCCCGACCTTGCCGCCTGGCGCGAGTCTCGCGGGCTGCCCGCCGACCCCATGGCGGCGTTCGCCGCCTCGGGCTACCACCAGCAGGTGACCCGCGACCGGGTGGGTGGCACCCAGGCTGGCTGGGGCGCCTGACGAGCCTTGTCCCGATCACCCCAGCGTCCGACCCCGCCTTTCGCTGTCGAGCCGTCACGGCCCGACGCCCCGATCTCGTCAGCCCCCAGGAGCAGTCCATGACCACGAACCCCACCGCCGCCGCCCTCGTCGCGCGGTCCAACCGCCTCGGCGCCGATCCGAAGAACACCAACTACGCCGGTGGCAACACCTCAGCCAAGGGCACCGAGACCGACCCGGTCACGGGCGAACCGGTCGAGCTGCTCTGGGTGAAGGGCTCCGGCGGTGACCTCGGCACGCTGACCGAGGCCGGGCTCGCGGTGCTGCGCCTGGATCGCCTGCGTGCGCTCGTGGACGTGTACCCCGGGCTGGACCGCGAGGACGAGATGGTCGCCGCATTCGACTACACCCTGCACGGCAAGGGCGGGGCCGCGCCCTCGATCGACACCGCGATGCACGCCCTGGTCGACGCCGCGCACGTCGACCACCTGCACCCCGACTCCGGCATCGCGATCGCCACGGCCGCCGACGGCGAGGCGCTGACCGCCACCATCTTCGGCGACCGCGTCGCCTGGGTGCCGTGGCGCCGGCCCGGCTTCCAGCTCGGCCTGGACATCGCGGCGATCAAGGCCGCGAACCCGGCCGCGATCGGCTGCGTCCTCGGCGGCCACGGCATCACCGCGTGGGGCGCCACGAGCGAGGAGGCGGAGGCGAGCTCGCTGTGGATCATCGACACCGCCGCCGCGTACATCGCCGCGCACTCCACGCCCGAGCCGTTCGGTGCCGAGCTGGCCGGGTTCGCGGCCCTGCCCGAGACGATCCGCCGCGCCAAGGCCGCCGCGCTCGCGCCCACGATCCGCGGCCTGGTCTCCACCGACCGGGCTCAGGTCGGCCACTTCACCGACGCACCCGAGGTCCTCGACTTCCTCACCCGCGCCGAGCACCCGCGCCTGGCCGCGCTCGGTACGAGCTGCCCCGACCACTTCCTGCGCACCAAGGTCAAGCCGCTGCTGCTCGACCTCCCGGGCGACACCTCGGTCGAGGACTCGATCGCCCGCCTGCACGAGCTGCACGCCGCCTACCGGGCCGACTACCAGGGGTACTACGACCGCCACGCGACGCCCGACTCCCCCGCGATCCGCGGCGCGGACCCGCTGATCGTGCTGGTCCCCGGCGTGGGCATGTTCAGCTACGGCGCCACCAAGCAGACCGCGCGCGTGGCCGGGGAGTTCTACCTCAACGCGATCAACGTGATGCGGGGGGCCGAGGGCCTGTCGACCTACGCCCCGATCGACGAGGCGGAGAAGTTCCGGATCGAGTACTGGGCGCTGGAGGAGGCGAAGCTCGCGCGCCTGCCGAAGCCGAAGCCGCTCGCGACCCGGATCGCGCTCGTGACCGGCGCGGCGTCGGGCATCGGCAAGGCCATCGCCACCCGGCTCGCCGCCGAGGGCGCGTGCGTCGTGATCGCCGACCTCGACCTCACCAAGGCCCAGGACGCCGCGGCGGCGCTCGGCACGACCGACGTCGCCATCGGCATCCAGGCAGACGTCACCGATGAGGCCCAGGTGCAGGCCGCCGTCGACGCCTGCGTGCTCGCGTTCGGCGGCCTCGACCTCGTGGTCAACAACGCCGGGCTCTCGCTGAGCAAGTCCCTGCTCGAGACGACCGTCGCGGACTGGGACCTGCAGCACAACGTGATGGCCAAGGGCTCGTTCCTGGTGTCCCGGGCCGCGGCCCGCGTGCTGATCGACCAGAAGCTCGGCGGCGACATCGTGTACATCTCCTCGAAGAACTCGATCTTCGCCGGGCCGAACAACATCGCCTACTCCGCCACCAAGGCCGACCAGGCCCACCAGGTCCGGCTGCTGGCCGCCGAGCTCGGCGAGCACGGCGTCAAGGTCAACGGCATCAACCCCGACGGCGTCGTGCGCGGCTCGGGCATCTTCGCCGGCGGCTGGGGCGCCAAGCGCGCCGCCGTGTACGGCGTGGCCGAGGAGGACCTGGGCAAGTACTACGCGCAGCGCACCCTGCTCAAGCGCGAGGTGCTGCCCGAGAACGTGGCCAACGCGGTGTTCGTGCTGTGCTCGGCGGACCTCAGCCACACCACCGGGCTGCACATCCCGGTCGACGCCGGCGTCGCGGCCGCGTTCCTGCGATGACGGCACCCGCGAAGATCCCCGCACACGGCACAGATAGGGAAACACTGAACTCATGACTCAACGACGCGTCCCGAAGGTCCGCGACCTCGCCCCGCTGATGCAGTTCAAGACTCCCGAGCTCAACGCGCGCAAGCGGCGGCTCGACGCGGCGCTCACGATCGCCGACCTGCGCACCATCGCCCGACGGCGCACCCCGAAGGCGGCGTTCGACTACACCGAGGGCGCCGCCGAGGCCGAGCTGTCGCTGGCCCGCGCCCGGCAGGCGTTCGAGGACATCGAGTTCCACCCCTCGATCCTGCGCGACGTCTCCAAGGTCACCACCGGCTGGGACGTGCTCGGGGCACCCGTCTCCCAGCCGTTCGGGATCGCCCCGACCGGGTTCACCCGGATGATGCAGACCGAGGGCGAGATCGCCGGGGCGCACGCCGCGGCCCGCGCGGGGATCCCGTTCTCGCTGTCCACGATGGGCACCTGCTCGATCGAGGACGTCAAAGCCGCCAACCCCCTCGGGCGCAACTGGTTCCAGCTGTACATGTGGAAGGACCGCGACCGGTCCATGGCGCTGGTCGAGCGCGCCGCCAAGGCCGGCTACGACACCCTCATCGTCACCGTGGACGTGCCCGTGGCCGGGGCCCGGCTGCGCGACAAGCGCAACGGCATGTCCATCCCGCCCGCGCTGACCCCCGGCACCGTCCTCAACGCGCTGCCGCGCCCGGCCTGGTGGATCGACTTCCTCACCACCGAGCCGCTCGCGTTCGCGAGCATCGACCGCTGGTCCGGCACCGTCGCGGAGCTGCTGGACACGATGTTCGACCCGACGGTGACCTACGAGGACCTCGCCTGGATCCGCACGCAGTGGCCCGGCAAGGTCGTCGTCAAGGGCGTCCAGAACCTCGACGACGCCCGCCGGCTCGCCGCGGCGGGTGTCGACGCGATCATCCTGTCCAACCACGGCGGCCGTCAGCTCGACCGGGCACCGATCCCGTTCCACCTGCTGCCGTCGGTCGTGCGCGAGGTCGGCGCCGATCTCGAGGTGCACCTGGACACCGGCATCATGTCCGGCGCCGACATCGTCGCCGCGGTCGCGCTGGGAGCCAGGTTCACCCTGATCGGGCGCGCGTACCTGTACGGGCTCATGGCCGGCGGCGAGGCGGGCGTCAACCGTGCGATCGACATCCTGTCCGAGCAGATCGCCCGGACGATGCGGCTGCTCGGCGTCACCAGCCTCGAGGAGCTCACCCCGGCGCACGTCACCCAGCTCGCGCGCCTGGTGCCGCTCACCTGACGGGTCCCGGAGCACACCCGCAGGTCACCCGGTCAGGGCGGTCTCGGTCCCCCAGCCGGCGGGCAGCAGCGGTGCCGGCTCCACGCGGCTGACCACCTCGGCCGGCTGGCCGGTGCGCGCGGCTTCCTGCGTGGCGAGCATCGCCTCGAGCACGTGGAAGGCCAACGCCCCGGACGCCCGCTCGGGCACCCCGGCGCGGACCGCGCGGACCAGGTCGACGACGCCCGACCCGCGTCCGGGGCCACCGGGGGCGATCGGCGCAAACCTCTGCGAGCTCCCGTCGGGGGCGAAGACCTCGCTGTCACCGGCGAACTGGTTGGGGTCCGGGAACCGCAGCGCCCCGGCGGTACCGGTGACCTCGAGCGCGACCCGCATGATCGGGGTGTCGAAGCTGAGGATCACGTCGGCGACCCCGCCACCGACAAACTCGTACAGCGCCGTGACATGGGTCGGGACGTCGACCGCGAACCGCTGCCCGGCGCGCGGCCCGGCCTGGATGACCCGGGTGGAGGCGCCCTGGACCGCCGTCGCGCTCACCCGCCGGACGGAGCCGAAGACCTGCACCAGCGCCGTGAGGTAGTACGGGCCCATGTCGAGCAGGGGCCCGCCGCCGTGGGTGAAGAAGAACTCCGGGCTCGGGTGCCACAGGTTCGGCCCGCCGTACTGGAAGCTCGCGAACGCGGACCGGGGTGTGCCGATCTGGCCGGACCGCACGATCTGCAGCGCGGACTGCAGCCCGGTGCCGAGGAACGTGTCCGGCGCGCACCCGAGGCGCAGCCCGCGGGACTCGGCCAGGTCCAGCAGCGCGCGACCGTCGGCGCCGCTGAGCGCGAGCGGCTTCTCGCTCCAGACGTGCTTGCCGGCCTCGAGCGCCTGGGCGGTGAGCTCCGCGTGGACCTGCGGCACGGTGAGGTTGACGACGACGTCGACGCGAGGGTCGCGCAGCAGCTCGGCGTAGGAGCCCGACCCGGCGACGCCGAACTCGTCCGCCTTCGCCCTGGCTCGTGCCAGGTCGCGCGACGCGACGAAGCGCACCTCGACGTCGGGTGCTTGGGTGAGCATCGAGAGGTACTGGCCGCTGATGTCCCCGGCCCCGACGATCCCGATCCCGGCCCTGGTCGTCATGAGATCCCTCCCTGGCGTCACGTGCAGTGTGGCGCGATCAGTCGGCGAGGAGCCGGCGGGCCTCGTCGACGTCCGTGATCAGCACCGTGATCCAGCCGCCGGCCAGGACCGCGCGGATCGCCGAGTGCTTGTTCGCGCCGCCGGCCACCGCGACCCGGCGCTGGACCTGGTGGAGCTGGTCGGCCGTGATGCCGATGACCCGGTCGTCGACGGCGGACTTCACGGGCTCGCCGGCGCCGTCGAAGAACCGCAGGCAGATGTCGCCGACCGCGCCGGCGTCGCGCAGGACGGCGAGATCGGCGTCGGCCAGGGCGTTGCCGCTCGCCCGCAGCAGCGGCGACGGTTCGAGCGAGCCGATCCCGACCAGCACCATGGTGAGCTTCGACCAGACGTCCATCACGGCCTGGACCGTGGGGTCGGCGACCAGGGAGTCGCGCGCCGAGACGGTCCCGAGCATGCCGGGGGCGGGCATGAACACCGGGGCGGCGCCAGTGTTCTCGGCGAACATCCCGATCAGCCGGGTGGCCTGCATCTGCACGCGGGGGTCGCCCACCCCGCCGACGACCTGCACGACCGTGGTCACGACCGGGGTGCGGGACGGCCGCATCGACTCGACGGCGGCGAGCAGGGTCGCCGACCACGAGGAGATCCCGACCGTGTCGCCGCCGGTCAGGGTGGTCTCGAGGTAGACCGCCGCGGCCGCGCCCAGGGCGGGCGTGACGTCGTCGTCGGCCCCGCCCGCATCGACGACGACGGCCTCGGTGAGCCCGAAGCGCGCCTCGAGGGCGTCCTCGAGGTCGGTGTGCACCCCGGACGGCAGTGACACGGTGGTCCGCACGATCCCGACCTCGCCGGCGCGCTTGAGCAGCCGGGACACCCGCGGCTGGGAGACGTGCAGCTCGGCGGCGATCTCCGCCTGGCGCATGCCGCGCTCGTGGTACATCCGCGCGATCTTCGCCATCAGCCGGAGCTGGTCCTCGGAGTGCCCGAAGCGGTTCCCCGCGAGGTGAGAGCCAAAGTCGTTGGCCACTGGGAGCGCCCCCTTGTGCGAATGTTCAATCGTCGTTGCAATTCTATGGCCAATGAACCTCCTCCTGCCTACCCCTTGACGGCGCCGGCGAAGGCGCCCTGGACGAAGTAGCGCTGGAACATCAGGTAGACGATCAGCACGGGGACGGCCGACATGATGATGAAGGCGTTGAGCGAGCCGTAATCGGTCGCGTGCTGGGAGCTGAAGCTCTGGACGGCGAGCGGGATGGTCCAGTTCGACTGGCTCTGCAGCAGCGTCGTGGCCATCGCGTACTCGTTCCAGGTCGCGACGAAATCGAGGATGAACAGCGCCGCCAGGGCCGGCCGGGCGAGCGGCAGGCAGATCTGCCAGAAGACCCGGAACGTCGAGGCGCCGTCGATCCGGGCCGACTCGTCGAGCTCGTCCGGGATCGCCTTGAAGAACCCGTAGAGCATGAACACCTGGTACGGGATGCCGAAGGCGAGGTACGGCAGGATCAGGCCGGCCCGGGAGTCGAGCAGGTCCAGCCGGAGCATGGTGTTGAACAGCGGCCCGAGAGCGACCTGGATCGGCACCATCGAGCCGACCACGAACAGGCCGAGGACCACCTTGTGGTGCCGAAACCGCAGCCGGGCCAGCGCGAAGGCCGCACCGGAAGCGAGCAGCAGGCCGAGCGGGACCTTGACCAGGGCGATGAGCAGGCTGTTCGCGCCGGTCTCCCACAGGTTGCCGGTGTCGATCGCGTCGGCGTAGTTCGCCCACAGGAAGGTGGTCGGCAGGTCCCAGGTCGACAGCGCGTTGATGTCGGCCTTGCTCTTGACCGAGGTGAGGAACATGAAGATGAAGGGCATCGCCCAGGCGAGCGCGGACAGCAGCAAGGCGATCCACAGGCCGATGCCGACCCAGTCACGGGGCTTGCGGCGGCCCGCCTCCCGACCGAGGTGCGTACGGGCGGCGTGTGCGGTGGTGACGGTCGTGGCGGCCATCAGTCCTCCTCTCCCTTCAGGGCCCAGATCAGATACGGAACGACCAGGCACAGGGAGATGACGAGCAGCACGGTGGCCACCGCGCCGCCCTGGCCGAAGTTGTGGTTGGAGAACGACTGCGAGTACGACCACAGCGCCAGGACCTGGGTGGACTGGGCCGGGCCACCCCCGGTCATGCCGACGACCAGGTCGAAGACCTTGAGCGAGTTGATGATCGTGAGGATCAGGACCACCACGAACGTCGGGCGCAGGGCCGGGACGGTGACGTGGCGGAAAATCTGCGGGCCGCGGGCACCGTCGAGCTTGGCCGCCTCCACGAGCTCGGGCGGGACCTGCTGCAGGCCGGCGAGGAAGAGCACCATGTTGAAGCCGACGCCCTGCCACACGGCTGCGACGAAGATGGAGTACAGGGCGATCTTGGGGTTGCCGAGCCACTGCTGGGTCCAGGAGTCGAGCCCGATGCCTTCCAGCACCTGGTTCACGGCGCCGAGGGTGGGGTTGTAGATCCAGCGCCACATCGCCGCGACGGTGATGGAGGCGAACACGGCCGGGATGTAGAACACCGAGCGGAACAGGTTGCGCCCGATCATCTTGCGGTTGAGCGCGAGCGCGAGCAGCAGGCTCAACGTCATCGGGATGAGGACTGCCAGGGCCACCCAGATCACCGAGTTCTGGAACGCCTTCCAGAAGACCGGGTCCGCACCGGTGAACAGGCGGACGTAGTTCTCGAGCCCGACCCAGGTCGGCTCCTGGGTGCGGAACCCGGACCACTCGTAGAACGAGATCCGGACCGAGTCGAGCATGGGGTAGAGCAGGAAGTACCCGTAGAGCAGGGCGGTCGGCACCAGGTACGGCAGCGCCGCGATGAACGTGTTCCGGTGGGCCCCGCGCTGGCGGCGCCCCGGCTTGGTCTGGCGCGCCAGGGCCCGGCGAGGGCTGCCTTCGGGCGCTTCCTTGTGCTCGATGACCGACATGTGCGTCCTTCGGGGAGGTTGGTCGAGGGTGCGGGGACCGTCGGGGGAACGCCCCCCGCACCCTCGCGTCGATGCGTCAGACGTCAGTTCGCGTCGACGAACTTCTGGAACTCGGCGCCGGCGTCCGCGGGGGCGATGTCGCCGGTGAGGACCGAGTTCTGGATGCGCCAGTACTCCGTCGTCTGGTCGAGCGAGAGGTTCTGGTCGTTGTTCACGTACAGACCCGTCGCCGCGTTGAAGATGTCCGGCCACAGCCCGTGCAGGGCGTTGTCCGTGGACGGGTCGACCTCGTTGTTGACCGACATCGCGGCCCAGGCCCCGACGACCTTCTCCTGCGACGCCGTGGCGGTGCCGAAGTCGAGGAACTTCGCGGCTTCGTCGGCGTGCGTGGTGGTGGCGTTGACGTAGAAGCCCTCACCGAAGCCGTAGAGCCGGCCGGTGTCGGTCGGGAATGTGAAGATGCCGACCTCGTCGGGGTTCATGCCGTTCTCGGCGACGTTCGAGTCGAACCAGGTGCCCTCGAACGCCATGGCGGCCTCACCCGTGTAGAACAGCTGGCTGGAGTCGTCGTTGTTGATACCCATGAAGCCCTCGTTGAGGTACGTGTCGCCCCAGGTCTTGAGTTCCGTGAACGCCTCGGTGACGCACTCCTCGGTGTCCCACCCCGCCTGGGTGGTGTTGAGCGTGTCGGCCAGGTCCGCGCCGCACTTGGTCTCGATCAGCGCGTCGAGCAGGCGCATGACGTGCCAGTTGACCGTCCCGCCGAACTGGATCGGCGTGATGCCGGCCGCGACCAGCTTGTCGGCGGCGGCGACGAGGTCCTCGTAGGTGGCCGGGGTCTCACTGATCCCCGCCTGCTCGAACAGCGTCTTGTTGTAGTAGATCGCCTCGCCTTGCATGGTCCACGGGATGCCGTCGAAGCCGCCGTACTGCGTGATGCCCGCCAGGGCGGCGTCGCTGAACCGGTCCTCCCACTTGTACTGGTCGTAGTACTCGGTCAGGTCCAGGCTCATCCCGTTCTCGACGAGCTCGCCGCCCAGCCCGGGGCCCTCCCAGTACCAGTAGATGTCCGGACCGGAGTCCGTGCCGGCGACCTGACGCAGCGCGTCCTTGTGGGAGTCGACCGCCCGCTCCTCGAGCGTGACCGTGATGCCGGGGTTCGCAGCCTCGAAGTCGGCGATGACGGTGTCGATCGCTTCCTTCTGGGTCGGTTCCTGGGTCGCCATCCAGACCTTGAGGTCGACGTCGCCGCCACCCGCGCCGTCCGAGTCGTCGCCACTGCTGCTGCAACCGGCGAGCGCCATGAGCGCCGCTGCCGCGGTTGCCGCGAGCGCCGTTGATCGTGTGTAACGCATCCTTGCCTCCATCATCTCGGTACGTGCGGGTCCTGCTGGTGGGAACTACCGGGTCGTGCGGTGGTGCGCTCCGAGGCGGTGTTGACCGCCGGGGAAGTCAGGGGCCCGGCGGCGTCAGCGCTCGGTGCGCCAGTCGGCGAAGGCCTGGAGCTTGCCGAACATGTCCTCGAACATCAGGCGGGTGTCGACCCGGGTGTAGACGCGGATCGGTCGCCCGTCCGGCCGCGGGGTCGCCGCGCCGGTGTCGTCCAGCAGGGGCGCCGGCAGCACGACGTGGTCGCTCGAGGACGAGTCCGGCTGGAAGTACGACTGCAGGGCCGTGAGCAGGACCAGCGGCGAGTCGCCGAGCGCGTAGGTCTCCGCGCGCAAGGCGCCCGTGGCCCACACGTGGCGGTCGACCACGGAGATCGAGTCGTAGAGGAAGCGGCCGAGCGGGCCACGGCCAGCCACGCGCAGGCGCAGCTCGATGTCCGAGACCAGGCACTGCCGGTAGATGTTCCGCGGGACCTGCCACAGGTCCAGCGGCGAGTCGTTGAACAGCACCTGACCGGCGACGACGTCGATAGCGAGGTTGTACTCGGGGTTCGTGATGCCCGGCGGCTCCGCGGCGAGCTGGGGGTACTCCGGGCCGCCGATCCACACGACAGTGAGGCGCTCGGCGATGCGCGGCTCGAGCAGCCACGCGCTGGCCAGGTCGGTCAGGCCGCCGCCGCACACGACGAACAGCGGGGTGTCGGTGTCGTCGCGCATCGCCTCGGCGATGATGGCCCGCGCCGCCGGGGTGTCGTGCGCGGTGGTCCGGTCCTTCAGCGCGACGTCGGCCCCCTGGAAGATGCGGTCCTCGGCGTCCAGCCCCATCACGGCGAACAGCTCGCGGAGCCGCTGGCAGGCGTTGGCTGCGGTGTCCGGGCCGCTGTCGAACGGGTCGTCGGGCCGCAGGTGCGAGCCGATGATGGCGCGGATGTCGACCGACGGCGAGAGCACGTGGTGGACCACCTGGTACAGGTCGTCCGGGTCCCCGGAGAAGTCGTTGTCGATGATCACGCGGCTTCGCGGAGCGGGATGGCCCCCGTCGCCGAAGAGCCACGGAGTCTCGCCCAGGGCCCAGGTCGCTTGCGTCATTGCGGTCTTCTCCATCGAAGTCGGACGTGGTCGGCGTCCGTGCACCTGAGCACCGGACGGCGGACGTGATCGTGCACTGCATACCTATTCGTTGCCGAATGAGAACTAGGTTATCGATAACTTGTTGGTGTGGCAAGACCCCAGCGACACCAGTTCGTCAGTAGAGTTCAGCCAGGTCGACGCACCGTCGTTGCGCGTCGACGCCGCCCGTACCCACCCTCACCTCCCGAAGGCTGCCGACGTGTCGAGCCCCCCAGGACGCCGTGCACGAGCGCGGCCGAGCATGTCCGACGTCGGCCGCCTCGCCGACGTCTCGGCCCAGACCGTCTCGAGGTTCTTCACGGGGTCCGGCTACGTCAGGGCCGACACCCGGCTGCGGATCGAGGCGGCGATCGCCGAGCTCGACTTCCGGCCGAACCACACCGCCCGCAACCTGCGGACCAACCGCACCCAGACCGTGGGCGTCCTCGCCATGGGGCAGTCGAACCACGGACTCTGGTCGATCCTGGACGGGCTGAGCCGGTCGGCCCGGCTCGCCGACTACTCGCTGCTGATCGCCCAGCTCGACATCGACATCGAGGCCCCGAACGCCTTCGAGGTGGTCCGCCACACCCTCGACGGGTTCCAGTCCTCGCACGTGGACGGCATCATCGTCTCGACCCCGTTCCATGGCACCGAGCAGCTTCTCGACCACATCTGGGACACGATCCCGGTGGTGAGCGTCTCCGGTCGACCCTGGTCGAGCGCGGACTCGGCGACCGCCGACTCGTACGCCGCCGGCCTGCTGGCAACGCAGCACCTGACCGGGCTCGGGCATCGCCGGATCCTGCACCTGGCCGGTCCGGAGACCCGGATCGAAGCCCTCGATCGGGACCGCGGCTACCGCGACGGCCTCGCCCAGGCGGGGCTCGAGGCGCTCCCGCTGGTGCGCGGCGACTGGACGGCCGCGTCCGGGCACGCCGCGGGGCAAGCGGTCGACCCGGCCGACTTCACGGCCGTGTTCGCCGGCAACGACCAGATGGCACTGGGGTTCATGAGCGCCCTGCGGGACCGACGCCTGCACGCTCCACAGGACTACTCGATCATCGGCATCGACGACATGCCCGATGCCAAGTACTTCGCGCCGCCGCTGTCCTCGGTCTTCCTCGATTTCACCAGCCTGGGGGCGACGGCGTTCGCGATGATCCATGAGCGCATCCGCACCGGCGAGCGGCTAGAGCGGCGCGTGATCGCTCCCGTGCTCGTCGCCCGGGAGTCGACGGCGGCCCGCCAGCCGGTCGCGTAGGCGGCGCCGCCCACCGCGCGGTGCACCGGAGCAGGGCTCCGGTGCACCGGCGAGGTCAGCGGTCCAGCACGTCCCGGACGGCGGCGTCGATCCCGGCCGCCGAGATCCCGAAGTGGTCGAACAGCCACGAGGTCGATCCGGTGGGCGCGAACGCGTCGGGCACGCCCACGAACCGCATCGGCACCGGGTGGTGGCGCACGACGGTCTCGGCGACGGCTCCCCCGAGGCCGCCGCTAGTCAGCGCCTCCTCGACGGTGACGATGGCGCCGGTCTCCCGCGCAGCGGCCACGATGGCGTCGGTGTCGATCGGCTTGATCGTCGGCATCGACAGCACGCGGGCCGAGATGCCGGCCAGCGCCAGGTCGTCCGCGGCGTCGAGCGCACGCGACACGACCGTGCCGGTCGCGATGATCGTGACATCGGTGCCCTCGCGCAGCGTGACGGCGCGGCCGGGGACGAACTCGTATCCGGCCGGGTTGACGTCGGGCACGCCCATGCGGCTGACCCGCACGAACACCGGGCCGGTGTGCTCGGCCGCCCAGCGCAGGGCCTGCGCGGTCTCGACCGGATCGGCCGGGACGATCACCGTGAGGTTCGGGATGACGCGCAGCCACGCGAGGTCCTCGATCGAGTGGTGCGTGGCACCGAGCTCGCCATACGCCATGCCCGGGCTCATGCCGCAGAGCTTGATGTTGTTGTTCGAGTAGGCCGCGTCGACCTTGATCTGCTCGAGCGCACGCGCCGTCAGGAAGCACGACGCCGCCGAGACGAACGGGATCTTGCCGCCGTTCGCAAGCCCCGCCCCGACGCCCACCATGTCCTGCTCGGCGATGCCGACGTTGATCAGGCGGTCCGGGAACTGCTTGCCGAACTCACCGAGCTTGCTGGAGCCGGTGGAGTCGTTGACGACGACGACGACGCGCGGGTCCGCGGCGGCGAGCTCGATCAGCGTCGCCGCGTAGGCGTCCCGGCAGTCGTGCAGGGCCCGCTCGGCGCGGGGCGCGGACGCGGTGAGGGCGGTCATGAGGTCTCCAGCTCGGCGAGGGCGAGGGCGACCTGCTCGGCGGACGGCACCTTGTGGTGCCACGCGACGTTGTCGCGCATGAACGAGATCGGGTAGCCCTTGAACGTGTGGGCGATGACGAAGGTCGGCTTGCCCGAGGCGGCCGGGACCGCGGCGAACACGTCGAGAAGGGCGCCGTGGTCGTGGCCGTCGACCTCGACGACCTCCCAGCCGAACGCCCGCAGCTTGTCGGCGAGCGGCTCGAGGTCGTTGGTGTCGACCACCCGGGCCCCCTGCTGCAGGCGGTTGCGGTCCACGACGGCGGTGAGGTTTGCCAGGCCGTACTGCGACGCCGTCATCATGGCCTCCCAGTTCGAGCCCTCCTGCAGCTCGCCGTCGCCGAGCAGCACGAACGTGCGCCGCGGCGAGCCGTCGAGCTTCGCCGCGATGGCGGTCCCGACGGCGATCGGCAGGCCGTGCCCGAGCGGACCGGTGTTGGCCTCGACGGCGGCGATCTTCTTGCGGTCGGGGTGGCCGTTGAGCATGGACATCGGCTGCATGAAGGTGGCCAGCTGGTCCGGCGGGATGAAGCCCGCGGCGGCCAGGGTCGTGTACAGCGCGCCGGCCGCGTGCCCCTTGGACAGGATGAGGCGGTCCCGCTCGGGGTCGGCGACCTGGTCCGGGGAGACCTTCATGACGTGCAGGTACAGCGTGGCGAGCACGTCGGTGATCGAGAACTCGCCACCGATGTGGCCCAGGCCAGCAGCGTGCACCATCTGGATGTCGCTGCGGCGGATGAGGCGGGCGCCCTCGCGCAGGTGCGCGATCACGGCGTCGCGGCCGGCGTCGGCCCCGATCCGCCCGACGGGCAGCCCGCCGCCCGTCGCCGGCACGAGGCCGGCGACGGGGGCGGACGCGGAGACGGTGACCGGCGCGGGTGCGGTGGTCATTTGTCCGTCGCCATGCAGCTGAGCAGCGCGTCCTGGACGAGCCGCTGGGCGGCCATCGCGTCCTGACGCTCCTGCGCCTCCTGGAGCGCCGGGATGTCCAGCACGTCGAGCGCCTTGTGCAGCGCCTTGAGGAACCGGATCGAGGTGCGTGCGGCGTCGACGGCGTCCTCGCGGAACGGGAACTGGTCGAGCTGCCACACGCCGTTCCAGCCGTTGATCTTGAGCGTGTAGAAGAACTCGAAGATCTCGGTGAGGTGCACGGTGCCCACCACGAGGTCGTCGTCCCAGCCGCGCAGGTTGTCGTTGACATCCATGCCGTACAACATGCCGTGGTCGATGAGCAGCTGGGCGGCGTCGGCCGGGGACTCCCCGCCGTACAGCGAGTGACCGAAGTCGAGCAGCACGCCGACGTTGTCCAGACCGATCTGCTGGATGCCGATGATCGAGCGCGCGGCGGAGTCCCAGGTCATCTTGACGCGGGGCTCGCGCGGCTTGTACTCGATGGCGAACTTCAGGTCGGGGTGTCCCCCGGCGAGCTCGCGCATGCCGTCCACGGCCAGCTTCCACAGGTCGTGGTGGTTGACCTGGAACGGGTAGTCCCAGCCGTCCTGGCCGGGCCAGATCTTCACGTAGTCGGCACCCAGCTCGCGCACGACGCCGGCCGACTCGTGCATGAGGTCGATCGCGGCGATGCGCTCCTTGACGTCCGGGTTCGTGAACGCGCCCTTGCGCCACTGCCGCGTGTAGATCTCCGGCGTGATGCCGATCGCGGTCAGGTTCGTCGCCTTGAGGGCGTCTTTGACCTCGCTCAGGCCGACCCCCGGGGTGAAGGGGTAGTTGAGGTCGACGACCGAGAGGTCACCGACCGACCCGGCCAGCTCGATCGTGTCGATCGTGCTCAGCGGTGCACCGTAGCCGTCGGTGGCGTACCGGTCCACATAGCTCGCGAAGTGCCACAGCCCGGCTCCGAAGCGCGGTTCGTTGCTGTTCGACATATTCAGTCAACTCCGATCGTAGATTCACTTAAACGATAACAGACGGCCCGGCAGTTGGATAGGGGGTGGTTGGCTCGGTGCCCGGAGACCGGGCTGGCGCACTCTCCGGCGGGGCACCCCGCCCGGACCCTGTGCCAGCGGTCCGGGCGGAGGCCCGACGACGAGTCGCTCCGAGCTCCACTTCGTGCTCTGTGCTGAGTACCTCTGGGCGCTGCTACTTCAGGGCGAACAGGGTGTACGACGACGCGTTGGCCGCGTTGATGAGCACGCAGTCGACGGACTGCTTCTCGGGCTGCGACGACTTGCCCGTGGTGAGGAACTCGTCCGCCTGCTCGACGGCGAGCTCCGCGATGCTGACGGCCGGCTGCAGGCCCGTGGCGAGCAGCTTGTTCGCCACGATCGCGGCAACCGCGTCCGGGCTGCCGTCGAAGCCGGCGACGATGACCTGGCCGGTGAGGCCGGCGGCCTCGACTGCGGCGACGGCCCCCAGCGCCATGGTGTCGTTACCGGCGATGATGCCCTTGACCCCGGGGTTGCTCTGGAGGATGGTCTCGGTCTTCGTGAAGCCCTCCTGCTGGTCCCAGTTCGCCGTCTCCTGCGCGACGAGCTTCATGTCGGGGTACTGCGAGATGACGCTGGCGTACGCGCTGGAGCGCACGCCGGCGTTGGTGTCCGACGCCTTGCCGGTCAGCTCGACGTAGTCACCGGCACCGCCGAGCGCCTTGACGAACTCCTCGCCCACGAGGGCCGCGCCCTGCGAGTTGTTCGCGACGATCTGCGCGGTGGCCACGCCGGTCTGGTTGATCTCCCGGTCGATCAGGAAGACCTTGATGCCGGCGTCGACGGCCTTCTGTACCGGACCGATCGAGGCGTCGGCACCGGCGTTGTCGAGGACGATCGCCTTGGCGCCGGCGGAGATCGCGGCGTCGATGAGCTCGGACTGCTTGTTCGGGTCGTCGTCGTGCGACGCGGAGGTGGTCGTGTAGCCGAGCTCCTCCGCCTTGGCGACCGCGGCGTCAGCCTCGGCCTTGAAGAACGGGTTGTCGTGCGAGGGCGTGATGACGGCGATCAGGCCGCCGGCCTCGCTCGCCGCGGTCGTTGCGGCATCGGTGGACGCGTCGTCGCCCGAACCGGAGGAGCAGGCCGCGAGGACGAGAGCACTTGCGGCGAGCACCGTGGCCAGCCGCAGGGTTGCAGTACGGAACATGAACCAGACCTCCAAGAGAGACATCGTTGTCGAACAGGTGGGTCGTGCGAATCGGTGGTGCGGGTGGTGCGGGTGGTGCGGTCGTGCGGTCGAGGTCGTGCGGTGCGCTCCGAGGCCGTGACTTACACGGCGACGGGGGCAGTGGGCGGGGCGGGCGTGGACGCCGGCGGCTCGGAATGGCGGACGCTCGCTGCGGCGACAGCCGCGGCCTGCGAGCGCTTGAGGCTCTGCTGGCCCTGGTCGAGCATCACGGCGAGCACGATGACCGCGCCCTTGATGACGATCTGCCAGAAGGTGGAGACCCCGACCATGACGAGCCCGTCGGACAGGAACCCGATCACGAACGCCCCGACGAGGGCGCCGCGCACGGTCCCGCGGCCACCGGCCAGCGAGGCCCCGCCGATCACGACGGCGGCGATCGCGTTCAGCTCGAACGTCTCCCCGGTCTGGGGAGCGGCCGAGGTGAGCTCGGAGGCGATGATCAACCCGACCATCGCGGCGCAAAGGCCCGAGACCATGTAGACGCGGGTCGTGACCTTCTTCACGGGCACCCCGGAGAGCTCCGCCGCCCGCGCGTTGCCGCCCGTGGCGTACAGCCAGCGCCCGAACGGCATCTTGCGGATCAGCACCCAGATCACGATCGCGAACAGCACCATCAGCCAGATCGAGACGGGGATGCCCCCGATCCGGCCGGTGCCGAGGAAGCTGAACCCGGTGTTGCCGAGCTCGGGCGAGCCGCCCAGCCGGGGGAAGGTCGCGCCGTTGGAGATCAGCAGCGCGGTGCCGCGGGCGACGTAGAGCATGCCGAGGGTGGCGATGAACGGTGCGACCTTGAATCTTGTGATCAAGATCCCGTTGAAGGCGCCGACCACCGTGCCGACCACGAGCGAGATGACGATGACGGCCCAGACCTGCGGGAAGAGGATCACGTTGAACGAGGTGATCTCCCACCCCTGCAGGAGCACGCCGGCCACGATGCCGGACAGACCGACGATCGATCCGACGGAGAGGTCGATCCCGCCGGTGAGGATCACGAGCAGCATGCCGAGGGCGAGGATCGCGTTGATCGCGACGTGCCGGGACATCGTGATGAGGTTCGACGGGTTGAGGTAGTTGTCCGACAGCGCCGCGAAGATCACGATGATCACCGCCAGGGCGATGAACGCCCGCAGCTCGAGCAGGACGTCACCGACCCTGAGGGACCAGGCCGGGCGCTGGGCCGGCTGCTGTGCCGAGCGGTTCATGCGAGGGCTCCGTTCGCGTCGTCGCTGACGTCGTTGGTCGTTTCTGGGGGCGATGCCGCGTCGTCCGACGCCGCCATGAGGTCTTCTTTGGTCGTGGTGCGGGGGTCCAGCTCGCGGACCACCCGGCCGCGGTGCATCACGAGAACGCGGTCGGCCGCGTTCAACGCCTCACCGAGCTCGGAGGTCGCGAACAGCACCGCGCGGCCCGATCGGGCCTGCTCCGCCATGAGGGTGAAGATGTCAGCCTTCGCGCCGACGTCGATGCCGCGCGTCGGCTCGTCCAGCAGCAGCACCCGCGGCGCCGTCAGCAGGACCTTGCCGATGACGACCTTCTGCTGGTTCCCGCCCGACAGCGACCCGATCGCGGCGCCGGGTCCGAGGGTCTTGACGGTGACGTCGACGATGGTCCGCTTCACCGCGACCTGCTCGCGACGACCGGAGACGAACGGCCCGCTGAGGAACGACCGGATCGAGGCGAGGGACAGGTTGTCCCCGACCGACATGGTCTGCACCAGGCCGTCGCGCTGCCGGTCCTCGGGGACGAGGGCCATCCCGAGCTCGATCCGGTCCGCGATCGACGCCGCGGTGACGTCCCGGCCGTCGACGTGCACGGACCCCTTCTGCACCGGCAACCGGCCGGCCAGGGTCTCGAGCAGCTCGGTGCGTCCGGCGCCCATCAGCCCGTACAGGCACACGATCTCCCCCGCACGGACGGTCAGGTCGAGATCGGCGACCGCCATCCGGCCCGGGTTGGCCGGGTCGGCCACGCTCAGGCCGCGCACCTCGAGCAACGCCTCGCCGACGGGCGCGCCCATCTCGGGGTACAGGTCGTCGGGGTTGCGGCCCACCATGTTGGCGACGACCCAGGCGATGTCGACCTCGTCCGCGGGCGCGACCGCGACCAGCGCACCGTCACGCAGCACGACGACGTCGTCGGCGATCAGCAGCGCCTCTTCGAGGTGGTGGGAGATGTAGACGATCGCCACCCCGGTGGCCGTCAGCTCGCGGATGACCCGAAACAGCACCTCGACCTCGGCGGCCGACAGGGCCGACGTCGGCTCGTCCATGATCAGCACGCGGGCCTCGAAGGAGATCGCCCGGGCGATCTCGACCACCTGCTGCTGCCCGAGGCGCAGCTCGCTGACCAGCGCGTTCGGGTCGATCTTCTCCTCGAGCCGGGCCAGCACGTCCGCCACGATGAGCTTCTGGGCCCCCTCGTTCACGAAGAGCCCGCCCCGGATCAGCTCACGTCCCATGAACAGGTTGTCCGTGACCGACAGGTTCGGGCAGAGGTTGAGCTCCTGGTGGATGATCGCGACGCCGCGGTCCACGGCCTCGACCGGCGAGGCGAAGACGGCGGCCTCACCGAACAGCTCGAGCGTGCCCGTGGTGGGGGTCTCGACCCCCGCGAGGATCTTCATCAGCGTCGACTTGCCGGCGCCGTTCTCCCCGAACAGGGCGGTCACGCAGCCGGCCCGGATCGCGAAGTCGACCCCGCGCAGGGCGTGCGTGCCGCCGTACACCTTGGTGATGTCGCGTGCGCGCATCACCACCGGGTGGGTGTCCGTCGCGACGGCGGGGGCGGTCACGGGGTGACCGCCAGCTCGACCGGGGTCACCTGGAGCACGGCCGGGTTGCTCCCGTAGGCGAACGCACCGGTGAAGGTGACCGTCTTGCCCTCGGCCGCGGCGGCGTCGAAGCCGGCGAGGACGTCGGACTTGACCAGGGTGTTGAGCTCGGTGGAGGCGTTGGCGTACTCCATCTGGTTGAGGAAGTCGCCGAAGTCGATCAGGCCGGTCGCGTCGCGCAGCGCCGTCCCGTTGATCGCCGGACCGATCTGGAGCATCACGGTGACGCCCGCCGGCATGCCGGCGATGGTGACCGGCAGGAGGGTGCCGGCGACCGGGCCCGCCACACCGGTCCCCGTCACCGGGTAGGCGAACGGTGACGTCGGCCCGTCGTGGTGACCGAACTGCTCACCGGCCGCCTGCGGGTCGGTGATGATCTGCGGCACCAGCTCGGTGATCTCGATCGCGTTGTCGGTGATCGCCGGTACGACCTCGGAGTCGTACTTCGCGGTCGCGTACTCGACCGCATCGAACACGTGCTGGCCCACCGAGGCCGCCTCCGTGTCGTCAGCGGAGATCGTGGTCGTCGTCGCCGCCATCGCGCCGACGATCCCGAGCGCGATCACCGCGCGGATCACGACAGGCCGCCGCCACACCGGAATGTGCCGGGGCGGAACATTGGTCGCCATCGGGTACCTCTCCCTTGAGGATGAATGTGCAGGTCACGCAGTCGAACGTGCAGGTCGAGCTGTCGTTCAGGTCGAGCTGTCGTTCAGGTCACGCTGTCGTTCGGGTCACGCTGTCGTTCGGGTCACGTCGTGGCGACGGACCCGTCGGGTGGGACGGTGCGGCCGCGCGAGCGGGCCACCGCGGTCGCCCACGCCCGCCGGCGTGCGGCACGTTCGGTCGCCCCGATCGCGGGGGCGGTGGCCTCGCTCGCCTGGTCCGTGCCGCCGATCGGGTCGGTCGGGACCAGGCCGAGCGTGCGCGCGGCGAGCAGCGCGACGCCGAGTGCGGACGCCTCCGACGCATCGGCGACGTGCACCGGTCGGCCGATCAGGTCCGCCTGGAGCTGCATCAGCAGTCCGCTCGCGGTCGCGCCGCCATCGGCGTGCAGCACGTCGATGCGCGCGCGGCCGTCGGACTCGATCGCCTCGACGACGTCGGCCACCTGGTGCGCCACCGCCTCGAGCGCCGCGCGCGCGAGCTGGGACCGGGTGGTGCCCCCGGTCACGCCGGTGACCACCCCGGTGGCGGCGCGGTCCCAGTACGGGGCACCGAGCCCGGTGAACGCGGGCACGAGGTGCACTCCCCCGGTGTCGTCGGCGTCGGCCGCGAGCTCGGTGAGGAACGCGCCACCGGACCGGTCCGCGTCGCCCCCGAGCGTGCGGGCCATCCAGTCGAGCGCCGAGCCGGACGCGAGGATGTTGCCCTCCCGTGCGTAGGTCGGCACGGCCGTCAGCCAGGCGAGCGTGGTCGCGATCCCCGCGGGGGCCGCATCCGGGCCGAGGCACGGTGTCATGATCGACGAACCGGTGCCGTAGGTCGCCTTGCCGGCGCCGGGTTCGGTACACCCGTGGTGGTAGAGCGCCGCGTGCGAGTCCGCGAGGACCGCCACGATCGGCACGCCGGCCGGGAGCACCCCCGCGGCGGTCACGCCGAAGCCCGCGTCGGACGCCCGGACCTCGGGCAGCGCAGTCGCGGGGATCCCGAACACCTCGAGGAGCCGCGGGTGCCAGTCGAGAGAGGTCAGGTCGAAGAGCAGCGTGCGGGAGGCGTTGCCCGCCTCCGTGGCGAAGACCGCGCCCCCGGTGAGGTTCCAGATCAGCCAGGCATCGACGGTCCCCAGGCAGACGTCCTCGGCTGCGACCCCGGCGGCCACCGCCCGGTCGAGCAGCAGCCGCATCTTGGGCGCCGAGAACATCGGGTCGAGCGACAGGCCGGTGCGCGCCCGGACCTCGTCGGCCACCCCGGCGGCGACGAGCTGGTCGCACGCGGCGGCGGTGCGGGCGTCCTGCCAGCCGAGGACGGGCCCCAGCGGCGCTCCCGTGCGCCGGTTCCAGGCGACGACCGACTCACGCTGGTTGGTCACCGCGATCGCCACCGGGACAGCGCCGGCCGCGGCGGCCAGACAGGCGGTGACGGCTCCGACGGTGGCCGACCAGATCTCGGCGGGGTCCTGCTCGACCCACCCCGGCGCCGGGAAGGAGATGCCGACGGCGACCGCACCGCTCGCCACTGCGCGGCCGGTGCGCGGATCGACCAGAAGGGCCTTGGCATTCGTGGTGCCCTGGTCGATCGACAGCACGAGACCGGCGTCGGGCACGGCGTCGGCCGCCCCCGATGGGGAGCCGTCCTGTCGAACCTGCTTCTCGATCAACGCTGACCGCCTGAGGGTGAATATTGATTCCGGCTTGAATGAACTCCGCCAAACGTAGGTAGACTCACGGCAGATGTCAACCCCCGCCGGGTGGGCACCGACCGATCGAAGGAGATCATCCGTGCGCTGGGACGTCGTCGTCGTCGGCTCCACCAATGTCGATCTGGTCCTCACCGTCGCGCGGCACCCCCGACCGGGCGAGACGCTCATCGGCGGCTCCGGCGAGCTCTTCGCGGGCGGCAAGGGCGCGAACCAGGCCGTCGCGGCCGCGCGCCTCGGCGCCCGCACGGCGATGGTGGGCGCGGTCGGCGGCGACCCGAACGCGGCCGTGGCGCTGAGCGAGCTCACCGCGGCCGACGTCGATCTCGAGGCGATGGCGCGCGTCCCGGGCCCCACCGGCCTCGCGGTGGTCACCCTGGCCGACGACGGCGAGAACACGATCGTCGTCGTCCCGGGGGCGAACGCGGCCGTCACGCCGGCGGTGGTCGAGGCTGCCCGAGCCGTCGTCGGCGGCGCCCGGATCTGCCTGCTCCAGGCGGAGATCCCGCTCGAGGCGGTCACGCGCGCCGCGGCGATCGCGGCCGCCGAGGACGTGCGCGTGGTCCTCAACCTCGCACCCGCGTGCCAGCTCCCGATCGCCACGCTGCGCCTCGCCGACCCGCTCGTCGTCAACGAGCACGAGGTCGCCCTGCTGCTCGGGTGGCTGCGCGCCGAGGACGGGCCGTCGCCTGCTCCTGCGGTCACGGGCGGGACCCCGGCCACGCACGCGGAGGCGCTGGCCGCCGCGCGCGCGCTGCGGGCGTACGGCGTCCGGTCGGTCGTGGTGACCCTGGGCCGCCTGGGCGCGGTGGGCATCGGGGCCGACGGCGAATGGTCCCTGCCGGCCCGGACGGTCCCCGTGCGCGACACCACCGGCGCCGGCGATGCGTTCGTCGGGGCGCTCGCCGCCGCACTCGCCGCCGGCCACCCGCTGGCCGACGCCGCCGCCACGGCCACGGGCGTCGCGGCCTTCTCTGTGCAACGACTCGGTGCCCAAGCCTCCTACCCCTGGAAGGACGATCCGCTGCCATGAAGCGCTCCGGAATCATCAATGCCCCGCTCGCCGGCCACCTCGCCCGGCTCGGCCACACCGACCTGGTCGTCGTGGCCGACGCGGGCCTGCCCGTGCCGGCGAACGTGCCCGTCGTCGATCTCGCGATCGTCTTCGGTCTCCCCCGGTTCACCGACGTGCTCGACGCCCTGCTCGCGGACATCGTCGTCGAGCACGCGTGGGTCTCCGAGCCGGCGGACGGCACCGCCGCCGGCGGGTGGGTCGACGCCCGCCTGGACGCCCCGGCGGAGCGCATCGCGCACGACGACCTCAAGGCGATGGTCGCCCGCGCGCAGCTCGTCATCCGCACCGGCGAGGACACCGCCTACGCGAACGTGATCCTGCGCTGCGGCGTCCCCTTCGCCGTCTAGCCCGGGTCGCCCCGCACCTCCCCGCTCCCCGCTCCCGGCTCCCAGCCCCCAGGAGGGGCAGATGCCGAGATCGTCTATCTGTGCCGAGATAGTCCGTCGAAACCGACGATCTCGCCGCGGAAGGACTATCTCGACGGACGCTCGCCGGGGGCTGAGGGGGCGCGCCAGCCTTCGAGCAGAGTTTTGATCGCGTCGTCGAGCAGCTGGGAGCGATCGGCGGGCACGGTTCGGGGGATCTTGTGTGCGGCGTCGAGCCGGGCGATCCCGTACACCGTCCCCCAGGCGGTCGCTGCACGCCGGAGCACCTCGGCCGCCGGGACGCCGACCGGTTGGTTCGCGGCGACGGTGTCTCGAAGGAGGTTCCAGTACGCCAGCGCCGCCGCCTGGAGGCGAGGATGGTCGCGCATCGCGACGAGCGGCCCATAGGCGAGGTCGTGGACGTATGGTCGCTCGTCCACGAACGACAGATAGGCGCGGACGAGAGCGCGCAGGCGCACCGCGGGGTCCGGTCCGGCGGAGGTCACGCGCGACTGCGCATCCGCGGCCGCGACCTCGAGCCCGGCGCCGGCGACGGCCGCCAGGAACCGTCGTCGATCGCCGAAGTGGACGTACGGCGCCTGGTGGCTCACTCCGACCCGCTGCGCCACCTGGCGGATGCTGAGCTCCTCCGCGGGCTGGTCCGCGAGCAGTTCGAGGGCAGCGGTGATGAGCCGGTCGGGCAGTGCCGCGTCCGCTGACATCCGACTCCGTTCGTAGGTTGACACCGCCAACCTACCGGGGAAAACTCGTCCTTGTTGACAGCGTCAAGTGGGAACGGAGCCCACGATGCCCGAGCAGATGATCACCACGTCGGTCGGCCCGCTGCTGGTGCGCGACACCGATCCCGGCGGCGCCCGGCCCACCCTGCTGTGGCACAGCCTCTTCGTCGACAGCCGCAGCTGGGAGCGTGTGGAACCCGAGCTGGCCAGAGATCGGCGCCTTGTCGTGGTGACCGGCCCCGGCCATGGCCCGAGCGGCGATCCCGGCCACCGCTACACGATGCAGGACTGCGCGGACGCGGCCGTGGCGGTGCTGGCGGAGGTCGGCGTCGACGGCCCGGTGGACTGGGTGGGGAACGCGTGGGGCGGCCACGTGGGCATCGTCCTCGCCTCGCGCCGGCCCGACCTCGTCCGCACCCTGGTCACCGCCGGCACCCCCGTGCACGCCTACACCCGAGGCGGGCGGCTGCAGACGCACCTCCTGCTCGCGCTGTACCGCGCCTTCGGGCCCGTGCGGTTCCTGGTCGACTCGGTGACCGACGTGCTCCTGTCCGAGCGCACTCGCGAGCGCGACGCGGCGGCCGTCGCCCTCGTCCGCGACTCGTTCGCGTCCGCGGACCGGCGAGGGCTCGCCAACGCGGTCGTCTCGATCTCGCTCCACCGGGAAGACCTGACTCCGGCCCTACCGTCCATCCAGGCGCCGACCCTCTTCATCACCGGCAGCGATCATCACGACTGGTCGGCCGAGCAAGCGCGCGCGGCGGCGAGGCTGGTACCGCACGGGTCCTCGGTCGCCGTGGAGGGCGCGGCCTATCTGGTGCCGTTGGAGACGCCGGCCGAGTTCGTCCGGTCGGTCCACGGCTTCTGGGCAGAGCACGCGGCGCCCGGGGTGTCGCCCTGACCACCCGCCGGGGTCAGCGACGACCGGGCACTGTTCACTTCGGCCCGCGCCTCGAGACGTCGGTGGAGCCGGGCTCGCCGGGCGCACCCTGGCTGTTCTCGATGACGGGCCGCCTGGCGCGTCCCGTCAGGAGCGGCGGGCTGTCGCGCGGGCCTGGACCGCGGCGTGGACGTCGGCCATGACGAGGTCGGCGTTGATCGCCGCACCGGCCATCACGCCCTGGGCCGCGGAGGCGCCGACCATGGCGCTGAGGTCGCCGGCGTTGCCCGCGGTCCAGACCCCGGGCAGGTCGGTCGCTCCCGCGGGGTCCCTCGTGATGTGGCGGCCCAGGGGGTTCTCGGTCAGCGTGCCGCCCAGCTGTTCGTAGAGGTCGCCCCGGGCGACGAACCGCGGCTGCACGGCGACGGCGTCCACGGCGAAGGCGTGCCCGTCGGCGAGCACGACGGCGCGCAGGCAGTCGCCGTCGCGGGCCAGCTCGCGGACCTGACCGGTGACCACGCAGATGCCGAGGGCTTCGAGCTGCACCCAAGCCTCGTCGTCGGGCTCGGGGGCCTCGTGGAGGAAGAGGGTGATGTCGGCGCTGAGCTGGCGCAGCAGGAGGGTCTGGTGCAGGGCGTTGGGGCTGGTGGCGAGCACCCCGATGCGGCGACCGCGCACCTCGTAGCCGTGGCAGTACGGGCAGTGCAGCACGTGCGTGCCCCACAGCTCGCGGACGCCCGGGACGTCGGGCAGCTCGTCGACCAGACCGGTGGCGAGCAGCAGGCGGCGGGCGGTCACGGTGTCGCCGTCGGCCAGGGTGACGTCGAAGCCGTCGGGGGTGCGGCGGGCCGTGGTGGCGCGGCCGCGGCGGATCTGCGCGCCGTAGGCGGCGGCCTCCTGCCGCCCGGCCTCGAGCAGGTCGAGGGGGGCGACGCCCTCGCGTCCGAGAAGGTTGTGCGCGCCCACGGCTGGGGCGTTGCGCGGCTCGCCCGCGTCGATCACGAGGACGTCGCGCAGGGAGCGGGCGAGGGTCACGGCGGCGCTGAGGCCGGCCGCTCCCCCGCCGACGATGACGACGTCGTGCCGGTGCGGTTCGGTCGGGGAGGTCATGGCGGGCTCCTGGCGGGTCGGGGTGCGGGGCGGGGGTTCAGGGGCGGGGTTCAGGGGCGGCGGGCGAGCCAGGCGATGCGGCTGCCGCGGATGGTCAGACGTGTGCTGGAGAGCAGGGCGTCGGGGCCCTGGTCGGCCAGGAGGCGGTCGAGGGTGGCCACGTCCTCGGCCGCCAGGGCGTCGGCGAGGAAGGTGCGCTGGTGGCCCAGCCAGGCGCGGGCGTACACCTCGGCCTGCGGGTTCCCGGGGCCGACCTCGACCGGGAACCGGCGCTGCTCGACGACGTCGAGCCCGGCAGCTTGGAGGGCGGGCGCCCAGTCGGGGTAGGCGTTCCAGCCCGCCGTGGCGAGGGCTGCGTGGCAGCGAGCCTCGAGACCGGGGCGACCGGAGCCGACGTCGTCGGGCAGCAGGCTGGGCAGGGCGCCCATCTCGAGGATCATCGCGACTCCCCCGGGGCGCAGGGCATCGTGGACGGCGCGGAGCACCCGGGCGGGGTCGGCGACCTCGTGCAGGGAGCTCGCGGCCCAGATCAGGTCGGCGGGGCCGAGGTCGGGCCAGTCCTCGTCGAGGTCTGCGGGGACTACCCGAAGGCGGCTGGTCAGACCGTGGTCGCGGCTGGTGGCGGTGAGGTGATCGATCATCACCGGCGACCGCTCGAGCGCGACGACCTGCGCCTCGGGGAAGCGCTGCGCCAGGGCGACCGAGCCGACGCCGGTCCCCGCGCCGAGGTCCAGCACGGTCCGGACGTCGGTGGCGTGCTCGGCGGTCCATGCGGTCACGGCCGGCAGGTACGCGCCGAGGACCTGGGCGTCGAGGTCGAGGAGCTCGGGCAGGTCCTGCGAGTGGGCGTCGTGGTCATGGCCGGTGCCGTGGTGGGCGTGCGCGTCGTGGTGGGGCATGGCTCCAGACTAGGCACGAATTGCCTCTAGGGCATAGCATCTTGCGCATGAAGCAAGAACTTGATCTGGATGCTGTGATCCGCCAGCGGATCCGCGGCCTGCGCCTCGCGCGCGGCTGGTCCCTCGACGCCTTGGCGGCCCGCTGCTACCTGAGTCCCTCGACGCTGAGCCGGATCGAGACGGGCCACCGGCGCATCGCCCTCGACCAGCTGGTGCCGATCGCCCGCGCCCTCGACACCACGCTCGACCACCTCGTCGAGACCGTCGCCGACGACGACGTCGTGATCCACCCCGAGCCCCAGCAGGCGGCCGGGATCACGACGTGGCTGATGTCCCGCGAGAGCACCGTGCGCGGGGTGACCGTCGCCAAGATGCGCTTCTCCCCCGATCACCCCTCCGGTCCGGATCGCCAGGGCGTGCACCCGGGGCGCGAGTGGTTCACCGTGCTGTCGGGGACCATCCGGCTCTACCTGGGCGACCGGGTGATGCTGGTGGAGGCCGGTGACGCTGCCGAGTTCTCCACGATGGTGCCGCACTCGCTCGGGGCTGCGGACGGGCCGGCAGAGATCCTGACGATCTTCGACCAGGACGGGGAGCGGGCCCACATGCCTACGCCGGGGCGGGGCGGGGCGAACGATGCGGACGAAGCAGGGGCGCCGGCGGCGCCAGAGACGTCCGGCTAGCGGCCGACGGCGTCGCGCAGCTCCTGCTCGTGGACCTCGAGCCACTTCTGGCGGCGCAGGATGCGGTCGCCGACGCCCTCGTCCCACATCCGTCGCTAGCCACCGCCGAGATCCTCCGCGCGCTGCTTCATCAGGTACCAGGTGCGATCGGCAGCGTTCCGCATCACGGGAACGAGCAGGTCGCGATCCGCGTCCGAGAGCCCGTACGCATCGACGATGACCATGGCTCTGGCGATCGGATCGACGTCGCGCAGGACGGGTTCGCGGTCCTCGATCGGCATCAGCGGCGCCCACCACTGAAGGACGTTGCCCACCTCCTCCGCCCGCGTGGCCGGCCTGACCAGATCGAAATCGATCAGCGCGACGGCCTCCGCATCGCGGAACACGACATTCTCCGGGGTCACGTCCATGTGGCCGAGGAGCTCGGCGCGACCGGCGACCGACGGCGGCGTCCCGGCCGGAGCTGCAAATTGCGGATCGGCGCCGGATTCGGGGATCGGCAGCGTGACCACGGCGTCGTCGTAGGAACGCACCAGCCGAGCCACGCTGACGATCCGCCGCTCGTCGGCCACCCAGGCCGGCCAGGGGCGACCCGCCACCTCGCCGGCGACAAACGTCAGCACCTCGCGACCCTTGGCGTCGAGCCCGAGGAACCGAGGGCTCCCGGCGAAGCCGACCTGGTCCAGATGCGTGAGCACGTCGTGCACGAGCCGAGAATGTGGACCGATCGGGCGGCGAACCGTGTCCCCGACCCGCACCACCCCGTCGGTGACGTCGCCGCCAGGAAGTGGCACCTCGACCTCATCGTCCGACCACAGGCCTTCCGCGGCCGCCGGTGCGGCGGGCTGGACATGTCGCCGGCTGTGGCTCGCGGTCATCGCCCGATTCTGAGGCACGATCCACCGCACGAGCACCACGCGACGCTCACGGACCACTCCGGGCGCTCGCGATCAGCCCTGATCGCTTGCATACCTAGAACCTCTAGGGTTCAATGCCTTGTACATCTAGGTATAGGAGCCGTCGTGCACATCGACAAGGACCTGGTGGCCGCATCAGCGACCCCGATCGTGCTGGGCATTTTGGCAGAGGGTGACCTGTACGGCTACGCGATCCTCAAACGCGTCAGCGAGCTGTCGGGCGGAGGCCTGCAGTGGACCGACGGCATGCTCTACCCCCTGCTGCACCGGCTCGAGCGCCTCGGCCACGTGTCCTCGTCGTGGGGCACCTCCGAGGCCGGCCGGCGCCGCAAGCACTACGCGATCACGCCGTCGGGCCGAGCGACCCTCGCCGAGCGGCAGGAGCAGTGGACGGTCGTGGCCGACGCGCTCCGGCAGGTGTGGCAGTCCGGGCAGCGACCACCGCTCACGGCCGAGGGGTGGGCGTGATGGAGCAGCACCTCGCGCTCGATGCCGACATCGACCGCTGGCGCGGGTACCTCCAGCGGCACCAAGCCATCTCCTCCGCCGACATCGACGAGCTCGAGGACCACCTCCGGGAGCAGGTCACCGACCTGCAGGCCACCGGGCTCGACGACACCGAGGCGTTCCTGGTCGCCATCAAGCGGCTCGGCAACCTCGACGCCGTCTCGCGCGAGTTCGCCCGCGAGCACTCCGACCGGCTGTGGAAGCAGCTCTCCCTGGTCCCCCAGGAGTCGCGTGAGTCCGGCGGCACCCCCGCGCGCGAGCTCACGGTCGTCCTCGCCCTCGCCGTCGCGGCGGGGCTCGCCGTCCGGGCCGGTATCACCTGGCTCGACGACGCCGCGCTCGCGCGCAACCTCGCCCTGCTCGTCGTCCCGTTCGTGGCGGCGTACTTCGCCTGGAAACGCCGCCTCGGCATCCGGACGGTGGCGGCGCTGGTCCTGCCGGCCGTCGTGCTGGCTGTGCTGCTGAACGTCTACCCGTTCGACTCCGACAGCTCCACCGAGCCGCTCGCCGCGATGCACGCGGTCGTCGCGCTGTGGCTGCTCGTCGGGATCGCCTACGTCGGCGGCCGGTGGCGTTCTGACGGCCGGCGCATGGACTTCGCCCGGTTCACCGGCGAGCTCGCCATCTACTTCACGCTGCTGGCCATCGGCGGGGGCGTGCTGACCGGGCTGACCGTCGCCGTCCTGCAGCTCGTCGGCATCGACCCCGAGCAGGCGCTGGGGAGCTGGGTCCTGCCGTTCGCGGTGCCCGGGGCGCTGGTCGTGGCCGCCTGGCTCGTCGAGGCCAAGCAGAACGTCGTCGAGAACATCGCCCCCGTCCTGACCCGCGTGTTCACGCCTCTGACGATCATCATGCTGCTGACGCTGCTCGGCGCCCTCGCGACCGCCGGCGGGCTCGGCGAGGTCGACCGCGAGCTGCTCATCCTGATGGATGCGATCCTCGTCCTCGTCGTCGGCCTGCTGCTCTACTCGATCTCCGCCCGCGACCCGCTGGCGCCCCCCGGCCTGTTCGACACCCTGCAGCTGGTGCTGCTCCTCGCGGCGCTCGCCGTCGACGCCGTGCTGCTCACCGCGATGCTCACCCGGATCGCCGAGTTCGGCGCCAGCCCGAACAAGCTCGCCGCCCTCGGCCTGAATCTCCTGCTGCTCGTGCACCTCGCGTGGGCGGCCCGGCTCTCCGTCGGCTTCCTGCGGGGGCGCAGCGCCTTCGCCCCGCTCGAGCGCTGGCAGACCCGCTACCTGCCGGTGTACGGGATCTGGGCCGCGGTGGTGGTCGTCGTCTTCCCGCCGGCGTTCGCCTTCGCGTGACAGCCCCGGGACAGCGCACGCCTCCCCCCGCCCGCCATCCGGTGTTCACCTCGTGGCTGCCCCGGCGACGGTCTGCGATCGATCCCGCCTCCTATCGTTCGAGTCGACCCGACGTCTACTCGACTTGGAGCCCCAGTGTCCGCACGACGGATAGCCGCGGTGGCCGCGACCGCGGTCCTCGCCCTCACCGGAGCGGTGTTCACCGCCGGATCCGGCCTCGCTGCCGATCGCGATCCCGCTCAAGGCAAGGGCAAGGCCAAGGCCAAGAACGTCATCCTGCTGATCGGCGACGGGATGGGAGAGACCCACGTCGATGCCGCGAGCATCCGCTACTACGGCGCCGACGGCCAGCTGGCGATGGAGTCGCTGCCGGCGCTCGGCTCGGTCCAGACCTACGCGGTGGAGCGGAACAGTGCCACCCCCGAGCTCGTCACCGACTCCGCATCAGCGGCGACCGCCTGGTCGTCGGGGGTGAAGACCTACAACGCCGCCATCGGCGTCGACGCCTATGGCGCCATCGTGCCGACCCTGATGGAGCAGGCCAAGACGGCCGGGTACCGGACCGGGAACGTGTCGACCGCGGAGATCACCGACGCGACGCCCGCGGCGATGTTCGCCCACGCCGCGCTGCGTGGCTGCCAGGGCCCGACGTACACGCCCGCGTCGTGCGAGACCCTCGGCGGGGAGCCGTACCTGCCCATCGCGCAGCAGATCGCGCGCAACAACGTCGCCGACGTGATCCTCGGTGGCGGGAACGCCCGCTTCACCCCCGAAGACCAGACGGTGATGGAATCCAACGGCTACGAGGTCCTCGGCGCCCTCGGGACGACCGTGGCGACCGGGGCCGAGCTCGCGGCGGTGACCGGGAACGACCGCCGGGTGATCGGCCTGTTCAACACCGGCAACCTCACGGTGGAGGTCAACAAGGCCAAGGCCTTCCCGACGGCGCAGGTCCAGGCTGAGCCGAGCCTCCCCGAGATGACCGCGAAGGCGATCGACCTCCTCGCCCACAGCGCCGATGCCCGCCGGCGCGGGTTCTTCCTCCAGGTGGAGGGCGCGATGATCGACAAGCGGTCCCACGCGAACGACGCCGCCCAGACGCTGGGCGAGATGAAGGCGTTCGACGACGCGGTCGCCGCCGCGTACGAGTACGCCCAGCGCGACAAGAACACCCTCGTGATCGTCACGGCGGACCACGAGTGCGCCGGGTTCAACATCATCGGCAAGGGGTCCTTCACGAACGCCGAAGCCGGTTCACCGCCCGCGAACCAGTCCGGGACCAGCTCCACCCAGACCCCGGTTCGCGCGAGCAACAGTGCCCTGGACCCGGCCCGGTCGACCGGGCCGGTCAACGGGGCCGGAGCGGCCGACGCGGCGAACTTCGCGCCGGCGACCTTCCGCACCCTCGACGACCCGGCCGAGGTCGTCGACGGCAGCCTCGACGCGTCGCTGTGGCTGACGTACCTCGCCGGGAACCACACCGGGGCGGACGTGCCGATCTTCAGCTACGGGCCCGGCAGCGACCGCTTCGTCGGGGAGCAGGACAACACCGACCTGTACGACGAGATGGCCGCCGCGATCAAGCTCAAGGTCGCACCCTGACCGGACCTCGCGCCGACGGCGGGGTGCGCACCGCGCCCCGCCGTCTCGGCGCGAGCACGCTGAGCCGGCTCGTCTCGCTCGCTCTCGTCGTGGCGGGACTCTCGGCCTGCGCCGGTACCGGCACGGCGGTGCTCGATCACCCCGGTCGGACCGACGCGGCCGCGCAGGCGGCCTCGGTCGCCGGCCTGGAGCCACAGCCCGAGGGTGCGCCCGCGGGCTCGGTCGAGGTCGGCGTCCCGGCCGGCACCGTGTCCGTGGACGACGGCCCGTTCACGGATCGGCTGCGGATCACCGAACTCCGGCTCTCGGACTCCGCCGTCACCGGGAGCCTGGCAGTCACCTCCGACGTGAGCGAGGTCCTCAACCTCGAGGTCCGCGTCGACTTCTACGGCGCCGCGGGTGATCTGCTGGGCAGCGACCGCCAGGTCTTCACCGCGCGGGACACCGAGCCGTTCCACTCCACCGCCGGCGTGGTCGGCCTGCCGATCACGGTGCCCGCCCCCGTGCCGGGGTCGCACAGCGCCGTGGTGAGCATCCCGGTCCTCGTCAACGAGTAGCGCCGGCCTGCCGGTGGGCGAGCTCGTCGAGGGTCGTGGACTCTCCGGCCAGGTTTGAGGACCCGCGCACACCCCACAGCGTCAGCCGCTCACGTCCGCACCGCGACCCTCTTCTCTGGAGCACATCTATGCGTCTCACCCCGCTCATCTCACCTGCCCCGCGCCGGACCACCACGCTGATGACCGCCGCCTTGGCCTGCGGAATCGTCGTGCTCGGCGCGACAGGCCCCGCCGACGCCGCCGTCGTTCGCGCCGACGACCACGCCGTCCACCACGACGGCGACCACACCCGCGCTCGCACGTTCGACCTGCAGGCCCACCGCGGGGGCGTCGGGCTGACCGTGGAGTCCACTATTGCCTCGTTCGGCAAGGCCCTCGACCTCGGGGTGAGCACGCTCGAGCTCGACGTGCAGATCACCAAGGACGGCTACGCCGTAGTCACCCATGACCGCGACCCGGTCGCCACCAAATGCACCGACACCGCGCCGGCCACCCCGGGCGACCCCCAGTTCCCGTACGTGCCCGGCAAGACGTACATCACGGACCTCACCTTGGCCCAGGTGCGCACCCTTGACTGCGGCTCACTGGCCCTGCCGCAGTTCCCGGGCCAGCAACTGTCGCCCGGTGCGCAGATGCCGTTGCTGTCCGAGGTGTTCGACCTCGTCAACGACCGGCGCGCCAAGGGCGTCACGCTGAACGTGGAGACCAAGGTCGAGGCGGGCGCGCCGGAGCAGACCGCGCCCCGCGAGCAGTTCGTCCAGGTCGTCGCCCGCGAGGTCCGCGCCGCGCACCTGCTGCGCCAGGTGACGATCCAGAGCTTCGACTGGGGCGCACTGATGCGGATGCGTGAGGTCGAGCCCCGCCTGCCGATCGTCGCGCTGACGAACGGTCAGCAGTTCCTCCAGGCCGGCCAGCCCGGCGCCTCGCCGTGGCTCGGCGGGATCGACATCGACGACTTCGGCGGCTCGCTCGTCGCCGCCGCGGCTTCCTTCGACGCCGACGCGATCTCGCCGGTCGCCGGCAACCCGCAGAGCGGCAAGGTCACCGACGCCGGCTACGTCCCGTACACGACGCCGGCGATGGTCCACGACGCCCATGCCGCCGGGATGCTCGTCATCCCCTGGACCATCGACGACGACGCGACCATGCAGTCGCTGATCGATGCCGGCGTCGACGGCCTCATCACCGACTACCCGAACACCGCGCGCGACGTGATGGCCCGCAACGGGCTCGCCCTCCCCCGCGCCTACCCCGCACGGAACCACCACTAGGTGTTGTGGCTCATGAGGTTGGTGACGCGGGGGTCGTGAGACGAGGACGGGTCCCCGTCGGCAGGATGTGAAGTGCGA
>NZ_SDWW01000021.1 GCF_004168625.1 Pengzhenrongella frigida
GTCACCGAACCCGCCAGCACCAGCGGGGCGAACCCCGCCCGCGCCGCATACAGGGCCGCGGTGTACCCGGCGGGGCCAGACCCCACGATGATCAGGTCGCGGAGGGTGCTCGTCTGCTCGGTCAAGAGATGGTCCTTCGAAGAGATCGGTCGAGGGTGGACTTGTTCGGATCCACCGTGCAGCAGAACGGTTTCACCGGAGGATCTGTTCCGGTCGAGCGGTCAGGACACGCCCACCTCGGCGAGCTCGAGCCGGTTCTTGCCGTCGGCCGTCTGCGGCAGCGAGGTGAACCACAGCACGATGCTCTGGGTCTCGGTCGGTGCGGAGAGCGTCAGGACCGTCGTGCCGCCGAGGGTTCCCGACGCCAGGACGTCTCCCTGGTTCGGGGTCGACGGATCCGTGGCCCGGACCTCGACCTGCCCGCCTGTGCCGTTGACCTGCAGGGTCACGGTGGAGACGTTCGCCGGGGCCTGGAGGGACACCGCGTAGCCGACGCCCTCCTTCAGGCCGGAGAATTCCGGCGAGTTGAACGTGCGGGTGAACCAGAAGGTCCCGGGGTCGCCGTCGATCGCGAGCGGGGCGGCCTCGGGGTGCTCGTTGTCGTCGCCGGCGGGCGGCGGGTCGAGCGACTGGCCCGAGACGATCGCGGGTGCCGCACCGGGCTCCACAGCCGGGGCCGGGGCGGCATCGGGCTCAGCGGCGGGGGCCTCCTCGGCGGGAGCGCTGACCGTCGGGAGCGGATCGCTGCGCGGCGGCGCGTCCCGGATCGGGGCCGTCAGGGCCTGGAGCGCGAGGTAGAGCCCGATCACCACGGCGATCACGACGACGGCGAGCACGAGGCGCGTCGGGTCGAACCGCTTGGTCGCGACCTGCTCCCGTGCGGAGACGACCTCGTCGAAGGCCCGCGGGCCGGTGCCTTCCCGGCCGGCAGCGGGTCCACCGGTGGGTCCCGCTGTGGGTCCCGCTGTGGGTCCGGCGACGGAGGGACCACCCACCACGGCCCCCGCGGCGCGCGGGAGCGGCGCGCTGCGTCGCTCGTCGTCCACCGCAGGCGCGGGTCGGGGCGGGGCCGCGGGCGCCGCGGGTGGCGTGGTCGGCGTCGGCGGCAGGGCCCGCGACGAGCTCGGTTCCGCCGGCGGGAACGCGGGCGGGGGAGTCGAGGCGACCACTGCGGTCGGGACCACTGCGGTCGGGGCCGCGGCGGAGTCGTCCGCCGATGCGCGCGCCGTCTGAGCCGACGCGCGCGCCGCTTCGGCCGCGGCGGCCTGCGCAGCGTCAGCCGTGCGGGCGGACGCGTCCCGGGCTGCTGACGAGGCTGCTGCAGCGCCGACAACTGCCGCAGCGCCCGCACCGACCCCGGACACGGCACCGAACTGGCTGGACCGGGCCGGGGCCGCGGCGGGAGGGGTCGCCGGGCGAGCGGCGGTACCGGGCGGCTGCGCGGCGAACGCGGAGCGGACCGACTGACGCTGCACCGTCGGGGGCGCCGACACCGGGGCGGGCTCCACCGCGGCAGCCTTGGCGTCCGCAGCGGCCTTGCGGGCGGACCGGGCCGAGGTGGTCGTCGGGTCCCACTGCGGCTCCTTGGCGGCTGCGAGGAGGTCGCGTGCACGGATGCTGCCCCACGGCTCGAGCTCGAGGACGAGCTCGGCCGGGCTGTGCGGCCCGTCGTCGTTCGGCCCGAGAGTGACGGCGCAGAGGGTGTCGAGGTCGTTCGGGATGCCAGCCACCAGCTCGGAGGGCGCGATGGGGCGACCCTCGACGAGCGGGGCCGCGGGGAGCTGGGCGGTCGCGCTGGCGGGGTCGTCGGTGCCGAACGCGGCTCCGGGCCACCGGCCGGTGAGCGACGCATAGAGCAGGGCGACGAGGCCGACCGTGTCCGCGCGGGTCGTCGACCGAGCGTCGCCGATGCCCTGCCCCAGGAGCGCGCCGTCGACGGCGAGGCCGGTGATCAGCACCCGGTCGTCGGCCGCGAGGTGGAGGACGGAGGGGCGCAGCGTCAGGTGGTGCACTCCCCGGCGTCGAGCGGCCTCGAGCGCGGCGGCGGCCTCGCCCACGATGGCGCGCGCCTGGTCGGCGGGCAGCGGACCGCGTGAGACGAGCTGGGCCAACGACGGGCCGGTGACCGGCTCGGTGATCATGTACGCGACGCCCTCGTGGTCGCCGACGTCGAGCACGCGCACCAGGCGCGGATCGGCGACGAGCGCCGCGCGGCGGGCGGCGTCGACCGCCTGCGGCACGCGGCCCTCGGTGAGGAGGGCGACCCGAACGCCTCGATCCAGGATCTGGTCGTTCGCGTCCCAGGCGGCGGCACCGACGAGGTCCGACGGGATAGGTCGCAGCAGCCGATACCGGCCCGCCAGCAAGGTGCCTTGTCCGACGACGCCGTCCACAGGGCCTCCCCCTCGCTCGTCACGCGTGACCCGCGTGGTTGTGGGTTACCGACCGCTGGCCGGTGCGGCCATGCTACGCGGAGCGGCCCACGCGCCGGAGCAGGGGACGCAGCAGGTCGTCGAGCTCGCTGACCCGCATGACCTTGAGCAGGCCCGCGTAGATCGCGGTCATGAGCAGGCCCACCACCGCGCAGATCAGCGCCGCGCGCCCGAACCCCGTGTCGGGGAGCCCGCCGATGAGGTGCACGACGGCCCACCCGGCACCCGCCGCGACCCCGGCGGCCACGCCGACCCGGACGTACAGCCGCAGCACCCGCCCGGCCCCGAAGCCCTCGAGCCGGCGCCGCTGCATCCACAGCGCGACGACGGCACCGACACCGTACGAGAGCGTCATGGCCGCGCCGGCGCCCGCGACCCAGTATTTCGGGGACAGCAGCGCCTGCCCGAGCAGCGAGCCCGCCACGACGACCAGGGCCATGCCGATCTGGATCGGGAGCATGGACCGGGCGTCCTCGTACGCGTAGAAGACGCGCTGGGCCATGGACCACGCCCCGAACGCGGGCAGGCCGAGGATCATCACGACGATCACCGTGGCGAGCGCCGAGATGTCCGCCGGACTCGCGGAGAACTGCAGCACCCGGGCGAACGGGTAGGCAAGGACCGCGATCACCGCGGTCGCGAAGACCGTGAACAGGCCGACGGTCCGGAGCCCGAACGACAGCTCGTCGCGCACCGCAGCGACGTCACCGACCGCAGCCTTCGCCGAGAGGCCGGTGAACAGCGCGGTGAGCAGCGAGACGGTCACCAGCGAGTGCGGAAGCATGAAGACGAGGAAGGCGTAGCTGTAGACCGCGTTGCCGGCCACGCCGAGCCCGGCGTCGGGTGTGGAGTTGACCGCGCTGGCCACGTTCGTCACGACGAGGATGCCCAGCTGGCCGACGACGAGCCCGGCGAACGTCCACGAGGCGACCTGCCCGGCCCGGCCGAGGCCCACGCCGCGGAAGCCCCAGCGGGGCAGGTAGCGGAACCCGCTCCGGTAGAGCGGGATGAACAGCACGAAGGCCTGCGCGACGACCCCGAGGGTGGCCGTCCCGGCGAGGAGCGCGACCTGCCCGCCGGACCAGGTGGTCGGATCGGCGATGACGTCCTTGTTCGCGTTGAAGCTCCCGAAGACCGCGAGGTAGACCCCGAGCCCCGCCATGGACACGAGGTTGTTGACCACGGGCGCCCACATCAGCGGGCCGAAGCTGCCGCGCGCGTTGAGGACCTGGCCGATGAGCGTGTACACGCCGTAGAAGAGCACCTGCGGGAGGCACCAGTAGGCGAAGAGCACGGCGAGGCCGGTCAGGGCCGGATCGCCGAGATTCGAGTAGATCGCGACGAAGACGGGCGCGGCGAGGGTGAGGATCGCCGTCAGCACGGCGAGCGCGACCGTGCCGAGCGTCAGCAGCCGGTTGACGTAGTCGTCGCCCTGGCCGTCGGTCCGCTGGTAGGCGCGGACCACCTGCGGCACGAGCACCGCGTTGAGCACCCCGCCCGCGATCAGCAGGTACAGGATGTTGGGCAGCGTGTTGCCGAGGGCGAACGCGTCGGCCGCACCGCCGGTCATCCCGATCGCGTACACGAGCAGCGAGCCCTTGACGAACCCGAGGATGCGCGAGACGGCCGTGCCGGACGCCATCAACGACGTGTGCTTGCCGAGGTTGGTGTGGCCGGAGGCGGTCGGGGACGTGGTCATGACTTCTCCGGGGGAGGTCCGGTGATCTCGGCGATCTCCGCGATCTGGGCGGGACTGGCGCCTCGGGTCTTGGTCTGGCCTCGGCGGATCGTGCGCCCGATCCCGAACAGGAGCCCGAGCCCGAGGACGCCGGCCACGACGGCGGTGCCGACGTTCTCCCAGTCGGCCCGCACGCGCACGGTGAACGAGGTCGGCTCGGACACCGGGGCGCCGCCGGGCGCGAGCAGGGTCACCTCGACCCGGACGTCGCCGCTGCCCACCGCGTGGAACGGGATCCGCGCCTGCGTCTCGGAGTTGGCCGGGACCGTGATGGTCTCGGGTCCGTCGACCACGAGCAGCCGGTTCTCCGGGACGAGCGAGACCTGCAGCGTCACGTCCTGGTCGAGCTCGTTGCGAAGCCCGACGGGCAGGAAGCCGGACCGGGAGATGAGGCTGAGCACGCTGCCAGGAACCACCGACACGCCGGTGGCCCGCGCTGCCAGGTCCGTCGCGACCTCCTGCACGACGTCGGCGCGTCCGCCCTCGTCGGCGCGCCAGGCCACGGACAGCGGGGCGAGCACGGCGGCATCGGCTCCCGCGGTCAGCGCCGCCGGGTCGGGGACCAGGGTGGCGAACGTCGTGAGGTCCGCGCGGGCCGAGCTCAGCGAGCTGATCGCGGACGGGGTGAGCTCGCGGTCGGCGGTCACCTCCGAGGGCAGGGCTTCCCGCTCGACCGCTGGGTCGGCCGTGCCGATCAGGGTCGCCAGCGGGGCCAGGTCGACCCAGGGCGCCTCGGCCAGCGCCGCGAGCTGCGCACGCGCGACGGCGACGTCCGGCGACCAGCCGCGCCGGGGGGCGATGAGCAGGTGGCGGGAGTCGCTCGGCCGTTCGCGCGCGACGATCGCGGTCTCGGCGAGCACGCGCTGCGCCGCGGTTGCGGGGGTCGTCTGCGCGGCCGGGTCGCCGGTGGCGGCGGTCGGCGCCGCGGGGTCCGTCTCGCTCGCGTCCGACTCGCTGGTGCTGTCGGGATCGGTGAACAGGTCGGTCAGCGTGCTGTCGGCGACGAGCGCGGCGACCTCTCCCGCGGCGGTCGGCACGGTCGCTCGACCGGTCGAGGTGTAGTTGAGGTCCAGCGCCGCCAGCCCGTCCCCGCCCACAATCACGGTGCGCGCGCCGACCTGGGCCGCCAGGGCGACCGTCTCGTGGTCGGGGACCTCGTCCGCCGGCCAGGCCAGGTCGGTGCGCGGCGGCGAGCCGAGCAGGGGAAGGGGGGCGGCTCCTGCGAGCGAGACCGCGGTGGCCGCGACGTCCTGCTCTCCCGCGTGCGCCAAGGCGGCGAGGTCGGGGTCGAAGGCGGGCAGGGTGAACACGTCGCGACCGGCAGCGGCCCGGCCGAGACCCGTGCCCAGGGCCCGGGCGTCGGCGTCGGACGCCGCGGTGCTGAGGTCGCTCGACGCCTCCGGCGGGGCGTCCGGCCCGGCCAGCCCGGCCAGGACTGCAGGGTCGAGCGCCCAGGCGACCTCGGGCCGGTCGCGGGTGATCTCGAGCAGGTCGGCGAGCCGTTCGATCGTGTCGTCCGTCGGGAGGGTGGGTTCGGTGGCGGCCTCGGCATCGAGGGCCTCGCCCGTGAAGGGCACGGCCACCGACACCCGGACGGAGGCCTCGGGCTCGGCCGGGAGCCAGAGGGTGAACGTGCGGGCCAGGCCCACCCGGGCGCCGTCGTCGGTCACCTCGACCGAGATCCCGCGCGGCCCCCAGGCGGCCGGCGCCGAGGAGAGGAGCAGGTCACCGGCGGGGACGAGGAACTCGACGTCGGCCGACGCGCCCGGGGCGAGCGGTGCGCCCAGCACGACCGGCTGCCCCACGGGGGTGCCGGCCGTGTCGGTCGCGCCGAAGCCCGTCCACTCCTCGACCGCGCTGCGGGTGGAGATGAGGAAACGTCGGATCCGCAGCGTCGCGCGCGGCTCGGCGATCGCCTCGTCGCTCCGGTTCGTCACGGTCGCCCGGACCGCGAGCTGGCCGTCGGGTCGCAGCACCTGGGGTGACACGGCGGTCACGGCGACCTGGACGGGAAGCTCGAGCGGCACCTCGTCCGTGGGGGAGGGGGTCGCGCTCCCGACCTCGGCGAGGGCGTCGCTGCCCGTGCTCACCAGGCCGGTGAGGACGACCGCCGCGCCCAGCAGCGTCCCGAGCAGGCCGCGAAGCAGGGGGCCGGGCCAGGGGCGCCGCGCGCGTCGGAGGTGGGCGTTCATGCCCCGTTGACGAGCACCACGTGCGCCGCCTCCGCGAGCCGTCGCTCGTTGGGGTAGGCGAGCCGCTGGGGGAGGTCGCTCAGGGCGACCCACTCCGCGATCTCGGCCTCGCCGTCCGGGTCGCCCTCGACCGTCAAGGTCCCACCGAGGGCATCGAGCAGGAAGTGGTGGACGACCTTGTGCACGCGTCGGTCGTCGCCGGTGAACCAGTAGTCGACGATTCCCAGCCGACGCACGACCTCGCCGCGGATGCCGGTCTCCTCCGCGATCTCACGGACGGCCGCCTCCTCGGGGGTCTCGGTCCCCTCGAGGTGTCCCTTGGGCAGGCACCACTCGAGTCGACCGGCCCGGTTGCGCCGGGCGATGACCGCGGCGAGGTGCACGCCGTGCACCAAGGACACGACCAACCCGCCCGCGGAGGTCTCGTCGACCACCGGAAGGCTCGGTGGCACTGCCCGCGCCACGGAGGGGTCGATGCGTAGCGCGTGCCCGCCGGGAGGCGCCGGCACGCCGGGCGGGCGTGGTTGTGGCGCGACGCTGGACATGCCGCCACTGTAACTACCCCACGCGGCGACCCCCGGCATCTGGGGGACTCCGGACGGTCCGACTGCAGGTGAGCGGGCGCCTGCGTCCGCCCGCGGAGACTTCTGGCAGGCTTGGACGCCGTGCCCCCGAACGAGAACACCACCGTGAACGCCGCCCCGTCGGACCCGGGAGCCGCCGGCGCCGGGCCCGCGGTGCTCGCCGACCTCCAGCGACGGGCACTGGGAATCCTCACCGAGCTGGCTCCCGCCGCCATCGAGCTGGGCGAGGTGTTCGCCGCCGCCGGCCACGAGCTCGCGCTGGTGGGCGGACCGGTCCGCGACGCGTTCCTCGGCCGGGTCAGCGCCGATCTCGACTTCACGACGTCGGCCACCCCCGACCAGACGCAGGCGCTGCTCGCGAAGTGGGGCGACACCCACTGGGACATCGGCAAGGCGTTCGGCACGATCGGCGCCGGGCGGCGCCGGGGCGGCGAGGACGTCGTCGTCGAGGTGACGACCTACCGGACCGACGCGTACGACCCGTCGTCGCGCAAGCCGGAGGTCGCCTTCGGGAAGACCCTCGAGGGCGATCTGTCGCGGCGGGACTTCACGGTGAACTCGATGGCGGTGCGGCTGCCGGGCCTCACGTTCGTGGATCCGTTCGACGGGCTCGCCGACCTCGCCGGTCGGACGCTGCGCACCCCGGTGGCGGCGCGCCAGTCGTTCGACGACGACCCGCTGCGGATGATGCGGGCGGCGCGGTTCGTGGCGCAGCTCGGGTTCACGCTCGACCCCGAGGCGCGGACGGCGATCGAGGAGATGGCCGAGCGGATCACGATCGTCTCGGCCGAGCGGGTGCGCGACGAGCTGGTGAAGCTGATGATCTCGCCCCGGCCGCGGCGCGGGCTCGAGGTGCTGGTCGACACCGGGCTCGCCGACCACGTGCTCCCCGAGCTGCCGGCGCTCCGGCTCGAGATCGACGAGCACCACCGGCACAAGGACGTCTACCAGCACTCCCTGACGGTGCTCGAGCAGGCGATCGACCTGGAGACCGGGCCGGCGGGCGCGGTGCCGGGTCCCGACCTCGTGCTGCGGCTCGCGGCGTTGTTGCACGACGTCGGCAAACCCGCCACCCGCCGGTTCGAGGAGAACGGCGGCGTGAGCTTCCACCATCACGAGGTCGTCGGCGCGAAGCTGATCTCCCGGCGGCTCAGGGCGCTCCGGTTCGACAAGGACACCGTCAAGGCGGTCGCGCGGCTGACCGAGCTGCACCTGCGCTTCCACGGGTACGGCGAGGGCAGCTGGACCGACTCGGCCGTGCGCCGCTACGTGACCGACGCCGGCCCGCTCCTCGAGCGCCTGCACCGCCTCACCCGCTCCGACTCCACGACCCGGAACCGGCGCAAGGCGGAGCGGTTGTCCGGCGCCTACGACGCGCTCGAGGCGCGGATCGCGGTCCTGCGGGAGCATGAGGAGCTCGCCGCGATGCGGCCCTCGCTGGACGGCGGCCAGATCATGGCGATCCTCGACCTGAAGCCGGGGCCGGTGGTCGGGAAGGCCTACGCGTTCCTGCTCGAGCTGCGGCTGGACCGCGGCCCGCTCTCGGAGGCCGAGGCCACGCAAGCCCTCCAGGAGTGGTGGGCGCAGCAGCCCCGGTAGCGGTGAGGCCTGTCCTGGGGCCTGTCCTGGGACCTGCTCAGGGGTGGCGCGCGGTCCGGGGGGCGCGGGCGCCGTAGACCGCCGCGGCGGTGAGGTAGGCGACCGCGAGGAGCGCGAACAGGGCCGGCGAGTACCCGGTGTCGGGCAGGACGAGCGCCGCCAGCGCCGCAGCACCGACGAACGCGGCGTTGTAGAGCACGTCGTACAGCGCGAACGCCCGACCGCGGAACGCGTCGTCGGTGTCCCGCTGCACGATCGTGTCCACCGCGATCTTCGCCCCCTGGGCCGCCAGCGCGAGCGCGACCGCCGCCGCGAGAAGGGCCCACCGCGAGATGGTCACCGTCAGCAGCAGCTGGCTCACCGCGGCCAGCACGAGGCAGTACACGATCCAGGCGTGCGGACCCGTGCGGCGGCTCAGCACCGGCGTGAGCACGGCGGCGAGGACGAACCCGACCGCGGACGCGGCGAGGACGGTGCCGAAGGTCCGCAGCCCCGCAGCCGGGTCGGCGGGGTCCGCGAGCAGGTTGCGCGAGATGAGGATGCTCGCGATGAACACCACCCCGTAGAGGAACCGGTGGGTGGCCATCACGCCGAGCGCCCGCGCCGGGGTCTGGCGCTCGCGCAGGTGGCGGGCGCCGGCGACCAGGCCGCGGGCGAGGTTCTGCAGGGCCGCGCGCATCTGACCGGCGTCGGTCCGGCGCTCGGGGCCGAGCAGGTCGCGGCCCATCCGGGTGGCGAGCAGGGATGCCGTGGCGAACAGGATGGCGGCGACGGTCAGGACCGTCGCGTCCTTGCTGCGGCCGGGCTCGAGCAGCAGCCCGAGCACGAATCCGATGCCCGCACCGAGGCCGGCGGCGCCCGCGCCGAGCGTCGGCGTGAGCGAGTTCGCGGTGAGGAGCAGCGGACCGTCGACGACGCGCGGCAGCGAGGCCGACAGCGCTGCGAGCAGGAAGCGGTTGATCGACAGGTCGACGAGCGCGAGCACGTAGACCACGGGACCGACGCCGCTCGTGAGCAGGATGCCGGCGATCGCCAGGGTGATCACCACCCGGACGAGGTTGCCGACGAACAGCACCTGGCGCCGCCGCCAGCGGTCGAGCAGCACGCCGGCCCACGGTCCGACGACCGTGAACGGCAGCAGCAGGACCGCGAACGCTGCCGCGACGCCCGTTGCCGTGCTCGCGTTCTCGGGGGAGAAGAAGAACAGGGTGGCGAGGCCGACCTGGAACATCCCGTCCCCGGTCTGGCTCACCAGGCGCACCGCGAACAGCTTGCGGAAATCGGGAAGCCGCAGGAGCTCCTGGAGTTCGCTGATCACCTGCACGCGGGTCAGCGTAGTCGGCGTCCAGGGCCCCGTCGTCGACCCCTCGACCACCACGACACGGGGCGCCCGCACCTCTCCTCGGAGAGGGCAGGTGACCCCCGACCGGTCGGCGGTAGCGTGCCGGTGGCCTCGAACCTTCGAGGCCCGACCCGTCTTGGCGGGCGACGAAGGGATCTGGCGCGATGACGGACGACCGGCTGAACCTCACGCACGTCGACGAGCGCGGTGCGGCCCGGATGGTGGACGTGAGCGCGAAGGACGTCACCGTCCGCAGCGCGACCGCGAGCGGGTTCGTCTCGACGACGCCGATCGTCATCGGGCTGCTGCGCGGGGAGGGCGTGCCGAAGGGTGACGCGCTCGCCGTCGCGCGCATCGCGGGGATCCAGGCGGCCAAGCGCACGCCCGACCTGGTCCCGCTGTGCCACCCGATCGCGATCCACGGCGTGACGGTCGACCTCGAGGTCACCGACGACGGCGTCCGGATCGTCGCCACCGTGCGCACCGCCGACCGCACCGGCGTCGAGATGGAGGCGCTCACCTGCGTGGCCGTGGCCGGCCTCGCGCTGATCGACATGGTCAAGGCCGTCGACCGGGGCGCGACGATCACCGACGTCCGCGTCGAGGAGAAGACCGGCGGGCGCAGCGGGACCTGGCGCCGGACCCGGTAGTCGACGTCGGCCCTGGTTCGTCTGGGCCAGGCACGACGAAACCCCCGGCGACGTGCTTGCCGGGGGCCTCGTCAATCGCGGTGAACGACTAGCGCTCGTTGTCGCCGCGGATGAAGGCCTCGAGCTCCGCGCGGCCCTTGGTGTCTTCCATCTGCACGGGCGGGGACTTCATGAAGTACGTCGCGGCCGAGAGGATCGGGCCACCGATGCCGCGGTCCTTGGCGATCTTGGCGGCGCGGACGGCGTCGATGATGATGCCGGCCGAGTTGGGCGAGTCCCAGACCTCGAGCTTGTACTCGAGGTTGAGCGGGACCTCACCGAACGCGCGACCCTCGAGGCGGACGTAGGCCCACTTGCGGTCGTCGAGCCAGGCGATGTAGTCCGACGGCCCGATGTGGACGTTGCGCGGGGCAAGGTCCTGCTTGAGGTTCGAGGTGACGGCCTGCGTCTTGGAGATCTTCTTCGACTCGAGGCGCGTGCGCTCCAACATGTTCTTGAAGTCCATGTTGCCGCCGACGTTCAGCTGGTAGGTGCGGTCCAGGATGACGCCGCGGTCTTCGAAGAGCTTCGCGAGCACGCGGTGCGTGATGGTCGCGCCGACCTGCGACTTGATGTCGTCGCCGACGATCGCGACGCCGGCAGCCTCGAACTTGGCAGCCCACTCGGGGTCGGACGCGATGAACACGGGCAGGGCGTTGACGAACGCGACCTTCGCGTCGATGGCGCACTGCGCGTAGTACTTCGCGGCCTGCTCCGAACCGACCGGCAGGTAGCAGACGAGCACGTCGACGCGGGCTTCCTTGAGCGCGGCGACGATGTCGACGGGCGCTGCGTCGGACTCGTCGATCGTGTCGCTGTAGTACATGCCGAGACCGTCGAGCGTGTGGCCCCGCTGCACGGTCACGCCGAGCGGCGGGACGTCGGCGAACTTGATCGTGTTGTTCTCGCTGGCACCGATGGCCTCGGACAGGTCGAAACCGACCTTCTTGGCGTCGACGTCGAACGCAGCGACGAACTCCAGGTCGGAGACGTGGTAGTCACCGAACTGCACGTGCATGAGGCCGGGCACGGTGCTGGTCGGGTCAGCGTCCGCGTAGAAGTGCACGCCCTGGACCAGTGATGACGCGCAGTTGCCGACGCCGATGATGGCGACGCGGATGGAGGTCATCCTCGCTCCTTCGGTTCTGTGCCGGGACGAGTGCCGTCCACGGCGGGATCGGCGACGGTCGGTTGACCGGTGCCGTTGAGGCTCGCGCGGCGGGTGCCGCGCTCGTTGTCGATGAGGTCGTCGAGCCAGCGGACCTCTCGCTCCACGCCCTCGAGCCCGTGCCGCTGCAGCTCGAGGGTGTAGTCGTCCATGCGCTCGCGAGCGCGGTTGAACGACAGGCGGACCGTCTCCAGCCGCTCGGTGAGCCGGCTGCGCCGGCCCTCGAGGATCCGCAGGCGGGTCTCGGCGTCGGTCTGCGCGAAGAACGCGAACCGCACGTCGAAGTTCTCGTCCTCCCAGGCGGCCGGGCCGGACGAGGCCAGGATCGACTGGAAGTGCTCCTTGCCGTCGGCCGTGAGCTGGTAGACGATGCGCGCCCGCTTGCCGGACAGGGCGTGCGGCGGGGCGTCGGGGGAGTCGGTGCCGACGATCCAGCCTCGGACGACGAGCGACTTCAGGCAGGGATACAGCGACCCGTAGGACAGGGCGCGGAACGAGCCGAGCACGAGGTTGAGCCGCTTGCGCAGCTCGTAGCCGTGCAACGGGGACTCGTCGAGCAGGCCGAGGATGGCCGGCTCGAGAACGTCCGAACGTCCGCGCACAGCGGTCCTCCTCTACGGTGATCGTCGGTACTGCCATGCTTGACCGGCGGCGTTCGCGCTGCCGATGTATCGAATGGATACATCGAGAGAGTATGACCAACCGCGCGATCCGGCAACTGTCCGGCGTGCGGAGCAGTCGTGCGCATCGTGTGGAGCATCCCGGTGTGGAGCCCGGCACCGGGTCTTCTCCCGGGTTGCTCACGCATACTGTTCGCGCAACGGGCAGGTCCGCGCCAGGTCGCGGGGCCCTTGCGGACTAGTCGTCGGCGGGAAGGCAGGACGTGGCAAGCGCGAATCAGCAGGGTCGATCGGCGGGGTCGTCGCGATCGGCGGGTCGAGGTGCGACGAAGCGTGCGTCGTCGGGCAAGGGCGCGGCCAACGGCCGGCTCATCGACTACCCGCGGGCGGGCAAGTCCGGCGTCCGGCGCTGGCTGCCGTCCTGGCGGTTGGTGCTCGGCGTGATCCTCGCGGCCGGGTTCATGCTCCTCGGGCTCGTGGTCGCGGCCTATGCGACGACGACCATCCCCGAGGCGGACGAGTTCGCGCTGGCCGAGACGACGACCGTCCGGTACGCGAACAACGCCGACGGCACCCCCGGCGCCGTGATGGGGACCTTCGCCGAGCAGAAGCGGGTGCTCGTCGACGCGACGACGCTCCCCGAGCACGTGGGCCACGCCGTCGTCGCCTCGGAGGACTCCAGCTTCTACGAGAACGCGGGCGTCGACCCCGTCGGGATCGTCCGGGCGTTCGTCAACAACGTCAAGGGCGGTGCCACCCAGGGTGCCTCGACGATCACGCAGCAGTACGTCGAGCGGTACTACAACGGCAAGACCACCTCGGACTACGTCGGCAAGTTCCGGGAAGCCCTGCTCGCGGTGAAGATCAGTCAGAGCCAGGACAAGGAGGTCGTCCTGGGTAACTACCTGAACACGATCTACTTCGGCCGTGGCACCTACGGCATCCAGGCGGCGTCCCAGGCGTACTTCGCGGTCGACGCGAAGGACCTGACCGTCGCCCAGGGCGCCCTGCTCGCGGGGATCATCCCGTCGCCGTCGAACTGGGACCCCAAGACCAACCCCGAGCGGGCGCAGCAGCGTTGGGAGCGCGTCCTGGACCGGATGGTGCTGGGGGGCTGGCTCACGGCCGAGGAGCGCGCCGCGCAGGTCTACCCCGAGACCATCGAGCCCACGACCTCGCAGACCTTCGCGGGCCCGCAGGGGTACCTGCTCGCGATGGTGAAGGCCGAGCTCATCGACAAGGCCTCGTTCACCGAAGACCAGATCAACCGGGTCGGGCTCGACGTCGTCACGACGATCGAGCAGCCGCTCCAGGCCGCGGCCGAGGCGGCCGTGACGAGCCTGCGCGACGGCTCCCTCGCCGGCGAGGCCCCGAACGCCGCCACCAAGGTGGGGCTGACGTCGATCGATCCGGCGGACGGCGCGATCGTGGCGCTGTACGGCGGCCCGGACTACATCACCTCGGCGCAGAACGCCGCGACGCAGGACGTGGCCCAGGCTGGGTCGACCTTCAAGCCGTTCACGCTGGTCGCCGCGCTGGAGAACGGCGTCAGCCTGAGTGACACCTTCAGCGGCAAGAGCCCGCAGAAGATCGAGGGCTGGGAGAGCGAGACCGGGAAGGTCACCAACTTCGGCTCGGGCGGCGGGCAGAGCTTCGGCACGATCGACCTCGTCAAGGCCACCGCCGAGTCGGTCAACACCGTGTATGCCCAGCTCAACATCCAGGTGGGACCGGACAAGACCGCCGAGGTCGCCCACCGGGCGGGCATCACGACCGACGTGACGCAGGTCCCCTCGAACGTGCTGGGCAGCGACGCCGTCCACCCGCTCGACCTCGCCTCCGCCTACGCGACGTTCGCGGCCCAGGGCTACCACGCCGCACCGTTCATCGTGCGGGAGGCGAAGTACCTCAAGGACGGTGGCATCGCGTACCAGGGTGCCGGCGCTCGCGAGCAGGTGTTCGCCCCCGAGGTGATGGCCGACGCGACCTACGCGATGACCCAGGTGGTCGAGACGGGGTCGGGCAAGAAGTGGGTCAAGCCGCTCGGCCGCCCGATCGCCGGCAAGACGGGCACGTCGTCCGACAACAAGTCCGCGTGGTTCGTCGGCTACACCCCGCAGCTCGCGACGTCGGTGGCGTTCTACCAGCCGACGGCGGACGGGCTCGGTGAGGATCCGATCTCCGAGTTCGGCGGGGTTGCGCAGATCACGGGTGGCACGTGGCCGGCCAAGCTGTGGGCCGCGTACATGAAGCCGGTGCTCGAGGTGCCCAAGTACGCCGAGGTCGTGGACTTCCCCGAGCGGTCCAACGTGAACAAGAAGAAGCCGACCGCGACCGCGACCCCGACCCCCACGGCCGAGCCGACGCCGACCGAGGAGGCGCCGGTCGCGCCCACGGAGTCGACGGTGCCGGCCGGACTGGTGGGGATGACCCGGGCCGACGCGGAGGCCGCGATCATCAACGCCGGGCTCAGCGCCGGCGTGACCGAGGCGGTCGATGCGACCGTGCCGAAGGGGCGGGTCATCAGCGCCTCGCCCGCGGCGGGGGCCTCGGCGGCGCCCGGCTCGACGGTGGCGATCGTGATCTCCCTCGGTCCGGCGGTCGTGCCAGCGACACCGGTGGAGCCGACGCCGGCCGGTCCACCGGCCCAGTAATCCACACCTGCCGCCCCGGAGGTCTTCGGGGCGGCAGGTAACCGGTATCGTGGTGGGCTGCTGTGCCCATCGGACCTCGTCGCCTATCGATGCAGGCCCGGGTGCAGCGACGTACAGCCCTCCTGTCACGGAGAGACCGTGACCGCAAAGTCCACAGGAGGTGGGTAACCGCATGCGTCAGTACGAACTGATGATCATCCTCGACCCCGAGGTCGAAGAGCGCACCGTCGCACCATCGCTCGACAAGTACCTCACGGTGATCAAGACCACCGGCGGCACCGTCGACAAGGTCGACATCTGGGGCAAGCGCCGTCTGGCGTACGACATCCAGAAGAAGTCCGAAGGCATCTACGCGGTCGTGGACTTCACGGCCAGCTCGGACACCGCCAAGGAGCTCGACCGCCAGCTCGGCCTCAACGAGGTCGTCCTGCGGACCAAGGTCATGCGCGCCGACGCCAAATAGCGGCGTCGTTCGCACAATCTGACTCTCAAGACGACAAACGAGGAGCTGGCATGGCTGGTGAGACCGTCATCACGGTAGTCGGGAACCTGACCGGGGACCCGGAGCTGCGCTTCACCCCGTCGGGTGCGGCCGTGGCCAACTTCACCGTGGCATCCACTCCGAGGACCTTCGACCGCCAGAGCAACGAGTTCAAGGACGGCGACACGCTGTTCATGCGTTGCTCGATCTGGCGTGAGGCTGCCGAGAACGTGGCCGAGTCCCTGACCAAGGGCACTCGCGTCATCGCCTCCGGCCGGCTCATCCAGCGCTCCTACGAGACCCGCGAGGGTGAGAAGCGCACGGTGGTCGAGCTGCAGGTCGACGAGATCGGCCCGTCGCTTCGTTATGCCAGCGCCAAGGTCACCCGCGCCCAGCGCAGCGGTGGCGGCGGTGGTGGCGGTTTCGGTGGCGGCGGCAACAGCGGTGGCAGTGGCGGGGGCAACAGTGGCGGCGGTGGATTCAGCGGTGGCAGCTCTCAGGGCGGCCACCAGCAGGACGACCCGTGGGCCACGTCGGGCCCCGGCAACTCGTCGTCGGGCAGCTCGCTCTCCGACGAACCGCCGTTCTGACTCGTCTGTCTTCCGTTAGTCAACCGGGCGCCGAGCCCGTTCACCACCCATCCCGGGGCATGGCAACGCCCCGGGCTCCGCATCACGACAAGGGAGCCCCACGATGGCCAAGGCCGTTGTACGCAAGCCCAAGAAGAAGCTGAACCCGCTCAAAGCGGCGAAGATCACCGTTATCGACTACAAGGACACGGCGCTGCTGCGCAAGTTCATCTCCGACCGCGGAAAGATCCGCGCTCGTCGGGTGACCGGCGTGACCGTCCAGGAACAGCGCGCGATCGCGCGTGCCGTCAAGAACGCTCGCGAGATGGCGCTCCTGCCGTACTCGTCGTCTGCACGCTGAGAAGGAGGTTGAACTCATGGCAAAGATCATCCTGACCCACGAGGTCACCGGTCTCGGTGCCCCGGGCGACGTCGTCGACGTGAAGGACGGGTACGCCCGGAACTTCCTCGTCCCCCGCGGCCTGGCTCACGCCTGGTCCAAGGGCGCCGAGAAGCAGATCACGTCGATCCGCAAGGCTCGCAAGGCCCGCGAGATCGAGTCGCTCGACGACGCGAAGGCCATTCGGGACTCGCTGCAGTCGAAGACCGTCTCCGTGACGGCCAAGGCCGGAAACGGCGGCCGCCTGTTCGGTGCCGTCACGACGTCCGAGATCGCCGACGCCGTCAAGGCGGCCGGTGGCCCCTCGGTCGACAAGCGCAAGGTCGAGGTCGGTCAGCCGATCAAGGCCCTGGGCGACTACACGGTCCAGGTTCGCCTGCACCCGGAGGTCACCGCGACCATCTCGATCACGGTCGTCGCCGCAGCCTGATCCACCAGCTCGTCCCGGTTCGCGCAAGCACCGGTCGCACGCCAGAAGGACCCGGCCCCCTCGGGGGGACCGGGTCCTTCTGACATCCACCCCCGGCCGATCCGGCAGATCTCGCCGAGTGCGGGCGTTCTGCTGCTCGGCAGGCCTCCGGACCAACCGAAGGCCCGCACTCGGCGCCTTTTGGGCGGGTGGGCGGGTGGGCGGGGGGTGGGGTCAGGTTCCCGTGAGCATCCAGGTGGTGGTGCGGGCGCGCAGGCCGGTGGTGACGGCTCGGGCCAGCATGAAGATGCCCGCGAAGGCGGCCCAGAGGTAGGCGAGGCCGGGCGCGCCGTCGGGGGCCCAGGCGCGGACCGCGAGGGCGACCGGCGCGTACGCGAGCAGGGTCAGCAGGCCGGTCGCTGCCAGGTACCGGCCGTCGCCGGCGCCGATCAGGACGCCGTCGAGCACGAAGACCCAGCCGGCCATCGGCAGGAAGACCGCCATCACGACCAGCGAGACCGCCACCGCTCGGCGCACGTCCGGGTCGGTGGTGAACAGCGGAGCGAGCCACCACCCGCTCACGGCCACCACGACCCCCAGGGCGGCGCCGGCCCCCACCCCCCAGGTGAGGGTGCGGCGCAGGACGGCGCGGGTCTGGCCGACGTCGGCCGCCCCGAGCGAGAACCCGACCAGCGCCTGCGCGGCGATGGCCAGCGCGTCGAGCGCGAACGCCGTCAGACCCCAGATCGAGTTCACGACCTGGTGACCGGCGAGGGCGACCTCCCCGAGTCCGGCCGCGACGAACACGGTGAGCAGGATCGCCAGCCGCAGCGACAGGGTTCGGACGAACAGGGGCGCACCGGCCCGCGCGCTGCCCCAGATCCCGCCCCGAGCCGGTCGCAGCGCCGCCCCCCGGGCGCGGGCTCCGCGCACGACGACGACGGTCAGCGCGGCCCCCATCCCGAGCTGGGCGAGGGCGGTGCCCAGGCCCGAGCCCGCGATGCCCATCCCGGCGCCGTACACGAGGGCGAGGTTGAGCACGGTGTTCACGATCGCGCCGCCGGCGGCCACCCACAGGGGCGTGCGGGTGTCTTGCAGGCCCCGCAGCGCGCCGGTGGCGGCGAGCACCACGAGCATGCCGGGCAGGCCCGGTGCCGACCACCGCAGGTAGGCGACGGCGTGCTCGGCGACCGCGGGCGTGGCCCCGAGCACCGTGACCGCCCAGGGGGCCGCCAGCCAGGCGGCCACGGCGAGGAGCAGCCCGAGCCCGGCTCCGAGCCACATCCCGTCCACCCCGAGGGTCAGGGCGCCGCGCGCGTCGCCCGCACCGATGCGCCGCGAGACCGCGGCCGTGGTCGCGTACGCGAGGAAGACGCAGAGCCCGACGAGCGTGACCAGGACGGTGGACGCGAGCGAGAGACCGGCGAGCTGCGCCGTGCCCAGGTGACCGACGATGGCCGAGTCGGCGAGCACGAACAGCGGTTCGGCGACGAGCGCGCCGAGGGCCGGGACGGCCAGTGCGAGGATCCGGGCATCCAGCGCGCGGACCCCCGGTCCACGCCTTGGATCGGCCACAACGAATCTCCTGTCCACAACCTGCTGCGAGTGTCGGTGCCGGTCACGCGGGGTATCGGTTGACAAACTGAACCTTGTACACAGGCTTGTCCACTACCTGTGCACAGCCGTCCGGTCTGTCGTCCACAGGTTGCCCACAGGTGGGCGCACAGGCCGCGTTGAAGTCCGACCCGCTGGAGCCTAACCTCGCGTAGGCGCAAATCCCGAAGTCAGGAATGTGGCTCGGGATCGTCCTGTCGGACCCTCCTGCTAGAACATCTGTACGACGAGGTATGACAAGGCAGGGGTGGGTCCGGGTGTCGATCGACGAGCTTGAGCAGGGGTACTCGACGGGCCCCGCACGGCCGAGCTTCGACCGGACCCCGCCGCAGGACATCGCCGCCGAGCAGAGCGTGCTCGGCGGGATGATGATCTCCAAGGACGCGATCGCCGACGTCGTGGAGCACCTGCGCGGCACCGACTTCTACCGGCCCGCCCACGAGGCCGTCTACGACGCGATCCTCGACCTCTACGGCAAGGGCGAGCCCGCCGACGCGGTCACGGTCTCGGCCGAGCTGACCAAGCGCGGCGAGATGGGCCGGATCGGCGGGGCGCCCTACCTGCACACGCTGATCTCGATGGTCCCGACCGCGGCCAACGCCGGGTACTACGCGAAGATCGTGCGGGAACGGGCCGTGCTCCGCCGGCTCGTCGAGGCGGGCACCCGCATCGTCCAGCTCGGGTACGCGACCGAGGGCGGGGACGTCGACGAGATCGTCAACAACGCCCAGGCCGAGGTGTACGCGGTCACCGAGCAGCGCACCTCGGAGGACTACCTCCGCCTCGGGGACGTGATCGGGGGCACGGTCGACGAGATCGAGGCAGCCGGTCATCGCGGCGACGGGATGGTCGGCGTGCCGACGGGGTTCGCGGACCTAGACCGGCTGACGAACGGGCTGCACCCCGGCCAGATGATCGTCCTGGCGGCACGCCCGGCAATTGGCAAGTCAACAATGGGTCTAGATATTGCAAGGTCTGCGTCAATAAAACACAATATGGCGTCGGTGATCTTCTCGCTCGAGATGAGTCGGAACGAGATCACGATGCGACTGCTCTCGGCGGAGGGCGGCATCCCGCTGCAGAAGATGCGCAACGGGACCATGGGCGACGGCGACTGGCAGAAGCTCGCCGGCACCATGGGACGCATCTCCGAGGCGCCGCTGTTCATCGACGACTCGCCGAACATGTCGCTGATGGAGATCCGGGCCAAGTGCCGCCGGCTCAAGCAGAAGCACGACCTCAAGCTCGTGATCATCGACTACCTGCAGCTGATGAGCTCCGGCAAGCGCGTCGAGTCCCGTCAGCAGGAGGTCTCGGAGTTCTCCCGCGCGCTCAAGCTCCTCGCGAAGGAGCTCGAGGTCCCGGTCATCGCGATCAGCCAGCTGAACCGTGGCGCCGAGCAGCGCACGGACAAGAAGCCCGCGATGAGCGACCTGCGCGAGTCGGGCAGCATCGAGCAGGACGCCGACATCGTGATGCTGCTGCACCGCGAGGATGCCTACGAGCGCGAGAGCCCCCGAGCAGGAGAGGCCGACCTGATCGTGGCCAAGCACCGAAACGGCCCCACCGACGTCATCACGGTGGCCTTCCAGGGTCACCTGTCCCGCTTCGTCGACATGCAGAGCAACTGATGATCCGTAGCCAGCTCGCACGCCTGTACTTCGCCGTCAGCCGCTGGAACCTGCGGCTCGAACCGCTCCCGGAGGAGGGGGTCGGGCTCCTCATCGGGGCCCCGCACACCTCCAACTGGGACTTCATCCTCATGCTCGCCATCACCTGGCGGGCCGGGGTCTCGGCGAAGTTCCTCGGCAAGCACACGCTGTTCACGGGGCCGGCGGGTCCCCTGATGCGCGCGCTCGGCGGCATCCCGGTGGACCGGGCAAATCCGCGCGGCCTGGTCGAGGACATCGTGGCGCGGGCGGCCGCGGGGGAGAAGTTCTACCTCGTGGTGACCCCCGAGGGCACGCGCAGCAAGGTGAAGTTCTGGAAGTCGGGCTTCTACCGCATCGCGATCGACACCGGCCTGCCGGTCACCCTGGGGTACGTCGACCGGACCACGATGACGACCGGGCTCGGGGTCACGCTGCACCTCACCGGAGACGTGCGCGCGGACATGGACCGGATCCGGGAGTTCTACGCCGACAAGGCCGGGTTCAAGCCGCAGTACCGCACCGAGCCGCGCCTGCCGCACGAGGACTCCCGCCCGAACATGGACTAGGTGGACCAGACCCCGAACAGCTCCGCGAACGCGCCGCTGAACAGGTCGGCACCCTTCATCGCGCTCGTCTCGGCCGGGCCGAGGATCCGGCGGGTGCCGTCCGCGTCGACGAGCTGCGACGCGCCGCCGTCGGGCCCCAGGGGCAGCACGATGAGCTCGGGTGCGGCCGCGTAGGTCGCCGTCGGCTCCCGCCCCTCGATCAGGGCGCGGATGTTGGCCGCGACGACCTTCGCGTGGGCCTGCGCGGCCGACGCGCGCTTGGTCTCCCTGATGTCGGTGATGTCACCGACGGCGAAGACGCGATCGAAGCCCAGGACGGTGAGCCGGGTGGTGACCGCGACCTCGCCGTCCCAGCCGCGCGCGACCCGCAGCTCGCTGCCGAGGTAGTCGGTGGCGGGCAGGTTCCCGTAGCAGCGGAACCAGATCTGGGCCTCGATCGATCGCCCGGCGGCCGTCTCGACCGTGAACGGTCCGAAGACGCCGACGTCGTGCGGCGGCAGCGAACCGAGCGGCGCACCGAACTCGAAGACCACGCCGCGCGCTTCGAGCTGGGAGCGGACCGACGCGCGGAGCTCGGGGGAGTAGTCACCCGTGGTCAGCACGTCGTCGGCCTGGTCCACGATGGTGATGGCGAGCGCGGGGAAGGCTGCCAGCAGCTCCCCGGCGAGCTCGAGGCCGACGGGTCCCGCTCCGACCAGCAGCGCGCGGTCCGCGGCCCCCAGCGCCTCGCGCATCCGGGCCAGCCGTGCGCGGGCGACCCAGGCGTCGGACTCGACGAACTTCGCGGGGAACGGATAGGCGGTGCCTGTGGCCAGGACCAGGTAGTCGGCGGTGATCGACCGGTCGGCGGAGAACTTCACCTCGGTGGGACTGACCAGCTGCGCGTACTCGTGGATCACCCGGCCACGGGCCAGCAGCCGGTCGTACGGGAAGAAGATCCGGTCCTCCCAGGTGGCGTCGACCGCGGCCCGGAGCGCGCCCACCGCATGCACGAAGGCGTCCTTCGGCTCGACGAGGACGACGTCGGCGACGTCATCGAGCGCCTTCGCGACGGCGATCCCGCCGTACCCGCCGCCGATGACGACCACTGTGGGCATGACCATGAGCGTTCCTCCCCTTGACCGAGGCCCCCATCCTCACACCCGATGCGTGGTCGAGACGTTGCCGGGCGAGGTGGCGAGCGTCACGCTCCGGCTGGGCCCGCCGGGCCCGCCGGGTCGGCCGCACCGGGCTCCCCGGCCGGGCGAGCGGCGGCCAGGCTGGACGGGATCGTTCCCAGCGCGAGCAGGCCGCCGGCGACGAGCAGCCCGGCGCAGATCAGCATCGACGTGCGGTTGGCCGGGCCCAGGGTCGCGGGGTCGATCAGGCTGGTCCCGACGCCGGCGGCCAGGGGCAGGACCGCGACCGCCATCAGCCCGGCTGCGCGCGCGACGGCGTTGTTCACCCCGCTCGCGACGCCCGCGTGCCGATCGGCGGCGGAGGTGAGCGCTGTCACCGTCAGCGGCGCGACGGTGAGGGACAGGCCGAGCCCGAACACGACGATCCCCGGGAGCACGCCGGTCAGGTAGGTCGAACCGGCGTCGATCCCGGCGAGCAGGACGGCGCCGCCGGCGCAGATCAGCGGTCCGACTGCCATCGGGACCCGCGGTCCGATCCGCTGCGCCAGCCCGCCGGCCCGTGCGGACAGCACGAGCATGAGGGCGGTCACGGGCAGCGGGGCGAGACCGGCGGCGAGCGGCGAGAAGCCCACGACGACCTGCAGGGTGATGACGAGGAAGAAGAACAGCCCGCCGATCGCGCCGTAGACGAGGAACGTCACGACGTTGGTCGCGGAGAACACGCGCGAGGCGAAGATCCGCAGCGGGAGCATCGGATGCGACGAGCGGGCCTCGACGACGACGAAGCCGATCATCGCGGCCGCGCCGACCGCGAGGGTGCCGAGCACGAGCGCGTCGGCACCGCGCTCGGGCCAGGCCGTGAAGCCGTAGGTCACGCACGCCAGGCCCAGCGCGCCGGTGAGCGAGCCGGCCACGTCGATCCGGCGGGAGGCATCTGGATCGGCGGACTCGGGGACGTGGCGCAGGGCGACGACGACCACGGCCAGCGCGATCGGCAGGTTGATGAGGAACACGAGCCGCCAGCTCGCGACCCCCACCAGCCAGCCACCGAGGAACGGTCCGGCCGCACCCGCGATCCCGCCGAGTCCCGACCAGGCCCCGATCGCGCGCGACCGGTCGCCCGGGTCGAACGCCGACTGCAGGATCGCGAGGGAGCCGGGGACGAGCAGGGCCCCGCCGACCCCTTGCAGCGCCCGGGCGACGATCAGGGCGTTCACGTTCGGCGCGAGGCCGCACAACAACGACGCCACCGCGAACCACGTGACCCCGATGACGAACACCCGACGTCGACCGAACCGGTCACCGAGCGACCCGCCGAGCAGGATGAAGGCCGCCAGCGGGAGCGCGTACCCGTTGACGGTCCATTGCAGGGAGGCCGCGTCGGCGGCGAACTCGGCGCCGATGCTCGGCAGGGCGATGTTGACGACCGTGCCGTCGATGAAGGCCATCCCGGACCCCAGCACCGTCGCGAGCAGCACCCAGCGGCCGGCGGGCGCGCCATAGCGGACGAGCGACATGCCCGCCATTGTGCTCCCGGGGGCCCCAGCGCTCCCGGGGACCCGCTCTCCCAGGGAACCGCGCCGCCGGCTGCGGTGACCGCGCGGTTGCGCCGCTGCGGCCGCCGGTGCGACGGTGAGCGCCGACCACGGGAGAGGGAGCGCTCATGAGCCCACGCACGGTGGACGCCGTCGTGATCGGGGCGGGCCCGAACGGCCTGGTCGCCGCGAACGCCCTGGCCGACGCCGGTTGGGAGGTGCTGCTCCTCGAGGCGGCCGACGACGTCGGCGGTGCGGTCCGCAGTGCGCAGGTCACCGCGCCCGGGTTCACGACGGACCTGTTCAGCGCCTTCTACCCGCTGGCCGCGGCCTCGCCGCTGATGCGCGACCTCGACCTCGGCGCGCACGGGCTGACCTGGGTGCGCGCGCCGGACGTCCTCGCGCACGCCCTCGACGACGGGCGCGCGGCGCTCCTGACCCCCGACCCCGCCCGGACGGCTGCCGGCCTGGACGCCTTCGCGGCCGGCGACGGCGACGCCTGGCTGGCGATGGTCGCGGACTGGGACCGCATCCGCGACCCGCTGCTCGACGCGCTGTTCTCCCCGTTCCCGCCGGTCGCCGCGGCGACCCGCCTGCTGCGTCGGACCGGGGTGGCCGGCGGCCTGGAGCTCGCCCGGCTCGCCGTCCTGCCCGTGCGCCGGCTCGCCGAGGAGCAGTTCCGCGGCGAGGGCGCCGCGCTGCTCCTCACGGGCAACGCCATGCACAGCGACCTCCCGCCGGACGCCGCCGGCAGCGGCCTGTTCGGCTGGCTGCTCGCGATGCTGGCGCAGGACGTGGGCTTCCCCGTCCCGCGCGGCGGGGCCGGCCGGCTGGCGGACGCGCTCACGCACCGATTCATCGCCGCGGGCGGCGCGGTGCGCACGGGGGCGCGGGTGGAGTCGGTGGTGGTGTCCGGTGGCCGGGCCGTCGGGGTCCGGATCGCCGGCGGCGACGTGGTCGTGGCGCGGCACGCGGTGCTCGCGGACGTCGCCGCGCCGGCGCTCTACCGCGACCTGGTCGGGCTCGACCGCCTGCCCGCGCGCCTGCGCCGTGACCTCGCCCGGTTCCAGTGGGACCACGCGACCCTCAAGGTGAACTGGGCGTTGGACCGGCCGGTGCCGTGGACCGCGCGCGAGGTCCGGGGTGCGGGGACGGTCCATCTCGGCACCGACGTCGACGGTTTCGTCGACACCGCCGCCGATCTGGCCGTCGGACGGGTGCCGCGGCGACCGTTCCTGCTGCTCGGCCAGATGACGACCACCGACCCGACGCGGTCGCCGGCCGGCACCGAGTCCGTGTGGGCATACACGCACCTGCCGCACCGTGAGGCGTGGTCTGCCGCCGACCTCGAGGCCCAGGTCGAGCGCATGGAGGCGGCGGTCGAACGGGTCGCACCCGGCTTTCGCGACGCCGCGATCGCCCGGCACGTCCAGTCGCCGGGCGACTTCGAGGCGGCGAACGCGAACCTGGTCGGCGGGGCGATCAACGGCGGCTCCGCGGCGCTCCACCAGCAGCTGTTCTTCCGGCCGACTCCCCGCCTCGGGCGGTCAGGGACGCCGCTGGAGGGGCCGTATCTGGCGAGCGCGTCCGCTCACCCCGGCGGTGGGGTGCACGGCGCGGCCGGGTGGAACGCGGCCCGGGCCGCGCTCGGCGGGGCCGGTCGGTTCGGCGGCGCCCGACGCCGGCTCACCCGGACCGCCTGGGGGCGGCTGCTGGGCGAGCGTTGACGGGTGAAGTCAGGCGAGATCGCACGCTGAGATAGTGCTTCTGTGCCGAGACCGTCAGTTTCAACGGACTATCTCGGCGCAGATGGACGATTTCGACCTTTGTGTTGCCGATGGGTCAGCGGCGCGGGCCGTAGACGGCGATGGTGTTGCCTTTGCTCGTCGTGCTCGAGTCGAGCAGGGTCAGGCGGGTCTGGGGGTCGCCCGGCTCGAAGAGCCGCCGACCGGATCCCGCGACCACGGGGTGCGTGGTGAGGGTCAGTGCGTCGAGGAGGCCGGCGAAGAGCAGCTGTCGCACCACGGAGATGCTGCCGTTCACGGCGATGTCCCCGCCGTCGTCGTTCCGCATCGCCGCGATCGTCGTGAGGAGGTCGCCCTCCAGGAGTCGGGCGTTCTGCCACTCCAGGTCGCCCGTCAGCGTGCGGGAGACGACCAGCTTCTCCACGGGGTTGATGAACGCCGCGAACGGGTCGTCGTCGGCCGCGTTCGGCCAGTACGAAGCCCACTCCTGATAGCTCACCCGGCCGAGCAGCACGGTGCCGACCTTCGCGATCGCGGCACCCATCGCCTGGCCGAGCTCGTCGTCGAACTGGTCGAACTGCCAGAGGTTGGGCGACTCCACCACGCCGTCGACGGAGTGGAAGAGGTGGGCGGTGACGGTGCGCATGGGCTTGCTCCTTCGGATCGGCAGACGACACCTTCACCGTAGGGGAACGCAGCGCCGAGGCGCCCGGCTCAGTCCGTCGCGAGCTTGCTGTAGATCACCAGGTCGATGCGCTCGTGGTTGCGGCCGGGAGCGGCGCTGCGCAGCAGGCCCTCCTGCAGGAAGCCGATCCGCTCGGCGACCCGACGTGACCCGGCGTTGCCCTCTGCCGCGAGCAGCTCGACGCGCGCGAAGCCGACGTCGCGCAGCGCCCACTCGGTGACCGCCGCGGCGGCGCGAACCGCAACCCCCCGGCGTCGGGCGTCGGGCGCGACCCAGTAGCCGACCTCCGCGACGGACTGCAGCGGTGCCATTCGGACGAGCCCGAAGGATCCCACCAGGGTCCCGGCCGGGTCGGTGACGGCGAAGTTGACCGCGGTCTTGTGGGTCCACGCATCCGCGCTCATCGGTCCGACGTAGCTCTCGGCATGCTTGAGCTCGTACGGGAACGGGATGGTCGTCCAGCGCACGATCTCGGGATCTTGGCAGGCGGCGAAGACGGCGTCGGCGTCGGTCTCGCGCCAGGGCCGCAGGATCAGGCCGTCGGCCGCGAGGGTGGGCTGGTTCGCGGGCCACTTGAGAGGGGTCACGGGCCCGACCCTATGCTTTCCGGCCCCCGTTTTGGACCCGGGTGACCTAGGTTGATTCTCTCGACCCTCGCCCACGCGAGCGCGGGCGCGGGGACAGCGGGTTGCACGACACCGGCGACGAGCGGGGAGAGGCACCATGAGGGAGCTCGACGTGCACCATCACACCGGCACCACCGCCTGCGCGGGGACCTGCGCAGGCTCCCGGAGCTGCGCCGAACCACCGGCTTCGCGAGGCTCGGCCGACGCCGGACTCAGCCGCCGGGCCGTGCTGCGCGGGGTCGGCGCGGCCACGCTCGGCGTCGCCGCCGTGGGAGTGCTCGCGGCCTGCGGTGCCGACAGCGCGCAGACACCTGCCGCCTCGGGCGGGACGTCTGGTGGCGACCTGCCCGACGGCGTGCTGGCGATGGTCGCCGACATCCCGGTCGGTGGGGCGATCTCGGCGACCGGCGCCGACGGCAAGCCGATCATCCTGTCGCAGCCGACGGCCGGCACCGTCGTCGGGCTGTCCGCGGTGTGCACCCACCAAGGCTGCACGGTCGCACCCGACGGTGCCGAGCTGGTGTGCCCCTGCCACGGGTCGGTCTTCACCGCGGCCGACGGCGCGAACGTGTCCGGCCCGGCAAAGACCCCGCTGCCCGCGGTCGCGGTCACGGTCGAGAACGGTGAGGTCCGGGCCTGATGTCGCAGCCACCGCGTCCCCCCGAGCGTCCCCGCATCGGCCCGGGGAGCCTGGCCCACCTGCTGCGCGCGCTCACGGCGGCGTCGGTGCTGCTCTCGGCCGTCGCGCACCTGTTCCTGTGGGCGGACGGGATGAGCGCCGTCGACGTCGTGGGGCCCGCGTTCCTCGTCAACGCGGTCGGCGGGATCGTGCTCGCCGTCTTCGTGCTCGCCTGGTACAGCCCGCTGCCGTTGCTCGGTTCGATCGCGTTCGGTGCCGGGACGCTGGCCGCGTTCGTCGTGTCGACCACGCCGGGCGGGTTCTTCGGGGTGCACGAGACCTGGAGCGGGACGCCCCAGCTGCTCTCGGCCGCGGCAGAGATCGGCGCGATCGTGTTCGCCGTGCTGGCGCTCGTCGTGGAACGTCGACGGTCGACCTGACGGACGGCTACATCTCGCCCTTGCGCTGCAGGTAGCGCATCGCGATCCAGCCGATCGGGATGCGCAGCCAGTAGGTCAGGACGCGGAACAGGATCGCCACCGACGCCGCGACACCGGGGTTGATCCCGGTCGCGGTGAGGCCACCGATCAGGGCCAGCTCGACCGTGCCGATACCGCCGGGGGTGGGGACAGCCGCTCCGGCGGCGTTGCCGACGAGGTAGACGAGCGCGACCTGGACGAGGGTGAGCTCCTGGCCGAACGCGGCCAGGCACGCGTCGAACGCGAGCACGTAGCCCATCGTCATGACGATGTTCCCGCCGATCGCGAGCGCGACCTTGCCGGGCTGGCCGACGACCTCGATCAGGCGGGGCCAGATCTGGCGCAGGGTCGGCATGGTGTGCTGGACGACCCACCCGCGCACCGCCGGGACGAGCAAGGAGGCCGCGACCAGGCCGGCGATCACGCCGATCGCGATCAGCATCGCCGTGCTGGGGGTGAACCGGGCGGCGTCGTTGCGGCCGGACGCGATCGACAAGATCAGCACCAGGGCGATCGTCACCAGGAACTGCGAGACCTGCACGAGGGCGACCGTGGCCACGGCGAGCGACGCGCTCACCCCGCGGCGGGTGAGCATGCGCAGGTTGAGCGCGGCCGGACCGATCCCCGCCGGTGCCGCCAGCGCGACGAACGCCCCGACCGCCTGGACGAGCGTCGCGCGCCACAGCCCGAGCTTGACCGGGGAGAACGAGACGAACGCGAGGGCGGCGCCGACGAAGGTGACCAGGCCGAGCAGGAACGCGACAACGCTCCAGCGCCAGTCGCTGGTCGCCAGCGCCACCCCGATCTGTTCGACGTTGACCCGGGTGACCACGATGATCACCGCGGCGATCGGCAGCAGCACGGTGAGGATGGTGCGCGCCCCGAACCGCACGAGCTGTTCGGGCTCGACGTCGGCCGCCGGGAGGTGCTCGACGAGGGCGGAGCGCAGCTCGGCCAGGACCTCCTTGTGCTCGCGCATCTCCTCGCGGGTGCGCCGGGGGAGCGCCACCGTCTGCAGCAGCGGCCCGATGGCGGCGATGTCCTCAACCGGCAGGACGGCGGTCGCGGACTCCAGCGCCCGGGTCGAGCCGACCCGGACCGCGAGCAGGGCGACCATCTGCGTCAGGTCCATCCGGCGGGCGAGCTCGGAGGACGCCACGTCACCCGACTCCCAGCCGGTCAGCCAGACCAACGGCTGGTCCAGCAGGTGCTCGACCAGCACGGTGTCCGAGGTCAGGGCCCGGTGCGCGATCCCGGCGTCGTGCGCGAGGCCTAGCTGGGCCCAGATCCCCTGCAGCAGCTCATCGGTCAACCGCTCCGAGGGCAGGTCGCGCAGGGGGACCGCCTCGCCCGGATGGCCCTGGACCAGCAGCATCGAGTCCTCGGCCTCGGCCACCGCGAGCAGCTGCGGGGTGCGGACCCCGGCGGCGGCCACGGCGTACTCGAGGAGCGCGGCACGTTCGGCCGCCTGGCGCAGCGAGACGAACGAGCGGCCCTCGATGCCGCGAAGCCGCAGCGACCGCCACAGCCGCGACAGCGCGCCCACGACCTGCCGGTCGCCGTCGAGCACGACGACGCACCGGTGCTCGTCCTCGGCCGTGGTCAGCTCGTAGACCCGGTTGTCCGAGTTGCGCGCCATCGCCAGCGCCGCGGCGCGGGGCTTGAGCGGGCCGTCGGGGTCGGTCGTCGTGGGGAGGGGTGCGTCGTCGGGGCCGACCCGGACCAGGCGCACCGGGGCGAAGCCCGCGCGCCGGATGCCGTCGACCAGGGCGGAGCCGTAGGCGCGCTCGGACTGGACGCCCGAGAGGTACCGCACGCCCAGGCCGGCGACCCGGCCGATCAGCAGGGCCACCGCAGCGCCCGGGAGGGAGACCTGGCCGGTGATCAGCACGGTGCCGAGGGTGAACCACAGCAGGTTCCACGACCAGGCCACGGTGCGACGTCGGGCCCGGGACCCGGCCGTGGTGAGCACGCCGGCGAGCGTGGCGAGCGAGGCCGGGATCGACAGCAGCCACTCGCCGCGGCGGTACACGGACAGCCCGCGCACGAGGTCGTCGGAGCCGAAGGACTGGACGGCCCAGTACGTCAGGCCGCACAGCAGCAGGGCGATGAGGCCGGCGGCGATGACCTCGAGGATCTGTCGCCCGAGCCGCCGGGCGGCGAGCTCGGCGATCACGGCGACCGGGGCGATGATCGTGATGAGGCCCTCGAGCACGGCCACGGGGAACACGAGCAGCTGGCCCAGCAGGGAGTTGAAGGTCTGGACGTCTTCCGCGACGCCGGCGGTCGTGGCGTGCGCGTACACGGCGAGCAGCATCACACCGGCGACGCTCAGCGCGGACAGGACGAGCCCGAGCAGGTCGCTGGGGTGATGCACGCGCGCGGTCGGGGTGTCGATGATCTGCACGCCGTGCGACGGCCCGAGCCGCGGCCCCGGCGCGAGACCGCGTCGGGCAGGGGTGAGCGGCACGGACATGGGGGCGAGTCTAGGTCGGTGACCGCCCGCGAGCAGGTCAACCCACCCGTCGCCGCGGGACCTAACTCAGCCCGAGGGCGGTGCGCCATTCGGCCGGAATCAGCGCATAGCCGACGAACGCGACGATGTCGAGGACGGTGTGCGCGATGACGAGCGGCATCACGCGCCGTCTGCGTCGGTAGTACTCGGCGAACACGACGCCCATCACGGCGTTCCCGATGAACGGGCCGATGCCCTGGTAGAGGTGGTACGACCCGCGCAGCAGTGCGCTGGTGAGCACGATCACGACGGGGGACCAGCGCAGCTCGCGCAGCCGCTCCATCAGGTAGCCGACGGCGATCACCTCTTCGACCAGCGCGTTCTGCAGCGCCGCGAGGATCAGCACCGGGACGGTCCACCACACGGAGTTGAGCGCCGAGGCCTGCACCTCGACCGTCCAGCCGACCGCGCGGCCGACGGCGTACAGCGCCAGGCCCGGGATCCCGATCGCCGCGGCCAGTCCCATGCCGATGCCGAGGTCCCGGCCGGGGCGGGTGCCGTCCAGGCCGATGCGGCGCACCGCGCTGCGCCCGTTCGCGGAGAGCAGGTACAGCGCGAGCGCCACCGGCACGAGCGCGAAGCCGATGCTCAACAGCTGGTAGGTGAGGTCCAGGTAGGGGCGCGGGGACCGGCTCGGGTTGAGCGTGGTCGACTGGTCCGCCAGCGGCGCGCCCTCGGTCAGGCGCGCGACGATGTTGACCAGGGCGTAGACGCCGGACCGGCCGAGCGAGAGGCCGAGCACGATCCAGACCTCGGCGCCCAGCCGCCGTCGGACGGCGGCCGGGCTCGGGGGCGGCGCTGTTCCCGTGGTGGCGCCGCGGGGCGGCGTCGCGCTGGTGGTGGCCGCGGGGGCTGCGGGCTCGTCGACCATGGGCACAACCTAAGCCCGGCGGCCCCCGCGGTGGGTCACTCGGTGGTCGCCTGCTCCTTCGGGGCAGGGGTGACCGGGACCTCGATCGGGCGCAGGTGCGACCAGGTGAAGAACACGGCGGCCACGACGACCATGACGAACCCGGCGATGAGGTTCGCATGCAGGCCGCCGGACTTCTCGAGCTGCTCCGGCGAGGAGAAGAACGCGCCCATCGCCAGCAGGATCACGCCGTACGTCCCGATGACGATGCCGATGATGTTGCGGATGTCGAAGGCGCCCGCGGAGTGCTGACCCGCGGACTTCGGTGTGGTGCTCATGTGGACCTTCGTTCCTAGAGGAAGACGATGTTGAGGGCGATGACCAGGACCAGGCCGAGGCCGGCCATCTTCACCGGCTGGCGGTACCACGGCAGCCGCTGCGAATCGGCGTCGGTCAGCATCTCCTTCGGGGTCTCGGAGTAGACCAGGCCCACGAGCTCGGCGGTCGGCTTCGGGGTCCCGCCCAGCGAGACCAGGATGCTGAGCAGGATGTCGACCACGAAGGCGACCCCGGCGGCGACGAAGCTCAGGCCCTGACCGGGCAGCGTGATGACGCCGACCGTGTCCAGCCCGAACACCACCATCGCCGAGCCGGTCCCGGCGACGAGCCCGACCCAACCGGCGGTCGCCGTCATCCGCTTCCAGAACATCCCGAGGATGAAGGTGGCGAACAACGGTGCGTTGAACAGGCTGAACAATGTCTGCAGGTAGTCCATCAGGTTGCTGTACCCGGAGGCGATGAATGCTGTACCGACCGCCGCCACCGTGGCGCCCACCGTGGCGTACCGGCCGATCTTCAGGTAGTAGTCGTCCGACCGTTCCTTCTTGACGTACTGCTCCCACAGGTCATAGGTGAACACCGTGTTGAAAGCCGAGATGTTCGCGGCCATTCCGGCCATGAATGCGGCGAGGAGGCCGGTGATGGCGACGCCGAGCAGGCCATTGGGAAGGATGTCTTTCATGAGCAGCAGCAGGGCGTCGTTGTAGGTGACCCCGGGGGTGCTCGGGTCCAGCTTGTAGGCGGCCATCTTCGGCACCAGGACGGCGCACAGCATGCCGGGCACGACGACGATGAACGGGATGAACATCTTGGGGAACGCGCCGATGATCGGCGTCGAGCGCGCCGCGGAGATGGACTTGGAGGCGAGCGCGCGCTGGACCTCGACGAAGTTCGTCGTCCAGTAGCCGAAGCTGAGCACGAAGCCGAGGCCGAACACGATCCCGATCACCGACAGCACCGGGTTGTCGAACCCGGTGAGCTCGGTGCCCGGCCAGGACGACATCTGCGCGGGGTCGGAGACCTTCGCGGTCAGTCCCTCCCAGCCGCCGACCTTGTACAGGCCGATCAGGGTGAGGGGCAGCAGCCCGGCGACGATCACGAAGAACTGCAGGACCTCGTTGTAGATCGCGGCGGACAGGCCCCCGAGCGTGATGTAGGTGAGCACGATGGCGGCCGCGGCCAGCACGGCGAGCCACAGCGGCCAGCCGAGCAGCACGTTGACCACGGTCGCGAGCAGGTACAGGTTGACGCCGGCGATGAGCACCTGCGCGACGGCGAAGCTGAGCGCGTTGACGAGGTGCGCGCCGGTCCCGAACCGGCGACGCATGAACTCCGGCACGCTGCGCACCTTGGAGCCGTAGTAGAACGGCATCATCACCACGCCGAGGAACAGCATGGCCGGCACGGCGCCGATCCAGAAGTAGTGCATCGTCGGCAGGCCGTACTGCGCCCCGTTGGCCGACATGCCGATGATCTCGACCGCACCGAGGTTGGCCGAGATGAAGGCGAGGCCGGTCACCCAGGCGGGCAACGACCGCCCGGACAGGAAGAAGTCCATGCTCGTCGATACCTGCCGCTTGGCGGCGTACCCGATGAGCATGACGAACACGAAGTAGATGGCGACCATCGCGTAGTCGATGACGTGCGCGTCGAGGCGCAGCGAGTCACCTGCCGCGAGAATCACAGGTCAATCCGCACAGGAATAGCCACAGCAATGTCCTTACTGTCAGGGCAGCCGGGCGGATTCATGCCGGGACAGATCAACTGTGACGTCACCCACGGTCATCATCCGTCCGCGCCCGGTTCTTGATGTTCTGGCTAGAGAATTTTTCAACCAAAGCATTCGTGCGGGTGGAGTCTAGTTCTCCCCTAGAAAGAGTCAACCGAGAACCGGCCGGTAAAACCCGCGACACATGAGGAGTATAGTTTGTCCGTCTAACAAATCATCCAACAATTCAAATGTGTGGGTGGGGACGCCGCACGACCCGTCGGCTAGGAGCCGGCGAGGCCGTGCTCGAGACGGCCGCCGCTGCGCTCGGCGCCGATCCCGGCGGCCACGACGAAGGCGATGCCGACCACGGGCGCCAGGGTCGGCTGCTGATGCAGGAAGACCAGCCCGATCAGCAGGGCGATGGCCGGTTCCAGGCTCATGAGCGTGCCGAAGGCGGCCGTGGTGAGCCGGCGCAGCGCGAGCAGCTCGAGCGTGAACGGGATGGTCGGCAGCAGGATCGCCAGCCCGAGCCCCCACGCCACCAGGGGCCAGGTCAGCGACCCGGCGGTGCTCGGCGCGGCGAACACCGTCGCGACGAGGGCCGCCACGGGCATCGAGACGGCCAACCCCTGCAGTCCGGAGACCTCGTCTCCCACCCGCTGGGTCAGCAGGATGTAGGCCGCCCAGCACAGCGCCGCCCCGAGGGCGAAGCCGATGCCGATCAGATCGACCGAGCCGTGCCACGGCTCGGTCATCAGCAGCACGCCGACGCCGGCCAGCGCGGGCCAGACCAGCTTGCGCAGCCCGGTGCTGTGCGCAACGGCCACGCCGAGCGGGCCGAGGAACTCGAGCGCGCTGGCCGTCCCGAGCGGCAGCCGGGCGACCGCCGCCATGAACAGCATCGTCACGCCCGCGGTCGCGATCCCGAGCAGGACGCTCGCCTGCAGGCCGCGGCGGGTCATCGAGCCCCATCGCGGTCGCACGACGAGGAGCAGGATGACGCCCGCCCACCCGAGCCGCAGCCAGGCGACCCCCGCCGGGCCGAGCTCGTCCAGCATCCCGACCGACGCGGCGAGCCCGAGCTGGACGCACAGCATCGAGGTGATGGCCATTCCGGTCCCCACCCGGGCGGGGGAGCGAACGGGCCGGCGCAGGGTCGTCGTCATGCCCCGAGTAAACCCAGGTCGGATCGTCCATGTCCACTAGTCGATTTCGAACGTACAGATCGGCATTGGTGAATGATGGGCCCATGGATCCCCGCCGGTTGCGTCTGCTGCTCGAACTGTCCCGCCGAGGTTCGATGCGGGAGGTGGCCGACGCGGTGGGAGTCGCGACGTCGACCGTCTCGCAGCAGCTGGCGGTCCTGTCCACCGAGGCGGGCGTCCGGCTGATCGAGCCGGCGGGGCGTCGGGTGCGGCTCACCCCCGCCGGCAGACGGCTCGCCGCGCATGCCGTCGCGATTCTCGGCGCGATCGAGGCGGCCCGCTCCGATCTCGACCCGGCCGCCGAACCGGCGGGCGACGTGCGGGTGGCCGCGTTCGCCACCGCGGCCCGCAGATCCTTGCTGCCGGTCGCGCGAGCCCTGCTCGCCGACCACCCCCGGGTGCGACTGCACATCTTCGAGCACGAACCGACCGAAGCGCTCAGTCTCCTGCACGACGACGTCGTCGACCTGAGCCTGACCTACGACTACAACCTCGCCCCGCAGGTGCTCGACCCCGCCCTGGTGACCACGCCCCTGTGGCACGCCGGCTGGAGCCTCGCCGTGCCGGCCTCCGGCGACCTCCCCACCGGCGACGCCCTGGCGGTCTTCCGCCACTTCCGCGCCAGCGACTGGGTCGTCAACTCGCGCGAGACCACCGACGAGGAGGTCATCCGCACCGTCTCCTCGATGGCCGGCTTCACGCCCACGATCGCGCACCGCGCGGACAGCCTCGAGCTCGTTCAGGACATCATCGTGGCCGGTCTCGGCGTCGGCCTGCTGCCGGCCGCGGGCCCGGCCCTCCCCGGTGTCGCGCTGCTCCCGCTGCGGGACCCCGCGGTCGTCCTGCGCGCGTTCGCGGTCACCACGCTCGGGCAGAAGAGCTGGCCGCCTCTGGCCCTGGTGCTGCGTCTCATCGCCGACGCCGATCGGACGTCACCCCCGGGCACTAGCGCGACGACGTGAGAACCTGGCGTGTGCCGATCATCCTTGCGCCCATGAGCGGAGCCCGGCTGCGACCCTGGTTCGAGGCGGGGGAGAGGGAGTACCACGGCGACCTGATCCGCGCGGGCAAGTCCCCCGAGCAGGCGGACGTGGCGGCCAGCCAGTCCTTCGAGGAGTACTTCCCGGGCGGTGTCCCGGCCCCGGGGCACCACGTCTTCGACGTGCTCGCCGACGACGAACCGGTGGGCTACGTGTGGATCGGGCCGCAGACGAGCGGCGACCCGCAGGACTGGTGGCTGTGGGACATCGCGATCGACGATCGGCACCGGGGTCGTGGTCTCGGGCGGGCCGCCGTCGAGCTCGCCGAGGCCGAGGCCGTCCGGCGTGGGGCACGCTCGCTGGGCCTGAAGGTCTTCGGCTTCAACACCGCCGCGCGCTCGCTGTACGAGTCGCTCGGCTACGACACCGTGTCGCTGCTGATGACCAAGCGGCTCACGTAGCCGCAGCGGCCAGGATCAGCCGCGAAGGGTCAGGACCGCGCGGGGCGTGCCGTTCCAGGCCAGCAGGACCGCGGGCGTGCCCGTCGCCTCGGCGGCGGCAAGAGCGCTCGCGAGCATGGTGTCGGCCGGACGCGCGCCCTCGGCTGCCAGCCAGGCCGAGCTGCCGACCAGCACCCGTCGGCCCAGCAGGAGTCCGCTGTGCGCGGTGCGAACCAGGCCGCTGAGCCCGGTCCCGGGGGTTGCCTCGACCCGCAGCTCGCGCACCTCGGCGGAGCCGACGACGACGCCGTCGCCCCCCACCGTCGGCACCGGCTCGGGGCCCCGCTCGCCGGGATCGGCCGTCGCGGCGCGGGCGAGCGCGGCCAGCACCGGGTGCATGGCGGTCGCGGCCTCACGACCAGCCGCCGCAGCCAGCGCGCCGGCGAGCTCGAGGACCTCGGCCCGCGTGCAGCCGTCGAGAGCCACCACGTCGATCACCCGCTGGTCCGGCATGTCGGGACGCAGTCAGGCCGGTCGAGCGGCAGCAGCCGCGCGGGCCGCGGCCGGCAGGGCCGAGAGCACCCGGTCGAGCGCGGCGTCGTCGTGCGCGGCCGAGACGAACCACGCCTCGAAGACCGACGGCGGCAGGTTGACCCCGCCGGCGAGCATCGCGTGGAAGAACGGTGCGTGCCGGAACACGTCCTGGGCCTGCGCGGCCGCGAAGTCGGGCACCCCGACGCGGGCGGCGTCGTCCCCGAAGAAGACGCTGAACAGGTTGCCCGCGCGCTGGATGCGGTGCGCGACCCCCTCCGCCGCCAGCGCCGCTGAGACCGCCTCACCCAGCTGCAGCGCGACGTCGTCCATCCGGGCGTAGACGCCGGCGTCGGCGGCACGGAGCGTGGCCAGGCCCGCCGCGGTGGCGACCGGGTTCCCCGACAGGGTGCCCGCCTGGTAGACGGGACCCAGCGGGGCGAGCCGCTCCATCAGGGCGGCCGGACCGGCGATCGCCGCGACCGGCAGCCCGCCGCCGACGACCTTGCCGAAGGTGAACAGGTCGGGTGCCCAGCCCTCGACGGAGCCTTCCAGGCCCCACCAGCCCGACGGGCCGACCCGGAACCCGGTGAGCACCTCGTCCTGGATGAGCAGCGCACCGTGCGCGCGCGCGATCCGGGACAGCCCGGCGTTGAACCCGGGCAGCGGCGGTACGACGCCCATGTTCGCGGGGGAGGCCTCGATGATCACGGCCGCGATCTGGTCCCCCCGCTCGGCGAACACCGCCTCGACGGCGGCGAGGTCGTTGTACGGCAGGACGATCGTCTCGGCGGCGGTGGCGGCGGTGACCCCGGCGGACCCCGGCAGCGCGAGGGTGGCGACGCCCGAGCCGGCCTGCGCGAGCAGCGAGTCGACGTGCCCGTGGTAGCAGCCGGCGAACTTCACGATCAGGTCGCGGCCGGTGGCGCCGCGCGCCAGGCGCACGGCCGTCATGGTCGCCTCCGTGCCGGTCGACACGAGCCGGACGCGGTCGGCCGCGGGCACCCGGCGCAGGATCTCCTCGGCCAGGTCGGTCTCGCCGGGGGTCGGCGCACCGAACGACAGCCCGCGCGCGGCGGCCTGCTGCACGGCCTCGACGACGGCGGGGTGCGCGTGGCCGAGGATCATCGGGCCCCACGAGCAGACCAGGTCGACGTACTCGCGCCCGTCGGCGTCGGTGACGTACGGCCCGCGTGCGGACACGAGGAACCGCGGCGTGCCGCCGACGGAGCCGTACCCGCGCACCGGTGAGTTCACGCCCCCGGGCAGCGCGGCCCGGGCGCGCGTGAATAGCTCGGCCGAGCGGGGGGCGGCGTCGGGCAGGGTGGCGGTCTTCTCGGTCATCGGGTGCTCCCGGTCGGTTCGGTCAGCCAGCCGGCGAGCTCGGTGGCCCAGTAGGTGAGGATCAGCTCGGCGCCCGCACGCCGGATGCTCAGGACGGACTCCTCGATGGCCCGACGACGATCGATCCACCCGTTCGCCGCGGCGGCCTCGATCATCGCGTACTCGCCGGAGACCTGGTAGGCCGCCACCGGCACGGGGCTGGTCGCGGCGACGTCGGCCAGGACGTCGAGGTACGGCAGGGCGGGCTTGACCATGACGAGGTCGGCGCCCTCGGCGACGTCGGCGGCGACCTCACGGGCCGCCTCGCGCCGGTTGCCCGGGTCCATCTGGTAGGTCCGGCGGTCACCCTCGAGCGTCGACTCGACCGCGTCACGGAACGGGCCGTAGAACGCGGAGGCGTACTTCGCCGCGTAGGCGAGCACGAGCACGTCGGTGAAGCCGGCCTCGTCCAGCGCGTCGCGCACCCGCGCGATCTGGTGGTCCATCATTCCGCTCGGCGCGACGAGGTGGGCGCCCGCGCGAGCCTGGACGACGGCCATCTCCGCGTACCGGTCGAGCGTGGCGTCGTTGTCGACGACCACCTCGCCGTCGGGGCCTGGCCGCAGCACGCCGCAGTGGCCGTGGTCGGTGAACTCGTCGAGGCACAGGTCGGCCATCACCACGAGGCGCCCGTCGGCGGCGGCGACCGCGTCCGCGATGGCGAGGTTGAGGATGCCGTGCGGGTCCGTCGCGCCCGTGCCGGTGGCGTCCCGCACGAGCGGCACCCCGAACAGCATGACGCCGGCCAGCCCGGCGTCGGCCGCCTGCTCGACGGCGGTGCGCAGGCTCGCCCGGGTGTGCTGGACGACGCCGGGCATCGACGCGATGGGGTGCGGGGCGGTGAGGCCCTCCTTGATGAACAGCGGCAGCACGAGGTCCGCCGGGCGGAGGCGCGTCTCGGAGACCATGCGCCGGACCGCGGCGGTCGTGCGCAGACGGCGGGGACGGTTGCGGCGGTCAGGGATCACGGGGTTCACCTGGGGATCTGGTTCTGGTGCGGGGTGGGAACGCGGTGCGGGGCTCGGGGCGGGCGGGGGCGCGGTGCGTGGGGGCGGTGCCGACGGGGCGAGCGCGGTCGGCAGTGCTGCGGTCGGCAGTGTTGCTGCCGGCAGGGTCGTCGCCGGCCCAGTGCCCGACGGCGGCGTCGGCTGCCCCGGGGTGACGGCCGCGACCAGGGCGGCCACGACGGCGTCGGGCACCGGACGGTCGGCGACGACCCCCACAGGCAGGCCGAGATCGGCCGCGACCTCGGCGGTGCGCGGGCCGATCGAGCACACGAGGGTCGTTGCCGGCAGGGCGACCTGCTGGACCAGGCGTCGGGCCACGCTTCCCGAGGTGAGCACGACGGCGCCGACGCGGCCGGCGGCCAGGTCGGCGACGAGCTCGGGCGGCAGGGACGGGGCGGGGCGGTTGGTGTACGACACGACCGTCACCGGCTCCCACCCGCGCGCGGCCAGCCCGTCCGAGAGCGTCGGCTCGGCCAGGTCGCTCTGCGGCAGCAGCACGGTGGCGCCCAGCCGGGTCGACGGCCACTCGGCCAGCATGCCGCGGGCGGACTGCAGGGCTACCGGGACGAAGTCGGCGGGGACCTGGGCGCGGGCCAGAGCTGCGGCGGTCGCGTCCCCGACCGCGGCGACCCGCGTGCTGCCGGGATTGGCCAGGCGACCCGCGGCCAGGAGGTCGGCCAGCGTGTGCCCGGCGCGCAGCGCGGCCGCCTCGAGGCTGTCGACCGTGAACCCGCTGGTCACCGCGACCCAGTCGTAGCCGCCGGCGGCCAGCCGCGCGGCGGCGTCGTCCATGGGGGCCGGATCGATCGGTCGGGCGATGGTGACCAAGGGGGCGGCGACGGGGTCGGCGCCCGCGCGGCGCAGCGCGTCGAGCAGCGGGCCGGCGCGATCGGCCGACCGTGGCACGAGCACCCGCAGCCCGGCGAGCGGGCCGCCGCCGGTCTCGACCTCGGCCAGGGCTCCGGCGTCGGGCGCGGTGACGTCCGTGAGGTCGCTCATCGGGCCGGGCCGAGGTCGGCGAGCTCGCCCGCGCCGTCGGCCAGGAGCAGGTCGGCCAGGTCGGTGCCGAGCCGGGCCGCCGCCCGCAGCCGCTCCTGCTCACCCGAGGGGTCGGCGGCGGCATGGGCCCCGGCTCGCGCCGGGTCCGACTCCGCGTGCAGGGGCGTGGTGAGGGTGCGGCGGAGCGCGGCGGTGCCGTCCGGGCGGCAGACGACGGCGTCGAGCGCCAGGCTGTGCCCGTCGAGGCGGGCGTGCGTGCCGACCGGCGCGGCGCAGCCGGCCTCGAGCCGGGCAAGCAGGGCGCGCTCCGCGGTGACGGCGAGGCGGGTCGGGGCGTGGTCCAGGGCCGCGAGGGCGAGAGCGAGGGGGGAGCCGGCGTCGGCGACGTCGGCCGCCCGGGCCTCGACCGCGAGGGCGCCCTGGCCGGGGGCCGGGGACATCACGGCCGGGTCGAGCAGCTCGCTGACCGCGTCGAGGCGGCCCAGGCGGGCCAGGCCCGCGGCGGCGAGCACGACGGCGTCCAGGTCCCCGGGGGCGACCCGGTGCAGCCGGGTGTCGACGTTGCCGCGGATCTCCACGACGACCAGGTCGGGCCGGGCCAGGAGCAGCTGGGCCGCGCGCCGGGGCGAGCCGGTGCCGACCCGGGCCCCGGGGGGCAGGTCGGCGAGGGTGAGTCCGTCGCGGGCGCAGAGCGCGTCGCGCGGGTCCTGGCGCAGCGGGACGGCGGCGATCACGAGCCCGGGGGCGTGCGCGGTCGGCAGGTCCTTGAGGGAGTGCACCGCCACGTCGCAGCGCCCGTCGAGCAGGGCGTCGCGCAGCGCGGTCACGAACACGCCGGTGCCCCCGAGATTCACCAGCGAGCCGGTGAGGCGGTCACCTTCGGTGGTGATCCGGACCAGCTCGACGGCCAGATCCGTTCCGGCGGCGAGCTGGTCGGCGACCATCTGGGTCTGGGTCAGGGCGAGTGCGCTGGCCCGGGTGCCCACCGTGACGACTGGCCGCGCGAGGGAAGACATGGGCCTCAGTCTGCGCGTTTCGCCTGGTGATGTCGAAATGCTGCGCACCGGCCTTCTTTGATATGACTATGTGTCAGGTCGTTCGACAAAGTTGTTGCGTACGTCACGATCAAGGCCGGGCGGAGCCCCGCGAACAATGCCGAGAGCGATTTCCTGACGAATTGTCAGGATCATTCATCCCCGGGTCGGCTCGACGGGGACGGGGAGCGCGGCCGCGGCGGTCCGGGCCTGGGCCACGACCGCCGCGAGGCCGTTGCCCGCGACCCACGACCCGCACACGGCGAGGCCGGGCAGCGTGGCGGCGCCCGCGCGGGCGGCGGCGACGGCGGCCCGGTGGGCAGGGCTCGGCTTGGGGAGCGACTGCGACCAGCGCACCCGGGCGGCCTGCAGCACCTGGGACTCGTCGAGATCGACCCCGAGCAGGGTCGAGGCGTCCCGCAGCGCCACGGTGGTGAGCTCGGCGAGGCTCAGGCCCGCGATGTCGGGCGTCGCGGGATCGGTGCCGGGGGGCCCCGCCGGCTGCCCGTACGACAGCCGCACGACGTGCCGACCGGGACCCGCCACAGCGGCGAGCCAGGCCCACTTCGCGGTCGCGTGCGTCAGGGCCTTGGCCCGGACCCCGGCGACCCCGGGCGCGACCAGCACGCCGGTGCCGCGCGGGGCGGCGTCCAGCGCGGGCGCGTCCAGCACCAGGGTCGCGAGCACGACGTCGGCCCCGGTCTCCGGGCGGACCTGCGCCAGCGCGGGGACGAGCGGCCCGAGCAGATCCGCGGCGGCGGGTCCGGGCAGGGCGAGCACGAGCAGCGGGGCGTGCAGTGCCCGCTCCGCGACCGCGGCCGACCCCGAGCGGGCCGGCACGCCGGCCACGGTGACGACCCATCGGTCCACTCCGGTCGCCGCGGGGTCGGGGTCGACCGCCGATCCGCTCCGCGCGATCGCCGTCACCCGGGCCCGGGTCTCGATCCGGCCACCCCGGGCCACGACGTCGGTGGCCAGGGCGTCGATGATCCCGTGCAGACCGCCGGTCAGCCCGGCCACCGCGGACCCGGCCGGTGCCGAGGCCCGGATCGAGGCGACGGCCGCGCCGAGCGACCCGTGCGCGGCGAGGGCCAGGCGCAGGCCGGGTGCGACCGTGTCCAGGTCGAGCTCGTTCGGGTCGGCGGCGTGCACCCCGCTGACGATGGGCGTCACGAGCCGGTCCAGGACGCGGTGGCCCATCCGGGCGCCGACGAGTGCGCCGAGGCTCGCGGGGGTCCCTTCGCTGGTCAGCGTGCCGTACCCGGCCGGGAGCCGGCGGTCGGCGGTCGCGCGCAGGGCGCCGAGCAGCCCGATCGTGCCCCGGACGTCGCGGGCCCACGGGTGCGCCGGGATGCCGAGGATGCCGGTCCGCGGCAGCGTGCCCGCGCCGGTCGGCAGCTGGACCCACGCTCCCCGGCCGGTCGGCGCCTCGATCGTGGCGCCGAGCCCGAGCTCGGTCGCCAGGGCCGCGACGATCCCGTCCCGGGTCGCGAACGAGTCCGCGCCGGCGTCCAGCTCCAGCCCCGCCACGGTGTGCCGACCGACCGCCCCGCCGGGCGCGACCCACGCCTCGAGCACGACGGTGCGCAGCCCGCGGAGCGCCAGCTCGCGCGCGGCGACGAGTCCGGCGATGCCGCCCCCGACGACGATCGCGTCCACCGTCGCGTCGGCGCGCCCGACCTGGTTCACGTCAGCTGCCCCACCCGTGGACCAGCTCGACGATCCGCGTGAGCACCGCCGGATCGGTCGTGGGCGGCACCCCGTGGCCGAGGTTGAGCACGTGCGACGGGGCCTTGGCCCCGCGTGCGACGACGTCGCGCACGTGCGCCTCGAGCACTGGCCAGGGCGCGGCGAGCATCGCGGGGTCGAGATTGCCCTGCAGTGGCACGGTGCCGCCGAGCAGCTCGTTCGCCCGGTCGAGCGGGGTCCGGTAGTCCACGCCGACGACGTCGGCCCCGACGTCGCGCATCGCGGTGAGCAGGTGCTCGGTCCCGGTGCCGAAATGGACGATCTTGACATCCAGGTCCGCGACGTGCGCGAGCGCCCGGGCGCTCGCCGGCGCGGCGTGCGCGAGGTAGTCGGCCCGGGAGAGCGAGCCGGCCCACGAGTCGAACAGCTGCACGGCGCTCGCCCCCGCGAGCACCTGGGCCCGCAGGAACGCGCCGGTCACGTCGGCGGCCCACTCGGTCAGGGCGAACCAGGTGGACGGGTCCGCGTGCATGAGGGTGCGCGCGGCCAGGTGGTCGCGCGACGGCCCGCCCTCGACGAGGTACGCGGCGAGCGTGAACGGCGCCCCGGCGAAGCCGATCAGCGGTGTCGCGCCGAGCTCGGCGACCGTGAGGCCGACCCCGGCCGTGATCGGCGCGAGCGCCTCGCGGGTGAGCGGACCGGTCTGGGCCAGCCGCGCGACGTCGTCGGCCGTGCGCACCGGGGCGCCCAGCACGGGGCCGACGCCGGGCACGATGTCGACGTCGACCCCGGCCAGCCGCAGCGGGATGACGATGTCGCTGAAGAAGATGGCGGCGTCGACCCCGTGCCGCCGCACGGGCTGGAGCGTGAGCTCGCTCGACAGCTCCGGGCGCAGGCAGGCCTCGAGCATCGCCGTGCCCTCGCGTGCGGCGCGGTACTCGGGCAGGGAGCGGCCGGCCTGGCGCATGAACCACACGGGGAGCCGGTCCGGCCGGTCACCGGAAAATGCGCGGACGACGGCGGAATCGGCGGTACGACCGTCGCGGAGCGGATGCGTCAGGGGGAGGGTCACCGGGCAATTGTGCCCACCATTGTCGAGGTTGGTTAATATTGCGGGTGCTGTGGTGCTGATGTCATTGATCGCCAGTCACCGTGACCTCGACCTCGATCTGCTCGAACGGCTCTCGGCCGGAGCGCAGTCGGTGGGCCAGACCGTCGCGGCGATGGGTGCTGCCCCGACGTCGTCGACCTCGAAGGACGCCGGCCCGGCCGGGCCGCGGGGGGCGCTCGTGCTCGCCACGTGCAACCGGTTCGAGGTCTACCTCGAGCTGCGCCCGGGGCAGGACCCGCGCGCGGTGATCGCGGCGGCGACCTCGGTCATCGCCACCGCCTCGGGTCTCGCGGCCGACGACGTCGCGGCCAGCCTGCGGGTGCTCCGTGGCCGCGAGGTGCCCGCCCACCTCTTCTCGGTGGCCGCCGGGCTCGACTCGATGGTCGTCGGCGAGCGCGAGATCTCGGGCCAGGTCCGCCGGTCGCTGTCGACCGCTCGGGCCGCCGGGACGACGTCCTCGGGGCTCGAGCGCCTGTTCCAGACCGCCGCGCGCACCTCGCGCGACGTCGGGGCCCGGACCGGGCTCGGCGCGGCCGGCCGGTCGGTCGTCGGCGTGGCGCTCGACCTGGCCGAGGCCGACCTGCCGGCCTGGGCGCACACCGCGGTGGTGCTGATCGGCACGGGGTCGTACGCCGGCGCGAGCGTCGCCGCGCTGCACCGGCGCGGCTGCCGCGACATCCGGGTGTTCTCGCCGTCCGGCCGGGCGCCGGGCTTCGCGCACGACCGGGGCGCCGTGGCCATCCCCGACGACGGGCTGGAGCAGGCCCTGACCGCGGCCGACCTCGTGGTCGCGTGCAGCGGCGCGGTCGGCGGCGTGATCGACGCGGCCTCGGTGGCGCGGGCCCGGGCGACGAGCGAGCACCCGCGCGTGATCGTGGACCTGGCCCTGCGGCACGACGTCGACCCGGCGGTCGGCGCGCTGCCCGGTGTGCGCCTGATCGACCTCGCCACGGTCCGGGACCAGGCCCCGGTGGGGTACGCCGAGCCGGTCGAGCGCGCACGCCGGCTCGTGGCCGACGCGACCGAGACCTTCGAGGCGGTGCACCGGGCGCTGGAGCGGGACGCGGAGGTCGTGGTGCAACGGCGTCGCGTGCTGGGTCCGCTCGAGGCCGAGGCCGCACGGCTGCGCGCGAGCGCCGAGCCGGAGATCGTCGGCCGAGCGGTGCGCGCCCTGCGGCGCCGCACCCGCACGCTGCTGCACGACCCCACGGTGCGGGCCCGGGCGGCCGCCCTGGCCGGGGACGACGGCGCGTTCGCGGCGGCGCTCGATGAGCTTGCTGCGATCCCGGTGCCCAGCCTTCCGGCTCCGCCGAGCCCTGCACCGGCGCCGCCCGTGCCGGCGCGACCCGTGCCGACCGCCGTTGATCAGTCGAGCTCCGGGCCGACCATCGTCTCGACGTCCAAGACCAGCCGGCGCGCGACGAGGTCGTCCAGCTCCGCTGCCGGGACCACCGACTCGTAGAGGCCGGGCTCGACGCAGGGCATCGACAGCTGTTCGGCGAGCTGGCCGTCATCGGAGAGCGCCGAGATCCGCGCGATCACGTCGCGCCGGCCGTCCATCCACTGGTCCACCATCCGGACCTCGAGGCCGTGCCACGACGCGACCACGTCGAGCTCGAACAGCTCGTCGACCTCGTGGCGCGGGACGACCCGTCGCCAGCGGCCGTTCTCGGTCGGGGTGAACCCGGTCTCCTTGAGCGGCGGGCTGTCGAGGGCGAGGACCACGGACCGGCCGTCGTCGACGAGGTCGGCGTCCACGTAGCTGCCGTGCCACAGGGCGACGGGGCCGACGCACCGGGACAGCGGGGCGATGCTGGCCCGGGGGCCGGTGGTGTGGCTCACGTCCCACCCGGTGCCGACGTCGCCGTACCGGGCGAGCAGCGCGCAGGAGCCGTCGTCGAACATGCGCAGGAGCTCGGCCCCGGGGGTCAGGCGCGAGTGGCGCAACCACCACTGCGGCACCAGCGTGTCGGCGTCGCCCGGGAGGTACTGGAACTGCGGTGAGGCCTCGAAGCGCAGCACGTCGAGCCAGGGCGCGTCGGCCCGGAACGGGAACCGCGGATCGGTCAGGCCGTGCGCGGCGATCAGCTGCGGCGGGCGGGTCGCGAGGTCGACGTCGGTCGTGCGCACGACGTAGCCGGCGACCCGGTCGTGCCCGCCGACCAGATATGCCTCGGTCAGCGCGGGCGTGACCACCTTCTGCAAGAGCATGCGGGAGCGACCTCGACGATGACGAAAAGGATGAACCGGACGAGCGTCGCAGACCAGTGCCGTTCGCGCAGCGAAATCCCACCCCGATCGGGTGCCGGACTCCCGGCACCCGATACCGGCGGTCAGTCGTCCAGGTGCTCGACCAGCTTCGCGGAGAGGCCGGTGTACGAGGCCGGCGTCAGCTCCGCGAGGCGTGCCGCGACGTCGTCGGGCAGGCCGAGCCCGCCGATGAACTCCCGCATGTCCGCGCCGGTGAGCCGCTTGCCGCGGGTGAGCTCCTTGAGCCGCTCGTACGGGTTCTCCATGCCGGTGACCCCCGCGACCGAGGCGGCGCGCATCGCCGACTGGACGGGCTCGCCGAGCACCTCCCAGTTCGCGTCGAGGTCGCGCGCCAGCAGGTCGTGGTCGACGTGCAGCGCCCCCAGACCCCGGTGCAGGTTGTCGATCGCGAGCAGCGAGTGCCCGAACGCCGGGCCGATGTTGCGCTGCGTGGTGGAGTCCGTGAGGTCGCGCTGCAGGCGGCTGGTCACGAGCGTCGCGGCGAGCGTGTCGAGCAGCGCGCACGACAGCTCGAGGTTCGCCTCGGCGTTCTCGAACCGGATCGGGTTCACCTTGTGCGGCATCGTCGACGAGCCGGTCGCCCCCGGCACCGGGACCTGGATGAAGACCCCCATGGAGATGTACGTCCACATGTCCGTCGCGAGGTTGTGCAGCACCCGGTTGAACCGCGCGAGGTCGCTGTAGAGCTCGGCCTGCCAGTCGTGCGACTCGATCTGGGTGGTGAGCGGGTTCCAGGTCAGGCCGAGGTGCTCGACGAACGTGCGCGAGACCTCCTGCCAGTCGGCCCCCGGGACGGCGGCGAGGTGCGCGCCGTAGGTCCCGGTCGCGCCGTTGAGCTTGCCCAGGTACTCCGCGCGCTCGATTCGCTTCAGCTGGCGGTCTAGGCGGTGGGTCAGGACGGCGAGCTCCTTGCCGAGCGTGGTCGGCGTCGCGGGCTGGCCGTGGGTGCGGGCCAGCATCGCCGCGCCGCGGTGCTCGCGGGCGAGCTCGGCGATCTGGGCGACCAGGGCGCGCGCGGCCGGCAGCCACACGTCGTGGACCGCGCCACGCACCATCAGCGCGTAGGAGAGGTTGTTGATGTCCTCGCTGGTGCAGGCGAAGTGCACGAGCTCGCCGACGCCGGGCAGCACCGTGTCGGGGCCGAGCGAGGCGGGCGCGGCCGCGAGCCGGGCCTTGAGGAAGTACTCGACCGCCTTGACGTCGTGCACGGTGACCTTCTCGATCGCGCCGAGCTCCGCGATCTGCTCGGCCCCGAACGTCGCGACGACGTCGCGCAGGTAGGCCTGCTCCTCGCCCGCCAGCGTCGGCGCGCCGGGCACCACCTGGTGGGAGGTGAGGTGGATCAGCCACTCGACCTCGACGTGCACGCGCTCGCGGTTGAGGGCGGCCTCGCTGAGGTGGTCGACGAGCGGGGCGACGGCACCGCGGTAGCGGCCGTCGAGCGGCCCGAGCGCGATCGGGGGCACGACGTCGGCGAGGGCGACCCGGGCGGCACCGGTCGGCTGGGCGGGCTGGGCGGGCGTGGCGTTGGCTGGCACGGCGAATATCGTCCCACGGGCGCACGACCGGCGACTCGCTCGAGCGGGCCGCGGCCGATCGTGCTCGGCGCCTCGTCGAGCCGTGCGGACGGCGCCGGCCCTCCCGCACGCTCAAGAGCGGGGTCCAAGGTGCCGACAAAATGGACATGGACCCGCGCATGCGCCGCAACCTGGCGGTGCTGTGCGTGCTGGCGGCCGCCACGATCGCCTATCCCCTCGTCCCGCTGTCCGGCGACACGTGGCGGGTCTACTACAACGCTGTCGCCCTCAGTGCCGTGCTGATCGCGTTGTCCGGGGTGGTGTTCCACCGGACGCCGCAGCGTCGGGCCTGGTTGTCGGTGATCGGCGGCTTCTGCGCGTGGGTGCTGGCGGACCTCGTGGCCACCCTCGAGCAGCAGGTCTGGCACCTCCCGTACTACCCGGTGCCCTCGGATGCGGTCTACCTCGTGGGCTACGTGCTCGTGGCGGCCGGGGCCCTGCGCCTGGTCCGGACCCGGGACGAGGACCGGGACCTGACCGTGCTGCTGGACGCGGCCATCGTCGCCACCGGCGCCGCGGTCGTCGCGGCCGTGTTCCTGATCGCCCCGTTGGCGACCGACTCGACGTTGACCGGCTTCGGGAAGGTGGTCAGCTCCGCGTACCCGGTGGCGGACATCCTGCTGATCGCCGTGATCTTCCGCCTGTGGGCGGCGCCCGTCGCCCGCACCGCCTCCTCCCGCCTGCTGATGTGCGCGGTGACCTTGTCCCTCGCGGGTGACGTCGTGTGGAACGTGCTGATCGTCACGGACGGGTCGCAGGCGGACCGCTGGAGCGACCAGCTGTACCTCGCCACCTACGTCCTGTTCGCCGCGGCCACGTGGGCTCCGTCCATGGCGAGGCTGGGTGCGGTCGCCCCCGAGCAGGCGGGTGCCGGGTCCTTGCACCGACGCGTGGTGGTCCTCGCCGGTGGCTTGATGCTGCCGTCGGTGACCCTGCTGATCAGTGGCGCGACCGGTCGTGCGGTGCTCTGGCAGGTGATCGGGCTGGGTTCCCTGCTCATCTCCGGACTCGTCCTGGTCCGGATGTCGGGGATCCTGCGCACCGTGGAGTCCCAGTCGAGGAGGCTGGCGGACCTGGCGCGGCTGGACGAGCTCACCGGGATCCCCAACCGGCGAACCTGGGACCACGAGCTGGACCGCGTGTGTGCCGAGAGCCGGTTGCAGGGTGCACCGCTGTGCGTCGCGATCATCGACCTCGACCACTTCAAGGTCTACAACGACGCGTTCGGCCATCAGGCCGGCGATCGACTGCTGCGCGACTCGGTCGCCGCCTGGGCGGAGCACCTCGGCGACCGGACCTTCCTCGCGCGGTACGGCGGTGACGAGTTCACCGTGCTGCTGCCCGGCCTCGACCTCGACGACGCTCGCGCCCGACTGCAGGGGTTGCGGGGCGTCACGCCCCACGGCCAGACGATCTCGGCGGGGGTCGCCCGGTGGGATCCGCAGGCGGAACCGGCCAGTGCGGTCGCGGGCGCCGACGTCGCGCTCTACGCCGCCAAGGAGGCCGGCCGAGACCGCGTCCTCACCCAGGTCGTGGTGACGGCGGACGCCGGCGGGGTCGGTCTCCTCGGCCTTCCCCAGGCCTGACCGGCGCTGGACTCAGACGGCGGTGTGCTCAGACCGCGATGGTCTCGGGCAGCGCCGCCGAGCGCGGCGCCCGGCGCGCAGTCTCGGCCAGGGCGACCCCGCCGAGCACGACGGCGCCTCCCACGAGCTGGACCGCCGTCATCGCCTCACCCAGCACCGCCCAGGCGGCGGCTGAGGCCACGACCGGCTCGATCATCCCGATCAGGCCGGTCCGAGCCGCACCGATCACCTTGAGCCCGGCGAGCACGAGCGTGTAGGGCACCACCGTCCCGAGCACGACGACCCACGCCACGAGCAGCCACAGCGGCACGACCGCGGGTTCGAGCGCACCTGTCAGTGCGACGTCGTCGGCCAGGAGTTCGGCCTGGAACGTCCACAGCGGCTGCACCGCGAGCCAGAACACGCCCGCGAACGCGAGCGACCACGCCTGCGTCGAGAGCGGGTCCCGCTCGGCGACCAGGCGCTCGCCCAACAGGTAGTAGACGGCGAGCGACAGCGCGGCGCCGCCCGCGGCGGCGAGCCCGATCGCGTCCAGCTCGACCCCGCGATGCACCTGCGCGACCAGCGTGAGCCCGGCCAGGCAGGCGGCGAGGGCCCACCACACCCGGGCGCGCACGCGTTCGCCGAGCACGAACCGGGCCCACAGCGCGACGATCAGCGGCGCCGTGTACTCGATCAGCAGGGCGAGGCCGACGGGCAGCCGGGAGATCGCGACGAGGTAGAACCACTGCACGAGCGCCATGCCGACGACGCCGAGCAGCGCGAGCGCGGCCACCTCCTTGGCGCGCAGCCGCATCGTGCGGCCGAGCACCAGCACCGCGATCGTCACGAGCACGACGGCCGAACCGACCGAGCGCAGCTCGACGAGCCGGGTGGGGCTCAGGCCGGCCTGCATGGCGAGCTTGGCGACGGTGCCGTTGACGGCGAACAGGACGGACGCGACGGCAACCGCGAGCACGCCGAACGGAGCTGATCTGGGCACGGTCGTGAGGTTAGCGTCCACGCGGGCTGCCGGGCTGCCGGGCGGGCGGAGCCGACCGGTGGGCAGACGGAGCCGACCGGTGGGCGGACGGGCCGGCGAGGGGACCCGAGATCGCCGGCGTCGGTGCGGTCCGGCCGCCCGGGCCGCACCCCGGGCGCCGGCCGCGTCGGCCCGTCCACACCGGCGTGCCGGTGACCGCCGGCGGCCGCCGGCTGATCCCTACGGTCGGGGCTATGACGAGCGGACTGGCGGGGGCGTCGGGGTGGTGGTCGGGCGCCGCGGCGCGGGAGCTCGGGTCGGCCGGGGAGTCGATCGCGGCGGCCCTGCGGGGTCTTGCCGCGGCCGACGACGTCGCCTGGGTCTCCACCGCCGCGACGCACTACCGAGCGGCCCTCACCGAGAGCTCGGCGACCCTGCAGGCCGCGCGGAACCTGCTCGACGAGGCGATGGTCGCGGTCGCCGCGCACGACGTCGCCGTCGAGCAGCACCGACGTGCTCGACAGAGCTACCTCGCGGGAGCGCGGAGTGACGTCCTAGGACAGAGCGACGTCGTCGGACGCAATGACCTCGCGGGACCGCAGACGGGCGGCGGACAGCCGACCGGCTGGGCCGAGATCGCGCGCTCGCTCGATCTGCGCGCCGGGCCGGGCCCGTGGTGAGCGAGTCGACATCGACGGCGACCGTGACTGCGACCGGGACATCGACCGCGACTGCGACTCCGGCGCCGGACCCGTTCCCCCTGCCCGGCCGGCCCGCCGGGATCACGATCCGGGGCGGGGTGGGTGCGACCTTCGCGGACCTGACCGAGCTCCGCGGAGCGGCCCAGGCGCTCCGGCTCGCCGCGGAACGCCTGGACGACGCCGCCGCCCGGGTCGGTGCCGCGCGGTGCTCGGTCGAGAACGGCGCGGTGGACGCCCCGGCGACGGCTCGGGCGGCGGTCGCCACCCTCGGTCCGCTGCTGTCCGGGCCGTCGTCGTTGGCGGCCGGCGCCGAGCGCACGCGGGAGCTCGCGCGTGCGCTGCTCGGTGCTGCGGACCTGTACGGCGCGGCCGAGGACCGCGCGCAGGACGCGGTCCGAGGCGTGCTGTACACGATGGGTGCCGCGGCCGGGGAGGCGCCCCTGGTCGCCACCCTCGGCGCGCTCGGCGCGGTCCGGTTCACCGCCCTGGCCGGTGCGCTCGCCGTGGGCTGGCGGGTGGCGCACGGCAAGGGGCTGCCGCACCCGAAGGACCTGCTGCTCGCGGTGCCGACGGAGCACGTGATGCTCCTGCTGGGTTCGTTCATCCGGGGGCTCGCGCCCGGGCGGCAGCTTCCGAACCCCTCACCCGTGCCGGGTGCGGCCGGGCTGGTCGTGGCGGGCCTCACGGCGCCGTCGGTGCTCGTCCCCGACCTGCGACGCCGGCACCTGCGGGTGACCGCGCGCCTGGACGGAGCCCGCCGGCCGGCACCGCGGACCGCGGCCGACGTGCTGCGCGAGATCGGGGCGCTGTACCCCGCGGCGGGCGGTACCCCCGGGACCGTCGGGATCGAGCGGCTCGACCAGCCGGACGGATCCCGCACCTGGGTCGTCGCGATCCCGGGGATGCAGGGCGCCGGGATGGGCTTCGGTCCCAACCCGATGGACATGGGCACGAACCTGCGCCTGATGGCCCGCACCGCCGACGACGGGACCGAGCTCGTGGTGCGGGCGCTCGAGCAGGCCGGGGTGGGTCCCGACGAGCCGGTGCTGCTCGCCGGCCACAGCCAGGGCGGCATGGTGGCGATGGTGCTCGCGGGCAGCGCGGCGTTCACCGCGAGGTACACCGTGGCGGCGGTGCTCACCGCCGGGTCGCCGACGGCGACGTTGGCCATGGACGCCACGACCCCGGTGCTGCACCTCGAGCACCGGCAGGACCTCGTGCCCGCCCTCGACGGCCGGCCCTCACCGGCTGGCCCGAACCGCACGTCGGCGGTGCGCGATCTGCGGGCGTCGTCGGACCCGGTCGACCGTCTCGCGGGTCACGACCCCGGTGCGGCCCATCGGATCGACACCTACGCGCGGACCGCGACGGCGGTGTCCGCGACCGGCGCGCCGTCCGTGCGCGACTGGGAGGAGGCGGCGGGGCGCGTGCTGGGCGGACCGGACGTCCGGGCGGTGCACCTGGAGTTCACCGGAACCCGGCCGTGACCCGGCCGCGCCGCGGGCCGTCGACAGTCGGCCGTCAGGTCAGGGCTGCCGCTTAGCGGCGGCGTGCGTCCCGGTGAGCACGCTCAGCGTGAAGCTGACGATCGAGATGATCAGGGCGCCGATCACGGCGGTGCCGAAGCTGTCGACGCGCAGGCCCCAGCTCGTCGCCTCGGTGATCCAGGCGGTGAGCATGAGCATCAGGGCGTTGACCACGAGGGTGAACAGGCCGAGCGTGAGGATGAACAACGGGAACGAGAGGATCTGCGCGATCGGCTTGACGATGGCGTTGACGATCCCGAACACGAGCGCGATCAGCGCGATGATGCCGATCTCCTGCCAGGTCGTCGTCGCCCCGACGATCTCCAGGCCGGACAGGAGCAGCGCCGCGAACCAGATGGCGATGCCGTTGATGACCACGCGCGCGAGGAAGCTCATGGTGCGATCTTGCCACCCGGCGTCCGGTGGCCGTCCTGCGATGCGTGTGCGACGCCGGTGCCCGGCGATGGCATGCTGAGTGCCGTGACTCGTCCTCAGGTGCCGTTGCGTGCGGCCGTTGCTGAGCTTCCCGCCTACGTCCCCGGGAGCCGCATCCCCGTGGGGGCCGCGGCGTTCAAGCTGTCGTCGAACGAGAACCCGTACCCGCCGTTGCGGTCGGTCATCGCAGCGATCGCCGACGGCGCCGCCGACGTGAACCGTTACCCCGACATGTTCGCCACCGAGCTCACCGAGGCGATCGCCGCGGCCCTGGACGTCCAGCCCGCCTCGATCGTCGCCGGGAACGGCTCGGTCGCTGTGCTGGGCCACGTGCTGGCGGCGGTCTGCGAGGCCGGCGACGACGTCGTCATCCCGTGGCGCTCGTTCGAGGCCTACCCGATCGCCATCTCCCTCGTGGGGGCGACGACGACCGCCGTTCCCCTGGCCGACGGCGGCCGGCTCGACCTGGTCGCGATGGCGGCGGCGGTGACGCCCCGCACGCGCGTCGTGATCGTCTGCACGCCGAACAACCCGACCGGTCCCGCCGTGCGGGCCGCCGAGCTCGACGCGTTCCTCCGGGCGGTCCCGCGGGACGTGCTCGTGGTGCTCGACGAGGCCTACGTCGAGTTCGTCCGCGACCCCGACGCCGCCGACGGGCTCGCGGTGTTCGCCGCGCACCCGAACGTGGTCGTCCTGCGGACGTTCTCGAAGGCCTACGGGCTGGCCGGGCTGCGGGTCGGCTTCGCGATCGCCCGACCCCGGCTCGCCCGCGGGATCCGGGCCGCCTCGACGCCGTTCGGTGTCTCGCACCTCGCGCAGCTCGCGGCCCTCGCCTCGCTGCGGGCCAAGGACGAGCTGTTTGCCCGGGTCGACACGCTCGTCGCGGAGCGCGGGCGGATGCTCGGTGCGCTGCGGACCCAGGGCTGGGTTGTGCCGGACAGCGAGGCGAACTTCGTCTGGCTCCCGCTCGGCGAGCGGGCGACGGCGTTCGCGGCCGCCTCGGCGCGGTCGGGGGTGCTGGTGCGACCGTTCGCGGGAGACGGTGTGCGGGTCAGCGTCGGCGAGACCGAAGCGACCGACGACCTGCTGGCGATCACGGGAAACTGGCTCTCCGGCGACCGCTGACGGCGCTGAACTCGGCGTTCCTCCCGAGTTCAGCCCCAGTGGTACACGGGCAGCCGGTACCGTACACATTCGATACCTGGTCCTGTACAGGACCTTCGGGGGCTAAGTTACGGTACCGTAGCCTACGCTTTCGTAGGTTGAATGGATGCACGTCGCGCCTCGGCGCTACCGAAGGAGGCCTCGCGTGATCCCCACCGGCGATCGCACGGATGTCGACACGGTTCAGCTGCTCACCCCGTCCGGGGAGCGGCTGGATCATCCCGACTACTCACCCCGCATCGCGCACCTCGGGCCGGACGCCCTGCGCGGGCTCTATCGGGACATGGTCCTGGTGCGGCGGTTCGACAACGAGGCGACCTCGCTGCAGCGGCAGGGCGAGCTGGCCCTCTGGGCGCAGTGCCTGGGCCAGGAGGCCGCCCAGGTCGGTTCTGGCCGGGCGCTCGCCCCGCACGACTACGCGTTCCCGTCCTACCGCGAGCACGGGGTCGCCCACACCCGTGGGATCGACCCGACCGACATCCTGCGACTGTTCCGCGGCGTGGACCACGGCGGTGGCTGGGACCCGACCGAGCGCGGATTCCACCTGTACACCCTGGTGATCGCGGCGCACACGCTGCACGCGACCGGGTACGCGATGGGGCTGCAGCGCGACGGGCTGGTGGGCACCGGCGATCCCGAGCGCGACTCCGCTGTGATCACCTACTTCGGCGACGGGGCCACGTCGCAGGGCGACCTCAACGAGTCGCTCGTGTTCGCCGCCGTGAACAACGCCCCGCTCGTGCTGTTCTGCCAGAACAACCAGTGGGCGATCTCCGAGCCGACCACCCGCCAGTCCCGCGTGCCGCTGGTCAAGCGGGGCGAAGGCTTCGGCATCCCGAGCGTGCGGGTCGACGGCAACGACGTGCTCGCGACCTACGCCGTGACCGCCGAGGCGCTCGACCGGGCACGCTCCGGCGGCGGGCCGACCTTCATCGAGGCCTTCACCTACCGGATGGGCGCGCACACCACGTCCGACGACCCCACGCGGTACCGGTCCTCGGCGGAGGAGGAGTACTGGCGCCAGCGCGACCCGATCGAGCGCTTGCGGCGGCTCCTGGTCGCCGACGGCGAGCTCCCGGACACGTTCGTGGCCGAGCTCGAGGCGGAGGCGGAGGCCCGGGGGGAGCAGCTGCGCACCGCGGTGCGGGCGATGCAGGCACCGGCGGCGGCTCAGATGTTCGACCACGTCTACGCCAGCCCGCACGCCGTGGTGGAGTCCGAGCGGGCCTGGTTCACCGAGTACGAGGCCTCGTTCCTCGATGCCGGCGCGACCGACGGGGGGACCCACCGATGACCGGTGTCGAACGCATGACCTTCGGCAAGGCGATCAACGCCGGGCTGCGCCGCTGCCTCGAGCAGGACCCCAAGGTCCTGCTCATGGGTGAGGACATCGGCACCCTCGGCGGCGTCTTCCGGGTGACCGAGAGCCTCCAGAAGGACTTCGGAGCCGACCGCGTCATCGACACCCCGCTCGCCGAGTCGGGGATCGTCGGCACCGCGATCGGCCTCGCGCTGCGCGGGTACCGGCCGGTGCTCGAGATCCAGTTCGACGGGTTCATCTTCCCCGCGTTCAACCAGATCACCACGCAGCTCGCCAAGATGAGCTACCGCTCGCGCGGGAGCCTGCACCTGCCGGTCGTCATCCGCGTGCCCTACGGCGGCGGCATCGGCGCGGTCGAGCACCACAGCGAGTCGCCGGAGGTGCTGTTCGCCCACACCCCGGGCCTGCGGGTGATCGCCCCGGCCTCCCCGAACGACGCGTTCGTGATGATCCAGCAGGCGGTGGCCTCGCCGGACCCGGTGATGTTCTTCGAGCCGAAGGCCCGCTACTGGGACAAGGGCGACGTCGACCTGTCGGTCACGATCACGGCCACCGACGCCACCGACGCCGGCGAGGCCGGCGACCCGGCCGCGTCGACGTCCGGCACGCCGGTCGCCATGGACCGGGCACGGGTCGCCCGCCCGGGTACCGACCTCACGATCGCCGCGTACGGGGCGACCGTCGCGATGGCGCTCCGGGCAGCCGAGGCCGCCGCGGCGGAGGGCATCAGCGTCGAGGTCGTCGACCTGCGCTCGATCTCCCCGCTGGACGCCGCCACCCTGGTGACGTCGGTACGCAAGACGCGCCGGTGCGTCGTCGTGCACGAGGCCCCGGTGTTCTACGGCACGGGCGGCGAGATCGCCGCCCGGATCACCGAGGAGTGCTTCTACGAGCTCGAGGCGCCGGTCCTGCGGGTGGGCGGCTTCCACACCCCGTACCCGGTCAACAAGGTCGAGCAGGCCTACCTGCCCAACCTGGACCGCATCCTGGACGCCATCACCCGATCGCTGGCGTACTAGCCCGCTGACCCGCCCCTGACCCACCCGCGCCGCTGTGACCACTGGAGATCTCGTGCCCAAGTTTGAGTCGTTCCGGATGCCCGACGCCGGCGAGGGGCTGACCGAGGCCGAGATCGTCGCCTGGCACGTGGCCGTGGGGGATCCCGTGCGCGTCAACCAGACGATCGTCGAGATCGAGACGGCGAAGTCGATCGTCGACCTGCCGAGCCCGTTCGCCGGGGTGGTCACCGCCCTGCTCGCCGAGGTCGGCGACACCGTCGACGTCGGGACGCCGATCATCACGATCGATGTCGACCCCACCGGCCCGACCCCCGAGATCGCCGCCCGCCCGGCCCTCGAGCTGGACGCCGCGCCAGCAGCCACGCCGGACGCGACGCCGGAAGCCGCCGGCGCGGGGGCCGGCGACGGGGAAGCGGTGCTGGTCGGGTACGGCATCTCGGGGGCCGCCGTCGCGCGCCGGCCGCGCCGGGCGTCCGCCGTCGTCGTGCACGTCGACGGCACGGCCGCGTCGCCGTCCCGGGTGCTCGCCAAGCCACCCGTGCGCAAGCTCGCCCGGGACCTCGGGGTCGATCTCGGGGCCGTCGTGCCGACCGGACCCGGCGGCATCGTGACCCGCGAGGACGTCGTGGCGAAGTCCGACCAGGGTGAGGCCCGCGCCCTGACCACCTACCCGGGCGACGACCAGCCGTGGCTCGCGTCCGGCAAGGTCTCGGCGGGCGGCCGTCAGACCCGCGTGCCCGTGAAGTCGGTCCGCAAACGCACCGCCGAGGCCATGGTCACCAGCGCATTCACCGCGCCGCACGTCACGGTCTTCCACACGATCGACGTCACCAAGACGATGAAGCTGGTCGCCCGCCTGCGCGCGGACAAGGAGTTCGCCGGGGTCCGGGTCACGCCGCTGCTCATCACCGCCAAGGCGATGCTGCTCGCCGTGCACCGGCACCCGGACATCAACGCGAGCTGGGACGACGCGACGCAGGAGATCGTCTACAAGCACTACGTGAACCTGGGGATCGCCGCCTCCACGCCGCGCGGGCTCGTGGTGCCGAACATCAAGGACGCGCACCGCATGGGCCTGAAGGAGCTCGCCCAGTCGATCGCCGACCTCACCGCGACCGCGCGCTCGGGCCGCACCAGCCCGACCGACATGAGCGACGGCACGATCACCATCACCAACGTGGGTGTGTTCGGCATCGACACCGGCACCCCGATCCTCAACCCGGGCGAGGCCGCCATCCTCGCGTTCGGCGCGATCCGCGAACAGCCGTGGGTGCACCACGGCAAGGTCAAGAAGCGGTGGGTGACCCAGCTAGCGCTGTCCTTCGACCACCGGCTCGTCGACGGTGCCCTCGGCGCCCTGTTCCTGTCCGACGTCGCCGCCGTGCTCGCCGACCCGTCCCAGGCTCTCGTCTGGGGCTAGTCCAGCGGCCGCGGCCGCGGCCTCGTCCGCCCGGCCCTGGATCCCGGACACGTTGCGCAGCGGGAGCTCGGGGAGCAGGGCCACGAGCACGATGGCGATCACCATCACCCCGGCGGCGATCGTCAGCACGAGGTCGATCGACTCCGCGAAGCCGACCTGGAACGGCCGGGCCAGGCGCGGGTCGAGCGCGGAGATGAACGACGAGTCGTCGAGCATGCCCGAGCCGCCGGTCGACCCGGACATGAGGTCGAGCACCGGCTTGTTCGCGGGGTCCGCGACCACCGCCGGGTCGGCCAGGGCCGCCTGGAAGTCGGCGGTCGTGGCGATCTTCGCGAATGCCTCGGTGATCCGCTGGCCGACGGTCGAGAACAGGATCGACAGGAACACGGCCGTGCCGAGGGTGCCGCCCACCTGCCGGAAGAACAGCGACGACGACGTCGCCACCCCCATCTCCTTGGGCGGGACGGCGTTCTGCACCGCGAGGATGAGCGGCTGCATCGACAGCCCGAGGCCGAGCCCGAACACGATCGTGAACCCGCCGATCATGACCATCGACGTGTCCACGGTGAGCCGCGACAGCAGGAGCGCACCCAGCGCCATCAGCGTGGTGCCGACGACGGGGAACACCTTGTACCGCCCGGTCCGGGAGGTGAGCTGGCCGGCGATGATCGAGCCGCTCATGATGCCCACGGTCAGCGGGATGAGGGCGAGGCCGGCCTCGGTCGGGGACATGTTCTTGGCGATCTGCAGGTACAGCGGCAGGGTCGCCAGCGCCCCGAACATGCCGAGCCCGATGATCGTGTTGGCGCCGGCACCGATCGCGAACGTGCGGTTGCGGAACAGGTACAGCGGCAGCAGCGCGTCCTCGCCCGCCACGCGCTCGGCGAGCAGGAACAGCCCCAGGCCGACGACGCCGAGGGCGTAGCAGACGAGCGACCAGCCGGAGTCCCAGCCCCAGGCGCGACCCTGCTCGGCCACGAGCAGCAGCGGGACCAGGCCGATGACGAGCGCGAGCGCGCCCGGCCAGTCGATCCGGTGCTTCACCTTGGGCAGCGGGGGAAGGTGCAGCACCTTGGTGATGACGATCAGGCCGATGATGCCGATCGGGATGTTGATGAGGAACACCCAGCGCCAGCCGGCGATGCCGAGGATGGTGTCCGCGCCGGCGAAGAACCCGCCGATCACCGGCCCGAGCACCGAGGAGGTGCCGAACACGGCGAGGAACATGCCCTGGTACCGAGCGCGCTCGCGGGGCGGCACGAGGTCGCCCAGGATCGTGATCGCCAGCGACATCAGCCCGCCGGCGCCCAGGCCCTGGACACCGCGGTAGATCGCCAGCTGGTACATCGAGTCGGCCGTGCCCGACAGCAGGGACCCGATGAGGAACAGCACGATCGCGAGCAGGTAGAACGGCTTGCGGCCGTAGACGTCCGAGAGCTTGCCGTACAGCGGCGTCGCGATCGTCGAGGTGATCAGGTAGGCCGTGGTCACCCAGGCCTGCAGGGACAGCCCGTGCAGGCTGTCACCGATCGTGCGGATCGAGGTCGCGACGATCGTCTGGTCGAGCGCGGCCAGAAACATGCCGATCATCAGCCCGCCGAGGATGGTGATGATCTGGCGGTGGGTCGGCGCGCCGCTCGCGGCGATAGCACCCGGCGCGCCGCTCGCGGCGACGGTACGGCCCGGAGCCGGCGACGGACCGGGGCCTGTCACCCCGCTCTGGTCTGCTGCTGCTCTGCGCACGGTGGGGCCTTTCCGGGGGACCGGGGAAACTCGTCGGACGCGTCGTCGGACCCGCGGTGGCCGCACGGGGGTCGCACAACAGGGACAAAGGGTAAGAACCCCCTGCCTGACCACGGTATTCCGGACCTCCGACGGTCCCGCCCCGGCCGTCCACCGGGGTTCGCAGGGCCCCGTGGACGCCTACCCTGGGCGGGTGGAGCACCGGTGGAACCTGCGGCGGCTGCTGGCGCTGACCGGCGCCGCGGTGGTCGCCGTCGTCGTGGCGGTCGCTTTCTCCGGTGCGGCCCTTCCCGTGCTGCTGGGCGACCCCGGGCCGGTGGTGCGGTGGGGCCTGCCGCTCACCGAGACGCTCGTCGAGCTGGCGGCGGCCCTGACCATCGGCGCGCTCGCGCTCGCGGTCTGCGTGCTGCCGCGGCGGGCGCCGGTCGCCCGGACCGTCGCCGCCCAGCGCGGCCAGCAGCGCCGCACCCGGACCGTCGTGGACGGTCGGGCGTACCCGGCGGTCCTCACCCTCGCGGGCGTGGCCGCGGCGGTCTGGACGGGCCTGAGCCTGGTCCAGCTCGTGCTGACCTACGCGAGCGTGGCCGGTCGGCCGATCGGCGGGGAGACCTTCGGCGCCGAGCTCGGGGTCTTCGTCGGCGCCATCTCCCTCGGGCGCACCCTGCTGTGGATCACCGTCATCGCCGCGCTGACCAGCGCCCTCGCGCTCGCGGTCGCCACCCCGACGGGTGCGGCCTGGACGTTGGCGATCGCGGTCGTCGCCCTCGTGCTCCAGTCGCAGACCGGCCACGCGGCCGGGACCGCGAACCACGAGCTGGCGATCTCGTCGATGTTCCTGCACCTGGTCGGTGCCGCGGTCTGGATCGGCGCGCTCGCGGCGCTCGCGGTGCTCAACGGTCGGCTCGGCGCCGACCTCGGCCCCGCCGTCGCGCGGTACTCCCCGATCGCGGCCTGGTGCTTCGCCGCGATCGCGATCTCGGGAGTGGTGAACGCGGTCGCCCGGCTCGGCGGGCTCGACGGGCTGGGCACCCGGTACGGCGCGCTCGTGCTCGCCAAGGTCGTCGGGTTCGCGGCCCTCGGGGCGATCGGCTGGACCTACCGGCGCTCGGTCATCCCGCAGCTCACCACGGCCGACGGCGATCGCACGCCGCGCGCGACCGGGCTCTTCTGGCGCCTGGTCGCGGTCGAGCTGCTGGTCATGGGCGCCATCTCCGGTCTCGCCGTCGCGCTGGGGTCGACCGCGCCGCCGGTCGAGCAGGCCGCCCCGACCGACCCCACGCCCGCGGAGATCGTCACCGGCCACCTGCTCGCTCCCGAGGCGAGCACGCTGCGCTGGCTGACGCAGTGGCGCTGGGACATCCTGCTCGCGGGTGCGGCCGTGGCCGGGATCGTCGTCTACCTGCGCTGGGCGCACCGGCTGCACCGTCGTGGGGACGCGTGGCCGTGGCTGCGCACCGCGTCCTGGGTGGTCGGGCTGGTCGTCTTCGGCTGGACGACATCGGGGGGGCCGTCGGTCTACGGCCACATCCTGTTCAGCGGGCACATGGTCCAGCACATGACGCTGGTGATGGTGATCCCGATCTTCCTCGTGGTCGCCGCCCCGGTCACCCTCGCGCTGCGGGCGCTGCCGTCGCGCGCCGACGACTCCCGCGGCCCGCGCGAGTGGATCCTCACGATCGTCAACAGCCACGTCGCGCGGTTCTTCGCCAACCCGGTCGTGGCCGCGGTGAACTTCGCCGGGTCGATGATCCTCTTCTACTACACCGACCTGTTCGAGCTGTCGCTGCGGTACTACGTGGGTCACCTCGCGATGGTCGTGCACTTCACGCTCGCCGGGTACCTGTTCGTCAACGCCCTGATCGGGGTCGATCCCGGCCCGCGCCGGCTGCCGTACACGCAGCGGCTGCTGCTGCTGTTCGCGACGATGGCGTTCCACGCGTTCTTCGGCGTGACGCTCGTGACCTCCGAGACGTTGCTCGTGGCCGACTGGTTCGGGCTGCTCGGCCGGCCGTGGGGGCCGACGGCGATCGCGGACCAGCAGATCGGCGGCTCGATCGCGTGGGGCATCGGCGAGCTGCCGACGCTGGCGCTCGCGATCATGGTCGCGTTCTCCTGGTCGCGCGACGACGAGCGGGCCGCGCGCCGTCGGGACCGGCAGGTCGAGCGCGACGGCGACACCGAGCTCGACGACTACAACGCGATGCTCGCCCGCATCGCCACCCGGGACGCGGGCGAGCAGTAGCCGGGTCGGCCGGGACGGTCGTGGTAGGACGGACCGGTGACCACCGAGAACACCGCCCCCGAACCCACGCCCGGCGCCGAGCCGACTACCCCGTTCCATGACCTGGGCCGCTACGTCGCGCTGCCGCGGGCGTCCGGGCTCACGCTGTCCGGCGACGGCGCGCGCCTGGTGACCTCGGTCGCGACGCTCGACGACAAGGGCGTGAAGTACGCGTCCGCGCTGTGGGAGATCGACCCGACCGGCGAGCGCCCGGCGCGCCGGCTGACCCGGTCCCGGCAGGGTGAGCAGGGCGCGGCGTTCACCCCCGCGGGCGATCTGCTGTTCACCTCGGCGCGCCCGGACCCCAGCGGCAAGGAGGGCGACGAGGAACCGCCGTCGGCCCTGTGGCTGCTGCCCGCCGACGGCGCCGAGGCGCGCGTGGTGGCGGTGCGGTCGAGCGGCGTCGGGCACCCGCTGGTCGCCAGGCGCGCGCCCGTCGTGGTGGTGACCTCGGACGTGCTGCCGCACGCGCGCGACACCGCGCACGACGAGCAGCTGCGCACGGCGCGCAAGGAGAAGAAGGTCTCGGCGATCCTGCACTCGGGCTACCCGGTCCGCTACTGGGACCACGACCTCGGGCCGGCCGCGCCGCACCTGCTCACCGCGCGGATCACGGACGACCTCGTCGCGCCGCAGGCCGGTGACAAGGACCCGAGCCTCGCCCTGCGCGACCTGACGACCGACGTCGGCCCCGCGCTGCACGAGACGTCCGCCGACCTGTCCCCGGCGGGCACGACCGTCGTGACGAGCTGGCTGAAGCCGCTCGCGAAGGGGGCGCAGCGGTCGGTCCTGGTCGCGATCGACACCGCGACCGGCGAACGGCGCACCCTCGTCGACGACGAGACCGCCGACGCGTCCGCGCCGGTCATCTCGCCCGACGGCGCCTGGGTCGCGTTCACCCGCGAGACGATCAGCACGCCGCTGGTCGCGCCCCGGGTGAGCCTCGCGCTCGTGCCGCTCGCGGGCGGGCCCTGGCAGCCGCTCGCCGAGACCTGGGACCGCTGGCCGCACGGCGTGACCTGGCTCCCGGACTCCGCGGCCCTGCTCGTGGTGGCCGACGACGACGGCCGCGCACCGGTCTTCCGCATCGAGGTGCCCTCGGGCGCCGTGGCGCGCGTGACGCTCGACGACGCCGCGTTCAGCAACCTGCAGGTGAGCCCGGCCGGGGACGCGGTGTACGCGCTGCGCACGTCCTACCTCGCCCCGGAGCACCCCGTGCGGATCGACCTCGTGGCCGCCGCGCACGGCCCGGTCCTGGCCGTCGCGCTGCCCGCCCCCGCGCCGGCCCCCGAGCTGCCCGGCACGCTCGCCGAGGTCGAGACCACCACGGCCGACGGCGTGCGGGTGCGCGCCTGGCTCGCGCAGCCCGCCGGCACCGGACCCGAGCACCCCGCGCCGCTGCTGCTGTGGATCCACGGCGGCCCGCTCGGGTCGTGGAACGGGTGGTCGTGGCGCTGGAACCCGTGGCTGCTCGTGGCGCAGGGCTACGCCGTCCTGCTGCCCGACCCCGCGCTGTCGACCGGCTACGGCCAAGCCTTCATCCAGCGCGGCTGGGGGGCGTGGGGCGGGGCGCCGTTCACCGACCTGATGGCGATCACCGACGAGGTCTGCGCACGGGACGACATCGACCCCACCCGCACCGCGGCGATGGGCGGCTCGTTCGGCGGGTACATGGCCAACTGGGTCGCCGGGCACACCGACCGGTTCGAGGCGATCGTCACCCATGCGAGCCTGTGGGCGCTGGACCAGTTCGGCCCGACCACCGACGCGGCGTACTACTGGGCCCGCGAGATGACCGACGAGATGGCGCTGGCCAACTCCCCGCACCGCTTCGTCGAGCAGATCGCCACCCCGATGCTCGTGGTGCACGGCGACCGCGACTACCGGGTGCCGATCGGCGAGGGCCTGCGGCTCTGGTACGAGCTGCTGTCCCGCTCGGCGCTCGCGGCCGACGACGCGGGGCACACCCCGCACCGGTTCCTGTACTTCCCGGACGAGACCCACTGGGTCCTCGCGCCGCAGCACGCGACGATCTGGTACTCGGTCGTCTCGACGTTCCTCGCCGAGCACGTGCTGCACGAGGCGCGCGACCTCCCGGACCTCCTCGGCTAGCCCGGGCAGAGGAGGGCTGGGGCCCTGGGGCAGGACAGGGGCGGGGAGCGGGTCAGGAGCTCGCGGTTGCGGCGGACGCGATTGCCGCTGCGAGGTCTGCGGGACGGGAGAACATCGGCCAGTGGCCCGTCGGCAGGTCGACGTAGGTCACGTCCATCGCGCCCAGCTCCGTGCGCAGCGGTGAGTCGGGACCGGTCATCGTCCGGAGCACCGCCGACGGCAGGCTCGTGCAGATCACGGTCACCGGCACGCCCAGCCGACGGCGATCGGTGAGCCGCATGGCCTCGCGCGCCACCCCGGCCGGGTGCGGCACGGCCCGGGCGCGGAACGCCTCGAGCGCCGCGGCGTCGAGGCCCTCGAGGCTCGACCCGGCTGCCTCCAGCTCTTCCCACGCCGGCAGCGGGATCTCCGACCCGGTGGCCGGCAGGTCCAGCGCCAGCGCGGCGCCGTCGGCCAGCGGCCCGCTGTCGACGTAGATCGCGCGCCGCACCCGGTCGGGTACCTGGTCGACGACGGCGTGCACGACCGCGCCGCCGCCGCTGTGCCCGACCAGCACGACCCCCGGCGGCAGGCTCTCGACGACCTCGCGAACCGCGCGCACATGGTCCTCGCGTGTGATGGCAGAGCGGTCGACGTCGGCTCCCTCGAGCCCGGGGAGGGTGATGGGGTGCGGCTCGTGCCCGGCCGCCCGGAGCGGCCCGACGACGTCGTCCCAGGCCCACCCCCCGAGCCAGAATCCGGGAACGAGCACGAGCTGGACTGATTCCGTGTGAGTAGTCATGGGAGTAGCCTCGTCCGAGGTTCGTGACACCTGTCTGTCACCATTTATTGACGAATGGTCGCTGCTCTAGGAGGTCTCGGTGAACCGCACCGACCGGCTCTACGCGATCACCGAGGAGCTCCGTCGAGCGGCCCGGGCCGGTCGGACGAGCGGGCAGCTCGCTGCGGCGCTCGAGGTCAGCGACCGGACCATCAAGCGGGACGTGTCTGCCCTGCAGCAGGCCGGCTCGCCTATCTGGGCCCAACCAGGTCCGGGCGGCGGCTACGTCCTGGACGCCTCCGCGAGCCTGCCGCCGGTGAACTTCTCCCCGAGCCAGGCCGTCGCGGTCGCCGTCGCCCTCGCCGCGCTGCCGCCCGGCAGCCCGTTCGCGGTCGACGGTGCGGCGGCACGCGGGAAGGTGTTCGACGCGCTCGGGCCCGGCGACCGGGAACGTGCCCGCGACGTGGCCGGCCGGATCTGGTTCGAGACGCCGACCGGTGCCCACCCCCGCGCCGAGCGCCGCGTGCTGCGCGTCGTCGAGCAGGCGTTGCTTCTCCACCTGGTCCTGGCGATCGGCTACCGGGACTCCGCTGGCCGCGGCACCCACCGCGCGGTCGAGCCCGTGCTGCTCGCACGAAGGGATGGGCGCTGGTTCCTCGTCGCCTGGTGCCGTGACCGCGCCGCGATCCGCTGGTTCCGGCTGGACCGTATCGGCCAGGCCGATCTCATGCGCGAGCACTACCCGCCCCGGGATGTCGCCGAGGTCGGGACCCCACCGGCCGACGCCGCACCGGTTCTCGCCCCGACTGACGACGGACCGACTCTGACCCCGGACCGACTGCGAAGAGGGGGCCCGACCGAACGATCGTGTTGACTTGCCCGGTGGCAGTCACCGGTTCGCTCCCCAAGGTCCGCGCATCCGAGCTCGTCGGCCGCGGCTGGCTCAACACCGGCGGGCGCGACGTCACCCTCGCCGACCTGCGCGGCAAGATCGTCGTGCTCGACTTCTGGACGTTCTGCTGCATCAACTGCCTGCACGTCCTCGACGAGCTGCGCGAGCTCGAGGCCCGGCATCGCGACGTGCTGGTGATCATCGGCGTGCACTCGCCGAAGTTCGCGCACGAGGCCGATCCGGTCGCCCTGGCGGCCGCCGTCGAGCGGTACGAGGTGCACCACCCCGTCCTTGACGACCCCGAGCTGATCACCTGGTCGGCGTACACCGCCCGCGCCTGGCCGACGCTCGTGGTCATCGACCCGCAGGGCTACATCGTCGCGCAGATGGCCGGCGAGGGCCACGCGCACAACCTCTCGATCCTGGTCGCCGACCTCACGCGCGAGCACGAGGCCAAGGGCACCCTGCACCGCGGCGACGGCCCGTACGTCGCCCCCGAGCCGACGTCGGGCACGCTGCGCTTCCCGGCCAAGGCGATCGTCCTGCCCGGCGGGACGTTCCTCGTGGCGGACGCCGGTCATCACGGCCTCGCGGAGCTCGCGCCCGACGGCGAGACCCTCGTGCGCCGCATCGGGTCGGGGGAGCGGGGCCTGGCCGACGGCGGTCCGGCGCAGGCGCGCTTCAGCGAGCCGAACGGGCTGTGCCTGGTCCCGGACGCGCTGCGGGCGACCGTCGGCTTCGACGTCCTGGTCGCGGACACCGTCAACCACGCGCTGCGCGGCGTCCGCCTGGCCGACGGGCACGTCACGACCGTCGCGGGCACCGGCGAGCAGTACATGGTCGGCGGCGTGGACAACGGAGACGACGGCGACCTGGCCGGCGACCCGCACGCGGTCCGGCTGTCCTCCCCGTGGGACGTCGTCTGGTCGCCGGCCGCCGGGGCGTTCGTCGTCGCGATGGCGGGCAACCACACCCTGTGGGCGTTCGACCCGGTCGGCGGCTCGCTGCGCCGCCTGGCCGGCACGATGAACGAGGGGCTCCAGGACGGGCCCGCCGCCAGCGCGTGGTTCGCACAGACGTCCGGTCTCGCCGTCGATGCCGGCGGTCGGGTCTGGCTCGCGGACTCCGAGGTCTCCGCGCTGCGCTACCTCGATCTCGCGCCCGTGCCCGACGACGGCGGCATCACCACGGTCGGGACCGTGGGCACCGCGGTCGGCGCCGGGCTGTACGACTTCGGTTTCCGTGACGGTCCGGCCGACCAGGCCCTGCTGCAGCACCCGCTCGGCGTCGCGGTGCTGCCCGACGGGTCGGTCGTCGTGGCGGACACCTACAACGGCGCGATCCGTCGGTACGCGCCGGGCGCGGACGGGCACCCGGGCCAGGTCACGACCCTGGCGCGCGACCTCGCTGAGCCGAGCGGCGTCGTCGTCCTCCCCTCGCCGGAGGCCGGTGGGGTCGAGCTGGTCGTCGTCGAGTCGGCCGCCCACCGCCTGACCCGGATCCGGCTGCCGAAGGACGTCGCCGGCGAGATCCTCGACGCCGGGGCGCACCGCACACGGCGCCCGGTGACCGACGTCGGGCCCGGTCCGCTGCGCCTCGAGGTGGTGTTCACCCCGGCCACGGGCCAGAAGTACGACGACCGCTACGGGGCCTCGACCCGCCTGCAGGTCTCCGCGACCCCACCCGAGCTGCTGCTGTCGGGCGCCGGGGACGGCGTCGACCTCGTGCGCGACCTGGTGCTCAACCCGGCCGCGGGGGACGGCGTCCTGCACATCACCGCGCATGCGGCGAGCTGCGACGCCGACCCGGCGATCGAGTACCCCGCCTGCCACCTCAACGCCCAGGACTGGGGGGTGCCGGTGAAGGTGACCGTCGGCGCGCCGACGACCCTCACGCTCCCGCTCCTCGGCTGAGGCGACCATGACCAAAACTCAAGAGACAAGCCATGCCCCGCGGCGCGGTATCGACGAGGTGGCGATCGCCGCCTTTGTCCTGGCCCTGCTGGTGTGGCCGGTCGGCCTGGTCGTGTCGCGGGTCGCTCTACGGCGAATCCGCCGGAGCGGCGACGCAGGTCACGGACTCGCGACCGCGGCGTGGTGGATCGCTGTGACGCTCGCCGTCATCTCTGGACTCATCTGGATGGTCAACGTCGGCGTCTTCGATCGGGATCCCGACGCCTACTCCAGGGGGGCCGAGGCGTCGGCCTCCGCATCGGCGGACCGCGACGCTGCCATGGAGGCGAGTGCGGGGGCCAGTCGGGAGGCAGAGCGTGTGCTTGCCGACCAGGCCGACACCGAGATGTGCGAGGTTCTGTTCTCCAGCGACCCGCAAGGAATCGTCGCCACCACCGGGTTCACCGACCCCGGCTTCGACCCCCGAACCCTGTCCCCGGAGACAAGGGACCGCGCCTTTGCGGAGACAGACAAGGCGAAGGAGCTGTCCCGCACCACAGACACCCAATGGCCGTTGGACAACCTCAAGTCTGTGTTCGACAACGAGGCGTACCCGGACGATCCCATGCTGTATGAGGTCGACGAAGACCTGCCGGAGCACATTTCCTACCTTGTCGGCCTGTGCGACGGTCTCGGGGTGACGGTGGAGACGACTCCGAGCGTCGCGTCGCCCTGACATCGCCAGGCGCAGCAGTCGTGCGGACGTCGGACAGCAGAGCGCTACGGCATCCGCCCGGCAAGCAGCGCGTCGACCGCGCCCTGGCGTTCGCCGCCGCACTCGCTGTTGTAGGCCACCCAGGTCGCGCCGAACTGCAACGCGATGCAGTCGGCCGACTTCTCCAGCCCGTTGCCGGCGAACACCGCGTCGAGCCGTGACTTCATCGCCCGGTAGGACGCGTTCCAGCCACCGAGCGCCGGTGCGTTCACCGCCATGATCCGGGCCTGGTAGATGTGGCCCATCTCGTGCTCGACGACGCTCGCGGTCCGCTCCGGTGTCGTGGCCAGGCGTCGTCCGTTGATCATGATCTCGGTGCCCCGGTCGAGGTAGACCCCGCCGAGGTGGTTGCCGATCGCGGCGTGGTTCCAGGCGAGCCGGACCCCCTCGTTCCCGGGCAACGACCGGAGCGTCGCCTCGCCGACAGCGGCGAGGTCGGCGCCGGCCGGGTTCGCGGCCGCCGCCGCCTGCTCGGCTGCGCGGGCCGCCTCGGCCGCGGCCGCGAGCGC